>PLBE01000029.1 GCA_003134435.1 Acidobacteriaceae bacterium
TTTGAAGTGATCACTGAGGCGGAAAACCCTTGCCTAATTGGTCGGGATTGAGTTTCGCCGATCTGGCGAGCAAGTTGAACCTGCAACAATCCTACGAGGTGGATTACAGATTTCTTTCTAATGCAGCACATTCGTCGGCAGCAGGCGCTATGTTCAATGTGGTTGGCGGGACGCTGCAAATCACAGATGACATGTTTGTGACGCCGATTCTAGTCTACGGAACTCGGTACATGCTTGCCGTAACAGAAGTATGGAATGTTCACTTCAAATTGATTGAGGATTCGGAAATGGAAGGGTTTCGGAAACGGGGTCTCACTTTTGATTTCAACGCAGCACGCAAGGCCTCGAAGAACTCTCCTTGACCTGAAGTGACTCTAGCACCAAGATGCAGCTGTCGGTTTTCTTCAGGCTGTTTCCTTGGCGGCGAGAGACATCCTCATAGAATATCGCTAGCCTGATGCTCCAGGTCCCACTCTAACGCCCAACGCAACCACTTCACTCGTCCCGGAGTCCTGCCGACGCTGCCGGTCCAGGCGGCTGAGACAATCGTGATCAGACCACCAGCAATTGCTGCTGCGGGTCCAAAAGCGGGCACGGCACCGACCATACCGACTATTCCAGCAGCAATTCCGACGGTGCGTCCCGCTTTGTTCAATCGAGCCGGCAGACCCAATTGGCTCGCGAGTTCGCGAGTCGTATCTCGATCTATCGCTCCGACCTGAAGCTGATCTATTTTCCGATCGCGTATCAGCCCCCTCGCCTCATGCAAGAAGCTGGTGTACTCGTCTATCGTCATCGACGAGACCATGCCAGTCACTGCTTGACTGAACGAAACCGGGACATTTGGGGGCTTACCGGGTTCCACGGCGATAATCGGGGAGTTCTGTTGCTCCCTAATAGGATGGGCTAAAAAATACGAACCGCTGCCAGCCAGTTCGCCATAGAGCGGATATCTGAGAACTATGTCGAAAGCGTAAATGAGATCCTCGGAGGACTCGTTGAGCGCGACACGCAAGTGCTGGAACTCCTCAACGTCCACAAGCGCGGAGATGTCAAACACAGAATTGGGCCTGACGTACGTGATGTCTCTCGGCGTTGTACGAACCTCGCGATGGAACGTGAGCCACTGTTTGAACGCCCCCTTGTTGTTGGACGCCCATGTTGCGAATGATCGAAATGCTGGTTCGAGATATTCATTGTTTAGCCTAGGTCGCTCGTTCACCACATAAGGTAATGGATCGAATACGCCAGAATCACGCCGTTGCAGTTCAGCGAGAACCACAGGAAGGCTGGGGTCAGCCACCGTCGCAGCCTCCGCTCGCAGCGGCATTGTAAATCGACCTTTGTCGCTGAATATGAAGAGGTCCGCAAGGCGACCCGCAAGCTTTTCGCCCCAAGGATCGCGAGTGCCAGGACGAAAGAGCGACTCGACGGCGTATAGCGAAGTGATGTCGACAACCGGAGGTAGCATGCGAACTACGCCTCTCGATGCCTTAGATTCGTAGAACCCGGTCAGTATCGTCCGTTGTCCTGCGAGAGTAGGGAGAATTAGAGCGTCATTTTGAAATTGAGTCAATATGAGCATCTAAGGAATAATCGATGACTCGTTACTTCTTGCGTTTTGATTTTCGTCCTCGCTCATAGCGACGCTCAAAGAACTTGGTTCCGGCCTCATAGTCGAGGAGATTGCCAGTGCGTATTGTGACCCGCTTTTTCTTCGTATTGAATTCGAGTAGCGGGCCAGCGGCACGGATGAGAAGAGTCTCAATTTCCCGTTCATGCTTCTTTTCTTCCACTACATAGAACGAAAAATATTTGAGTTCAAGCGTTTGTGCCTTCTGGCGCGCGACAAGTCTCGAGAAAATCGTTCCGCGGCCAATGTAGCGCGGGCACCCCATTGAATCATGAGCGAGGTACACGCCGTTCCTAGACATGCCTTTGCTCTTCATGTATTTCTCGACGGCGTGGATTGCCTCGTACGGCAGCTTCTCGCCGATTATGCGGAATAGCCTCTTCGCTCCGGTTGAGCCCCGACCCGCATTCACTCTCCCGTATCGCACCGTCCACTGACTGTTGCTCCAGAGCCCTTTGACCACAATTGTCTTGACCGTTGATTTTTTGGCCATGTCCGTCTCCACTTCCGATCCCTGGACACAAAGTTGTCACTGCAGGAAGAGTCTACGCTCAACGCAATCCGACGAGCCTGCACTACGTATACGGAAGTGAATCCAATTCATGCCCATCCGGACCGAATAGGCTAGTTCGAGTAGCTGGGCCTAGGAAGCCGAGCAAATCGTCCAAAGCCACCGCAAATGGCACAGCTGCCAGAACCGCCTTCTGGAGCGGGTATTCAGGAGCAACAGATCGAAAGTTTTTCTAGCCCTTTAAGAAACTTTTCAGAGCTGGCCGGGTTCCAATCTCCTAACCACTCGTCGCTTCACGCATAAATGGCAGGACGAAACTTCTGGTCTTACAAATCCTGGAACGAGGGGCGGAGTTGTGTTTGCCAACGTCGAAATACGCCACTTGAACGCGGTCATTGCCTTGGGCGAAGAGCT
>PLBE01000069.1 GCA_003134435.1 Acidobacteriaceae bacterium
ACCATATGAGCGATGAAGCACTCACCGCCCGCGAGATCGAGATTTTACAGCATGTTGCCGAGGGCAATCGCAATCGCAACATCGCTGACCGCCTCTTCATCTCCGAAGGCACGGTCAAGGTTCACATCCAACATATTATGGAGAAGCTGGGCGCCAGCGATCGCACCCAAGCGATTACCATTGCAGTCCGCCGCGGCATCATCCACCTGTAAGCCAATCACACCGTGCCGGGCTCAGCCCTTCGAGATTCAAGAAAGTACCACTTTAGTAGTATCCGAAAATCTAAAATTCGGCAGATTCTCGTCAGCCTGTTAACCGGTAGTCTTTGTGCGAGTGGCTTCACTCGCGACTGAGGGGAAAGAGAGCTTGAAGCGGCGGTACACAAAATTCCCGGCTGGCTTGCCCGCCATAGGATTGCTATTGTTGCGAAGCGCCATCGGCGTAAGGCTGCTTGTCGACGGTCTCGCCTGCGTGCAGGCCTCTCAGGTGCACTTGGAGGGGTTAGCCATCGGCGTGCTCGCTCTTGTCGCTGGAACTTCTCTTGTGCTTGGTTTCCTGACCCCGCTCGTGGCTGGCGTTTCAGCACTGGCGGGCATAGCAGTCTGGCTGTGGCATCCAGCGTGGGTTTCTTCCTTGAGCTGTCTGAATGTCAACACAATTGCGGTGGCGATCGCGATTCTCCTGTTGGGGCCCGGGGCAATCTCCCTGGATGCCTACCTCTTCGGCCGGCGCAAGATCATCATCCCTGGCGCAGTCAGTTCATAAACCTCCCCTCCTTCTTTCTCTGTTCCAGTGGCGCTACACTCTTACTCTTTCCCCCAACCTTACATCCGAAATATCCGAAAAGTAGTATTGGACGAGTAGACCGCGGTCGGATTGAAAAAACTGCATATCGCCAGATGCGGTCTAAGCTCGATAGCCTGCATAGTACCTCCATCAAGCACGAAGATTTGAGGCTTGCGGAGAATTGCAATGAGCTATTTGGTTCCGGACATTGAGGCGGCTTCGATTCCCGGTGGGGAACTGCAGTCATTTGGTCTGACCCACTCTGCCTATCCTATGGCTCCGCCCGTGGATCTCCATGTTTTCGAGAATCTGATCGCCGCGGATTCGGCTGTCGCCGTCAGCGCTCGCCACATTGAGCAGGTCATGGACGCTGTACCACAACACATGTTCATCCTCGAGCCGGATGCAACCCTGTCTTTTGTTAATCGCGCAGCGCGGGAATATCTCGGGCGGATTGACGCGATCACTCCAACAGAGCGGCTCGGCGCAATTATTCATCCTGAGGATCTCGAAGCGCTTCTGGGAGCATACCGGGATGCCATAGCGCACGGAATACCTGTCGAAGCCGAAGCGCGCGTTCGGAGCAAGAATGGCCAGTACCGCTGGTTCCTGCACCAACTTTTTCCCTTATGCGACGAACAAGGCCGGGTTGTCCGCTGGTGCGGCACCCGGATCGATATCGATGAGCATAAGCGATCTAAAGAAGAGGCTCAGCGCGAGAATCTTGCTTTGCGGGAAGAAATCGATGCGATGTCGATGTTCGAAGAAATTGTCGGCTCCTCATCGCGTCTCCAGGCGGTACTGGCGCGCGTCACCAAAGTCGCGCGAACCGACTCTACAGTCCTGATCACGGGTGAAACTGGCACCGGCAAAGAATTGATCGCCCGCGCAATTCACAAGCGTTCCGATCGTGCGGATCGTCCTTTTGTGAGCGTAAACTGCGCCGCCATTCCACGAGACCTGATCGCATCGGAATTGTTTGGACATGAAAAAGGCGCCTTCACTGGAGCGCTGCAGCGTCGCATTGGCCGCTTTGAACTGGCCGAAGGAGGTACTCTCTTCCTCGATGAAATCGGCGAGCTTCCGGCCGAGACACAGGTCGCCCTCTTGCGCGTTTTGCAGGAGAGGGAATTTCAGCGCGTTGGCAGCAACCAGACCATTCGCGCCAACGTCCGTGTCATCGCCGCCACGCATCGTGACTTGCCCGCTGCCATCGAAGCCGGCACCTTCCGCAGCGACTTGTACTACCGCATCAACGTGTTTCCGCTGGAAATTCCTGCGCTGCGAGAGAGGAAAGAAGACATTCGGCTTCTCGTCAAGTACTTCATCCACCGTTACTGCAGCAAAGCGGGCAAGGATGTAAAGAGTATCGACAAGAAAAGTCTGGATCGGTTGCAGTCCTATTCCTGGCCCGGCAATATTCGCGAGCTGCAGAATGTCATCGAACGCTCCGCGATCCTGTGCGACTCCGAGAACTTCTCGGTGGATGAAAGCTGGTTGTCGACCGCGGCCAGCCCGGCTCGGCCGCTTTCACAAGAGATGGTTTTACAAGAAAAGGAACTCATCGAAGCTGCGCTGGCGGAATGCAAAGGCCGAGTGTCCGGCTCATCTGGCGCCGCGGCAAAGCTAGGCATGCCGCCTTCGACGCTGGATTCCAAGATTCGCGCACTCAAAATCGACAAACGCCGGTTCTATGCCAACTAGGTGCTCTGGATAACGTCTTGGTAATGCTTAAATCGTCTTATGAAACTGACCAAAGATCTATAACGCTTCTTGGCTATTCGTGGGACTCGGACTCCTGGATTCTCTGCAGCAGCCAAAATCCATGAAGTCCAAAGCGAAAGCTCCGGCTCCTCTTCTGCCGCAGGCCCCGGTGAAGGCAGTGGAGCCTAGCGGAGAGGAGGTCGAAGTCGCCGAAGTGCATGACACTGTAATGACTGCGGAAGCGCTACCTACGACGACCAGCCCCCTACCCTTGTTAGGATGCTCGGTCTGCTGGCTCTGGGAGCCGGATTCACGCTTCGCAGCGCTGTTGCCAGCGACGCAGCCTAATTACAACGAGCGTATCGAAGCGCCTGCCGCACAGGCGCTTCGGCAACGCTGATAAGGTTCGACATAAGAGGAAGTACCATTCGGAATTCTGAGGACAGACATGCGTTACTCCTATCAATTGCTAGCTGTTCTTCTTTCCTTGGCTGTATGGTTGACTGCACAGTCGGAGCAGCCGCCGACCAAGATCGGGGCTTCGGCCGTCTGGCAGATACCGCCCCAGTTCATGAATACGGCACATTCTGTCTGCGACCAGATTCTTACCTCAATACCAGAATGCATGATCGGCCAGATGGCGCCGGCCGGTGCGCCAGCTGCCGCCCTAAGTTTTACGCGAGAACTCTACAAGGAAAGTCATGGCGAGTTTGCCATTATGACGGGGTTCCAGGACGAAGGCCCGGTAGCATTCGCCTGGGTCACGTACCCATTGCGCGCTAATACGAACTACGGGCTACTTCTGCTGAATGGACAGCCGCAAATCGTCAATGTTGAAGATCTAAAGCTGCTCGACGTCAAAACCATGAAAATGAGTTCCCAGTTCCAGGACGCCAAGCTGCAATTTCCCAACATCGATGTCTGGCCTGGAGATCGTGACGGAAAGATATGGCCGAACTCCCAGGTCGGCCCCGATGGCGGGATACAGTTCACCGTAGCCTACCCGCTGCGCAACGGCTGTCATGCCTGCGCAAGCGCTGGGCAGGCCATTTTCAACTGGGATTTCGACGCGACCGGGAAGTTTCTCGGAACTTCGTTTCAGGGGATGCTAGATCCGCCACTGCCACAGTAACCGTGCGCCCCTTTAGATTTGCCTAGCCGCTCGTGCTTAGAAATCGACCGCTGAATCAAACCATGGTCAAAGAGGAGTCTCCCTCTATTCCGCCTCGCCCCTCCACTCACGAACTTTCAGGAATTTCCAACTGAGCCGTGACCGTCCGACCTGCGTAAACCCAGTGCCTGCAATGACTCGCAAGTTGGCCCAAGGGGTGCAATATCAAACGCGAGAAGTTCGCAACGCGTTCGGCAGTTACGAAGGAGAAATCACAATGACTGAATCTGGCACCAAGTTCAGCGTCCAACAGCTGTCTGGAAATCGAAGAATCCATGTGCATAAGGACGATTTTGCGTTGGGCGCTCTGACCTACATCAAACCCAACGAGAAGGGCGTAGAGTACCGTTACGAGACCTCTGCCGCCACGCTGTGCTTCATTCGTGGGACCGGCAAAATTGCGATCAACGGCGCCCTGGTGGAATACAGCGGCAAATGGCTTGAGATTCCGCGCTTCGTCGAGTATCAGATACTCCCGGAGAGCGATACCGTGATGCTAACCATCCTAAAGCCGACCGGAGATGCAGATAGAGATTCAATCTGGAGGAAAGATTCATGATTCGCACTTTGTGCCTTAGTCTTGTGTTAACGCTCGCAGGTTCGGGAATCGCACAAACCCCGCCTACCGCTCCCGCGCAACACTCATCGCATGCTCCCAGTCACGCTGCACCGTCCGCGGCTGAAGTCTGGGATAGTCTGATGGCCGGCAATCGCCGATTTGACGCTGGCAAGCCCCAGACGCGCAACCTGGTTTCCCTGCGCCATAAGCTGGCTTCCGGACAATCTCCGAAAGCGATCATCCTCTCGTGTTCCGACAGTCGGGTTGGTCCAGAACTGATTTTCGACCAGAGCCTGGGAGCCATCTTCGTGGTGCGGACTGCCGGGAATGTCGCTGACGCTGTGGCGCTCGGAAGCATCGAGTACGCGGTGGATCACTTGCATAGCCCTCTGCTGGTCGTGCTCGGACATCAGAAATGTGGCGCGGTGAATGCAGCCTGTTCCGATGAAAAGATGCCGAGCCCGAACCTGGACGCTATCGTAGAAAAGATTAGTCCTGCCGTAACTCAAGCGAAAACTTACGCCAAGGCCGATGATCTTGTCGAGGCGGCGATCAAGGAAAACGTTCATCGCAGCGCGATGGATCTTGTGGCCAACAGCG
>PLBE01000139.1:0-715 GCA_003134435.1 Acidobacteriaceae bacterium
CCGCTCATTGGACTCTTCGTTCCGGCGTTGTTGCTGGCCGGCAACAAGGTCTTCGGCATCTCAGGCAATCTTCGCCATCTTTGCTCAGCCATCCTTCCCAGCCGACTTGAATTCTTTCAATACGACTGGAAGAGCAAGGGGCTCTGGAATCTCGTGTTTCTTGCCGGGGTCCTTATCGGCGGATTTCTGGCCTCTCACTTCGGCGCGCCTTATGCCATCAACATTTCCCCGGCGACAGTGGCCACCTTAAATCACAGCGGGATTCACGACTTCTCCGGTGTGGCTCCGCATGAGCTCTTCACCTGGCATGCGCTGCTCACGCTGCGCGGATTCATCTCCATTGTGGTCGGCGGATTTCTGGTCGGCTTTGGAACTCAATACGCAGGCGGCTGCACTTCAGGCCACGCCATCAGTGGTTTGGCAAATTTTGAGCTGCCGTCTCTGATTGCTGTCTTTGGCTTCTTTGCTGGTGGCCTTGCGGTTACCTATTTCATACTGCCGTTTGTTATTGGGCGAATATGACCGACAAGCCTCTTCCCGATTTCGACGGTTGTGGCACGTCCGGTGCGGACGAGAAGATCCGACCCGCATTCCTGCTTGTCTACCTGCTCCTTGGTGTTGCCTTCGGCGTGGTGCTTACGCGCTCAGAGGTCCTCTCCTGGTTTCGCATTCAGGAGATGTTCCACTTCCAATCGTTCCGCATGTACGGCATTAT
>PLBE01000139.1:720-2611 GCA_003134435.1 Acidobacteriaceae bacterium
TGGGCTCTTACGGGCGCATGCCCGGGCCCGCTCTTCGCTCTCATCGGCAACGGCGTGACCGTGATGATTGTGGCTGCGGTAAGCGCCCTTGCGGGTACCTGGGTGTATGGCTGGCTGCGGCCAAACCTACCGCATTAAGCTATGAATGAATCACAGCTCCCGGATAAAGGTTCGGAACATTTTTGACCCGACATTCGGTCGTAGGGGATATAAGCGAGCTTCAACACCTTCCGATCAGCGCCGGTACTGCGCTATTCTTCTGGCAGACAATGCGCCCCTGCTGTGCGCAGTTGNNTCAACGCGACCCTGCAGTGCGCAGTTGAAGCGATTAACCCAAACGCTAGCGGATGTGAACCGATCATGAGCTTGTTGAAGTTTCTCGAAAGGATCTGACCTTGAATAGACGCAATTTTTTGGCTGCCGCTTCGGCTGCGGGTCTTGCGCTTGCAAAACCTGCTTTCGCCGGGAAGACGAGCTCGTCATCCTTAAGTCACAAAGAGCGCGTTGATCGCGCCCTTCGAGGACAGGACCTCGACCGACCGCCGTTCACGTTTTACCACCATTACAAGAGACCGACGGCACAACTGGAGGCACAGGATCATCTCGAATTCCATCGCGCTTACAACACCGACATCGTCAAGGTCATGAACGATTTCGACTATCCGCAATCGACAACCGGCAAGTGGTACGAACTGAAGCCGCTGGACTCACCGTTTCCTGAGCAGTTGACCTCGCTTCAACTCGTTCGCGATGGACTGAATGGAGACGCCTATTTCATCGACACGATTTATGGCCCGTATATGACTGCCATGATCCTGTTTCAATCGCAGCCTCAGTTTGCAGGATTGGCGAAATCGGAAGAGGTTGAGGAAAAGCAGATCAAGAGCCTTCATGATTTTCAGCAGCAAAATCCCGATGCCTGGCATGGTGCGCTGGAAGCGATCACTCAATCGACCATCAACCATATCCGGCACACAAAGAACATTGGCGCATCCGGCGCGCTCGTCAGTATCTTCAATGCAGAAAGCAAATTCGGCTCCGTCGCAGACTATGAGCGATATACCCGCCCTTACGACAAACGCATCTTCGATGCGCTTTCTGACACAAAGCTTACAGTTCTCCATTTGCATTACCTCGAGAGGCCCTATCTCACTCAGTTCCGAGATTTCAACGCGCCGATTATTCAATACTCCGTGAAGACGAGCGGGATACCCATATCCGAGGTGCGCAAGCTATATTCGCAGCCGATCGCGGGCGGAGTGGATGAGATCGACTTCGAGAAATTGACGGTGGCCGAGATGCGGACGCAATGGACGAAGGCAAGGGACGAAGCAGGAGCGAAATACATTGCCGCCCCTGGCTGCTCCGTTCCGAATGGTTCGACTCCGGAAGAGCTTGCGCGCTTTCCGCGCTCTCTCGGGATCTAGTTGGCTTCCCCTAATCCATCCGGCAATTTCCGGATCTGAAGGCTCATGGCACCGGCGTCGATGCAAGGTTTAAGGCCGATGGAACTTGGGTACCTGATTTCATGCTCATCGCATCGCTTAGACGTTGACCTAATTCTTCGTGCCATGCTAGCGTCAAACTATGGCGTTCCTTCCACAATCTTGTTGTCGCTGCCACCAACCTCTCGTTGGGTGAGCGGCGACATTGTCAGATTTCTTGAAACGCCTCCTCCAAAGCTCATCCGCATAACACCCATGACCTGCTTATGTGTTCGTCCGTAAGAGGGCATTACTGCCGGGACTTGTTTGCGGCGAACCAGCTTTGGAGAATCTGAATGCAACTGGAAACAGGAGAGCGGCTTGTGCCTAAAGCCGACAGTCTTGCGAATGTGCTGGGCAATGGCCTGAGAACACCTCGGGAGCTTGCCAACATCGTGTCGTTGATC
>PLBE01000248.1 GCA_003134435.1 Acidobacteriaceae bacterium
TGCTGGGCTTTTTGCTGCTGGTTCTGTTGTTGCTGCTTCTGCTGCTGGGCGTTCTTAGGCTGGCCCGCCTGTTTGTCGGGCTGGGCTTGTTCCTTCTGCTTGGCCTGCTTTTCGTCCTGCTGATCCTGCTGAGCATAAGCAGGAGCGGTGGTTCCGACAAAACAGAACAGAACTGCCGTGGTGATGATGAATCCGAGTCGTTTCATGAAAGTTGCCTCACATTCCCGCTTACGAGCGTTACCTCACGCTTCCAGCGTAAGCGTTGCAAAAGGTGCTTAACTGTCTCGTTTTGACCAGAGTGAGAACGGACGATGTTGTGGCGGTGGCTGTAATTGGGGCCAATGTTTCTGCGCGCGGACGACGAACCTCTTTGGTGCAGCTTCAAAAAGGCCTGCACCTCTTGCAATAGCCGCGAACCGTCAGGCTGGGAGCTGGCAAGGGGCCTGCGCGGCACGATCTTTCGTGACCGGTTTAAACGATTGGAGGAGGACTGCTGCTTAATTGCTGCTGAAGACCCGATTCAAAACATTCAAGCGAGACTCCCCGTTGAAAAGCGGGCATGTGATTTCCCCGTAAGATAGAAGCGAGCTAAACTCACTACGAGGTTGGAATGGGGAGAATGGGACGCGACGAGACGTGGTCTGTGAGAGCTCTTGCCATCGTCATGGCGCTTGTCCTGTATTTGGGCTGGCCAAATGAGACCGCGGCCTATGCCGTCCTTGCGCATGAAGCGATCATTGACAGCGCATGGGACACCAACATACGCCCCTTACTGTTGAAGCGTTTCCCCGGTGCCACGCCACAAGAACTCAAAGAAGCACATGGCTATGCATATGGCGGGGCGATTATCCAGGACATGGGCTATTACCCGCACGGAAGTTTTTTCTTCAGCGACTTGACGCACTATGTGCGGAGCGGAGACTTTGTCCTGGCCCTTCTCCACGATTCCAAGGATCTTGACGGCTATGCCTTTGCGCTTGGTGCCCTCGCTCACTATGCCTCGGACAACGAAGGTCACCCCATCGGCACGAATCGCGCAGTCCCGCTCCTGTATCCCAAGTTGAAAACCAAATACGGCGACTCCGTGACCTATGAAGAAGACAAGCTCGCACACGTAAAGACGGAATTTGGATTCGACGTTCTGGAAGTAGCGCAGGGACGTTACGCTCCCGATACCTACCACGACTTCATCGGCTTTGGAGTTTCGGTTCCTCTACTGGAACAAGCCTTTCAGGAAACCTACGGTTTGGATTTGAAAACCGTTCTTACTAACGAAGACGAGGTCCTCGGTTCCTACCGTCACGCTGTCAGCCAACTCCTTCCCAAAGCCACGCGCGTTGCCTGGAGCCTGAAGAAAGACGAGATTTTGAAGGACCAGCCCAGCATGACGAGAAAGAAGTTTCTCTATAATCTTTCTCGCGCGAGTTACCAAAAGAACTGGGGAAAGACCTATCGACCGCCGACCTTTTGGGAAAGGTTTTTCGCATTCCTTACTCGGATTCTCCCCAAGGTCGGCCCCCTAAAAGTGCTGCAACTCAAAACACCAACGCCTGCGGCGGAAAAACTATTCCAGGCGAGCTTCAACTCGACTCTGGATCGCTACCGACAGCTGCTAACCAAGGTAGGTTCCGGCCAGCCAGACTTGCCCAACGAAAATTTTGACACCGGTGCGATAACAGGGCCCGGAATATATCGACTCAACGATGAGACGCACGCAAAGTTGCTCGACGCGCTGGCGAAGGAGAGTTTCAGTGGTGCTTCGCTCGAGGTTCGGGCTGAGCTTCTGGAATTCTATGGGCATCCGGATGCTCCTTACGCGACGAAGCGAAAGCCAAAGGACTGGGCGAGAGTCCAGGACGAAATTGAACAATTGAAGAAAGCAGGTCCGCCAGTGGTTCCGCCGGCCGCGGATGGTCCCGTCCAGCCAGGCCTCTCGTCCGAGTAAGGGGAAGATTTTCTGTGTGCTCTCAACCGTCGCGGTTGAGACTGTATGTGTGAGATACGGCATGCAACCGAGTCCAGCCAAATTCTCGGCCCGAGCCATAAAGGCCTCCTGGTGGTTGGGGACGGCCTCGCTGGCCTTTGGCCTTTTTATCAAGGTCACTTCTGAACTGCTGGAGCACGAGATGTCCGGCGTGGATCGTACGATCCTAACTGGTTTCGCGAAGGCACGAACTCCCTGGCTCACTGTGGTGGCCGTGGATTTGACGGCACTGGGATCGGTCACACTCGTAGTGCTTATTTCGACCATAGCTTTGTGTGTGCTGCTTCTCGTGAAGGACCGCATGGGTGCGCTGCAACTAGCGGCAGCGTCCGTAGGTGCAGGAATTCTAACGACCACAATAAAGGACTACATTGACCGAGCTCGCCCTGAGGTCGTTCCACAGCTCGTCGAGGTTTCGGGCTTGTCCTATCCCAGCGGCCACTCACTGGCGGCCGCATCCCTCTATCTGACCATAGCCATTCTTGTGTGCCGGCATCTTCAAAGAACCGGGCATCAAATCGCGATTCTGGCGATGACGGTTGGGATCATACTGCTGGTGGGAATGACTCGCATCTACCTCGGAGTGCATTACCCAAGCGACGTCGCCAGTGGCATATCACTTGGGGCGGCCTGGGCGCTTTTGCTGGCCGGGTGCTTTTCGTTTTTCCCTGATCCCAAGATCGCCCGCCCCGGGCAATAGTTCTCTGGATCGTGTGCTGCCCCTTCGATTGTGACTCCTGAACATTAGTGCAGCATCAGATGGAGAGCAGGAGCAGCTGCGAGGGCTTCACAACTCTCTTTCTTCATCGCGCTCCCGGCGGCTCTTGGGCGGTTGGAATTCCGACCAGGTGGCGATAGAACGCAACGGCCCGGTTGACCGAGGAAGACTCATTTCCCGCGATCAGCCCGTTGGCATTCTTTCCTGTGCGCACGATGCTGTAGTAGCGCCAGACGCTCTCTGACTCGCGATCCAGGAAGTACATCGACTGGAGGTCACCCGGGTGAAGGATAGGGATGAGGAAATAGCGCATCGTGCTGACGTTCTCCACATCGAAGACAAGTCGCCTGGCCGAAGCCTCCACAATGTGCATTCGGTAGATGGCCTTGCCAGAAAGGTTGTCGACCTGTTCGAAGTAGAGCACCTTGCCTTCCTTCATCTCATCGGACGTAAAGTCTCCGCGGCGTCGACCGGACTGCAAACCGGTCAGAGCATAGGCGTCCACAATTAGCGTTCGCCACTGCTTGTGAGTGGTTGACCAGTAGCGCATGCCCGCGAGTTCTGAAATTGCTCCAATTTGGCGAAACAAGCCGCTAGCTTCCGAGGTATGAGGAAATCGTGCGGCTACGGTCACCAACGTCGTAAAGCCCACTTCAGCCCAACCGGTGCATGGGGGCGGTTTCCAGTCCAGGCCCAGGTCAGACTTGCTCCACGACTTCACGATCGCCAAATGATCCAAACCCGGATAGATCGGATAGAACGGAGTGAGCTCATCTCCGCACGGCGGCTGCGGTCCTAGCTGAGACTCAACATTAATGAGCCGTGCCGCCTGCAGCGCAGGGGGAGAAAGCTGGAGGCGATTTGCCTCTTGGGCTGAATTTATCGCGGGCAATACCAAGAGGAGCCCCGAGAGAGTTAGCGCGTCGCGCAACCGGGACAGTTTGTCCGTCACTAGCATTGCCTGCTCGATTCCGACTTCTGGGGATCGCGAATTGCTGTAGATCGTCGAAAACTCACAGACCCACAAATCTTCCAAAGGGCTATGCGCCGAGCGAGAGAACTTAAAGACAGAGATCCCGGACCTGTCTGGGTGTCTGGACGAAAGCCAAAACCATTGTTTCGTTCTGATCTCACACGTGTCTGGTCAAAACGGAACATACGATGCGCACGCGACGTTGATGCTCTCGATGGGATTTTTGAACCTGACACACGGGACGTTCTGTCTCGGCTCAGGGTGGCCCGGCAGCAGGCACCCCTCGTCGCGGAATCACCGGCGACTTCCCGGCAACATACGAACCCTGTGAAGTCGCTTGGCGGTCTGCATTTAGATCCCGCAGAGATGGTCAATTGTGCACAGACCTCAGAGACCCCCCGAGATTAATAAAGAGATAGCCCTCACGCGCAATCCACGCTTCGCGAGGGTCGAGGTGGAATATGAAGACCAGCACGAAGGACAAGCTAAAAGGCAGCTTCCACGAAATGAAGGGAACGATCAAGCAAGAGGTCGGAAAGATCACGAATGATCCTGATCTGAAAGCCGAAGGGAAAGCCGAAAAGAAGGAAGGCAAAGTTCAACAGAAGATAGGCCATGCTAAAGAAGCCGTCGCAGATTTGAAAGACAAGCTAACAGAGCTGAAGACTGGATAAGCCATTCAGTATCTAATCTGCAAAGTTCTACGAGCCATCGAAAACCAAGCGAATCAACGTCGAACTTGGAGAGAATGATGCCGCAAACAGTGCTGGAACGAACCGGTGAGCACATCGCCGAATCTGCGCGCAAGGCTTCTCGCGTGACATCTGTGGTTGCCGATGCAATTGAAGATGGCGTAGGAGCGGCGAGGCGTGTTGTGAGACAGGGCGGCGATGCTGCCGAAGAGTTCTTTGATGATACAACCAAGCGCCTGCAGCGACACCCGATTGAAACTGTCATAGCGTCATTAGCTGTAGGCATGACCGTAGGAATTCTGATCGGCTGGATGATGAAACGAAGGTAGGTCTGGCAAATAGCCAGGATGCTTGGAAGCAGGTGCTTGCTAGCCTGTCGTCGAAGCCTTCGCCGACTGGAGATACCACGCGATAGCTGTTCCGGTCACTAACCTGTTGAGCGGACAGCAAAGGCCGTTTGATGAGACGCAGCACGAGTCCCGGGCACCAGGACGGACCCGTGTGGCCTTCACCTTCGGTTCGGTACCGTTGCGACCGGACCACACCGTTCAAGGAGCCCGCAATGTCCGAGCCGGACCGCTCCGGGAGTATGCAGTCGAACACCACGATGCGCACAGCGAGTCCTCTGTTGTTCGGAAAAAAGTCAGCGTCCTCATATGGGATACCCATGCCGTCCCTTCCAATGCGGATAGCGGTTGTCGGGAACCATCTCCCGCGACAGTGTGGAATTGCGACCTTCTCAACAGATTTGTGCGATGCGATTGCTGATGAGTTTGGAGCCGCTGGAGTATTGGTTGTAGCCGTCAACGACCCCCAATCAGACTACAGCTACCCTGTGCGGGTGCGATTCGAGATAACCGAGAGCGATCTCTCCTCCTATCAGGCAGCCGCCGACTTTCTTAATTCCAGCAACGTCGATCTCGTCTGTCTACAGCACGAGTATGGGATTTTTGGAGGGAAGCGCGGCAGCCATGTCCTGCGGCTGCTGCAGCACCTCAAACTGCCAGTGGTGACAACTCTGCATACGGTTCTTCGTGAGCCAGATGTCGACCAGCTGATCGTCCTGCAAGAAATCGCCGCACTCTCTGATCGTCTTATTGTGATGAGTGAACACTCTTCCCAGTTTTTGCAGGACGTATTTAGGATCCCGGTGGGCAAGATTGACCTCATTCCACACGGCATCCCCGACCTGCCTTTTGCGGAGCCAGTTCTTCATAGAGATTCGCTCTCAGCACAAGGAAAGATCGTATTACTCACGTTCGGCCTGCTGTCTCCGAATAAGGGATTCGAAACCGTGATTCAGGCCCTGCCACGCATCTTGTCACGGCACAGCAACGTTGTTTATGTGATCGCGGGCGCTACTCACCCTCACGTCAGACGTCGTGAGGGTGATCGATACCGGTTCCAATTGCAGGCCTTAGCCAAGGAGCTGGGAGTTGAGGAGAACGTGGTCTTCCACAACCGGTTTGTCAGCCCGCCCGAGATGGCATCGCTAGTGGGTTCCGCCGACATCTACGTCACGCCGTACCGCTATGAGGCACAAGCCGTATCAGGAACACTCGCGTACGCCTTGGGCGCCGGGAAGGCGATCATCTCCACGCCGTACTGGCACGCTGCCGAACTCCTGGCCGATGGGCGCGGGGAGTTGGTTCCCTTCGAGGATCCAGCGGCTCTTGCAGATGTGGCAATTGAACTCCTGGACAACCAGGCAGCTCGCGAGGCCATGCGTAGACGTGCCTACAGCTATGCACGCCGAATGGTCTGGGACCAAGTGGCGCAGTCATATATGCAGACCTTCGTACGAGCTTCCGCTGGTCGCAAGCAACCTGCCCGCGCGGCGTTCCCCGCACAGAACGCCCAGAAGAACGCTACAAGCCGACTCATGAATGCCTGAGTGAAGGAGATCGTGACTATGACTGAATACGTTGGAGCAATTGAAAAACAAACTTTGGAAAACACATATTTCCGGCAGGTGTTATTCACGGCACAGCACGCACAGCTTGTCGTGATGTGTTTGCGGCCCGGAGAAGACATCGGAGATGAAGTGCATTCGAATGTCGATCAGTTCTTCCGCATCGAGCAGGGGGAGGCCAAGTTCGTCTTTAACGAAAAGGAGGCGCACCTGGTGCATGACGGAGACGCGGTCGTGGTTCCCGCAGGGACTTACCACAACGTGGTCAATACTTCGAAGACGGCACTATTGAAGCTCTATACGATCTATTCTCCGCCAAACCATCCCGATGGGACGGTGCACAAGACTAAAGCCGAGGCAGTCGCTGCAGAATTGGTGGAACACCACTAAAACGCCGGGCCCTCTCTGACCAGCGGGGAGACTTTTTGTTCCCGGCTGGCGAGGCGTCGTACGAATCACCCCCATTGGACCCTGGTGCGTGGCTTTGTTCGTTGACCCGGTCTTGAGGCTGCTGCGGAGCTGGCAAATATGAATGCTCTTCTCCTATATCCGAAATGGCCGGACACTTACTGGAGCTTCAAGCATGCTCTGCCCTTTCAGGGCAAGCGTTCTTCGTATCCTCCTTTGGGGTTGCTCACGATTGCTGCCCTACTGCCAACTCACTGGGTGAAGCGCCTCGTCGACACGAACGTCCGCGCCCTAACAGATTCCGACCTGGCGTGGGCCGACGTCGCGCTGGTTAGCGGCATGCTGGTGCAAAAGGACAATCTACTCGCAATCCTGGCTCGGTGCCGTGCTTGCGGAATACGTACAGTCGTGGGTGGACCGATCGCCAGCGGTTTCGCGGACCTGCATCGTTACGCCGATCATGTTGTGATTGGGGAGGCCGAGGACCTGATCGCGCCACTTGCCGAAGACCTGGAACGGGGTGCAGCAAAGCCGCAATACAAGGCTAGCGAGATGCCATCCCTTGATCGCAGTCCCTTGCCTGACTTGAGTTTGATCAATACCCGGCATTACTGCTCGATGGCCATCCAGTATTCACGTGGGTGCCCATACAACTGCGAGTTTTGCGACATTATTGAGATATACGGGCGCAAGCCCAGGACGAAGTCTGTGTCTCAAGTCATCACTGAACTGGAGCAACTGTATCGCCTCAAATGGAGAGGGGCAGTGTTTCTTGTGGACGACAACTTCATCGGAAACAAGAAGAACGTCAGGCAACTGCTACCCGCAATGGCCGAATGGAACAATCGACATCGCCGGCCATTTACATTCTTCACAGAGGCGTCCATGAACCTGGCAGATGATGCTGAGATTCTTGCGTTGATGAAAGCCGCTGGTTTCATCCGAGTGTTCCTGGGCATTGAGACTCCGGTAGAAGCAAGCCTGAAAGAAGCGCACAAGCTGCAGAACACCCAGCGAAGCTTGCTCGATAGCGTACGCTGCATTCAGCAACACGGTATCGAGGTTATGGCCGGCTTTATCGTAGGCTTCGATAGTGATCCGGAAGATGTGTTCGACAGGCAGGTTGAGTTTATCGAGGAGAGCGCCATCCCGATCGCAATGGTAGGGCTTCTCCAGGCACTTCCCGGCACGCAGCTGTACCGGCGCCTGGAGCGCGAAGGACGCCTTGTCAGCGACGCAAACGGAAACAACATCGATTGCAATCTGAGTTTCATTCCGACAATGTCTGCACAATGCTTGTTGGATGGGTATCGTTCGATTTTGAAGCGCATTTACGCTCCGGACGCATACTATGATCGGGTCCGGCGGTTTCTGGAGCGCTATCAGCCCACCCGAACGCGCAGGTCGCTCTCGGAGTACCTCGCGTTATGTCGTTCCATCGTGAAGCAAGGCATTCTCGGCGACGCACGCGCAAGCTACTGGAAGTTGCTCATTGAGACCGGCATCCGGTACCGCCACGCCTTCGGCACTGCAGTGACCTTGGCGATCCTGGGTTATCACTTCCGCGCGGTGACCGAGGCAGTATGCCGAGCTGACTAGCCGTGAGTTCCGTGGCTGCCTCAGACCTTGGTCAAGAATGCCTGTTTCTCGCCACCGCCGTCATTCGCCAAATCTGCGGTAAAACCAGGTCTTGATCAACTGGGTCAGCACCACATAACAAACCAATATCACTGCCAGCAGCAACCAGTACCGGGATGGAAGTGGGACAAACCCGAGAGCACCGGCAAGGGGCGAAACTGTCAGCCCGGCGCCCACCGCGACGATGATTATCGAAGTGAGGATGAGTGGCCAACTGGCCCAGCTCTGAATAAATGGGATTTTGTTTGTGCGGATGACGTGAATGATCAATGTCTGGGTGAAAAGTGACTCGACGAACCAGCCGGTGTGGAATAGAGCCGGGTTGTGCCAGCAATTGAACAGGTACAGCATCATGAAGAATGTCAGGTAATCGAAGATCGAGCTGATCGGCCCGATAAACAGAATAAAACGAAGGATCCCGCCAATCTCCCACTTGCGGGGCTTGGTCAGCCAGTCGGCATCCACCTCGTCGGTGGGGATTGTGGTCTGCGAGAAATCGTAGAGGAGGTTGTTGGTCAGCACCTGAATCGGCAGCATAGGGAGGAAGGGCAGGAACGCGCTGGCCCCCACGACACTGAACATGTTGCCGAAGTTGGAGCTGGCTGCCATCTTGATGTACTTGACAATGTTGCCGAATACGCGCCGGCCTTCGAGCACCCCTTGCTCCAATATCAGAAGGCTGTTTTCCAATAGGATGATGTCGGACGACTCCTTGGCGATATCTACCGCGCTGTCCACCGAGATGCCCACATCAGCAGCCTTCAGGGCCGGAGCGTCGTTGATGCCGTCGCCCATGAATCCCAGCACGTGTCCCTTACTTTGGAGCGCGCGGATGATGTGTTCCTTGTGGGCTGGAGCCAGCCGGGCAAAGACGCTGGTCACGCTGGCAGCTTCGGCCAGCTCAGTTTCGCTCATCCCCTCAATCTGAGAGCCGAGCAAGAGGTGCTCTACCGGCATTCCCACTTCCTTGCAGATGTAGGCGGTGATGATCTCGTTATCGCCAGTCAGGATCTTCACGTCCACGCTCAAATTGTGGAGCCGCTTCAAGGCCTCCGTGGCGCTGTCCTTTGGCGGGTCGAGGAAGGCCAGGAAACCCAGCAGGATCAGGTCTGACTCATCCTTGACCGCGTAAACGGGTTCGTCCGTCGCACCCGGCATTTGCTTATACGCCAGGGCTATCACCCTGAAGCCCTGACCGTTCAGGTCGTCCGCCAACAACCGGCGTTTGGCATCATGCTCGGGCAGGACTTCGATAACCTCTCCCTTGACTTCCACCCGGGTGCACAAGCCGAGCACTTCTTCGACGGCACCCTTGCAGATCAATGTGTTCAAGCCGGTCTCATCTTCCACCACCACCGACATCCGGCGCCGCACGAAGTCAAACGGGATCTCATCGATCTTGCGATATTTGTCTTTCGCTTTCAGGCGTTCTGCCAGTTCCTCGTGGTCGAGAATCGCCTCGTCGAGCAGGTTCTTCAGCCCGGTATGATGGTAGCTATTGAGGTAACCATACTGCAGCACTTTCTCGCTCGGATCGCCGTGTGCGTCCAAATGCTTTTCGAGTACGATCTTGCCCTGGGTAAGGGTGCCGGTCTTGTCAGTGCACAGCACGTTCATCGCCCCGAAGTTCTGGATGGCGTTTAGACGTTTGACGATCACTTTCTTGCGCGCCATCGCTAGCGCGCCCTTGGATAGGTTGACCGTCACGATCATGGGTAGCATCTCGGGGGTGAGTCCGACTGCCACCGCCATCGCAAACAGGAAAGCTTCTAACCAGTTATGTTTGCTCAGTCCGTTAATCAGGAAGACCGCCGGAACCATCACGGCAATAAAACGGATCATCAGCCAGGTGAATCGGTTGACACCTTTATCGAAGCTGGTCAGCTGACGCTGCCCGACGATACTGGCAGCCAGCGATCCAAAGTAGGTCTTGTCTCCGGTATGGATGACCACGGCCGTCGCGGAGCCGCTCTCCACGTTGGAGCCCAGGAAGCAAATATTGGGCAGTTCCAGCGGGTTCTGAACGTCGGCTGACGTGGCGTCGGCTTTTCTCTCCACGGGTAGGGATTCGCCGGTAAGGGCCGCCTGATTCAGAAACAAGTCTTTAGCGGAAAGCACCCGTACGTCGGCTGGGACCATATCGCCGGCGGCCAGCCGAATGATGTCGCCCGGCACCAGCATCTTGAGTGGTACTTCGGCTTCCTTACCATCCCGCACCAACGTCGCAGTGTTGCTGACCATCGCTTTGAGCTTTTCAGTTATCGGCCCGCATCTCCTGGAAGAAACGCAAAACCACGCCCAGAACTACCATCACGAAAATCACCGCTGTTGCCCGCAGGTCACCGGTCAGAAAGGAAAGCACACCGAGCGCCGTGAGCAAGAGTACCAATGGATTCTTGACGTTACTCAGGAGCCGCATCAGCGCTGATTGACGCTTCTCGCGGGCGATCTCATTCAGCCCGTACTGCTTCAACCGGGAATCGGCTTCCGCCTGGCTCAGGCCGTCTAGTCGCGATTCAAGCTCTCTCAGGACGGTGTCGGTATCGGCGCGCGCCTTTTCCAGTAATTGATCGGAAACATGCGCTGCCTTCTCGCCCGTGAGATTACCCTGGCGCTGAGCTGGACTCATGGTGGTCATTGGCAAACCGATTCGCACCTCCGCTTTCTAGCAAACCGGGCCGGCGCCGATCTGTTCAACGATACGAATGACCCGCCGTCCTGGAGATGTTACCAGTACGCTGCGCTACCCGTGAGGCTACATGAAGGCAGCGTTGTGAGGTTAGCGCGACGAAGGCTAGGGGATGCCGACTGTGTCTTCGTCCCAATAGATTGGGAGCGACTGAGGTGTCTATTGGAACATGATCCGGTTTCCACCGAGCATGGTGTGAGCAATTGTGAACAGTTTTCTGAGCGGAAGTGTTGACAATTATTTTGAAGGTGAACCATGTCCGCGGCGGTTTATCCGGTACTCCAAAGCGCGGTCCTGCTTTGTATCGACGACAACGAAGACCTGCTGGAATGCGAGAGATCATTTCTCGAAAGCTTCGGCTATTCGGTTCTTACCGCTGAAAGCGGTGGCAAGGGATTGGAACTAGCCTCCAAGCACTGGGTTGACGTTGTAATTCTGGATTACTTCATGCCCGAAATGAACGGACAAGAGGTCGCCATTAAGATGAGGCGACTAAGGCCGGAGGCGGCAATCATCATGCTATCCGGAGCAGCGGATGTTCCCGAGCAGGCCTTGAAGTGGGTCGATGCCGTCATAGCCAAGGATCGTTTGGCCAGCCAGTTGTTGCCCACGATCACACAATTGTACGGATACGGATCAACCTCTCAGCCTTCGTGTGACGCATAAAGGCGGATGGTCCGGTTATGAAGACCGTGCTACTTCCAGGGTTGAACCTGAGCGGCCGTCCCCGGTAAACGTCTGAATCGGCGTCAACACTTTGCAACAACTCACCAATTACGAACAGCAAGACAAGCAAAGGAGAAATTAAAATGTCAGATCAAGAAAATCGGAACCCGCAACATAGCGATCCGCAGAAGCCCACTCCTCCGGAGCAGAAACCGGTAATCCAGCCGAATCAGCCAGTGCAACAGAAACCGGTGGTCCCGATCGCACAGCCCAAGGTTCCGCAATCGGAACCGGAAAAACATGATCAACCGCAGAAGAAACATGCTTAGGCTGCGGTGGATTTGGAACAGGTGAAATGGAGGGCTCAGGACGGTTCGATTCACATCGAGCCGTCCTGATCAACGTGAAAGTGATTTTAGTTTCAAGTCTGCTGGGTGAACACGTGGGATACAAAGGCAACACTCTAGCCATCTCTTCATCGCCGTTTGAGATTCCATCTCGAATTCATAAAGGAGAAATATGAAAAAGCTCAGATTGTCCGTGGTTATGGTTGCGTTGCTCGCTGTCGGGATCCTGGCCGGATGCTCGCAGACGGCCACGAAGTCACCTGACGTTTCGGACAGTATTCGCAAATCGCTCGATCAAGCCGGCTTCAAAGACGTTACCGTCAGTCAGGATCGCGACAAGGGCATCGTGACCCTCGGGGGACAAGTCGCCAGCGAGAACGACAAGTCACAAGCCGAATCGATTGCAAAGTCTCTGGCGGGCGTCCAGGTTGTCGCAGATCAAATTGCGGTGATTCCTGTAGGCGCAGAAAAAGAAGCAAAGGCCGTGAACTCCGATCTGGACCAAGGCATCGAGAAGAATCTGGACGCTGCCCTCATCCAGAACAAGTTGCATAAGAGCGTGAAATACGAAGTGAAGAACGGCGTAGTCACACTGACCGGAGAAGTGAACTCAGAAGACAAGCGCGCGCGCGCCGAGAAAGTGGCAACTGGAGTGCCCAACGTGACGCAGGTCGTGAATAATCTGCAGGTTAAGAATCAGAAAGCCAGCTCTTCGCAATAAGAGCTGCGCGGTTGATCCACTACGGAGGCTGGAGAGCGGCCGCGTCACTGGTTGCTCTCCTGCGAAGTCAGCAACAGCTGAGGTCCTGGTCGCCAGCCTGCTTTCGGTGGCCCTATAATTATTGAGTGGCGGATCGGATTGTATGTTCGTGCGTGACATGTCCTGGCTGTGGGGCTTGGGTTGTCGTTCAAGGAAGAGCCGCTGGACACACGCACAATGAGGGTAGGCTCAACACCACTTGTCCGGTGCAAGAGTGCGGAAAACAGTTCGTATTCGAGGGTAGTGAGACTCGGGTGTTTGAACTGCCGGTTTCCTTGTTCGAGCGCCGCCATTTCTACAGATCGGAACTGCAGTGAACCCGATCTGCTTCCCGTAGATCCCGCCTATTATTGGAACGGAGATTTGCAGCTTTCCTGAGAAGCCCAGAGACGAGTGGACTTCAGATGGGCCCACGTGTGTTGGAAAAACTCAAAAAGGGTTCGCGGTCTATTTCCAAGTCCGGAACCCTCATGAACGCCATCAAGATGCGTTAAGCGTGCATCGCGTGTTCGTCCTAGCCGCGCCAACGAGAGTATCCCCAGCCCCCGCCACCGAGCAAAAACAGCACTAAAAGAACAATCAATACGGTGTCCATTGTCGTACCTCATTTGTAAGAGGAAGCTGGACTGACCTTTGTAACGGCCATCTCATTTCTTCACTACAGCTCATGGTATAAGGGGCCAGGACGCGTGTCTGATCACATAGGACCACTTTAAGCGCTCGATTCGTAGCGCGTGTCCCTGGATTGTGAGTAGATTCGCGTGCGGTGATCCGTAAGGAGCTCCCGGTTCGACTTGGGAGCGGTACACACTCCGACTCTTTCGTGCCGACATCTGCCCCATCTCGATGGATGCGATTGCTGTTGAAGTCGCTTGGCCCGGGCGTTATCACTGGGGCCGCCGACGATGACCCATCCGGCATTGCCACATATTCTGTTGCGGGCGCCCAGCTTGGAACCAAGCTCCTCTGGACCGCGCTCCTGACGTGGCCGCTGATGGCTGCGGTTCAAATGATGTGTGCCCGCATCGGCAAGGTGACGGGACAAGGCTTGGCTGCCAATTTCAAGCGACGATTTCCACGTTGGTTGCTATTCGGGGTTGTCACGGCTCTGCTTGCGGCCAACACGATCAATATCGGAGCGGACCTCGCTGGCATGGCGGATGCGGCAGAAATGCTGTCGGGGATCAATTCGCACCTGTTTGTAGTGGGTTTCGCGCTCCTGATTTCGTGGGCGACGATCCGACTCCACTATCGCCAGATAGCAAATGTGCTCAAGTGGCTGGTGTTGGTGCTGTTCGCCTACCCGATCACCGCGTTTGTGGTTGGAGCGGACTGGGGCGGAGTGGCGCGTGCGACCTTCATTCCGTCGATGCCACACACCAGAGATGAATGGTCGACGCTGGTGGCCATTCTCGGTACCACGATCAGTCCATATCTGTTTTTCTGGCAAGCGAGTGAAGAGGTTGAAGAGGAGAAGTCGGCAGGCCAGAGTACGCTTGCTCAACGCAGAGGAGCGACGCTCAAAGAACTTGAACTGAGGAACTTTGATGTCGGCGTGGGTGCGTTTTTCTCAAACATGGTCATGTTCTTCATCATCCTGACCACTGCGATTACCCTGAACCGCCACGGCATCACGCACATCGAGACCACTCGCCAGGCGGCCGAAGCCCTCCGGCCTCTCGCCGGCAAGTTCGCTGCGAGCCTGTTTACCGTCGGTATTGTCGGCGTCGGATTTCTTGCCATCCCAACGCTGGCGGGATCTGCGGCATACGCCTTCGCGGAGACCCTGGGGTGGCGCCAAGGACTGGACAAGAAATTGAAACAGGCACGTGCGTTTTACGCTCTCATTCTGTTCTCGACCGGCGTAGGTGTCGGACTGGACTTCGTAGGCATTAACCCTGTGAAGGCACTCTACTGGACAGCGGTGATCAACGGATTGTTAGCCCCCTTCCTTCTCGTCGCAATCCTGGTCGTCGCCTGCGACAAGAAACTGATGCAAGGCCAACCGAGTTCACGCTTGGGATGGATCGTCGTAGCGATTACCACAGTGGCGATGTTCGCCGCGGGCGTGGCTATGTTTGTTGTTTAGATTGCCGATCTCGCAGCCGTCGAACCGTCGAACTGGCGCTCGCCCGGTTTCGCCCAACCTAAATTGTCAGAACTGTGCAGTTTGGACCGGTCGAACCATTCTTTCCATGCCTATGCTGTATCTATCGAGCCGATGAAGAGTCGTGCGAAAGTGCGACCCTCCGGCTGCGTTGGGAAAAAAGCTATGATCCATCGCACCAACAAGCTGACTCCCAAACTACGTAAAGCTCCCCAACCACCCCTGTCACACGCTGGGGCGATTCCAGACTCAGACCGTGCCAAGAGACCACCGCTCTCCGAGCCCGCTGCCACTGGCCAGGAGTTGATTCCCGGAGATCGAGTAGAGGGTCTGGGCAACTTCGGAAAGCCGACTGGAGAATTCGGCACAGTTAAGCAAGCTAACGAAGATGACGCGGTCGTCAAGTGGGATGATGACGGTCGTGTGAGGGTCCACCAACCGTCGCTCAAGAAGGCCTAGCCCGTTTTGGCCAGGGCGATCGTATCGAATGGGATTACGGGCATTAGGTGACTTCGCCGAGCTTGAAGGAATAAAAGAGGGAAAGCTCAATGCGACAAAAACTCGTGCTCTGGTTTCTGCTGGTACTTACTGGACTCGTGATTGGGTTCATCCTGCAATATTCCAGACTGCAGCGGGTACAGGAGGAACTGTCGGCCTCGACAAAACAATTGGGATCCTGCAAGTCCAGCCAACAATTGGCACAGCTTCGCGACACAACCACGATGATGTATCTGGAAGTGGTGCAGAAAAACTACGGCAAGGCCGGTGAGTATTCCGGGGAGGTTTTTGATCAAGCTCAGCGAATTGCGAGTAGCACGGAGGACCCTGCACTCCGCAACTTGCTTCGTGAAGCCCTGGTGACGCGCGATCAGATCACGGCAGACCTGGCCAAGGGAGATCCCGCCGCACTTTCAGAAATACAGCGACTCTTATCTAACCTCGAACAGACTGCGAAATATTGACGGACTGGCTCAAGAAACCCGCGAGACATTCCGGACGGGTACAAGCGGGAGAGCGTTGATCATTTGTTCCTTTCACTGCTCCGACCCGTTCGGCCAGATGCCAAGCGCTGATTTACAACACGATCAATTCTGACCAGTTTTCCGAAGCCCGAAGTTCGATACTGGCGGTTCACAAGGTATGCCAGTTTTGGGGAACGTCGTGGATAACTTTGGTTTTACGAACATTCTTAATGCAGGGAGGTTTCAATGAATCTAAATCTGCTGGATCCGAAGCTGATTGTGCTCGTCGCCGCGGTGATTGTGATCATCGCAGTGTTTGCTTGGCTGTATGTGCGAAAACGCAGGAGTACGACGGAAGAACTGCGGCAAAAGTTTGGCCCGGAGTATGACCGGGCGGTGCTTAAGCATGGTTCAGAACGAAAAGCAGAAGCGAAATTAGCCGATCGCGAGAAGCGGGTGGAAAAGCTCAACATTCGCAATCTTGATCCGATGGAACGCCAACGTTTTTCGAAGCAATGGGAGTCCGTACAGTCTCGCTTTGTCGATTCCCCCAAAGGGGCGGTTACAGAGGCCGATGACCTGGTCTCCTCTCTGATGAAAACTCGCGGCTATCCCGTATCCGATTTTGATCAACGTGCCGCCGACATTTCTGTCGATCATCCCCGAGTGGTGGAGAACTACCGCTCTGCGCATGAGATTGCGCTTCGGGTTGGAAAAGACCAAGCAACAACGGAAGACCTAAGAACGGCGATGATTCACTACCGCTCTCTATTCGAGGAGCTGGTGCAGGTACCGGCGATTGTGGAAAGGAAAGAGGTGGCGTAAATGGCTGAACTGAAGAGAAAAGAAGGAGAACTTACGACGGCCGAACTGGCGGGCTACGGCGTTGTACAAAAGCAGCCCGAGGGACCGAAGCTGGTGAAAGGCCAAGAGCCGGAAACTCTGGATAAAGCGGCTGCAGTCTCAAAGCCCATGCCCTTGTTTTCTGAATCGGAGATGGGAGATTTCCGATCGCAGTGGAGCAAGGTACAGACTGGTTTCGTGGACGAACCGCGCAGGACGGTCGAAGAAGCAGACAAGTTGGTAGCTGCGGTGATGCAGAAACTCGCGGAGGGTTTTGCCAACGAGCGATCAAGCTTGGAAAAGCAGTGGGACAGCGGTGACAACGTGTCTACCGAGGACCTGCGGCTTGCCCTGCAGCGCTATCGTTCTTTTTTTGACAGACTGCTGAAGCTGTAATGACGACGCCGCGTTCGGAAGTTGTGTTCTTTTTTGGACAGACTGCTCAACCTCGACGCGGCATACTTTTCATGAGACTTGGAATTTGGAGGACTTCAACAATGAGTCTAGAGACGATTTTGATTATCGTATTGGTTGTGTTCCTACTTGGTGGAGGCGGTTGGTACTGGGGGCGCGGTCGCGGTTAACCAGGCCTCTTCTGGAACGGAATAGCGTTTCTGGCGGGGACCTGCCATGCAAATAGCAACCCCGCACTGTCACTGACTGGCTCGAAATCGAGTCCCATTTATTCAGAGGATGGGAATTATGTCAGCGCGGCGAATGATGGTGCCGTTCTCTGACATAGCCAAAGATTCAACGATAAGGAGAAAACAGATGAAGCCGAGTACGACGGATGAGATTAAAGGCACTGTTCATGAAGTGAAAGGCAAAGTCAAAGAGACAGCCGGCAAAGTCATGAACAATCCTAACTTAGAGGCCGAAGGCAACGCCGAAAAGAACACTGGCAAAGTTGAGAAGAAGGTCGGACAGATCGAAAAAGTGTTCGAGAAGTAGATCAGGCGGCGTCTGTCCAGAGCGTGTTCGAGAGATCGAGAGAATCAACCCTCGGTCTCCGCTCCGTATGAGCATGTCCACTGTCGCGAAAAGTGTGCAAAGTTGACCAGCCTTGGCCGGCGCACATCGGTGATCATCGTGGTGGTGTGGAGAGATCATGATGTTCAATTACCCCGGACAAAGAACTATTCTGTGCATCGACGATGATGACGGCATGCTGTGTTATCAAAAGGCGCTGTTCGAAAGACGTGGATATAAGGTGCTCACTGCCGCCACCGCCCGACAGGGCTTAAGAATTGCGGCAGTCTGCGAGGTTACTGCCGTGGTCGTCGACTACCACATGCCGGAAATGAATGGCCTTGAGTTTGCGACCGAAGTAAAACGCCTCAAGCCACAAATGCCAATAGTCATGTTTTCCAGCGACGACGCGATTCCAGAATCCGCATTGAACGTGGTGGATGCCTTCGTTTCTAAGAACGAAGCGCCCCGTCGCTTGTTGCCTGTAATCACTCGAATCTGCGGCGACAATCCCTCCGGGTTCCAAGAAACCCGAATCACGGCCTAAGCATGGCCGTATTAGAAGTTAGCTCGGATGGGAAGCCCATACCCGCTCTGGCCCACGAATCGTGACGGAGTGGTCAAAATTGATCAGCTTGGGACGACCTAGTCTTGCCACACTCCGGCCATGACAACTAAATCGGTTACCGCATACCTTGAGGACGAGCGCCAAAGAAGAAAAGCCGACCTACTGCGGACGGAAGCAGAAGCTGCGCGCATCCAGCCGTTGCGCCATGGCCACCACCGCACGGCGAAACAGCACGAACCGGAATTGCCATCTTCAATTGAAGCGACACCCAAGAAGAGGAAAACTGCCACGGCAACTCGGAAAAAACCGCGGGCCACGCGAAAGACGGTAACGAAAGCCCGCAAGAGCGCTTGACTGCGTTGGCCGACGGACGCGGAGATAGGAGTTCGATGAATCCCAGAAGGTCATCCAACTCTCGCCAGATGATTGCAGTCCGCTAATGAAAAATGGGCCGCCCGGTTAAGTCCAGACGACCCGATTCTCTACTTAAGCGGCGGTTTTCGTCTTGACGGACACTTCTTCCCAGTAAGGCGTGTAACCATAGTGCTTATAAATGTTGGTTCCCCAGGTCGAATCGGCCATGTTCGGCCAGTTGTCCTTATCGAAGCCCGGAGCATTCTCCAGTTGTTTCTTGTCAAGGTGCAGGACAGCGTGTTTTTCCGCCAAATTAAAGCGGAACGCGTTCCACGGAATGGCGAAATACTTGTCACCCATCCCAAGAAAGCCTCCAAAGGATAAGACCGCGTATGCGATCCGGCCGGCTCCTGCATCGATTACGAGGTCTTCGATTTTTCCGAGGTCCTCATTCTGTGCGTTGACGACTTTACTGCCGATCACCGTCTTCTTGGCTGGAACTATGTCCGTATATCTGACGATTCTTTTTTCTGCGATGGGTTCCATATCTTTACCTCACTCCTAAAAGGAAGCTGGCTGACTTGCCTGCTTCCTCTGCGGCATCCTAAAAGAGGCAGAGATGGATATCTGGTCAATTCGAGACACATCTCCCGGAAGGCTATCGTTTTCATCCCCTGCTTTTTTCCTTGTCTCGCGTCAAGAAGACCGCCGCCGACTGGTCGCATCAACCGTTGTGAGCATAACTGATCAGCGGAGGTATGTCCCGGTGCCCCAGAATTGAAGTGGTAAGAGATCGACAGCTAGGACGGCCTCCAGTGAAGCAAGTCACGACCGCGAAGAAGAAACCTGACTTCAATGCCCGCACCTTTCTTTCAACGATTGGAAAGGGCAGGAATATGGTGTCTTTTGAAAAGAAGCAGAGGATCTTTTCTCAAGGTGATTCGACGGACGGACTATTTTTTGTCCAGACGGGGAAGGTGCAACTCAGCGTTGTATCGGAGGCCGGCAAAGAAGCAACCCTTGGCATTTTGAGCGAAGGCGATTTCTTTGGAGAAGGTGGTCTTGCCGGTCAGCTTCATCGCATGTCGTCTGCAGTCGCAATGACAGACTGCGTCCTTCTGCATGTCGAGAGGAAGGCGATGATGTTGGCCATGAGCCGTGAACCGAAATTGTCGGCGATGTTTGTCAAGTACCTGCTGAAGCGGAACATCCGATATCAGGACGATCTCGTCGATCAACTATTCAATTCCAGCGAAAAGCGGCTGGCGCGAGTTCTGCTGTTGATGGCGCAATTCGGCAAAGAAGGGGTGTCCGAAATGTCGGTCCCGAGACTGAGCCAGGAGACTCTGGCAGAGATGGTAGGGACGACACGCTCGCGGGTCAGCTTCTTCATGAACCGGTTCAGGAAACTCGGCTTTATCAACTATGACGTGGGAGACAACTTGCACGTCCCACAGTTCACTGCTTAACGTTGTTCTTCATGATGATGACGGAATAAGCATGACGGCGGGAGGCAAGAACCCGACCGCGGGTATCCGGAAGGGTTCAGAACCGCCTCCGGAGCCCGGCGAGGCCGCTGATACAGATCGTGCCCGGAGGCCGCCCCTCCCCAGCGTCGCACGACGCCATTCCTGAACGCGATGTTGTCAGTCTGGGGAAGCCGATCGATTCAGTCCTCAGACTACTTCTAATGGACGACGAATCGAGTCGAACAGTGATCCACTTACTTCTGGTTGTGGCGTTGGTGGTTCTGGTCATCAACTTATTGAGCGGACGGCGAAGCGCGGTTTGAAGAAAGGCAGAACGATTGCCGACACCAGGAGGCCTGGTGTAGCCTTCCGGCGCTTTCATCGGCCCACAAACAGCAAAGACAAACGGGAGACCAAGACTATGACTGAATATATTGGAGCGATTGAAAAGCAGACTATGGACAATACCTACTTCCGGCAGGTGTTGTTCACAGCTCAGCACTCTCAGTTGGTCGTGATGTGCCTGCGGCCGGGGGAAGAGATTGGCGACGAAGTGCATCCGAAGGTCGACCAGTTTTTCCGCATCGAGCAGGGGGAGGCCAAGTTTGTTTTTGACGAGAAGGAAGAGCGCCTAGTGCGCGACGGAGATGCAGTCGTGGTTCCTGCAGGGACGTACCACAACGTAGTGAATACGTCGAAGATGGCGATGCTGAAGCTCTATACGATCTACTCTCCGCCGAATCATCCAGACGGGACAATACATAAGACCAAAGCGGAAGCGGAAGCAGCAGAATTGGTGGGACATCACTAGAACGTACAGTCTTCTCTGTTCAAAGGAGCGCGCGCCGTCGATAGAACCAGAACTTATGTCGGCCGGGACGCTAGCGTCTTGGCTGTTTCAGCGCTAGCTGAACCGGACCACAGCCGCGTCTTCGGGAACGACCTGCACGGTTGCTTTCAAGGGGAAAACGTCCACGACGCCCGCAATAATGCGATGCTGGGCCAGCGCAAAAGGGGTATAATGTGCTTGAACGTGGAGTGAGCGGAGGTGTGCCCATGGCTTCGCCTCGCGAATCCAAAGTTTCAACGAAAGTCGACGTCCCGGCGCCGATTGAACAGAAATCGCAAAGCACGCGGAATTCTTCGCGTCCACCTCCAGCTCCCAGGAACGACCGCAAATTCGACCCCCAGGTATTCCTCGACACCATCGGCGAAGGCAGGAAAGCTCTGCTCTTTCCGAAAAAGCAAACGATCATGGCCCAAGGGGATCCCGCAGACGCAGTTTTCTACCTGCAGACAGGCAAGGTAAGACTTACCGTTGTCTCCAAGGACGGCAAGGAAGCCACGCTCGGCATATTAAGTGACGGGAGTTTCTTCGGCGAAGGTTCGCTCGCGGGCCAAACTCTTCGCATGGGCTCCGCAACCGCAATGACTGATTGCGCTGTTCTGAGAATCGAGAAAAAGGCCATGGTGGACGCGCTTCACCGCGAACAGGCCCTTTCCGATCTGTTCGTCGCATATTTGTTGACCCGAAACATTCGATACGAAGAGGATCTGGTTGATCAACTGTTTAATTCCAGCGAGAAAAGGTTAGCCCGTGTCCTTCTCATGCTTGCTCATTTTGGCAAAGAAGGGACTCCTCAATCCGTGATTCCGAAACTCAGTCAAGAGACGCTGGCCGAGATGGTAGGCACCACCCGTTCGCGGGTGAGCTTTTTCATGAACCGGTTCCGGAAATTGGGATTCATTGACTACGCCGGGGGTGCAGAAGGCGGGTTACAGGTTCACAGTTCACTTCTCAACGTCGTTCTCCACGACTAGCGTGCCGCGTCAATCCCAAATTGCGGGACAACGGCTAAACAATGATCCAGGACGGGCACCGCGCCACAAAATCCGATGAAGCAGGCGCACGCCCTATCCGAGCGACTCCCAAACGCGTTACATTAAGCTGAACGTTCCATGTACAGCTGTCACGGGAATTTTGCATGGCAACGGAACGGAAAATGATGCTTCCCCCACAGACGCGAGATTTGGCCCTGCGACTTCTTGCTTACGAAAACGCTGCGGGCAAGACCTCCGAGCCGACGGAATTCGCGGCCATTGGCGTCTGTGAGAGGTTGCGCCAGCCCCTCATTACACTCGCGGGAGTTGCCGGTTTTCGCTCACTGCTCTCTCGTGCTCTGACGCTGGCCAAGGCGGAGGCTCCCTGCCTTAGCGCGATACAGGTGGCGGCGGATGGATCCTTGCAGGGTCTGGACGGGCCTCGGCCGCAAGTCGATGGGGACCAAGCTCGGGAGGCAGGAATAATTCTCATTACCCAGTTACTCGGGCTGCTTGTCCGAGTTGTTGGCGAAGCTATGACGTTGCAGCTGGTGACATCTGAAATTCTTCCAGACTTTAAGTTCCACTCGAATAGCGGTATACCTATGGGCTTTGAAGCGATCCTCAACGAAGTCGATGATCTCCAAGGCGTCAGTGCGCGTCTTGAGGGACTGGCGGAGCAATATCCGCCCGTCACAGAAGCGCTGAGGACTCTCTCGGGAAATGTCCTAAACACGGCGACGGTATTGGCGGTAGTGGCGGCAATTAAGAGCCCCAAGCCGAACTGAGTACAGCGTTCGCACCTAGCACGGAAAAGGAAATCGTGAGTATTCAAGAGTCGCGACATTTGGCCCAACGCCTTCTTGCTTACGAAGCCGTTGCGGGCGAGAACTCCGAGCCAGCGGAGTCTGCGGCTTTTCGCGTCTGTGCCAAGCTGCGCCGACCTCTGATTACACTCGCGGGAGTTGCCGGTTTTCGCTCGCTTCTTTCTCGTGCTCTGACGCTGGCCAAGGCAGAAGCTCCCAGTCTTAGCGCGGTACAGATCGCTGCGGATGGCTCCTTAAAAGATCTAGACGCACTGGAGCCACAGACTGACAAGGAACAGGCCAGGGATGCAGGAGCCATTCTCATTGCCCAGTTAATCGGGCTGCTCCTCACTTTCATTGGCGAGGGTCTAACGTTGCGGTTGGTTCAGGATGTGTGGCCGGAGGCCGCCTTCGACGGCCGCGTTTCCGAGAAGAGAGGGATGCTTGAGCGTACAAGATAGAGTGATCATAAAAAAACTGCCGACCGGGGTACCGGGCCTCGATGAAATCCTGGGCGGTGGTATCCCGGAATTTTCTTTCAATATCATCGCGGGCGCCCCAGGAAGCGGCAAGACGACGCTGGCGCACCAAATCGTCTTCGCCAACGCTACGCCGGAACGCCCGGCGCTCTATTTCACCATCCTCGGCGAACCCGCCATCAAAATGCTGCGATACCAGCAACAATATACGTTCTTCGACCAGACCAAGTTAAACACTGCCGTTCGCTTTATCAACTTGAGCCAGGTTGTGTTGGAGAAGGATTTAGATGCGGTCCTAGAGGAGATTACGAAAGATGTTGAGAAAGCAAGCCCCGGCGTCGTGGTAGTGGACTCGTTTCGCACCGTGGTGCGAAAGGCGCAAGGCGGAACAACCGAAGTGGAGCTGCAAGCTTTCATTCAACGGTTAGCCCTGCTCCTGACCAGTTGGCAAGCCACGACTTTTCTGGTCGGGGAATATGTCGAGGGTGAGATCCGTGACAATCCCGTTTTCACGGTCTCCGATGGCCTCTTTTGGCTTTACCAAGCTGCGGAGCGAAGTTCCATTGTGCGGAAACTCCAGATCGTGAAATTGCGCGGGCAGGCGTCCGTGCCTGGACTACACACCTTCCGCATTACTCACGGCGGGCTACAAGCCTTCTCGCGTACTCTTGGGCTGGCCGGACAAACAAGGAAGATACCCAGTACACGGCGCCTTTCCGTTGGTATTCCGGAATTGGACAAGATGCTCGGCGGGGGCATTCCCGAGGGAGACAGTGTCCTGGTGGCAGGGGCTTCGGGAACGGGAAAATCAGTCCTGGCAACCCAATTCATTGCTGAGGGCATACGTCAGGGGGATCCGGGAATTGTGGTGGTCTTCGAAGAACGACCGCAAGAGTATGCGGAGCGGGCCAGCAGTTTTGGTCTGGATTTGAAGACGCCGCGAAAAGAGAAGAAACTCGAAATTCTCTACCTCCGCCCGCTGGACCTCTCGGTGGATGAAACCATGCACGAGATTCTCGACGCGGTCCAGAAGATTGGCGCCAAACGCCTGGTGATTGATTCGCTGGCGGGCTTTGAAATGGCGCTGGCCCCCGGCTTCCGCGCGGACTTTCGCGAATCGCTCTACCGGATGATCACCGCCTTGACCGGAGTCGGGGTGACGATTTTGAGCACAGTAGAGGTGAACGAGTCTTTCATAGAATTCCCGTTCAGTACCTACTCGATCTCCTTTCTCACCGATGACATTATCCGGCTTCGGTACGTATGCATCGACGGCCAGCTTCGCAAGATCATGGTCGTTATCAAGATGCGCGGTGGCAACCATAGCAAGGATATCCGCGAATATGAAATCACCTCCAAGGGCGTGGTCATCATGGGTGACCGCCTCACGGACTATCAAGGTCTTATCACCGGAATTCCTGAGCATTTGAACCGATCCGGCAATCACGAAGAGCGCTCACACAAGCCGAAAGCCAAAAGCAAAGGCTAGGGCAATCTGGAACTAACGTTAACAGCGCTAGCACTCACAACGGTAAGTGGCTGGGCTGGATTTCTGGTCGTGTCACGGGCAAACAGGAAGTAATTGACGGGAGTCCCGCGCCAGAATGGCAGGACGCATGGCTGGTAGTAGCCGACGAGGGCGGTGATCCGTTTATCCTTGATCGGCGCTCGGGAAGGGTTCTCCTCGCTCAACACGGTACAGGAGTGTGGGAACCCAAAGAGATCTTCGAGAACATAAAAGAGATGGCAGCCTGTCTGGCGACTCTTGGGTCCGTTGTCGTCGATGCGGGCTCGTCTCTGACGGATGATAACTCCGACATCCTCCCTGAGCATCACGCGAAATCCGCGGTGCTCCTGACAGAGTTGCTCGGCTCTTCTGGCAAAGCCGAGGCCGCATTGGGAGCACTTGGGTGGGTATAGCCCCTGCTCATCATCGACGATGACTGCATTTGCAGGAAGATGGGAAGAGAGAGACACCATCCCTAAGCCTTCGGCTTAGGTCGGTGCAGGCCGTCCGGGAACTAGCGAACGCTGCTCGCACGAGATCGAACAGGGTTCGAGTCTGTTCGACTCCTGTGCGGTCCTCGTTCGGACACCATGAAAAATCTAGAACCGGCGCTTCGGAGACTAGCGAGTTCACTAATCCGCCATCCTAATACTTGGTGCGAACGTACACGCCGTACCGTCCAGGGCATGGATAGCCACGAGGGTTTTTGTGAGGGTTGAGCGAGCCGTCCATAGCCTTTCTGGTAAATGTCTTTCGGCAGACGGTACATCGGTAGACGTAAGTCGGGCCCTGCCGCGCGGTTCTCGCCGCTCGACGGATGCTTGGTATTCGAGGCATTGCTGTAGACAGAGCAACGGCGAGAGGCCCCGTCGAAGTCAGTTCAACCGCGTAGCGCGGCATGAAGACTTGCGACGTGACGGTTGCATCCTGCATCCGGTCCACACGGTAAGAGCGATGCTCGCCCGAATCGCTGCGGATGGCGTGCAGTACGAAGTATCCGTCGGCCGTCTGGCGCAGAGAATACGGCTCTATGCGGCGCACGCTGCCGTCATAGTTCAGATCAACGCACAGATGGTTCGCCGCAGCGAAGCGGATGATTTCCAGAGTCGAACGGGAGCGGAAGGGAATGCCCATCGGCAGCACGCGCGTGCGGACAGCGGTTTCGCTGGCGCCGTGCTGAATGAGTGCGCGCTGCGGGACGTCCGTGCCACGCATGATCCAAGTGAAGATTTCGGGGAGCGCGTCCCAGAAGTCATTCAGCGGGGGAAGAACGGGAAGCTGGTGCGCTAGCATATCCGACCACATCGCCTCAAGAGACAGGCGATGGGATGCCAGGAGCTCGAACGTGGGCACAGGAATCGCTTTGTATGCGCACTTCTGCTGGAGCACGTCGCGAAGTACCGACGCAGTTGGACGACTGTCCGTGTGCCTATAGAGGTTCACCACGTCGTAAAGATCGCGGGGCCGCGTCCGTTCTCCGAGCGCCCGCAACTTTTCCCCGAAGGCTTCCTCGTAGGCGTAGCAATTGGCCCAAATCCCTCCTTCGGGACGGTCGCTGTAAGGATGAAATACCTCGCGACGGACAGAGGGAAGCACCAGCCTCTCATCCGCCGTTAGATCGAGCTTGATTTTCGGCCAGCCGCCCGAAGTCGGGGAGACTGGGCCTCGATAAGCAATCTTTCCCTGACAGTTGGGACGGCCACGCGGGTTTTCGTAGATATCGAATTCGAGCTGATCGACGGGGATGTTCAGTCCCGATTGTTCCGAAACCCAACGGATAACTTCTTCGAATGCCGGACGCAGGAACTCGTCGTCAATGTGACCTTCATCCCGCAGCGTGAAATCCAGATCCTCTGAAAACCGGTATGTCTCGAAATAACACTTCTTGAGACAGGTGCCTCCCTTAAAGACCCAGCTTTCCGAGAGCTCTTCGTGCGCGTTGATACCGGCGAGTATCCAGCCTAGGACGTAGTCCTTCTCCACAATGCTGGGCAACAGAGAAAACGACGACGCGGATTCGAGAATTTCGCGTTTGTCGATCATGAGGCTGTTTCTTTCCAGGCCGCTGGTACCCAGAGCCGCCAAGCGGTGACGAGTTTCCGGGAGGAGAGCGCCGGGTCGAGTCTGGCATAACCCTGCGTGAGACGGGAGCGGCACTCAGCCGCGAGTTTCTTGTCGCGCAGGCGAGTGTCTGCAAGAAACCCGAGCCGCTTAAAGATGGCGCCATTATCGAACTGCGCTGCATAGCGGATCAACAGATCGCGATCGGCAGTCTTGCTGCCGAGATATGTACTTACGCAATCGGCTACGTGATCGATGCCGCCTCCAACATCCGGCGCAGCGATCATGTCGACCAACGTGCGCGCGGAATCCGATATCGCGACCTTGACAGAACCACGCCACAGTGTTTTCAATCCGAAGAGGCGTTTGGTTTTCACGCTGCGCAGCAGGAAGGTAGCGCCTTGGGCAGTTACTCGTTTCTCAATGACACGGCGCGTAGTAAAGACGAAGGTTTCATTAAAGAGCTGCTCAGTGAGTTCCCAATGGTGAGCGGCCGTCCAACCGCCGATGTAGCATTGGCCAAAGAGCGTTGGGACGAGCACCCATGGATCTCCAATTACCTGCTCGCTGGCTGCCAGATCCAAAGGTACGGAAACATAGAGCCCGCGGCCTATCCTTCGAAGCCAGCCTTGCTCTCTCCATCGGGACAGAAGTTTGGCGGCGGCGCGCCGATCAATTCCGAGGGTCTTGGTCGTAATGTCAACCGATACGACTTCCTTTGTGGAGCGAAGTACCGCAGCGAGCCGCGCGCGAGAGGCAGGCAACGAATCTGGCTCAGGTTTCATGGCTATATTCTAACCCATATAGTTCGCACTTTATGGGAACTGCGTGCTTAATGGTATAGCCAGGTCGGCCCCTCTCGCAATATTTCGTTTCAATGGTGCTTTAACCGCCGCTGCGGAAGAGTCCGGGGAGATACCTCTGGAGCCAACAGCTCTTGTTGTGATTGAGAGGTCCCATGTGTCTCCGGTGCCACTGCCACTTGCCGCTTATTGGCAAACCAAGTACCCAAGAAGAAGCCCAATGCGAGGGCGGCACTGGCAACGACAGGCAGCCACGTTGCCCAGACCTGCTTTTCCAGCCTACCAAGTAAAACGTCGATTTGTTGTGCTCTTGCAGTCATGCTCCGCACGAGCGAGTCATTAGCGCTTCGGACCTTTGCGATCACTCCGATGTCGGGGTGAGCTACTTCTCGCAGCACGTTCATAAGTTGCTTTTGGACGGAACTCATTTCAGAACAAGATTGGTCAAGCGCTCTGGCGCTATCCGGCAGACCGGATTGCTGGAAACACTGTCGAAGACTCTCGCCCAGCAACTTCGCAATTCGAGGCGGGTCCAACCCTGTTTCCAATTCCTTCGGCAAGTGGGTAATGCGCGATTCAAGTAGCGATGTGTATTCTTCCATTCGCTTCTCGACCGCATTGGCCTGAGACGCGGAAGCTTCCAAGATCTTCCGCAATGACTTCCGCTCTGCGGCGATCTCCGCAGGCGTTTCTCGGGTGAGGAGCGCGAGGATGCCCATCGCTTCCAGTATCCGGAGCATCTCGTCGTTTGGGCTAAGGGTGCGAGTGTGTGCGATGACCCTATAGTATTCCGCCTGCCGTTCAACGGGCACCAGTCCGGCCAGTTCATCGAACAGGGTTTTGCTCTCGGACTCTGCGCCCGCCAAATTGAGGATTTCCTGCTCGGGGCTCATGGTAGAAATATCTCCTTTGCCCGGTCGAATTCGGAGAAGAGCCGCCGCCGGTAGCTCTCCGCACGCATCACGATCGAGGCACGCTTCAGTTCGTTAATCGCATTCTGCCTTGTAGCAACCTGGCCAAGGCGGATGCCGTGTTGCCGTGCGGGGTTTTCCAGTTCTGCCAAGCGAAACTCCATCCGAATCACGGTCGGCGATAGCGCTTCGCGGAAACGAATGGCTTGCTCAGCCGAATCCCAGTAGCTGAAGTCTGCCTGAGGACTTGTCGCATTCTGGACTATCAGAAACTGTGCCCGTTCCTGCAGTCGGTTTCCCCATGCGAGGACACTCTCAACGCTTGCTGGGTCTGGCGTAACAACACCCACCGCAGTGAAGCGCGCGCCGGCCGCCGCGACATCCTCATACATTGCGTCGAACCACTCGGTCGCCACTTGCCCGGAACCGGCTCCCATGTCGGCCAAGATAATCGCGGCGCCGGATTCGAGATGATCTACGAACGCGTCGAGACCGGCTGGAGTGTGAATATTTACCTTGGCCACCGACCCGTTGAAGAAGTGTTTGAGTGATCCCCGAGCTTTGTTTTCGGTATCGAGGTCGAGCAGCGTGAATGGAATCTCATTGGCTTCGAACCACTCCGCCAGGGCGACCATCAGGCCAGTCTTGCCAACTCCGCCTTTGCCACCCATGGTGAAGACGACTCGTTTGTTCTTCGCTGGGGCGTTCATCGCGATCCTCCTTGGCTGACGAGTTTCAACGGCTCGGTTTCTTCAAAGTGAAAGTGTTTGGGTTTTGCTTTCTGCTCAACTGGTTTTGCTTTGAGTGCCGCAATTCGGGACGCAACATCGTCGGAACTCATACGGGTGCTAACGGGCGATTCCGGTTCGAGCGGAGGCAGTTCGTACTGCACCTGCTTTCGGTGCTTGGCACGTACCTTGATGAAGGAGTGAATCGTGCTGACTGCCACGTCGAGGCCAGCACGCTCGTGAAGAATCCGAACGATGTCGCGATACGTGCAGCCTTTGCGGCGCAGCTGGCGGATCAGTTCGCGGTGAGTTTCGAGTTTGGAGCGAGGTGGCTTCTGCGGGATCGAATCCAGCAGGGAAAGAAGGGTCGGGTCCATGATTTTCAGGCTCCTTAGCACCTGGCCACCACAGTCCGTTAACAGTCCGATAACCCGTCTCCACAGTCCGATAAGTGCCCTAGAGCGCTATCCGTACCGTTTAGTTTCAATCGGTTACGAACTCTAGGACGACTTTCACGGCGGTAACATGGGTTCAAATCCCATCGGGGACGCCAAGCCTGATCAATGAGTTAACCACCATGGCTTTGGAGGGCGGGCCTACCACCTCCGGGTTTCGAGTGCGGTGCGGCGACTCGTGCCCATGCTTCCTCGAATCGCCGATAACTGGAGTGGCGATCCCTCCGAGCGACTTTCAGCACGGCTTCATCGTTGCTATTTAGATCCGCACTATGTAGACCCGCACAAAGCCTGGCCCAGATGGGACCGTTCCATCGAGTGGCCGGATCACCCGGGCGGTTCGCCATCAAACCCGCAACAGCTTCTCCAGCAAGTCTGCGGTCTTCCAAAGCGGCGCGTGGTCCAGCGCAAGATCGCCAAATCGAGGGGATGATCGGTGGTCTTGAGCGCTTGGACCGCATCGGCGATATCTTGATGCCCGCCGGCAAAGCACTTCATGGCGATAAAGTCCTCACGCCCAATCACGCGCAGGGAACCGCCGAGAAAGGGCACAGTAATCGAGCGCGATAAGGCCAGTCGGTCGAGGCCGCGCAGGCCCGCCAGCAGATCGACCCGCGGTGAAGGTACAACTGCAGAAAACTCAAAGAAGAGCCGTCGTATCGACAAAATGCCGAAAGAGAAGCAGAAAGTCTCATGAAACGGTATCATCTTCGGCTGGCTCGGACGCGCGGGGAAAAACAATGAAAGCAATCGCCGTCGTGGCGATCATCCTGATGCTGGTCGCCTGCCATCAACAAACGGGCGAGAACACAGAGACTGTATCGATCTTTGTGGATGATTCATCCGATTCGAATCGACCCGCTTATGACGACTTTCAAGACGCCTTCGTCCTGGAGCCGACTTGTGCCGGCCTAAGACTTGTTCGGGCATCTCGCCACGCCGGTGATGTGCGCTCGGAGGAACGAAACAGCCGTTGGCTGATGACATATTTCGAGATGGGGAGCGATCAAAAGTCTGGCAGGGGCTTTGGAACCATATTCGACAGCTCCGATAAAGGTTTGAGGTTCGACGCTGAGAACGCAGCCGACGCCGCGAAGAAGGTCTGCTTCATCGTCAAAGGTAGAGGTGGCAGATTAGAGTAAGTCGGTAAAAACCTCCTGTGGACGAATTGGAGTCTGTCCGCATCTGACCATTTTCTCAAGTCGCGGTCGCAATAGCTTCTGTGGATCATTCTGGCGGCGGGAATCAAGAACAGTCTGTCGGCCGCGCCAACCAGACTTCCTTCCTCGCCGACGATGTTCGGAGCACCGCCTCGACCCGCACTTCGCCCTCTCCGAGTCACAGCGATGGGTTTATCATTGGGTTTCTACTCAAGGAGATGCAATGGCCGACCGAAGCACGGCGAAAAAGGCGCTTCCACCCTCAAAACGCAAGCCGGTTGCGCCGCGAAAGGTGAAGGACGATCCGGTTTCGACCGCCGCATCCATCCCGGCGGCGGCAAAGGCGGAGACCAATCCTAATGTTCGCTTGCGTTTGGAAAAGGGAATCGCCGAACTCCAGGGCCTGCACGAACTGTTGCTCTCGACCCAGATTGACGCGGATGTGCTGGCGGATTTGCGCGATGCTCTGAACCGGGTCCGGAATACCGCCTGGGTGGCCCAGCAGTATGTCCTCCGCAAGGAAATTGGTCCGGAGTCGACCAGCGTGCCCTCGCTGCTGGCCGGAGAACGGATTCGCGCCACCTATCAACTCTGCCGCGCCCTCTCCGACGACTTGACCAAACCCGAGATTGAGTTGCCACGCGGCAGTCTTCTCGAACTCCAGGAGGCCACGAAAACTCTGAGAGAGAAACTCAAGAAGCGCTGTCAATAAATCAAGGCAGCGCGCAGCAGCCGTCCGCGGCGGGGCTCGAATTCGCCAATCTCGAAACCGGCAGAGAGCCGATTTTCCGCGATCACAACCAGATGCATGGGTCTGGAATTCTCCGCACCGTACCTGGAATTCAAGACGTCATCGTCGCGGTCGGCGTTCAGTCCTGGGCGCAGGCGCTTTTGAAAAGCTCGTCGCGGTCCCGGGGCAGGGGAGCGTCCAGCGCCAGGTCCGAGGGGCAGCGATATTCGGGCACCATCTCCTGGATCTTCGCCCGGATCGGACGCGCCCCGTCAAGGTGCAGGGTCGCGCGCAGTTCCCGCAGGTGTCCGCACAACTCCCGCCAGTCGGGAGTCGCCCCGTTGATGCGTTTTACCTTATCGAGGCTGGTGGGCAAAATGGTCTCGTGGTGGTAATGGAGCTCCTCCTCCAGTTTTTCGCCCGCCCGCAAACCGGTGAATTCGATGTCCACTGCATCGGCCGGCTTTCCCGAAAGCCGGATCAGAGTGCGCGCCAGATCGACGATCTTGATGGGTTTTCCCATTTCCAGAACTAGAATGTCGCCATCGCAGCCGATCGTGAAGGCCTCCAGCACCAGCGAAACCGCTTCCTGGGCGGTCATGAAAAACCGGCAAATTTCGGGATGGGTGATGGTCAACGGCCCGCCTTCGTCCAGTTGTCTCTGCAGAATCGGCACCACGCTTCCACTGGAGCCCAGCACGTTGCCGAAGCGCACCGAAACGCAGCGCATGTTTTTCTTGGGACGGCCGGCGAGCATCAGTTCTCCAATGCGCTTGCTCGAACCCATGACGCTGGTCGGATTCACCGCCTTGTCCGAAGAGATCAGAACGAACGACTGGCAGCCTTGTCCTTCGGCAACGTTCAACAAGCTCTCCAGGGCAAAGACGTTGTTGCGAATGGCTTCGGCGACATTTTCCTCCATCACGGGCACGTGCTTGTAGGCGGCGGCGTGAAAGGTGTGATCGATCCGATGATGGGAAAAGCAGGCGCGCATGCCCTCGGCATCGCCCACATCGGCCACGCAGCATACTAATTGGGCGTCCAGCGTCCGCCGCCGCAGTTCCTGTTGCAGATAGAACATGCCGGTTTCGTTCTGATCGACGCACACCAGCTTCCGCGGGCCGTGGAGCAGTATCTGGCGGCAGAGTTCCGACCCGATGGAACCGGCTGCCCCGGTCACCATCACGCTCTTGTCTCCCAGGTGGCGGCTGACCGCTTCCAGGTCGATCTGCACCGGGTCGCGCCCCAGCAGATCTTCAAGACTCACTTCCCGGAGTTGCGCGACTTTGACTTCGCCGCGAATGATGTCCTTGAGCGCGGGCACCGTGTGGAAGCTGATTTTGGCCCGAGTGCAGATTTCGACGAACCGGCACATTTGCGCCCCGGTCGCCGAGGGTATGGCAATCAGGACTTCGTCGGCCGGCGTCGAGCGGAGCAGGTTGGGAAGCTGATCCACGCTGCCGAGCACGCGAACGCGGTCGATGCGGATGTCCAGCTTCGAACCGTCGTCATCCAGGCATCCCACCGCCACGTAGCCGCTTCCGGGCCGGTGAATTTCGCGCAAGATGGCTTGAGCCGCGGCTCCGGCGCCAATCAGCATCACTCTTTTGCAAGTCGAGAGATTGTCGCGGACCGATTCCGCCAGCAGGCGCGATAAAATGCGCACACCACCCAGCAGGCCAGCCGTAAGCAGCGGCTCCAGCAGGTAGATGGAGCGCGGGAAGGCATATGCTCGCAGGCCGTAACGCATCGCCAGAAAGAAGACCACGGAGCCGGTTCCCACTGCCTGCAGGATGTCGATGCCATCTCTGATTCCGACATACTTCCACCAGCCCCGGAGCAATCCGAAATAATTCATTGCCGCCAGCCGGATCAAGACCAGCACGGGAAGCGAGTACAGCAGCATGCGCCGTTGCGGCAGCGTGAAATCAAAACGCAGCAGCCAGGCCGTGGTCAGCGAGCACACAATCAGTCCCGCCTGAAACGTCGCTATCAACCAAGCCTTGTGCCGCAACAGAAAGTGTGACGTCCTGTGATTCATCGTGGTTGGAGCTCCTGTCAGAGTATGTTGCTCAAAGGTCAACCGGGCGGCATCGGAGGGCTCGGCCCGGAACCGTGGCCAATCCTGACAATGCCGCAAAGAAGTGCCGGAAAGAGGGCAGGAAATACGCGCCCGAAAAGTCGTTAGCCGCGGCAATCGAATTCGTTCGACGCAGTGGAAGGGCGAATCCCAAGCTCGGCAGACCGATGTGCGGGAGTGCGACTCAGTGCGCTACGTCGTCCCGGCGCAGGACATTTCCGACCGTTGCCAGCAGAATCTTCAGGTCGAGCCAGGACGTCCGCTGGCGCAGGTACTGGTAGTCGAATTCCACCTTGTCGCGAATCGAGAGCCGGTCGCGCCCGTGGATTTGAGCCCAGCCGGTTAATCCGGGGACCAGTTCGTGGATGCCTCGTTCGGTGCGCAGGGCGATCAGATCATGTTGATTGTGCAACGCCGGGCGGGGCCCGACCAGGCTCAGATCGCCCTTCAGGATGCTGAAGACCTGGGGCAACTCATCGAGGCTGGTCCGGCGCAGGAAGGGCCCGATCGGAGTGAGGTAAGCGCCCGGTTCGGCGAGCAGATGGGTGGCGACTTCCGGGCTGTCGAGGCGCATGCTGCGGAACTTCGGCATGCGGAAGATCACGTTGTTGCGGCCCACCCGGTTCGACCAGTAGAGTGCAGGCCCCTTCGAAGAAAGCTTCACCAGCAGCGCCGTCAAAAGCATCGGAAAAGCGAGCAGCGAAAGCAGCGCCAGCGCCAGTACAAGATCGGTGATCCGTTTCACGGGCGCCCAAACCGGCGGGTTCCGGCGCCTGACTGGCGCTCGCGGGCGCACTTGTCGGAAGAGCGCAGTCCCTTCCGCTCCAGGTACCTATCCGCCGTTTCCCGTAGCCCGTCCGCCAGGGAATACGGCGGAGTCCATGCCAGGTCGCGGCGAATTCTTGAACTGTCGACCACGAGCGAGGACAGCAGGCTGGATACCTGCTTCGATCGTCCCAGGAGTTGGCCCGAGGCCCGCAGGCCGGCGAGGGGCAAGGATATCAACCTCGCCCGGCGTCCCAATGCGTCGGCGATACGAAGAATTAACTCGCGCGTATCCACGTCCTCACCATCGCTTAACAAAAACGTCTGTCCGGAAGCGGCCGGGTGCCAGGCGCAGGCGAGGATCGCGTTTGCCATGTTACCTACGTAGATCAGGCTCCGGCGTGCCTGGATCGCCCCAAAGGGGAGGGGGAGGCCGCGATCCACCAGCCGCACCAGCCGGGTGAAGTTACCCGGCTCCCCCGGGCCATAGACGATCGGCGGACGAAGAATCACTATCTCGAGCCCGGATTCTCTGGCGATTCTCCGCAGCTTCTTTTCCGCGGACCACTTCGAAAGCGCGTAAGCATCCTGCGGATGCGGCGCGTCGGATTCCGTAAACGGGTGATCGCCCGTGCTTCTCCCGTTCACGCCCACCGAACTGATGTAGATCAGCCGCTTTACGTCCGCGATTGCCGCGGACCTGGCTAACTGCTCGGTGCCGAGCGCATTGACGCGATGAAATTCCGCCACCGCGCTGGCCGAAGCCTGATTGGTCACATGGACGTGCGCCGCCAGATGGACGACGACCGTGATCCCGGCTAACACCTTGGACCAGTTGGTCGACGGACCGACATCGCCCACAGCGCAAGTCTCCAACCCGGCGGAAAGACCCTCCTGCGGTTGTTCGGAAGATGAAGACAGGAGTTGACTAGCGGAGAACTTCGGGCACGGCATATTGCGAACCGTGCCTCGCACCGGGATCTTCCGTTCGGCCAGCGCCCTGCAGGTCTCGCGACCGATGAATCCGTGAGCTCCAGTCACCAGCACTGTATCGATCATTATCGGTTGCCAGTTTTATTGATCGTTAGTTCTGATCCATCAGTTCTGATCCATCAGTTTTGATCGATCAGTCTTGATCGATCAGTTTCCGGTCGATCATGGGATTGATCGATCATGGGTCTTTATCGATCGTTGGTTTTTACCGGGCGCTGCCCTGGCCGGCGAACGCGCGCCGCCCGGATGCCGCCGCCAGTTCCGCGTACACTCCCAGCGTCTGCTCGACCGTCTTGCGCCAGTCGAACTTCCGCGCCTGCGCGCTGCCTCGCTGCATCAATTCGCGTCGCAGCGCTTCGTCCCCGAGCAACCGCACCAGCGCCGCCCCGATCGATTTCTCCGAGGACGGGTCGACCAGGATGGCGGCGCCGCCCGCAATCTCGGACACCGACGTGCCGTCCGAGGCAATGACCGGCGCGCCGCACGCCATCGCCTCCAGCACCGGGAAACCAAAGCCTTCATACCGTGTGGGGTAGAGAAAGCAGCGTGCGGACGCGTACATCCAGGCCAGTACCTCCTCCGGCACATATCCCGCGAACCACACCCGGTCGCTCAAACCCATCTCACCAACCAGGCGATAGGCTGCGGAGGAACGCCAATCCCGCAATCCAACGATGACCAGCCGTTCCTGCTGCGGGAACTCGCGCCAGCGCGAAGCGTATGCCCGGATGGCCGCCAGCGTGTTTTTCCTGGGATCGTCGGCGCCTAAAGTCAGAATGAAGGGCGAGTCCAGGCGCGCTCCCCCCAGTTCCTTGGGCGGGAGAGGGGGAGCGCCCGCCCGAGCCGCGAAGCAGGGGTTGACCCCCTCATGGATGACCCGAATGCGATCCGGGGGAATCGCCAGGTATTCGACGATCTCCTGCTTGGAGAATTCCGAGACGGTAATGATGCGGTCCGCGCGCCGCGCCACTCGCGGCACCACCATCCTCCGGTAGAACCTTCCCAACCGCTGGCGCGGCACCTTGGAGGCCGCTAGGACGGCGGAGGGGAGCAGGTACATCACATCGTGAATCGTGATCACCAGCTTCACGCCTGACAGACAAGCCAGCGGGGCCGTATTGGCCGGACAATGCAAGATCTCGAGACGATCCTGATAGGTCCAGACCGGTAACACGGACTGCTCCCAAAGTGGGTACGGCAGGCTGCCGGGATCGCGAAACCTGACTCGGCCGCCAGCTGTCGATTCCGGAAACGCCCGGGGATCGCCGTAAATGACATATTCATTCTCGTTTGGATTCCGATCATCTTTCGCATACTGGTGCCCAACGCCGCCGCCGGTCTGGATGAGCCTGGAAACCAGTTGGCAGACATACTTGCCGATCCCACGGAGTTCGTAGGATGCGAAATGGGCGTCAATTCCGATACGCATGGCGGGTGGATGTAAGCTTTCGATCGAGGAGATCCTGGTAGAGCAGTTCCAGCCGCTGCGTGTTTTTTTCCCAACTGTATTTTTCAGCCACCAGCCGCTTTCCGTTCTCCGCCAAGGCGGTTGCCAGCATCGGGTTCTCCAGAATGCTGCGGATCGCCTGGACATACCCCGACGCGTCTGCCGCTACCAGAAAATCTGTCCCGGGCAGTCCATGCATGCCTTTTACCAGCGCGGAAACCACCACCGGAATGCCGCAGGCCATGGCTTCCAGCGCCTTGGTTTGAACCCCATTGCCTCCGCTGCAAATCGGCACCACGGCGACATCCGCCTGCAACAGATGCTGCCGGACGTCCGGGACGAATCCAGTCACCTCCACGTCGGGGAACTGCTGCGCCAGTCGCAGGAGGTTGGCGCCGGGACGGTTGCCCACGATGCGCAGGCGCGCCTGCGGCACGGCTTGCCGCAACCGCGGCCAGATGTCGTGGAGCAGAAAAATCGCCGCTTCCTGATTCGGCCAATAAACCAGATTGCCGGTGAAGATGACCAGTTTGTGGGCCGGAGTCGACGATCTCGGTCGGACGGAAAGATCGACTCCACCCGGCACTCCGCCGGGGATCACGGTCACGTTCGGAGCATGCAGCGCCTGCCGGTCAGTCTCGGAACAGACCACCACGGCATCAAAACTCCGGCAGATGCGTTGCTCAAAACGAAGCATGCGCTCGGCTTCGATCCGCCACAACTTTTCGATCGGCCAGTGACCATCGTCGGCCCGCCACTTCATGTTCAGCGACAGGGTATCAATCATCTCGCACACCTTCACCATGCCGGCGATGCCGATGGTGTGGTTCGCTGCCCTTGCCAGTACGGTGTGGATCACATCGAATTTGCGCTTCGCCAGGATTTCACGCAGCCGCCGCTGGTATTCGCGCGACGAATAGTAAAGCACCTGCAACGGGAGTGCACTGAGGGCTCCCGCCATCGTACTGGCGCAGGACCGCCACTTCGGCAGACGCACGGTATGCACCTCGGCGCAGAACGGCTGCAACTGGCGAACATGTTCCATCTCCTTTGACCCCTCGACAAACGACAGCAGCGTGATCTGGTGTTTGCGCGCCAGTTGCCGGATGCGAAAATATGGCACCAACTGGTCGCCATGCATCAAGGGATAAGGGAAGCGGGCGGTCGTGTATAAAATATTCATCGCGGTCTCCATGGACTTGAGTTGATTGGACGGGGATTTCGCGCGGGGTTCTACTCTAGGTCCAGGCGTGCAGCATCACGGGGCGGGGGCGTCCGGCGTTGTAGGAGAGACCTTTGATGCGAAACTTATACTCGGGTACGAGGCCTTGCAAAAAGGCGACCATCTCTTTCCAGTTGTTTCCGGGATGATAGACGGTGAAAGCGATCTTCGGACCGTCCCTTTGGATAATCCTCCGGGCCCCCTGCAGTACTTCGAATTCGTAGGACTCCAGATCGCCCTTGATGAAATCAACCCGGGTATTGCTCCGCTCCGCCCACGCGTCCACGGTCGTCATGGAGATGGGTACGCCGTCGTCGCGGCTGACGAAGCCATACAGCGAAATCCCGGAGAGAAAAGCTTTGCCTTCGGCGGCGCCCAAAGCAGCGGGAACGACGATCGCGTTCCGAGCCTCGCCGAAGGTCCGTTGCAGGCTGCCGGCAAAGTCCGGAGACGGTTCGAAGATCGCAACCTGACTCGCCCGTTCGAGCACGCTCAAGGCAAAGAGGCCTTCCGCGGCGCCGCAATCCAGCACCACATCGCCCCGTCGAACCGTGGTTTCGGGCACTTCGTAGTGGTGCCAGTCGGCTTCGTGCAGGCAGTCGGTGGCGGCCTTATACAAATCGAAGATGCCCAGTTGTCTGGGCCAGAACAACGGCCGTTCCATCCCGCGAAAATAGATCTGCTGATACTCGCCCGCCGCCTCGATGCGCGAAATGTAACGCGGCCCAATGGCGGTACACGGAGGCTTGAAGACACCTCGGGTCAAGGTTTCCCCGAAGGCGATAGAGAAGTCTTTTTCCGCCGCAAAATAGCCTTTCAGTAAGTTGGTGCGGTTACGGATTTGCCCGCTCGACATTCCTGTCTCCAATCTCCCGGCCGGTGCCGGGCAGAGAGCGACAACGCTTCGCAGCCCGACCCGAACGTCAGCCCCAGCCCGGAAAAGTTCACCGGCGCGCCTATTTTCTGAAGACGATCCCATCGTCGCTTTCTTCGCGACCGAACATGGTTTGTAATACATCGCCGAACTGGTCCCGGCCGACGCAAAGGTTCTGGCTGGGCACAAAGAGCGTCGAGAAATGCGGTCGAATCAGCGCCAAAAGCTGATCGACCGACACCCCGGCGACATTCCTTAGATGATGCGGAATAAACTCCATGAATAGCACCGAGGCGCGGCTGAGAATCCGTTGCATTCCGCCCAGCGCGGAATATTCCGAGCCCTCGATATCCATGAGGATCACGTCGATGGCCGCATCCCCCAGGACCTCGTCCAGAGGATGGGACGCGACCGACGTGACCTCGGGAGAGTCGTAAAAGTAGGCATAATCCCGAACCTGGGGCATGCGTTTCGCCCCCCCGGAGTTGGTCCTGCTCAAAACAAACTGGATCTCTTCCTGCCGGTCGCCCGCCGCGATATTGAGCGCGCGCACATTGTGGCAGCCGTTCAGCAGCAGGTTCTCCTGCAACAACTGAAATGTCCGCGGGTTCGCTTCAATCGCAATCAGTTGGCGGCAATGTTTTGCAGCCGGGACGGCCAGCGTCCCCACGTGCGTGCCCACCATCAGGACGGTTGACTGCTCGGTGACCACCGACAGCAGTCGCTCGAGTTCCGCATCGCCGTACTGTCCATCGTGCGCCAGACGCCATCCCACCGACATATCTTCGACATCCACCAGAAAAATTCCCCGTTCGCCCCGCACCAGAAGGGCGTCGACGTGGCGGCCGATCAGCGCCCGGCGGGCCGCCGAAGTAGCCCGCACCAACGTAAGCTTGGAATAATTGAGCAGCGTTGTCATTTGGCGGACTCCTCCAACCCGGGGCGTCGAACGCCACCGTTCCGGGTGATATAGGCCAGCGTGAGCGCGATGGGAATCAGGTAATACAGCCCCATCGTCATGGCGGAATTGAAATCGCTTCGCAGCCAGACGAACAGGAAGACCGCGAAGCTGGCATATAACAGAACCCGGCCGTACTCTCCCGTCGACCGCAGCCCTCGGTACGCGGCGGCACTGAGCGCACCCGTCAGACCAAAGCCTAAAACCAATCCGGGCCAGGAGAAATTCATATACCACTCCCCCCAGGCTCCCACCCCGGTGACGAAACCGCTGTCATAGCCATCCGGATTGGTCTGGCGGGTAAACAACGCGCAGGCCCCGAGCGGCTTCGAAGGCATCAGGACGCGGGGAATCGGCTTGAAAATCACGGGCGTGAAAGTCATGCCCCATTGATAAGGAAGCTCGGCCGGCGTGATGGAGATGACTTCGGAAAGGTTCGAGAGTTCCTCCAGATTGGCGACCACGTAGCGCAGAACGAGGTTGTCGTGCAGGCCGGCGAATTCGACGAGCTCCCCGGTCTCTGCCATGCTGTTTCCCGGGGAAATCCATTCCCGATAGAAGCCGGCGGCGCCGAGGTAGGCCAGCACCAGGGCAAACAGGAGCGCCACCTGGAAGACGTTGATCCTCTGCTTCATGTAATGCCAGCAGCAGGCGAACATCATCAGGCAAATCACGGTATACAAGCGGCCCAGCAGAAACGTGGAGCACACTGCCAGCAGGCAATAGCATCCGGTCCAAAGAGTTCGTCGGCCCTGCCTGAGCCAGAGGCCCAACTCGACCAGCGCCCCCACCGGAAGCAGCAGGCAAAGCCATGGAACGTAGAAAAACCAGGCCTTCATCTCTCCCGGAGCCTTGATGTCGGGATCGAGCAGCAGATAGTAGAGAAAAGATCCGCCCAGGCAACGCAACGCCCCGAAGCCGGCGATACCTAGAAGCAGTAGGATCAGACTCGCGCCCCGGGCTCGCTCCCGATTCCATGGACGATCGAGCCAGGTCCGGCGGCGCACCACCCACTCTCCCGGCCCGAAGCGATAGCCGAGAGCAAAACAAACGAAGCCTAATCCCGAAGCCCACAGCGCTTTCCATGCCGCCGTCGTGGCCGGATCCAACCAGGAATCGTCCAGCCACACCGCGAACAGAGCGCGCACGGGATAGAAAATCACGAAGAACGCGAAAGTCAGGTGCAAGGGCTCGAAAAGATCGAATTGCCGGTCGAGGCGACAGAATCGGGTGCAGAGGGCTGTCCCGGCAATTATCCCCAACGCGTGCCACACAATGCTTTCCGCGGGCTTGACGGTCCCCGACCGCAACTCCGCCAGAAGGAGGATCAGCAGCGTGAGCGGAACCAGCCACACCCATCCGGGCAAGAAAAAATTGGGCGAAATCTGGGCCCGATTCATCACTCCCCGGTTTCCTGGGCGCGCGGTTCCTCTCCACCGGGGACGCATTCTGGAGCGGAGAAGGGGACAGGAAAAACCATCGTCCGGGACGGAGCTAACCGGGACGGAGCCCACATGGCATGGGCCAGCCGCAGCGCGTGGGCGCGTTCCGAAGGGCCGATGAGAAGCATGGTGACGCCATAGATCAGCGTCCCGCAAATCGTTCCCAGGATCGTGCCCCAGGTCGTTCCCCAGATGGTTCCCGGCGTTCTCCCCAAGGTCATGCCGTGCGTCATCCCGAGCATCCCGGCGGGGCCCATGAAAACCATGACCGCCACCATGATGGCGCTGGCCAGAGCAGGCTTGAAAAGATACTGCGCCCAGCGCAAGGGCGAAATGCGCCGGAACTGGAACCAGAGACCGAGCGAGATGAGCGCCGAACTGGCCAGACGCGCCAACCCCGCTCCCATCAAACCCAGTTTTGGAATCAATGCGAGATTCAAGCCCACGCTCAGGACCGCTCCCACTCCCACGGCCTTCATATAGGCTCGGGATTGGTCGCACGCCATCAGGGCGTAGCCCCAGTTCAAGCCGATGATTTCGATCGCAACGGCCCAGATCAGCAATTGGAATGCGAGGGTGGCGGAGCGGTACTCGGCTCCGTACAAACTGGTCAGGATCGGGCCGGCCAGCACCGTTCCGCCCGCCGCCATGGGAATCGCCAGAAACAGAGTGAGCCGGAGAGAAGAACGAATCAGTCCGGGCAGCTTCCCGCGATCCTGCTGGTAATGCCGCGCAATGACCGGGAAGGTTGTTTCAAAGAACAGCCCTCCCAGCATCAAAACAAAGGCGACCGATTTGTAGGCGGCGCTGTAATAGCCAACCGACACCGCGCCCCGCAGGAAGCCCAGCACGACGATGTCGGTCAAGTAGTACACCTGCAGGAGCATGAAGGCAAAACCGAGGGGAAGCGATTCCCGCATCGCTCTTTTCCAGAAAACGAGACGCACTCGCGGCACCGGCCATCCGTAATCCCGCCGAAATACGTCCCACCCCAGCCCGGCCGCCAAAACGGTCGAAAAGAAGAAGAAAACTGGTATGCGCAAAACTTGAGATGGCTGCTTGACCCAGAACAATACGAGGACAAGGTAGGGAACAGAGCGCACCAGTTCGATCAGGCCCACAACATTCATGCGCTCCATGCCCTTGAAGGCCCAGTCCAGCAGCGCGGCTGTCGGGAACAAAGACAGGCCGAAGAGAAGGATCAGGATTTTGAGTTGCCCGTCGAGCGTCGTAAAGCGAATCAATAAAACCAGCAGCACAAACGAAACCAGCGTCAGAGCCAGGCGGAGCGATAGAATACCCGCGACTTTACCCTGAATTTCGCCAGGACGCCGCGCCACCTCCCGGGTCCCGAACGTCATCAGGCCCAGGTGTGTCAGCAGCGTCCAATAAGTGAAGATTGCCAGCGCAAAATTAATTTGTCCAAAAGCAGCGACTCCTAAGTGCCGGGCAATGTAAATGAGCGAACCGAAAGTCAGAAGACGGCTGGCGGCGTAGGAGGCGGCAAGAAACGAATAGTTCTTGAACACTCCCACCCGGGCGTGATTCGAAGCGTTCGAGCCGTCGCCGGTGGGTTTCGAGCGGTCCCATGTCATCTTAATTTTTTGGCTGGAATTCTGGCGTGGAACAGAACCCGGCAGACCCTTCGTCAGACGGATCGAATCCACGGTTCCAGGCATCGGAACCCGCCGGTTTCATCGGCGGCCCTTGGTGGACCCGGTGGTAAAGCCCATCTTCTTCCGCGATCATCCTCGGGAGACTTCATGCCTGGGATGCAGAGCGTCGCCGGGCGTGCGGGAAAACCAGTGCAGCCGCCCGCAGCGTCCGGAACACCTCGCGCGCAAAAACCTGGCGCGGATCGGCGGCATCCGCCTGTACCCATGATGCCCTGGCCAGCACCCAGAGGACGGCCACGGCGATCCCCACCGCCGTGCCCAGAACCACGATCGTCAGCCGCGGTGGGAACGATTTCCGGGTGGGTACGACCGCCGCGTCGAGCACCTTCACCGAGGGAATCTCCTTGGCCTCCTCGACTTTCGCCAGTTCGTACTGCTCGGTCAGAAGCTCGTACACCGTCTCCTCCATCCTGGTCTGGCGGTACAGGTCGGCGTAGGTCACGCCCAGGATCGGCAGCCTCCGAATCGAGGGATAGAGCGCGTTGCCATTCTTCGTGTCCCCGGACATGTCGCCCGCGCCCAGTTGGTCGAGTTGCCGGCGAAGCTCGTTGACCCGGGCCTGCAGGGAGCGCACCCGCACGTTGTTGGCGGTGTACATCTGCCGCAGGCCGCTCAGTTCGGACTGGGCCGCGATGAGTTGCCCCTGCAGCGTGGCGGCCGCTTCGACCATCGCTTTTCCCTGGGCCGGAATGTCGATGGCCGTGTTCTGGCTGGCGAACTCGCTGAAGTTCTTGGCGGCCCCGTCGAGGTCGCTCTTGACCCCGCGCAGCCGTTCTTCGAGAAAGATTCGCTCCCGGCGCGCCGAGGAGGTGCTGACTTCCGCCACCAGGCGGTCGAGTTCGGCCACGTAGGCGCGGGCCAGGGCGGCCGCGCGCTTCGGGTCGCGATCGGTGACCGCGATGGTGAGAATGCCGCTCTTGCGATCCTCCGAAAGCGCGGTGTGCTGCGCCAGGCGGTCGCGCCCGTCCTCCATCTTCGAAACCCGGTAGACGCGGCGCAGGTCGAATTGTTCGAGCAGGCGGTCGGCGACGGTCTGGCTGCCCAGGATGCCGACAAAAAGCGCGCCCGAGTTCCGGACTCCCAGCAGATCGCCGGCGATGCCACCGAGGCCAGCCCCGCCCGCGCGCCCTGCCATTGCCGCGAGCAGGCCCGCTCCCGCTCCCGGCTGGCTCTCGGGCGGCATCAGCCTGGTCATCGATTCGTAGGAAGCCGGAATGAGAAATGCGATGACCGTGCTTGCCAGCAAAGCTCCGAGACCGGCACGCCAGAGCAGATTCCCGCTTTCCCAAAGCGACCGCAGGCAGGCGAGGCCACCCGCTTCGGTGTGCGCGTCGCTGCCCTCGAACCCGGGCGTTGCCCCGCGCAGGGGAGCGCTGCCGGCGGCGCTCAATGCCCGCGCCCCGGCGCGAAACCGATTTCGATGGAGGCGGTCAGGTTGTTTCTCGTCCCCGTGAACAAGAGCGGGAAGTGTCCGATGCGTTCGAATTGCAGGAAACTCCGAACGGAGATCCCGGATCGCAGCGCCGCTTCGTGGGTCAGGCGGTAGTCCTGCCACTTGCCGCCACCCGGAATGAAGTCGGTGTCGACCTCGCTGTTTTTGGCGGTGAATTCCAGGGTTTGGCGCGGCGCAATCCAGTAGCGGGTCCAGGCCTGAATCGTTTTTCCTTCCCGCCCGACGGTATTGCCCACCAGGTTCCCGTTGTTGGTGTACCCGTCGCGGTAGCTTCCATTCCAATAATTCAGATGACCGTGGTCGTCGCTTCCCTTGCCCGGACAATCCGAGGAGGTCCACTCGGCGTGAAAATCCCATAGCTTCAGAAATGGAAGCCGGACCAGATAGATGCCCGGCCGGAGCACCGCCCGAGTCAGGTTCTGCAACGGGATCGGGTCGTCGTCCGATTCCATTTCGCCGTAAAACACAACCCGATTCCGCAGACCGGGCAAGCGCCACGTCCAGTCCACCGAGGTATGCGAATCTCCGGGCACGCTTCGTTCCTTCGCATCGACGCGCCCGAAGTAGCTCTCGAAAAAAGTGCGGGTGTTCAAGGGGTCGAAGGTGCCGCCGATGGTGGTGGTGCGCGCATAGGCAAATTCCAGCGACGGGAACGGCTTCAGGCTGATCTTCTGGCCGTAAATGAACGGGCGCCCGGATAAGGGATGGCCTTTCTCCCGGCCGAGGAACGTCTCCAGCCGCACCGGGCCCAGCGCTCCCAGCCACGACGGCAGTTCCCCCGGCCGCGACTGGGCGATGCGCACCATATAAAAAGGATCGGCGTTATTGCTCAAAATCAGCGATCCTCCCGGCCCCGGTCCCCACGACAAGCTTTGCTTGCCAAAGGATATCTGCCAGTTTTCCAGATTGACGCCGAGATAACTGTCCATCAGGGCGATCCGATCGATGGCGTCGAAAGGCTGGGCTGGGCCAATCGGAGCCAGGTCGCGCTCCGCCATCACGTCCCGGACGGCCTCGCTCAGGGCCGGCGCCGCCGGCGCATGTTGAAACTCGCCGCTCAGATGGAGAAACACGCGTCCGGAAGTGAAGTCGGTGGCGAAGCCGGAGATGAAATTGGTTCCGCGCCGGAAGGGCCGACCGTAGTCATACCCGTAAGTCTGGCCGAAGTGGTAGCCATCGGTCAGCACCGCGCCCGACGCGCTCAGCACGCGCACATAACCCGAGGGCAGTGCGGCCGAGCGGTTGGCGTCGCCGGTCTGCAGTTCTCGCTCGCGGTGAAACTCCTTGGCCAGCGCCGTCAGCAGCGCGGCGGCCGGTTCGTCGTTTTCGGCGAGCGTCGCTTCGTTCGCGCCTGAGTTCCGGCCCTCGTTCCGGCCCTCGTTCGCCCCGTCCTCGGCTCCGGCGATCAGGCGCGCGCATTCGGTCCGCGTCCATGGTTTTGTGCCTGCGAATGCGTCGTGCAGATAGCCCAGCGCCTGCAGCCGTTCGATGGCCGGATACACCCAACTGTCGAGCGGCACATACGGCGAGCCCATATTTTCGACGGGCGTGTCCTCGCCGCTGCGGAAACTCGCGCTGAACGATCGCCACTCCAGCGAGGTGGCGTCCGACGCGCCTGGGTCCAGCGAGTCTGTGTCAGACGATCTTGCGTATAACGAGCCTGCGTTCAATGAGCCTGCCCGCAACGATCGTGTGTGCAACCATGGCCAGTCCGTGTGGCGGGCGTAGATGTTCTGCGAAATCATGTAACCGATCACGCTTCCGATCAGCGCGTCCGACGGAAAGTGCTGGCTGGCCCGTACCCGGGAGAGACTTACCATGGCCGCCAGTCCGTAGGCTGCGATCCTAGTCAGCGGTCCGGGGTATTCATGCGCGATCACGCCCGCCATCGACCAGGCGGCTGCGGCATGCTCCGAGGGAAAGGAGGTGCGGCCGCTTTGAAAAAACGGGCCACTGCCATCGCCCTGCAGGGGACGCTCCCGGCCCAGCGAATATTTCAGAGCCTCCACCATCGCCAGGGTGTTCACCGCCGCCTCGCCTGCGAGCAGTCCGGTTTGCCGCCCCCGCTCATGGCGCCCACCGCGCGAGGCGTAACTCCACAGCCACATCCCACCCCCTGCGGCGGTCAGAGCGCCGACCCCGGCCGTCGAGATCGTCTTGTAACGCTGGATGGTTCCGGGTGAGTTGGTCTGGGACTTGCCGAAGGATGCGTCGGTGGCCAGAAGCGTGCCGCCGATCCCGGCCCAAGGCAGAATCCAGTCGGCGTCGGTCCAGCGCAGCTTTGCCGGACTGGTCCAGATTTCTCTCTGATCCGCCGCCAGCCTTCCCATCCACGTCCGCCCTTCGCCCTGGGATTCGCCCTTGGATTTGCCCTGAAACATTTCTGAGGTCGCGCCGCTGTCCGGCGTCGCGCCGAGGGCGGAAAGCGAAGTCAAAGAGGAAAAAGAGGAAGATGAGGACGAAACTGAAGACAAAGCCGGAAACGGTCCAGCGCCAGTCTGCCTTGTCTTCAGTTCCGTCTCCGCGAACTGAGGACGGTCGCCCCATTCCTGGGCCCGTGCAGTGCTAGCGGCGAGCGCAAGTCCGGTCACGATCACGAACACGCTCACGAACGGCGCGCTTCGGAGAACTCCGTTCTTGATCCGTACCTTCATGGGCGCTTCATATTGGCGCTTCCTGACTCGCGCTTCATATTCGCGTTTAACGATTTGCGCTTTCTGGGCCCTTACGGAATCGCTACCGCCGCCACCAGGGCGGCCGACGACGCGATCTGCGCCACCGCCAGTACGTTCTTCAAGGTGCTGCTGGCGACCACCGGCTTCTCCGGCACCACAATCGTGTCGCCCGGCCCCATCGCCGCCGCGAGCACGCCTCCCGTCCACAGGCCGCCCGGGTTGCGAGACGTGACCGATCCGTCAGCGCGGACGATGAAGATGGCGCTCTTGTCGGCCAGGCGGGTGGGGCCTCCCGCCCGCGAGAGATACCAGCCGGCAGACCTTCGCGGCGCGTAGGTCAGGGCATTCGAGTTGTACACCTGCCCGATGACCAGCACGGCTCCGGGCTGTTTCGGGATGGTCAGCGAGTCGCCCGCGCGCAGTTCGATGTCCTCCGTCGATTCCGCGAAGTCTTTGCCGTCCGGGCGAAGATGGATATGGATGACGAGCCGCCCCGATACCGGAGCTTTTCGCAGGGCATCCAAGGCGCGCTGCCGCTGCTGCAGGGCCGTCTGTTGCAAGGCCGCATCCTCGGTTCCCGACGTGGTGGCCGAAGGCCTGACGACGGTCGACTCCTGTTCCAGACGCTCGATCAACTCCTGCCGGCTCTTCTCCTGCAGTTGGCGAACCTCGACCCGTTCAAACACCGCCGCCCGCGGCCAGGCGGTCGGCAGCAGGCCGCCGGCGCGCTGCAACAGAGAACTCAGGCGCTCGCCCGGCCGGATGCCATAGGCCCCCGGTTTACGGACCTCGCCGTTCAGGTTGACGGTCGCGCCGACATCGTTCCAGTTCGCCTGCTGCGGCACGGTCAACACATCGCCGTCGCGCAGGCTCAGGTTCTGGTCTGCTTGTCCCGCCAGCGCGGCGGTCAGACTAAGATCCTGGTGTCCGGCGGGAGCCGGCTCGCCGCGCGAATTCGAAAGCGCATAATGGGTCAGGTCCCCGCCCTGGGGATTGGCGCTGCGCAGCAATCCCCCCGCCGAACCGACCAGGTCGGAAACCGTCATCTGCCCAGCCAGAGGGTAGCGCCCGGGGCGCGCGACATCGCCTCTTACGTATACGCTGGGCGGCGAGACTTGCTCCGGCTGGCGATGCACCAGGATCCGGTCCCGGGGCTGGAGCAGGACATTCTGCACCGGATCTCCCGCCAGTGCGTCGGCCAATTTGACGCTCCAGACGCGCAGGCTTCCGTCAGCCTCGCGGCGGAACAGCTGTGCCGTGTCGAGCCAGGCATCCGGAGTGACGCCCCCAGCCTGATAAATCGCATCCCGCAAGCGCTGCTGGCCAGAGGTGCGATAGGACCCGGGCGCTCGCACCTCGCCGCTGAGGAAGACTTCCGGGTTGGGCTCGAAATCGTACCGTCCGAAAATGTGGACGGTGTCGAGCGCCGCCAGCTTCGGCGCTTGCTCGGGATGTTCTAGGGCGGCGGCCAGATTGAACGTCTCGACGGCTGGATGGTAGTCCGGCGCCTGCAGCCGGATGATCTCGGCATAGGCGGTCGCAGGTTCGGGCAGCAGGTCGGCATAGGAAGCCACCAGGTCGCCGAGCTTCATCCCCGGCTTGTAGGAATAGCGGCCGGGGCGCAGGACGTGCCCTACCAGGTAGATCGACTCCGAGTTGTAAGGCGCAATCGGAAAGATGTGAATCTCATCGCCATCCTGGACGGCGAAGCCCTGCAACTGCGTCCGAACCGCTTCGGCGTCGCTGCTGTCGCCGATCTCCATGCTCACCATGGTGCGCTTCTCATGCGCGACCAGGCGCTGGACTTCGATATGCCGCAGGGCCGCGGCGGGCAGAATTCCTCCCGCCAGATCGAGCACCTCCAGAAGTGTCTTCTCCTCGCGCAATTCGTACACGGCCGGGCGGCGCACCATGCCTTCGACCGCGGCCAGCGCGCCGACCGGCGGCACCAGCAGGGAATCGCCGTTTTCGAGGTGCTGCAGGTCCTCGCGCAAGCCGTGGAGCAGCAGGTCGTAGGCGTCCACTTCTTCCAGCAGTTGCTTGCCCCGGTAGTGCTGCAGTCGGCGCAGAGAACCTTGCGCGGTCACGCCGCCGGCCGCAAACAGCGCATTCAACGGGGTGGAAAGCGAACTGACGTCATACGCGCCCGGCGCCGCGACTTCGCCCACCACGTACACCCGCACCGAGCGCAACCGGAGCAAGGCTACGTCCGCCGAGACATCGCGGAACTGGGTGCGCAAAGTTCGTTGCACCATGTCCTGCACTTCGCCCAGGGTTCGCCCGGAGACCAGGACCGGTCCCGCTTCCGGCAGAGCCACGCGTCCCTGCCGATCCACGGTACGGAGCAGCCGTTGCGCAACCCCTCCCCAAAGATCAATCGAGAGACTGTCCCCGGGACCGACCACATAGCTCGGTCCAACCGGAAGATCCATGGGGATGTAATCGGGATTGGCCGCGCCTTTGCGGAACACATCCAGACCAAACCTCTCCAGAGCGCCAGTGCCCGTCCCTGTCTGCACATAAAGGTCATAGAGCGAAGGGACATCGGCATAAGGATTCGGTCGACGCACCATCCGCCCTTGCTCCGCTCCGGTCATGTTCGGCGGATCGGAATCGCGTACTCCGGGATCGTGCTCAGTCCGCGTCGCCGCGCTGCCCGAGAACGGATCGGGCGCGGTCGGGGATGCCTGGTTGCCGAAGGGGAGAGAAGGATTTTGTCCGCTTTCGTACCCGGCGTACTCCGGTACACGCGGCGTCTGGTTCTGCGGAGAATTTGAATCCACCAGCGCCGCCGCATGATGCACCGCTCCCGGCGGCCGGGTGGCTCCGTCAGCCCGGGTCACGGGGCCGGTCATAGGGCTGGTCGGAGCATCCTCAGCCAGTTGCGACCGCACTGCAGAACGCGGCGCCGGAAACGGAGCAGTCGGGCCCTCGGTCGAGCCCTCGGTGAAGCCCTCACCTTGCTCGGGGAGAGACGGCGGGCGGGTGCACTCCGCCAGCCTCCGCGAAGCACAGGCTGCGTCACCGCCCGACATTGCGTCTGCCCGCGGGGCCGCGCCGCGCTCGCTGGCGCGCGCCAGCATTTGCGCCCGCTCCTGCCGCGCCAGTCTTTGTTCGGCCCCCAGATCGGAATCCGGATTCACTCGCGGCACAAGATAGCCATAGCGCTGCAGCAAGCGGGTGGCCAGCGCGCGGGCATGCAGGTCCGCGCGCAGGCGCCCGGCGATCGCCAGATCGGTCAGATCGGATTCTTCCAGGATCTGCCCGCTCGCTCCCGCGTCTTGCGCCAGCACCCGCTTGAACTCGACCATCAGCCCGGCCTCTTTGTTCACGACTTCGAGAATCTGATCGGCGGAGGCCGCTGCCTTTTCCAGATTGTCGGCGGTGATATCCGAAGGATGGCTCCTGGTTTCGCTTCCAGGCGGCTGCGCCAGACCCTGCGCGTCCAGTTGCTGCGGAGAGACAGCCAGACACAACCACAAGGCGCTGCCCAGATAGCAAGCGCTCTGGTGGAGCTGTCGGAATGGTCTCTTCAAATGTTTGTGGTCAAGCATCGTTTGTGTAGGGCGTCCAGCAGATCGACACTCAGAACTCGCCCGGTTCCCCCGTGTCCCTCTGTGACCCCGGCGGTAAAGCCCTTGACTTCCTTCATGGAACGGAACACTTCACGCGGGATCGATCGGCAGAGCCGAGCCTGTCACCGGGGTGCGACATCCGCTTCGTCAATATCGAGCATCACCGATCGCATGATCAGATCGATTGAAAGCACCAGACGCAAGCGTTCCTTACGCCGGATGACGATTCCTTCCGCTCCGAGCAGCGGTCCGCGCACCACGCGAACCTTCATGCCCTTTCGCAGATAAGGATGAGGCTGCACCCCCCGACCCGCGGATAAGTTCGAGGCCAGAGTAAGACTGTGAATGGCGGAATCCTCGACCGCGGCGGGCTGCCCCTGAAAGCTGACGAATTGCACGACTCCAGGCGCCAGCAGAACGCGCAGCCGGTCGCGCGCGTCGATGTTGACGAAGAGATAGCCCGGAAACAGGGCGATTTCCAATTCCTTGCGGCGATCTTGCCAGCGTCGGACACTGCGGTACATGGGAAGAAAATAGCTGATCTCCCGCTGCTCCAGGTGGCGCGACACGACTCGCTCATGGCGGTGACGCACCGTGATCGCATACCAGCGCTCGACTCGCGGGAGTTTTTCCATGGACAGTGGCTCCGCGGCCGCGTCCGCCCATATTTCGTTTGAAAGTGTGTCACCCTGCACTTATATCGCTCCCGACTGCCATGTAACTACAACTACGGATCGCAGCTCCGCCATTTCAGTTACATGAAGCGTCTGCCCTTAACTCATTGTCTGCCAGTCGTCTGTGAGCAACTTGTTCGATACTTTCGCTAGTTACGGTGCAGGCCCACCAGCGACGGACGTTCCCGCAACGCGTTCAAAATGCCCGCCTCGGAACTTTCCAGCGGCGTGGTGCGAACGTCCACCACCGCCCAATAGAACATTCCGAGATTGTGTTCCGGGGCCAGCGCGATAATCTTCATCTGCGGATAGCGGCCCAGCAGGAAGCCGCATTGCGCACTGTGTCTATTGGCATCGTCCAGCGCGACCACGACCACGTCGGGCCGGGTTTCTTCCACCGCCACCATGAGTTCATCGAGTTGGATTTCGTCCTGGAGTTCGCCAATGACCTCGATATCCGACTGATCCGCAACCACGGCGAGCACCAGCTCCCGCATCAGTCGGGGATGGTTCGCCACCAGAACTCGCACTCGTTTCACGGGCATAATTCCTGCATCAACACTTCTAACCGCCCGGGGCTACAAAGACAAGATTCAATTAAGTACTATGCGGGATGTTTATGAGTCAGCAGTGAGATAGTACCGGAGGAGGTACTTATCATACTTGTCAGATACGTACCCAACCGATGACAGACCGACTTACAAACGAACAGCGGACCACGATGGTGGGAATCGATCGGAGTGTGGGGCAACGGCTGGAATCAGGCGGAGTCGGACTACGAAGGTAGGTACGGCGAAAGTGGACGACGGGTACGTCCTTGCGGATGAAGAACCAGAGGCAGTCCGTAGTAAGCTCGTCTGGTAGCCAGAATCCAGATCAACAATCCACTGGAGTTCGAATTTGTCGCTTGATCGTATTCTCGTTTTTCTGCTTACGGAAAATTGTCTGTTCCGCGAAGCGTTGGTTCGAATCCTCAGAAAGAAGGAGGACTTGGTGGTGGTTGGCGCCAGTCCGTACTCGCCATCGGCTGTAGCGAGGGCTTCGGAGGCAAATCCACAAGTGGTCCTGTTTGATTCGGCGAGCATCGCGCTCGCCGGTCCCCGCCTGGTTTCGCGAATGCTACAGGCTGGGCGCGACCGCAAAATCGTAATGGTCGGTATGGAAGAGGACGAAGCGACGTTCTTGCAAGCGGTCAGCGAAGGAGTGGTCGGGTATGTCCTTAAAGACGCTTCCGCTATCGAACTGGTGCGCGTGATCCGCGCCGTCGCGGCGGGCGAGGCGGTTTGCCCTCCGCGCTTTTCTTTAGCCCTGTTTCAGTGCGCCGCCCGCGACGTCTGTTTTTCCCTCAAACCTCCGAAACAAAGGTTATTTGGTTTGAGTCCCAGGGAGGAGCAATTAGTCGGATTGATCCGCCTGCAACTCTCGAACAAAGAGATCGGGAGCCGTTTAAATCTATCCGAGCAAACCGTGAAAAATCATATACACCGTATCCTCGGGAAAGTGGGTGCCACGGATCGTTTGGGCATCGTCGCGCGCTGCCAGTCGGAGCGAGCCGGACTGACGAACCTGACGGCGTCGGCGATGTGAGCTGGGAAGTCTCTCTTCCCTCGGTCATGTTGTCCCGAAAGCTGCCCGCCGGAATCGACTTTTAACTTCCAGCGCTCATGTTCCGTCAATCATGTCCGCTCAACCCTGACCCTCGACGCTGTTCCCGTAACGATGTGCAGGTCGAAAAGAATGTCACAGGTCGACATCTCGGCCACTCTAGTTCCAGTGATGGGAGTGCCACCAGATTTTCTGAATATCAAATTTAACGTCGCGACAGAGATACATCGGCCCATTTTCTTCGCCCATGCCAAAGCGCTCGTAGTGCTCATAAGCCTGAAATGAAGTGCAGTTCTCGCGCACGTCGTCGAGGCTCCACTGGATCACAATGAGGTTCTTGTAGACCTGTGGCGGCGGTCCCCAATACCAATGGTTCTGGTGGCGAGAGTAGGCGCGGGGCAGTCCGTATTGCGGTCCGAAAAGATTCATCGCTCCGGCTTCACCGTAGTTGCCGGCCCAAATTCCGGTCTGGGCGCGTTCGTCAGGCGGCAACGAGTTGTAGATGGAGCCGACCTCGCGAGCCATCTCCGGCCAGCCAAACTGGTCGGCAATCGGTTGCGGCAACAGCGACTCGTGGTGCACCTCGGCCTTTGCGGGTTTGAAGCCGATGGCGTTTTGATAGACGAGAAGGCGCTCCGGCGGCAGCATCCACGTCACCAGCGGGAGTGCTGGAAGCGCCGCCAGCACGACAACTGCGACGATCGCGGTGCGCGCCGCCATGCGCAGGAAAGGGGTGCGCTTCTCCAGTAGCCGCTCTATCGCACGGTCGATCACCACCGCTCCTCCCGCGAAAAGCATGGGATAGATCGGGAACAAGTAGTAATTCTTGCCGTGCGCCACTTCCATCAATACGAAAAAGACCACGAAGGTCAGCCCCAGCACGCGCCAGCGCCGCTCCCGCAGAAACCAGATTAGACCGGAAAGCCAGACCGGCAACAGGATCGGGTGCATGTCCACGATTTGCTCGATTACGAACGCCATCGGGCTGAGCACGACATTCTTGCCTTCGCGCCGCACGTTAGCCAGGTCTTCGATCGTCGGAAAATGATGCCGGATTTGCCAGACGAGATTGGGCAGAAAGAGCGCCACCGCGATGGCGCCGGCGATCCAGATCCACCGCCGGGCAAACTCGCGACGATGATCGGTCAGCAACAAGGCAACCGTAACCGCGAATCCAAAAGACAGCGTGGAATGCTTGTTCTCCAGTCCCAGCCCGGTGAGGACGCCGAACCATAGCCAGAGCCGCGAGTCTCCCGTGCGCAGGAAGCGGACGATAACCCAGATGTCGCCCATCCAGAACAGCGGCTCGAAGGCATTCATGCTGAGAAAATTGTCCATGACCAGAAACGCCGGACCGAGCAGAATCGCAACTCCGGCCAGCAGTTGCGCGTAACGTTCGCCGCCGAGTTCGCGCGCAATCAGCATGGTGAGCGCGATTAGCCCCGCGCCCGCCAAGGCAGGGATAATGCGCAGCGCCCCGAGCGAGCCGCCCAGCAGCAGCGCGACTTTGGCGTAAACGGCGACCAGGGGCGCGGCGTCGACGTACCCCCAGTCCAGATGGCGCGCCATATCGAGGTAATACAGTTCGTCCCGAAAGTAGCCGTAGTGCCGGACGCTGGTGAACAGGTGCAAGAGCAACTTGACGACACAGAGGGCAGCCATGACCCCGAAGGCGAAGCGTGGCAAGGGCTGGCTCGATCCGTTTTCAAGAGTAGGCGCGTGCGAGTCTGCTGAGGACATAGGGGTTTTTGTGGCAGACAGTTTTGACTGAGATCGACCCCGGTCTGCCCGCGACTAGGGTAACGTAAACCGCCTGAAAGTACTCGGTTCTTAATCGTCAGTTCAGTTTCTGCAAGCGCTTCGAGCGCAGTTCGGCGTTCCGTGATGAGAATCACAGCCGAATCACTGCGATTGGCCTATTCTTGAAGCCGGTCAGGTGGCCACATGCCGGGCTCGTCGGTCGTCGATCCGTCGGCTGTCGAAAATAGCAGGCCCCATCTCGGTCCGCAACAGTTACAAGCCGCCCTCGCAAACTTTTTGCCGCTAGGAGCCACCGCCGCCCAGCAGGTGCAGGTCATTGAAGCGAGGCTGCGAAGTGCGGCCGGTGAAGCGATGAGGAATGCCATGGCGCGATGGATCGTGGACTCCATCGTTCCAGTGGAGAGACTGGTTCCGCAGGCTTACCGGGAGTGGCGTCCGCCGGTTCGGGACGCGATGATGTTCGTAGTGTCCCACCTCTCGCCCGCTCGTCTCGCCCCTAAGCTGCTGGAGCAACTTGAGCTTCCCTTAACTACGACCGCGGAACAACGCCTCCTCCGCCTGATCGCGAAAGTGCCGGGCCTGCAAAAATTGGGACAAGTCATCGCCCGCAACCAGCATCTCCGTCCTGCTCTTAGAAACGCCCTCGCCCGCCTGGAAAATGGAATTCGCGATGTGCGCCCCGAGGACGTAGTCGCGATCATTCGCCAGCAGTTGGGAGCGCGGATCGAGAAATACTCCGTGAAGATCGCGCCCGCCATCCTCTCCGAGGCCAGCGTCAGTGCGGTCGTGCGCTTCACCTGGCTTGACCCCGTCAGCCGAAAGCGTGAACGGGGAGTTTTCAAGGTTCTCAAGCCGCACATCCCTGAATACTTCGCCGAGGACATGGACTACCTGGCAGGGCTGGCGCAGTACTTCGCCGACCGCCAGCACAGCTACGGATTTCCCGCCCACCTGCTTCCCGATACCTTCAGGAAAGTCCGGCGCCTGTTGCGCCACGAAGTTAACTTTGTTCGCGAGCAGAGAACCCTCCTCGAAGCCTGGCCCTTGTATCGTTCCATGAAAGGCATTCGCGTGCCGCGGCTGATTCAGCCATTGTGTACGGCAAAGATTACTGCGCTCTCTGAGGAACGCGGAATCAAGGTAACGAGCGCGGCCGCCCGCCTCACCGAACCCCGTCGCCAGAAAGTTGCCGAGCAACTCATCGAAGCGCTGGTAGCGGTGCCTCTATTGTCGTCGGATAAGGATGCTATCTTCCACGGCGACCCCCATGCCGGCAACCTGCTCTATGACGATCGTACCGGCGAACTGACGATTATCGATTGGGCTCTGCGCGAACGCTTAAGCCGGGAACAGCGCCGCCACTTGGCGTTGCTGTTTCTGATGGTGACCTTGCGCGATCCCGTGGGCGCCGTCAACGAAGTTCTATCGCTCAGTCAGCCACGCATCAGAATGGCGTCGCCGAAGGGCCGCATGGTGGCGGACTTCGTTACCCGCTTCATCGACCAACTGCCGGCCGCCCCCAGCGGCGTGGATGCGATGCTTCTTCTGGAGCGCCTCGCCCTGAAGGGCGTGAAGTTTCCCGGACCGCTCATCATGCTGTCCAAAGTGATGTTTACGTTGGATGGAATTCTGGGCGATGTTGGCGGATCGACCAAGGGTATCGGCTTTGGCATCACCATTGCGCGCCACGTGGCCCAACACTGGCTTCGCAATCGCGGTGAGTTCCGCTCGCCCCTGCTGACCAGAGACTGGGTCACGCTCCAGTGTAGTGCACTGCTCTATACCGGCCGTCTGTGGCTCAAGGGGGAGCAGGCAATCCTTGATCGCTTCCTGCCCGCCGCTGCGATGGCCCCCAGTGCGCCCACCTAGAGCATCCGGCATAACTCGGGGGTCAGGTTTGATCGTGCTGCAGGCTCCCGTCACTGGCGGCATCATTCCAATCCGTCTTCGCCGCCGCAGGAATGTAGCTCATCGCCCGCTCCGCCAGAGCGGTAATCGTCAGACTGGGATTCACTCCCAGGTTAGCGGCTACGACCGATCCGTCGCAGATGTACATATTCTTGTAGTGGAAGACGCGGTGCCGAGAATCGACTACGCCGTGGGTGGAAGAATCGGCAATCACGCATCCTCCGATACAGTGTGCCGTGCCCGGAACATCGAACAGGATCTCCGGTATCATGCTCATCGGAAAGCCGCCGGTGAGTTGCGCATATTTCCTGGCAAACTCATTGGCCTTCGGTATGTAAGTCGGGACCTTGTCGCCTCGGCTGACCAGAAACTTCCGGAACGGCCAGAACCAGGGACGCTGCCAGCGCATCTCAATCTCTCCCTCCAGTGTCTGCATACAAAGCAGAATGACAAACTCGCGCGCCCAGCCCACCGGCTGTAACACCCGCAATGTCTTCAACGGGTGGCGAAGCATCGACACGATCACGTTCTTGAGCCAAAGCGCAATCCGCCGCGGACCAGGGCGTCCATCCGTCAGAATGGTGGTGAGAAATCCCATCGTATCGGAGCCGCTGGGGTAACGCACCGCTTCAATGTGCGTGTGCTCGTCGATGTAGACGCCCGAGCCGATGGCGATGCCCTGCGACGTATCCTCGGAATAGCCCGGTGTCCGCGCTCCGATCAGCGATTCCGAATTAGTGCGCACATGTTTACCCACTTCGTTGCTGATCTCCGGCAATGATCCTTTTTCTTTGAGACGAAAAAGCAGTTCCATCGTGCCCAGCGAGGAAGCCGAAAAGACTACTCCTCGGCAGGTGAAGCGCCGCGGTTCGCGCCCAACAAACGCGGTCGATTGAATGGTGCTCACCTCGTAGCCGCCACCTCCGTCGGCAACGCCTCCAAGCGGTTTCACGTCCATCACCCTGGTTTCAGGAAAAACCCGCGCCCCGTGCTTTTCCGCCAGATAGAGATACCCAAGGTCGAGCGTATTCTTCGCGCCATGCCGGCAACCCATCATGCAGCCACCACAGCCGATGCAAGTAGTTCGCGCCGGTCCTTCTCCACCAAAGAACGGATCGGCAAACGTCTGATTGCCCGGCGCTCCCTCTGCTGGCTCGAAAATGCCAACCTTCGTGCAGTAGAAAGTCCCCCCCGAGCCCGCGCCTTCCGCAGCTCTTTTCAACAAGAGATCGGCGGGTCCAAGAATTCGATTCTCCGTTACTCCCAGCATGCGCGAGGCTGTGGCGTAGAACTGCGGCATTTCCCCTCTCCAATTCGCCAATCCTGTCCAGGATCCCGCTCCCCACACTTTGTCGGGAGCCGCCAGCAGCGTGCTGCCGTAGGTAATGGAACCTCCCCCTACCGCGCAACCATGAAAGATGGTCGCGTGTCTGAAAAACCGCATACTAAAGAAACCGTGCAAACCCAGGCTGGGCCGCCAGAACCAGCGCCGGATCGACCAACTGGTATGCGGAAGATTGGCGCCCGTCCAGCGCCGGCCCATTTCCATTACCGCTACTCGATAGCCCTTCTCCACCAGTCGATGCGCGGAAACGCTTCCCCCGAAGCCCGAACCGATCACGATGAAATCAAAATCGAATTGTTGGTGATGCTGTGCCATGGAGTCCATTATTTTCCCGTCACGACGCCTGCCGCGTACCTCTTTCCCCGAACCCTGACATCGATTGCTTGCCCGATCTTCCACAGAGCTTCGACACTCTGCGGCGAATCGCGTCCAAACATCTGGAAATTATGGTTCATGTCGTCCCAGGTCTCGAGCACGACCGCTGCTCCCTGTTTCTGGGCGCGATCGGCAAAGGCCTGAATGCTGTTGCACAAAATCTCGACGCGCCCCGCCTGTATGTAGATCGGAGGAAGTCCCCGCAGGTCAGCCAATATCGGAGACACGAGCGGATTCCGCCGTTCGGCTGCATCGCAGAACCAGTCCGCCCACCGCACCAGCATCCGCTTCTCAATCCAATCAAAGGCCGAGTCGCCGATGTGTTCAGGGTCGAAGTCCGTGGGCGGGGAAAGCGCAATGGCCAATGCCGGCGCTGGAAGTTTCAAATCCCGTATCGCCAGAAGCAAAGCCAGCGTCAGATTGCCGCCGGCCGAGTCGCCGGCAACGATCAGATATTCGGGATCGGTCCCGTTCGCCAGCAACCAGCGATAGGCCTCGATCGCGTCTTCGAGCTGCGAGGGAAATTGATGTTCTGGAGCGAGACGGTAGTCGAGAGCGAATGTCCTGGACTTCGCAGCTAATGTGATCAGTGCGATGAAGTCAGCGTAGCCCTGCGGATAAAAAGAGTAGCCGCCACCATGAAGATACAAGACGGTTACGTCGCTTTCTGTGTTCCCTGTGCCGTGGTTCTCATGGGCGTTCTTATCTTCAAACCAGCTTCCTCTGAACTTTCCCATCTCCACCGGAGTGATGCGGACTTGCCACAAAGCGGTCGAATGGAACACGACCGAGTCCAGGTAGCGCCGCGCTTCCGCCACGCTTTCACTGCCCATGCATAAGGCAACCAGCGTTTGCCGCTGCAACACTTCCGTGGCCAGTTCTACAAACCAGTTCCAGGCCGGTAGCCGTGGACCATGCATCGCCCGGCGAGCCGAAGCTTCCACAATGCACTGGCTCAGTTCGGCGGCGCTGCGGAGTCGATAGCGCCGCGGACCTCTGAAATGGATTCGGGCAGTCATGCTAACCACCAACTCTACGCACACAGTGAAGCTACGTCGGGAAACTGAACAGGAATCCGCAGACGTATCGGCGGGTCGGGCGGCGGCGCTGCCACGATTGTCCGCACCATGCCGTCCGAATGTTGCCACCATCCGTGGAAGATTCTGTCTCCCGCATAGCGATCTTCTGCTAAACGATCTCCGGTAGCGCGATCCGCGGTAGATCGATCGGTCGCAGATCGATTTGCCGCCGATCGCTCACCGGTATAACGAACTCGAAGTTCGCTCCAACCTTTAAGGTCCAACGATGCGCTGCAAGGGATTACGATTACTGTGCGGGTGTCAAGCCGGAGCCCTTCGCGCAGCGCCTTCAGCGCGCTCTCTTTCCCGCTCCACAGCAGGGCTACAAGCCGAGGCTGGTCGGCGGCGGGCGCGTGTGCAATCAGCGCCTGCTCTTCGAGCGTGAAATAGTCGGCGACAAAAGCAGCGCTCCGCGGTTCGGCCATTTCCAGATCACAACCCACCGCAACCCTGGACATGGCCACGGCGCAAGCCGCAATTCCGGCGCGGTGGCTCAGTGAAATAGTGACTGCTGCCGGTTGCTCGTCGAAAAAGACCTCGGGTGCTCCTGACGGGGCGGCGCGTATCTCTATTCTCTTCATGGTTTTCTTTAAAATTCGGGGATGGGTTGGCAGATCCATGGTAAGAGACAGCGCGCGTTTCGCCACCCAGCGTCCCAAGCGCCAGTCGTCGCGGCGTTTCGGGAAGCGCATTGCGCTCAGGCGGACGGTTTCATCGACGCCCAACCATTCGTTATCTGACGGCAGGTCCGCTTCGGTTTGTTCCAACCAATACACATTCATCGACGTCATCCTCGATGCGCATCCCCTGGATCACCTTGCTCACGCCGCCTCCGTCAGTCTCTTTGTCGACCCTGCCGATTCCAATTCCGATTTCTCCACCTTCGCCATACCCCTCTCGATGGCATGGATGAGATAGGGGCGTAGGTTCGACGGTGGAATAATGTAGTTGAGAGCACCCACGTCCAGCGCCCGCTGCACGCTGTGCACCCGGTCAAACTCGGAGGCCATCTCGCCCAGTTTCTCGGAGTGCACGATCTTGTAAAGTTCGTTCCATTGCGCGCGCAACCTGCTCTTTTCCGCGCCATTGGCCTGGGCCATCGCCTGGTTCAGCGACTGCAGCCGCGGATCCTTCTTCGCTCTCGCTTCCACTTCGCCGGCGAAAACCACGGCTGCCGCCGGAGCGCCGCCAATCACCGAGGCATACGTTCCCTCCAGCGCCGCCACTTCGATGTTTTCATTCAGCGCCCGCGAAAACACCACATACGCACCTCCGTGGTAGCGTGAAATCACGCAAAAAACGATGGGACCCCGGAAGTTGACCACGGCCCTCCCGATCTCAGCCCCGTACTCCAGTTGCAGTCGGCGCATCGACTCCGGCGAGCCATCGAATCCCGACAGGTTCGCCAGCACCACGACCGGCCGGTTGTTGCTCGCGGCGTTCAGCGCTCGCGCGATCTTTTTCGAAGACTGCGGGAACAGCGTTCCCGAGGTCCAGTGATCCGGTCCGTCGGCTGGGACAAATCCCAGGCGCGGCACCGGCCGGGACTCGATGCCGATCAGACAAACGGGATACCCGCCAAGATGCGCGTCCCACACCACAGCGGTCTCCGCCGCTCGCATGCCGGCCCAGCGCTCCAATGGAGCATGGTCTTGATCGGTAGCCGCTCTCATCACTTTGCGAATGTCGAATGACTTCTTGCGCCCCGGGTTGGTCTTGTCCGACAGGATGTCGCCGACAAGTTCAAAGCTGTCTTCTGAGCCGCAACTCGACTCGCCATCGCTTTTCCCGCCGTGCGGATACGTTCGCACATCCCGGTCCAGCGGATCGGCAGTCGCGGCCCGCCGCGGGAAACGCTCGCCCGGGGCCACGTAGGTGTGATCATAATGCCGCAGCAGTATGTCGCAAGCTTCGTCGATATCGTGCGCCCAGTACTGTGCCTGCCCGTTAATGCCCATGATGCGATCGTAGCCGCCGATTCCCTGATTGTCCTCGGCCGAGATGCTGCCCGAGAATTCCAGCGCCCGCTTGCCCGTCAGCACCATCGCCGCTTTTGGCGTCATGATCAGGATGCCCCGCGTATGCATCAGCATGGTGGCCTCGGCATTCCAGTAAGGCTGGGCCCCCACGTTGATCCCATTGACCACCAGGTTCACTTCACCGCCCGCTTGCGTGAACTCGATCAACCCGCGCAGCACGCGAGCAATCCAATCCATGTTTTCCACTCCGCTGTCCATGGAGATCTTGGCGCCCGCCGAGATGGGGAACCACTCCAACGGCACGCCTTTCGCCTCGGCCAGCTCCAGAGCCGCGAGAATGCGGCGGCATTCCGGTTCGGCCAACGCTCCCAGGTCCCGGCTCGGATCGCCCAGCAACAGCACCCTTGTCATCCCCTCCGGATACTTGGCGGTGAAGTTGCGAATTACGCCCACGATGATGTTGGCTTTGTTCTCGCCATAGGCGCGATCGACCGCTACCAGGCGGCCTTCCGCATCAAGATCATGCTCGACAAAATCGCCCGCCGGAAATTGCGCCGTGGTGTGTTCGGCGGGCGGCGTCAGCATCTTTAGGATCTCGTACGGATAAACAAGCCCGCGCTGCCGCATGCGAACGACTTTCTGGTCATATTCACTCAGCGTCTTGATCGGCCGCAGTTTGTCCGCTGGCCGGAAGTTGATGAACATACCGCTGCTGCCTGGGTTCGATATGACCACCACCATATCGCGCAACTCCCCGCTCGACGGATGGGGAATCCTCACCCGCACTACGACTTGCTCCAACCCCAGGCCTTCAGTTGCCGGCCCGAGTCTGCGCACCAGGCTGCCCAATTCCTCCCGTTCAAGTTTGAGCGGAGGCCATACATGCAGCAGGATGCGGTTCCACTGCAGCCGTTGGTAGGCTGTTCGCCGCGATTGGAACAGACGCATGCCCGCCATCGCTTCCGCCAACATGCGCTCCAGATGCGGAAGTTGCACCACGCGCCCCGCGCCATCCCGCACCGCCGTGACGTCCCGCACCTCCGCGCACGCGAACAAACGCTCGTCTTTGGGATTGTCGCGGGCCACCGCATGCAGCAGGTAAACATCTTCCACCGACGGCAACCGCTCAATCTTGAAGTTCGCCAGTCGCCAGAGATGCAGCCGTTTGCCCATCATGGTGTGAATGCCCCGGTAGAGCTTGTCCTCTTCGTACCGAGTTGCATTCGTCTCCGCGCCCGGCCGATAGGTGAAGAACTGCGTGCCCGTCCTCCCCGGACCGTCGGCTGGGCCGGCGATCGTGGTCACAATCCGCCGGATGGAACGCGGGAAGCCAATTTGATTGAGCAGCGTGCGCACTTCCTGTTCGGTTGCCTCCGAATCCTCAAGCCGCCTGGCATGGAAAACGTAGAAATCGATGACGATCTCGTGATCCGCCGGCACGCTTGCGATCAAGGGGAACAAACTCTTCGCGGCCTCGGAAAGCCGGGAATAGTCGGCATGAGTGGTAAAGACGTGAAGCCTCCTGCCTTCGTAATCGTACTCAGCCGATGCACAACACTGCCGGTCGTCCAATGCCTCGCAGCGAAAATTCTCCAGCTTTCGGATCCGGTAGTATCGCCAGGTCAGCGTCTCCAGCATCAATTTGCGCAGAGCCTGTTCGGCGTCCGCAAAACCTCTGGACAGCAGGCTGACCAGCGGCTGCGGGCATTCCACCAATCCGCGAAGTCGATCGTCACGGTCCGCGGCGTCCGGATGGGCAGCCAGGTAGACAAGATCATCCTCCACTTTGTCGTAGACCTCTTGCCGCGACCGTTCAAACACCGGTTGTTCGAAATATCGATAACGCACCTCCCGGGCCAGGTCGGTGACTGCCGGGAAGAGTCCATTCGTTAAACAAGTCATCCGGTCAAGCAAAATCCGCAGAGATTCCCCAGCGTCAGGTGACAGCGTTTGTATGTTTTCCAGTCGTCGTTCGAGGAGCCCTACAACCAGCGCGATTTGCTGCTCCACGCGCTGATGCGATTTGTAGATCCACAGTAAGCTCTCTTCAAGTTCAGGGCAGCGATCCAGGGTCTCAACGCCATAGTGCGCGAGTGCCCGTTGCAGCGCGCTCACAAACGATGGCGGAAGTCCCTCGCCGCGTGTTTCCATCCGGCGCAAGTAGGCGAAAAGATAAGCCTCCGCGCTGGGCTCTTCACCGCTCGCCCGATGGTTGACCTCCGGATCGCGCTGAAACAGGGAACAGATGTCCACAAAGATGTTGAGGATTTCATCTTCGGCTTTCAGCGTTTCGGCGCTCGCCACCGGGTAAGTCTGGCTCCATTTCGTGAGCGCCTGAACCGCTTGCCTCGGATCAATGTCAAAGCCCAACAGGAACTGGCGGATTTCGTCGAGACTCTGGCGTCCGCGGGCGATGCTTTCTCCGTTTTCCTCCGACGCGCGCGACGTGCCAGATGTGCCAGACATGCCGAAGAGCACGCGCTCGCCCTCCCCAACGGCATCGACGGCGCCGACGTTGTCGATCTGCAACAGTGGAGCGCCGGTGTCCACCTGTACGTTGGCGATGGCCATCACCTGCCGGACCTTCCCGGCAAATGGAGCCAAAATCTGCGTCTCCATCTTCATCGCCTCGAGAACGGCCAGGCGGTCGCCCGTTGCCACCATGTCCCCCGGCTTGACGAGCACCGATACCACGACCGCCGGAGCCGGCGCATGCACCACGCCACCGTCATCGCGATCCACTTGATGCGATACACCGTCCACTTCGATCCGGTAGCTCAGTCCCCGAGTTACCGGGACGACATGAAAGCGCCGCCCAAAAACCGTAATGTGGCTTTCGAAGTGATCTAGGCGGCTGATCCGCGCGTCGATGCTTACCCCATTCATCTCCACGCGGTACCGCTGCGGGCCAAGGCGATACGTCCTGGGCGTGTAGCCATGGCCTTGGTAGCGCAGCTTGGCCGCCAGGCCGACCTCACTGCGAACTTGCGGACGCCCGCGTGCGGCCGACGCATAGAACTGCGTTTGCTCCACGGCAAAGTGTGCCTCATAAACCTCGATGGCAGCTTGAATCAGCGCAACGTCGGCATAGCGTCTGGCGCCCGCGGTGCCGTTCGCGGGTTTAACTCGCAGCGAGTCGAATTCCATAGGATCCCCGATCAAGCCGAGTATCAGTGCAATACTGTAACGACAATATCGTCACGATACACGGGTCTTGTTTTCTTATGCGGCAACGGTTTCCATGGCCATCGCAGCCTGTAGCCTCTTCAACTGCGCGGCATCCACAGCGTTGGGAATCGCTACCGTGCGGTAACCGCTAAGCCACAAGCAGCGGTTTCCTTCCGTATCCACCACCTCCGCATCGAAACTGTCGCCATTCGTGTCAGGAGTTACCACGGCGTATAAGCGCGCATCACTCGGCTCCGTCGCCGGCGCTGATGAAACGCAATCGACATGCTGCGGCAGCCCCATGCGGCCTTGCGTGCCCATTTCCCACAACCCGGCGGTCTGGAAGCAAAGCTCAATCAGACGGGGCGCCATCAGCGTCGGCCAATCCGGCGGCACATGGTTTGCCGTCAAGCCTTTCGCCAGCAGTCCGATCATCCGCTGTCCGTCCCACCAGGCCCGCTCCACTACCTGATATGCGGGTCCATGGAAGTAGAGACGATAAATGTCGGAGGCCTCGATGATCCGCCCTTGCGGCGAGCCCTGCACTGGCCCCTTGTTCGCCGTGAGTGTCTGCCGAACCAGCCGCACCCGGGCGGTGAAGTGGACGGTTACTTGCTCCTCGGCTTGGTTCGGAAGGGGACGGCGGCCGATCAATCGGCACTCCGCCAGCAAAGAAGTCTCCTGTTTCCCGCCGACGAGGTCACCCTGAACCAGCGGATGAATGGCGGCCTCCACCGTCACCACGCGCGGTTCCTTGCGATAGAACTTGAACGGCGCCAGAAAATTCACGTCTTCGATGGCCGCCACATGCCATCCAGGGAGCAGACAGAGCGCGGCCTCCGCAAAGGCCTCGATGCCCATGACACCGGGGAGCACGGGCGTGCCGTCAATTTGATGATCGTATAAAAACGGCTGCAGACCGGGATCAAGCGTCGTTTCGACCACGAGACCGCACTGCAGGCCCACGCCCGCCAGTTTGCCGATCATCGGTCCCGAGGGCATTTTCTGCGCATCGCTTATTGCGCATGTGTCCAGGCCGCCCGTCGAATCCCATTCGTTCAACAGAACACCGAGACGCTGGCCGATGACGATTTCACCGCGTGTCCCTCCTGCGGTGAGTTCGCGGCGAATGATGGGGATGCCCGCCTCCGGCGGCAGCATGTCGATGCCTGCCAGTTCCATCATTTTGGGTATGGATCCGCGCGTGGCCATGCCGATGCCGCCCCACGCCGTCCAGTCAATGACGATGCCGCGCGTGGCCGGCCGAGTGTGCCGGAAACTCGACGTGATCTTGCATAGCAGGTCGTTGGCCGCGCTGTAATCGGTTTGTCCTGCGTTGCCGAACCTTCCCGCAATTGAACTGAACGCCACCGTTGCCCCCAGCGGCATGTCGCCGATCGCGTGCAGCAGATTGAACCAGCCGTCGCTCTTCACGTCGAAGACCAGGTCGAATTCGCGCCCATCCTTATCGGGCAGGAAGTGGCTGCGTTCGGTGCCCGCTGCGTGCAACAGCACATCGATCCGCCCACTGCGATCGCGGACCTGTTGGAGGATCTTGCGAACCGCTTCCGCATCGGTGAGGTTGACGCTGAAATAAAGCGCGGTTCCACCCGCGGCGCGCACCGCGTCGATCGAACTCTGTGCCGCTTGCGCTCGCTCCAGCGCCGCCAGTTCCTTTTCCACCAGCGCCGGAGTGGCCCGTTCGCCGCGCGTCTGGATGCGCGTGAATAGGTCGCGCTTCAGCCCGTCCTTGTCCGTGACAAAGCGCTGCAGGTCGGTATTCGCCGGATCAGGCTCGGGCACCAGATCGAGCAGATAGAAAGTACCTCCCGATGCCGTTGCCAGATCGGCGGTGATCGCCGATACGATGCTTCCGGCCGCGCCCGTCACAAGAAACACGGTGTTTTTGTCGAGAGCTAGATCGCGCTCGCTGGCGGCCTTATCATCCCCGGTTGGCTGTTCTTGCAGCCCCACCGACCAACGCAGACCTTCTTTGTAGCCGACCTCAACCGCGCCAGGATCGCGCAGCGTCTCTTCAATCAGGATCTCGGCGATCTCCGACCGCTTTTGCCCCGCTTCAAAGTCGACCGCCTTGACCAGCGCGTTCATCCGCTCGCGTTTATACGTTTTTGTGAAACCAGTGACCGCGCCGCCCAACGGTGCGGTCGCGCCATCCTCATCGTAGCCGTGCTGTCCGCCGAGACTCGTCGCCGATACGAGGAACGTGCCCGCCTCCGCAACCTGCCCGTACAGAACTCGCATGGTTGTATACAGTGATTTGACGCGCAGGCGCAGCGCTTCATGCCAACTCGAAAGATCCATCTCCCTCAGATCTCCTTCGTTGTCGAGCGCGGGTAGCCAGTACACTCCCTGGATGGGACCGGCCGCAAGCCAATGAGTCAGAAGTTTGGTCAGTGCGTCCGAGTCGGGCGCGCCCTGAACGCCAAGCACTTTCACTCCCATCGTCTCCAATCGTTGCGCCAGCGCGTCTCCCACCCCAGATTTGTCGGGCATGATGACCACGCGAAGACCGGCCCCCAGCGTCACTCCCGTGGTTTTGCAAAGAGCCATCCGCGGACGAAGGATGGGCACAGGTATGCGTCGCGGAATGCGATTGGCGGCTTCGAAACTGGCGGGGACCGGACGCGTCGTGTTTGCCGCCACTGACCCGGCGTCGGAATCTGAAGCCGCGGCTAAGGGAGGTTTTCGCTGCGACAAACCCTGCTTCTCTGGCGATGGCGAGGAATTCGACGCGGACGCTTTCGACGACACGGGTTGGCGGTCGCGGGCAAATTGAATTACGTGGGATAAGGTCGGGAAGTCGCGCAGTTTCAGATTTTCATCGCGCGGTATGTTGTACGCCGCCCGCACCGCCGCAAACATCTCCGCCTGTTTGACGGTATCGATGCCAAGGTCGGCTTCCAGATCGAGATCGAGGTCCAGCATGTCCTGGGGATATCCGGACTTCTCGGCCACGATGTCCAGCACCTTCTGTTGGATCGAATCGTCAGTGCTGGTTTGCTGCGAGGCGACAGACGGGGCGGGCATTTCCATAGTTGCAGGCGGCGCCGGAGCCGCCAGGTCGGGCCGCCTTTCGTACACGAAACGAATCACGTGCGCTAACGTCGGATAGTCGCGCAGCTTGAGATTTTCCTCTCGCGGAATGTCATACGCCGAGCGGATGGCCGCGAACATCTCCGCTTGCTTCACGGTATCGACCCCCAGGTCTGCTTCGAGGTCGAGATCCAAGTCGAGCATGTCTTTGGGATAGCCGGTCTTCTCGACCACCAGCGCCAGAATGCGTTCCTTGACGGCATCGTCGGCAACCGTCTCCTCGGTAGCCGCGCTGGGCGCGGGTTTTTCCATGACCCCAGCCGTTACCGGCGCGGCGGCTTTGACTTCTTCCGAAGCTGCCGAAAATGCTGGAGCAGCCAGGCCCGGACGCTTCTCATACACGAACCGAATCACATGCGCCAGGGTGGGATAGTCGCGCAGCTTGAGATTGTCTTCGCGCGCAATGTCGTAAGCCTCGCGGATCGCCGCGAACACCTCCGCCTGCTTGACGGTGTCGACGCCCAGGTCGGCTTCCAGATCAAGATCGAGATCGAGCATGTCCACCGGATAACCGGTTTTTCCGGCGACCAGAGCCAGCACCCTCTCTTTCACCGGATCGGCCTTTGCCGCAACCGTTTGAGCGGCCGCTCGTTCGACAGGGGGCTCGACGGTTGGCTCGAAGGTTGGCCCGACCTTACTCCCGCTGGTGGTTGCCGCCGCTCTTGCGGGTGTAGAAGAAGATGAAGGACCGGGAGAAATAGCGGGAGCGTTGATTTGAATTGCCGACGCCGTTTCAGCCACGGCGCGCAGCGGTAGTCGCGCTGGCTGCGTATTGTCGATCGGCACAGGCGGCCCTTGCCGCACGGTCGTCGCGACCGCTGCCAGTCGTGCCGTTTGACTCGGCGCCGCGACCCGCGCGGCCGAGGCGTGATCGCGAACCCGCAGCGTCCGCTGGACGACTTCCAGATCGCCGGCGGCATGGCCCGCAATACTCGTCAGCCAGGTACTCCACGCACTATCATCGGCGACGCGGTAGCGATAGCCGAGAGCGTTCGCGCTGGGATGCGTTCCGTCCTTTGTCTTCATCCATCGCAGCAGCATCATGCTGATCTGTGAACCGAATCCGGCTCCCAGATGGATCGCGTACTCGACGGGATAGACGCCGCCCTTCGACAGGTTCAACCTTCCTAGTTCCGGATCGACTTCCTTGAAATTCGCCACCGGAGGCACGCAGCCGGTTTCAAGCGCCTTCACCGCGACCACATCTTCGATGCCCGTGGCCATGGCGTGACCGGTGAACCCCTTGGTGTTGGCAATCACGATGCGATCCGCCGCATCGCCAAAGACGCGACGCAGCGCATGGATCTCGGCGGAAGCACTGCCGCCGCGCGCCGGCGTGTAGGTTTCATGGGAAACGAAAACGGTCTGCGGCGCGATCTGCCGACGCGAAATGCCCGCGCCCGTTTCGGCCTTGGCCACCAGATTCTCCATCACCTGGCCAATGTGCTCGACATCCAAACGCGTACCGTGGAAGGCGCTGTTGCCCGTGATCGTGGCCAGCACTTCGCAGATAGGCCGGATTGCCCGTTCCCGCGCAGCCTGGGCGCTCTCCACCACCAGCGCCGCGGCGCCCATCCCGATGATCATTCCGTGGCGGCGGCGGTCGAAGGGAATGGCGGCGTCGGCGACCACGTCGTCGGTGGCGGCCGCTCCGCTGGCGAGGAAGCCCGCGCCCATCCAATCCATGAGACAGTCGGAAGTGACGTCGTCGGCCGAAATGATAATCACGCGCCGGCATCTCCCTGCCCGAATCCAGTCCTCCGCCAGCGACATGGCTTGCGTGGTCGTCGCGCAGGCCGAGTTCAGTTGGGTGTTGGGACCGCGCGCTCCGATGAATTCCGCAAATTGCGAATGTCCCATGGACAAGGTGCGGAGCAGAAAGCGCCGGTTGAAGATATAGGGTTCCTGGGCGATCGCGGAGCGCAATTCTTCGATGCGCCGCTTGATCTCCAGCACCACGATGGAATCGCCATCCCCTTCGACCGCCCGTGCGAGCAGGCTTTCGAGCGTGGACAACTGCTCGCGGCGCTCGTGGTCCGCGTGGTAGCGCGTCATCTCGTCCGCGAACGAGTCCAGCCCGGGGAAAGCGGACGCAAAAATCACACCCGTCTCGTCGCGCAGCGCTTCCGGCAATCCCCAGCGCTCCGGTAATTGCGTGCCTTTGCTTGTGGTCTTATAGCGCATGACCAGCGGGATGCCGGCGTCGCGCAGCGCGTCAATTCCCGCCGCCATCGCCAGTTGGGTCACGCGGTCGAGAGCGCCCACGCGTTCGGCCGAAATGCCAAATTCGTTTTCAAGGTCAAACGTTCCACCCCGTCCCGCCAACTTGATAACATCCGCTACGCTGTCGATGGCTTCAAATCTCGCTTCTCCGTTTTCGCTTTTCACCAGACGCGTGATGTGTTTGTCGAGCATGGCGCTCCGGAAACGCGTCGGTATCGAATCGATAAATTGCTCGCCGCGCAGAATGCGCCCAATGTTCGCGTCATCAAAAATGTGTCCCGTCCCAGGCAGGCCTAACGCAGCTCCGGTGACGACTACGGGCTCCAATGCCGGGCGATCGTTCTTACCGTGGTAGATTTCGTAGCCACGATCGAGAACGTCTGCAAACAAGCACCCAAGTTCCTCGTAGCGATTGCCCTTGCCGTTCGCGGCCGAGTCCTGCGTCGTTTGCGTTTGCGCCGTCGGTACTGGCGCTTCGGACACGGCTCCTGGTAATGGCTTGGAGACTTCGGACTGCGATGCAACCGCGATCGCTGTCGTTGCCGCAGTTTCGCCCACCACTTCCGCTCTGCCGCGGCCGAGTCCCGCCGCATACAAGCCGCACAAAGCCTGGTTGAAGGCGATAATATCCCCGACCTTGGGATGATTGGTAAACAACGAAACCACGTCGTCGCCGCCGAGCACATCCTCGGCGAACCCCTGCAACGCCTTCTTCGGTCCAACTTCAACGAACATGCGAGCGCCCGCATCATACAGAGTGCGCAACCCTTTGACGAATTGCACCGGAGACGCAACCTGCTGCGTCAGGATGTTCACCATCTCGGCCGACGCGTCAGCACGCATCGGATAGAACTCGCCGTTCGTGTTAGCGACGATGGGCAGGCGCGGAGCCTGCAGGTGCAGACGTTCCAGAACCTGCCGTAGGGGCGCGCTGGCGCCCGCTACGATCGACGTATGGAAAGCGTGGCTCACCGACAGCGGAGCCACGTCGTAGCCCGCTTTTTTGAAAGCGTCCAGGGCCGCTTCGACCGCTTTGCTCGCGCCTCCAACCACGGCCTGCCGGTTGCTGTTGACGTTCGCGATTACGACGTAGCCATCGATCGTCTTGAGGACGCGCTCGATTTCTTCCAGCGGAGCAAAGACCGCCGCCATGCGCCCGTTGTCGTCCATCGCTACCTGGGTCATCCCGCGTCCGCGAGCGCTCACGGCTTCGAGAGCATCGGCAAAAGGAAGGCCCCCGGCTGCGACCAGCGCGCCATATTCGCCCAGGCTGTGTCCCATGGTGAAGTCGGGTTCAATGCCATACGCCGACAACAGCCGAGTGAGCGCGAGGTCCGTCGCCAGGACCGCCGGCTGGGTAATTGCGGTTTGCCGCAGGTCGTCTTCCGCCTTGGCGACCGCCTGGGCGTCAGCCTGGTCAATGAAGATGAATTTGCTGAGTGGTTTGCCCAGCAGCGGCGTCATCACGCGATCCGCTTCGTCAAAGGTCGCCGCCACAATCGGCTCCGTCGCCCGCAGCAACTGGAGCATGTTGACATACTGCGAACCTTGCCCTGTGTAGAGAAACGCTACCTTGGGAGCCGGACCGCAACCGCGGAAGACTCCTTTCGCGCGTAGCGCTGTCCAAATGGCCGGTTGCTTGGCCGCCAGCGCTTTCAGTCCGCTGGCAGCCTTCTCCGCGAGTTCGCTGGCGTTGCCGTAGTCGATAGCCAGACGCTCAGGCGCGCGCAGATCGGATTCGGCTGGAGCGGTCGGCGACGGCGCCTGGCCCGTTTTCGCGGCGCTCTCTACCGCCCTCAAACGCTCGACGAGGGCGGATTCAGAACATGCGCCGATCACCAGCGCTCCGCGCAACGGCACCTTGCACTCCGGCGACGCCCACGCCGATGTGCCAGAAACACTCCCTTCGCTCGTCGGTGCCAGAGTCGTTGGGATTGTTTCGTGTGCGATCGGCGGCATCTCGCTGACTGCCACCGAACGCTTGCCCTTTCCGTTCAGCCTTCCGGGAATGTACTCTTCGAGCACGGCGTGAAAATTCGTGCCGCCGAATCCAAAAGCGCTCAAACCGGCGCGGCGCACCCCGTCCGCTGGCATCGTCCAGGGTTTCAGTTCGGTGTTCACATATAGCGGTGAATGCGCAAAGTCGATGTTCGGATTGAGATGCTCGCAATGCACGCTGGGCGGCAGCACTTTATCTTGAAGCGCCAGAGTCGCCTTCAGCAAGCCTGCCGCGCCCGCCGCACCCTTCAGATGCCCGACGTTCGACTTCACCGACCCGAGCGCGACCGAGTGCGCCGGGACTTGCGAAGCGCCGAGAACATCGATCATGCTTTGCACTTCCACAACGTCGCCCACCGCCGTTGATGTCCCGTGGCCCTCGATCAGCGTTACCGTCGAAGGCGATAGTCCCGCGTTCTCCCAGGCCCGTTCGATGGCGAATTTTTGGCCGATCGGATTGGGCGCCGTGATCCCTTTTCCTTTGCCGTCACTCGATCCGCCAATCCCCCGCAGCACCGCGTACACCTTGTCTCCATCGCGCTCGGCGTCGGCCAGACGCTTGAGCAAAAAAATCGCGGCGCCCTCGCCCATCACAAATCCGTCCGCCCCTTCGGCATATGGACGCGTCCCCGTGGCCGACAGCGCGCCGATCTTGCAGAACTTGATAAACGTTGAAGCACCCATGTTGCGGTCGATGCCGCCCGTCACCGCAACATCGAAATCGTTCGCCACCAGTCCTTCTGCCGCGGAACTGATGGCCGCCATCGCGGAAGCGCATGCCGCGTCACAAACGTAGTTCGGTCCGTGGAAGTTGAAAACGTTCGCAATACGCCCGGCTATGCAATTGGATAATTCACCGGGCATGGTGTCTTCCGTGATCTCCGGCAGCAGCTTTCCCATGCGGTCGTGCAATTCACGCGTAACCTCGCTCCGGACCTCTTCGGGCAGCGCCGCGAAACTTGCGCTTCCCGCCAATTCACGAGCGTATTCCGGAAACAGCACCCGCAACACCGTCAGGTAGTGCTTCTCGCCCGCCATCGCATTGCCCAGGATCACCGCCGTGCGATCTGTGTTCAGGGGACGCCCGGGATAGCCGTAGTCTTCCAGCGCTTCGCGCGTGCACGCGATCGCCCATCGTTGCGACACATCCATCGCCTCGACCACGCGCGGCGGAATCGGCAGTCGCCACTTGATCGGATCCCATACATGTTCCCGCACCCACCCACCAATCTTCGAGTAAGTCTTATCGGGGGCGCTGTGGTCGGAGTCGTAATACAGCTTTGGGTCCCAGCGCTCGGGCGAGACTTCGCTAATGCTGTAGCGGCCCGCCTTCACGTTGTTCCAGAAAGACGCAACATTCGGAGCATCCGGCAAAACCGCTCCAATTCCTACAATTGCGATGGCACGCGACGAAGTGTTTTCCATGACGTTCTCCTGTCCGGGCCGAGTAAAAAGAGAGAACTCAGGCCCCGGTCTTCCTTCGTGCCCTTCTGTGTCCTCTGTCGTTGACCTTCTGTTCGAACCACAGAAGACACAGCGGACCACGAGTGCGCTCCGATCTTTGTCTCCCAAAAGCTATGCAGCCAGGGCCGTCTTGGCGGCGCGGCCATACAGCACGTCGGCTACGTAATCCAAATCCGAAATCAGCCCCGACTGCGCGCGGTGAATCGCGGGCAATCCCAAACTCGCTTCCAACCCGGCAATCTCGCCATCGTTCACGCCTCCGGCTCCGATCACCCAGCGCAAACCTTCTTCGGCCACCTTGAGCGCGGCATCGCGCGCAAAAATCCGACTGATCGCTGCCAGCGCCGGTGCGTCGAAGCGCCGGTTTGCTTTCTCGTTGAGCTTGCCCTCCGCCAAACATCCCGCGCGGCCCGCCAGACTGCCCGCGCACTCGGCGTAGGCGATCAACTCGCCCAGGCGCAACAGAATATGTTGATAGCGGGTGAGCCGCGCCACTCGCGCTTTTTCCATAACCTCAGCCAGGGCGTGCAAAGCCAGCGCCGCGATGTCAGCTCCTGTGTTCGCGTGGCGCGCGTGCAATGCTTCGAACTCTCGCGCCCGCTCGTGATAATGCTGCCCCCGCGTTTTCAGATGAGACTGCCAGCGGTCGCGNNACGTCGCGGCTGATTTTTTCCACCATGTATTCATGCGTGTAACCGTAGCCACCCAGCGCCTGGATACTGGCCTCGGCAGCCGCATTGCCGGCTTCGGTCGCCATGTATTTCGCAATCGCTCCCTCCGTGTTCAAACTGCCTTCGGCTCCGCCATCGATGCGCTCGGCGGTTTCTTCGATGTAAGAGCGCGCAGCCTCCAGACGCGCCACGTGCGGCACGATCAGCTTGTGCGTGTAGCCCTGCTTTTGCGAGAGTGGCGCGCCGGCCTGAATCCGTTTGGTGGAGTAGGGAATTGCTCGATCGAGCGCGGCCCAGCCCGCTCCCAATCCGAAAGCCGCGACCATCAGGCGCGTGTATCCAAACACCGCTTGCGCTTGATTCAAACCCTGGCCTTCGACGCCCCCTAGCAGCCGGTCGGCATCGACGTAGACGTCGTTGAATGCGAGCGCGGCTGTGTTACTGAGCCGGATGCCGTGCTTGTCTTCCGGTTCGTCGTGCGTGAACCCCTTCGCCCCTTTTTCGACGATGAACCAGCTGGGGCCGCTGGGAGTGTTGGCCAATACGGAATAGGCGCCGGCAATTCCGCCGTTGCTGATCCATTGTTTGTTGCCATTGATTTTGTAGCCCACCACCCGCCCATCCTGCGTCACCGGGTCCGCCGTGGTTTTCAGCGCTCCCAGATCGCTGCCCGCTTCCGGTTCCGTAGCGCCATACGCGAATAACAACCCCTCCTCCGCGATCCGCGTCAGCCAGGTTTTCTTCTGTTCGGGAGTCGCGCCCACCGTGATGGGATCGCTGCCCAGAAACGTGGCCAGCACCGCCGTGGCAACGCCCAGATCGATGCGCGCCATCTCTTCACACACGCAATACACATCGAATGCGCCGCCGCCCATCCCGCCGAACTCTTCGGGGATGAACAGAAGCTGAATGCCCAATTGGTCTGGACTGCACATATGGCGCACGATCTCCAGCGGACATTCATCGCGATCGTCCAGTTCGCGGAGTACTTCATCCGGCAAACGCTTCTTGGCGAAGTCCTTCAGCGATTTCAAACTTAACTTCAGGGTCTTGGCTGCGATCATTGGGAGCACCTCANNTTGACTGCCTCACTTGACTGCTCGGTTGGTTGCTTACTTGGCCGCGACGCTGCGCATTTCGCGAACTTTGTTGGTGAGCTCCGGCAGAAACTCCAGAATGTCGTCGACAATGCCGACATCGGCGACCTGGAAAATCGGAGCCTTGGCATTCTTGTTGATGGCGATCAGGAACGGGCTGCCTTTAATGCCCGCCAGATGTTGAAATGCGCCGCTGATGCCGCATGCTAGATAGACTTTCGGTTTGACGGTCTTTCCCGACGAACCGACCTGCCGCGATTTTTCCATCCACTTGGCGTCGACCACCGGCCGCGAGCAGCTCACCGCCGCGCCCATGGCATCCGCCAGTTCCTGCGCGATCGACACGTTATCCTTTGCCTGGATGCCGCGCCCGACCGAAACCAGAACGTTGTACTTGGTGATATCGACATCGCCCGCTTCGGCGGCAATCGTTTCCAGATAGCGTCGCCCCGTGGTTAGAGCGCCAACCTCAGCCGATTTATCGATGACGACGCCAGCGTGCGCAGGACCCTCCGTCCCTTGGAACGCGCCCGGACGTATCGTGACCGCCGCGCCGGATGAGATGTCGCACCGGACATGGGTGCTCACCTGTCCGCCAAATTCCTGCCGGATGACGGTGACGGCGGCGTTCTCAACCTGAGTCACGTCGAGCACGTCGGAGACGAACGCAGAATTCATCTTGATCGAGAGTCCGGGCGCCAGGTCGATGCCAAAATGCTCATGCGCAACCAGCACTATGCCGCCGCTCGGGAGCACTTTCACCAGCGCTTTCCGGATTAATTCCGCATTGGGATAGGCCAGCGCTTCACTGGCGATTTTCCAGGTCTCGGCGTAAGCCGAACTGGCAGCGTTGCATGCGGCATCCAGGTTCGCGCCCCACCCGGTGAGAATGGCTGTCGGCGCAGCCTTCGGATCAAGCTTGCGTGCCGCCGCCGCCAGTTCCAACGCGGTGTCGTCGAGTGAGCCGCCCTTGTGCGCGAGGTAACAGAAAATGCGAGCCATTATTTCAACCCTCCTTTGGCTGCCACTAACTCCAGAACTTTGTCGATGTTTTCGTCCCGCGTGCCCTGCAAAATTGTGGCTCCCTTGCCGAGCGTCGGTACAAAGTAGTCCACTCGCTTCACTTTCGCGGCATTTTCTCCCACTACGCTCGCACCAAGTCCAAGATCCGCTGCGCCAAAAGTCGGAATCGGGATCGACGCCACTTGCCGGATCCCCCTCATCCCGACATACCGCGGTTCGTTGATGCCGGTCTGAATGGAGAGAACGCAAGGCAGATCGATCTCACTCATCTCCTTGTTGCCCCCTTCGATCTCTCGGCTGATCTTCAGCTTCCGGCCATCCAGCACTTCGATGGAGTTGACCAGCGAGGCAAATGGATAATCGAGCAGAGCGGCCAGCATCCCGCCGACCTGTGCGCCTCCGTCCTCCGCTTGAACGCCTGTCAAAATCAGGTCGTAACGACCTTTCTCCACCAAGCCCTTCAGGATGGTCGCGATGCCCTTGCCGTCAGACCCGCTGAAGGCCGGATCCGTGATCAGCACGCCATGGGTTGCGCCCATGGCCATCTCGCGGCGCAAAACCTCCTCGTCATCTTCCGCTCCGACGGTTGCGACCGTGACCGTCCCGCCGACTCGCGCCACCATCTGCAGAGCTTCTTCGACGGCGTAGTTGTCGGGCTCGTTGATGGAATACACCAGTTCGTCACGTTCGATGTCATTGCCGGCACGGTTGAGCTGAATCTCGTTTTCTGAAGTGTCAGGCACTCTTCGTATGCAAACCAGAATCTCCACATCCACCTCCATGAAAGGCTGAATTCCAACTTCACTAGAGTTCGTACTAAAGTCGGCGCAACGAAACCGTTACGCATTCGACTGCATCGCTCGGTGGCTCCCCTTGCGATTCCGGACATTCGCGAGCAATCTGCTTGTCCACCAATTCCGCCAGATCGACCGCCGTCATCTGCCCTTCCAGCCCCGCCACTTTGATCGCATCTTCGACGTTCACCATGCAGAACGGACACGCCGTCACCATCACATTTGCGCCCGCTTCGGCGGCCATCTGGACCCGCTTCACGCCCATACGCTGATCCTCTTTCGGTTCGTAGAACAGCATCAGCCCGCCCCCGCCGCAGCAGAACGAGCGATCTCGCGACCGCGCCATCTCGACTCTCTTCAAGCCGGGAATCGCATCCAGCACCGCCCGCGGCTCCTCGTAAATCTGGTTGTGCCGCCCCAGATAACAGGGGTCGTGATAGGTGTAAACGCTGTCTAGGTTTTCCAGGGGATTGAACTTGATCGTGCCCGCCGTCACCGCCCGCGCGATCACCTGGCTGATGTGCTCGACCGGCGGAATATCCTTATAGTCGCGCTTCAGCGCATTGTAGGCGTGCGGATCGGCGGTGACGATGCGCTGCACCCCGGACGCCTGGATGGCCGCGACGTTGTGATCGCGCAGCGCCATGAACAGCGTTTCTTCGCCAAAGCGCCGCGCTTCATGCCCGCTATCTTTTTCCGCCGCCCCCAGAATGCAGAAATTGTCTCCGATGTGATGTAGGATCTTCGCCGTCGCGCGCCCAATCGATTGCATCCGGTCGTCGTAGGAAGTGATGCTGTCGACAAAATAGAGCGTGTCTGCGCCTTGGTTTGCGAGATTATTCGCGCCAGCTATTCTTACCGGGCAGCTCTTCTGGAATTCCTTCGCGTTCGCCCAATCCGCCTTCTTCTTCTCCATCTTGCCGTAGGGATTACCCCGGCTCTCCATCGCCTTCAGCGGCTTTTGCAACGATTGGGGTACGTTGCCGTCATCCACCATGCCCCGCCGCAAATCAACGATCTTGTCGATATATTCCACTAGCAGCGGGCATTCCTGTTCGCAGGCCCCGCAGGTGGTGCAGGACCAGATCTCGTCTTCGGAATAAATGCCGCCCGAACCCTCACTGCCGATCAGAGCGCTGCCGTTCTGCGCGCGCCCGAACACGGGATAGTGCCGGAAGCTGTAGTCCCTCGCCTTGATCGTAAGGAATCGCGGAGACAGCGGCCGGCCCACCGCATTCGCCGGACAGTTGTCGGAACAGCGCCCACAGTCGGCGCAGGAATAAAAATCCAGCATCTGCTTCCAGGTGAAATCCTCGAACTTCTTCACGCCAAAAAATGTCAGCTGATCGAGGTGCTCGTCGTTCACGCCGTAGCGCACCGGTTTGAGAATCTCCCGGTCCAGCTTCGCAAAATAAATATTGAAAAGAGACGTCTCCACATGAAACTGGATTCCAAAAGGCCGGTAGCAGAGTAAGAAATAAAAACCCAGTTCATGCGCCAGGTAGGCGCCAAAGAGGATCATCCCCAGCGCAGGCAAGGGAAGAGACGCCACCGCATTTCGCAATATCCAAGGGAGTGAATAGGTGGCCAGTGTCGCAAAAGATTGCCCAGCCTGCGCCCGCGACGCCGCCCGGGCCGCGGCAAACAGGCTGTCCGCGATCATTAAGAGTGCAATCAGCGAGAGCAGGAAAATAGCGTCCGCCGTGTGTGCTTTACCATATTTCGCCGGCACCGCGTACCGCGCCGGCTGGAACACCAGGCGGCGAATCACCGCGATCACCATGCAGATCAGAACGATGCTCGCAGCGTAATCCGTGATCAGGTCATACACCGGCCCCGCTCTTCCCGGCAGACCGGGCATGACGAAATTCTCGGACACTCCGGCAATCAGAGTGGAGAAGGCGCGCATCGCCAGCAGAATGAAGCCGGCAAAAATCAAGATATGAAGCGTGCCAGCGAAGCGGTAACGCGGTTGTTTCCACTGCCCCAGCCAGAACTTCAGAACTTGTCGCAGTCTTGCCCAGGGTTGGTCAAACCGAAAATCGCGCTCGCCCCGGACCAGCGGCGCCATGCGTCTCGCCACAATGTAGAAGAAACACCCGATGCCCAGGAAGTGAATGAGTAAGAATAGGATTCGCCCCGAGACTAGCCACGATTGCACTTGCGCTGCTGACTGGATGCCTACCACGGTCTCTACTCTCCCGCCTGACAATCACGATGCGATTAATTGTGTTAGGACTTTGTCCTCCGTAATTACCGGTGCGACTGCGAGTGCTGGTTGGCTCGAAGTCGCCGGCGGAACCGGAATGGTCACCCGAACGGCCGCCGGTTGGGCTTCGGACGACGTCTTTGTTGTTGCAACCTTCACCTGGGCGCGCGCCTTCTTGATTCGTTTTGTTTCTTTTGTCTTTGGTAGCGGTTTCGCCTCGACGGCATCTTTCAACTCTTCGAAACTCTGCTGCAGAAGCTTTTCCAGGAGCCCCAGATCGGGTGCCGCGTGCACATCTCCGCTGAATCCGAAGTATGCCGTGCCGTCGTAGGTCAGGATGGCGCAGTTGAGCGCCATCTCGCCACCCACCGGAACATAGGGATAGCAGTGCAGCATCTTGTGCCCCAGCAGATAGAGAGCCTGCTGCGGTCCAGGCACATTCGTGCAAACCATGTTGAAGGGCGTAAACGGCAAGCGGCTCAGAATGTGGCCGCCCAGAGCCTGTGCCGAAGTTGGAAACATGCCGAGCAAACCGCCCGCCAGACTTACCAATTCAGCGGCATGGGATCGCTTGAGAAACTCGGTTCGCTGGTGAACCGCCGCCAGCAACTTCTGTGGTTCCCGAATGTCCAGCGGAATCGTGACCGGGACCAGAGAGATGCGGTTCCCCAATTCCCCTGGACTGTCGCTGCCGCGCAGATTCACTGGAACCATCAACCGCAGCATGCGCCCCTTCACCGAGTCGCCATGGCTTTCGAGATAGCGCCGGATGGCCGCCGTCACCAGCGTGAGAATCACGTCATTCACGCTGCTGCCGCTTACATTCTTGATGGCCTTGATTTCGGCGAGCGGAATCTCCGTCCAGGCGAATTTCTGCGGCCCCTTATAGAAGACATTGAACCGTAAGCGCTCGGTCGGAGCACTGAGTTCCGGAAGCAGGCTGGCAAACTCATCCGTGGCCAGTTTCCCGCCATTCGCGGCAAAGCGCTCCGCCATGCTCGACAGGTCCGCCATCGCCGCCAATATTCGTTTGACGAAATCGGAATAGGAATCCACGCAGCCGTTCGTTATCGAAGTCAACACGTCGCGCGGCGGCGGAACTCGCAGACGAACTTTTCGCCGAGGCAATCGAGGCGCAACCGGACTCGCGTCCATGAGCACATTCATGATTCCAACCCCGGCAATGCCATCGGCTAGACAATGGTGCAAACGGAAAATGAGCCCCGTGCGCTCCCCTTTCAGTCCGTGCACCAGGGTCAGGTCCCAGAGCGGATGCTGGCGGTCCATTACCGTGCTCAGAATCTTGCCGGCAAGCGTTTTCAACTCCGTGTCGGTACCGTGCTTCAGCGTCACCTCTCGCAGGTGCCGATGGATGTCGAAGGTTGGGTCGAACTCCCAGCTCGGTAGCCCGATGTTGAGCGGCGGCGGCACCACCCGCTTCAAGTAGCGCGGAATCAGCGGCAGTTTCGACTCGACAAACTGCAGGCAATCCTTGAAAAGGATCTCGCCTTGAAACACGCACACACAGGCCACGTTGAGAGGCATGCCCTCGCGTTCGAGATGCAGAAAAACCGTGTCGCCCCAGGAGAGGCGATCGCCGTTCTCGCCCATCTTCTCATTGATCTGCATGGCCGGTCTCCTGTTCGGTCGCCCGAGTTTCACGGTGGACTTCCGCTGAATAGCGTTCCTCTGGACTGCGTTGATCAACTCATAAACGAAAATCGGGTTCCCAGCCTTACCAGCTTGAGCACTTTGTAAACATTGACGTTGACGCCGCGTAATACAACCTTTACGCCTCGGCCGTCCGCCAGGCTTGCGAACTCCTGCATCGCGTTCACTCCGCTCGGATCAATCCGCTGCACCGATGAGAAATCCAATGTCACTTCGCCCTCGACGCCGTCCAGTTTTTTCCCCGCCTCTTGCAGGGCTTGAGCCATGCGCTCTTCGTCAATCTTGAGCCACACCGAGATCGTTTCTCTGGCCATACTCGTCACCATCGATTAGCCGCATTGCTTCTGCATCGCGGCCGCTCCCCGTCCCCCGTATGCCTTCCAATACAGCTCCGTTAACTCGTTTATCAGCGGCATCCGAGGGTTTGACCGCCAGGAGGGATCGTCAAAGGCAAGCCGGGTCAGGTCGGGCATAGCCCGCTCGAATTCTTCCGTCGAGATTCCGAGTTCGGCGATCGAATGCGGGAATCCCAGTTGGTCGAGCAACTGCTCCGTGGCCGCGATCAGCTTATTGATTTTCTCGTCAATCGTGCTGCCGCCTAGTTTCAGCAGGTCCGCGATGGTCGCGTATTTCTTGTGCGCGTTATATCCCTTCTGGTAGGGCGAGGGCAGGAACTTCATGGGGACGGACGCGTTATACGCAATCACGTGCGGCAACATGAGGGCGTTGGCGCGGCCGTGGGCCACGCCGAAGCGCGCGCCGAAGGCATGCGCCAGCGCATGATTCACGCCCACCGAGGCGTTGGAGAATGCCATCGCGGCAATGCACGCTGCATTGTGCATCATGGCCCGCGCCTCTTCATCGCGAGGATTTTCGTAAGCGATGGGCAAGTACTTGAATACCATCCGGATTGCCTGCATGGCATTGCAGTCCGTGTAGGCGGAAGCAAAGCTGGAAACTGCAGCCTCCAACGCATGGGTCAGGCAATCGATGCCGGTATCGGCGGTAAGGCCTTTCGGCATCGACATGACAAATTGCGAATCGACAATGGCGACATCCGGAGTCAGCGAGTAATCGGCGAGCGTCACCTTACGCCCGCGCTCTTTATCGGTCAGGACAGCGAAAGGAGTGACTTCGCTGCCGGTTCCGCTCGTTGTGGAGATGGCAATCAGCCGCGCCTGGTCTATTTTTACCGTCGGATACTGGATCACGCGTTTGCGCAAATCCAAGAAGGGCGCGGCCAGTTCTTGCAGATCGGCATCCGGCGACTCGTACTTCAGTTTCATGATCTTGGCCGCGTCGATCACCGACCCGCCGCCGAGCGCAATGATCTGGTCCGCTTTGTAGAAATTCAGGGTCTCCACTCCTTGCAGCACCACCTTGACCTCGGGTTCCGCATCTGGAATGACCAGGACGTGGACGTGGGCTCCCTGAGGAAGGTAGCGCCGGACAATGTCCACGTGGCCGAACTTCTCCAAGGAAGGATTCGTAATAATAACGGTTGACTGCGAGTGGAACTGGTGGACATTCTCCACCGCGTTAAAGTTGAAGTAGATCTGGTTGGGAACTCGGAACCACATATGGGCTTGGGTCCTCCGAGCCACACGTTTAATGTTGAGATAGTGATAGATGTTTACATTGTCGGTGGTGCTGTTCCCGCCGCCGGTGCCGCATCCAAAAGAGAACGTGGGGGGCAGATCGTTGTAAACGCCGCCCACCGCTCCCACCGATCCGGGAGAGTTCACCAGAATGCGCCCCGCGTTGATGACCTCGCTGAATTTCCGAATTACTTCATCGTCGCGCGAGAAAATGACTGCCGTGTGCCCCAGTCCACCAGCGTGATTCACGTCGACGCATACCTTGAGCGCCTCGGCGACGGATTTCGCCCGATACACCGACAACACCGGGAACAGCTTCTCCACCGACAGAGGATGTCCCCGCCCTACCCCTTGAATGGGAGCAATCAGAAGTTTGGTTCCCGGCTTTACCGAAATGCCAGAGAGCCGCGCGATGTCGCTGGCCTTCTGCCCCACGGCCATCGCTTGCATAAACCCGGTCTTGGGATCGATGACGGCGCGGGCCAGCAGTTCTGTCTCTTTCTCATTGCAGATGTGCGTGCCCAGTTCCGCAAATTTCTTCAGCACCACCTCGTAAATCTCATCGTCGATTACTGCCGTCTGTTCCGAGGCGCAGATGGTCCCGTTGTCGAATGTCTTGGAGAGGATGATGTCCGTCACCGCCGTATCGAGGTCCGCCGTTTTCTCCAGATAGACGGGCGTGTTTCCCGGCCCTACTCCCAACGCTGGCTTCCCCGAGCTATAGGCGGCTTTCACCGCTCCCGGACCGCCTGTGGCGTCGATCAGGCCCACGTCTTTGTGGCGCATCAGATACGCGTTGTCGAGCAGGCTGTGCGATTCCAGACAGGCAAATACGCCTGTGGGCGCTCCCTCTCCTAGCGCCGCCTCGTACATGATCCTCACCGCCTCGGAGCAGCAACGCCACGCGTTTGGATGAGGACTGAAAATCATGGCGTTGCGCGTCTTGATGGCCATGATGCACTTGAACAGCACCGTGGAAGTGGGGTTTGTAATCGGCAGGATCGAGAAGATGATCCCGATCGGTTCGGCGACTTCGACCAGGTTGCGTTCGGGAAATTCGCGAATGACCCCGACCGTCCGCTTATCCTTTATGTAGTTGTAGACAAATTCCGTGGCCACCATATTCTTGATGACCTTGTCTTCCATAACTCCGATTTTGGTTTCTTCAACCGCCAGGTGGGCCAGAGCCTGCGCTTGATCGAGGCCTGCCAGCACCATGGCCTTGACGATACGATCAACTTCCTCCTGGCTGAATTGGGTAAAGACGGCGGCCGCGGTTCGGGCTTGACTGACGAGTCGGTCGAGGTATTCAATCCGTTCTGCACTGAGCGTTTCCGCACCCTGCGGACCAGGAACCAACTCCCGCAAGTCGCTCGTGATCGTGGTCATTGCTGCCCCCTGTAACTGTCTGTCGAAGTCACTTGCCTGAGGAGCGCGCTTTTTATTGTACGTTCCCGTTCTTGCCACTACCCGGGTGAAACTCACAACTCCTACGCGTAATCGATCGGATGCTTCGCCAACCAGCGCTCATCGCGCGCCTTGCCGATGTTGGTCAACGCGCTCCCTGCCACGCTTGCCGTTAGACGCCGACTCTCCCAGACAACGCCTGCGGCCAATCCGATCAAGCCGCCCAGCAGGCCGAATCCCACCGCTTTCGCCAAGGATTCCCGCCGGTACGCCGCGAAACTCCCCAACGCCCCGATGCAAGCTCCGATGGCCGCAATCCCGAATGAGTGCTGCACCGTCTGGCTGAGAAAAGGCGTCAGCGGCTCACCATCGAGAAATTCCTCCCGGCCCGAACGCGCGCCCTCCATACCGGAACTGAAAAGCCTTCGCCCATAATCCGCATTCGCCTTCGACCACTCGCGTATTTCCATGGGATTCTCCTGCTACGGAGCTTTGCTCAGGAATGTCAGGATTACTTCATCATCAAGGAGGGCCCGGGTCCGTAGCAGCGGTCACACATCTTTGTGACCCAAACCACGTCCGGTATGTGCCAGGAGAAACGAGGAATCGTGCAAAGTGCGGATGAGCGCGGATAAGGGGCAGGGATGGGTGTTTCAGCCGTCTTGGTCGCGAGTCTTAGGATCTGCCCGCCGCCACTGGACCTACTGCCGTCGCGACCGGCCAACGTGCCCTCCGAGGGGGCAACAGGGCACGTTGGCGCCGGTCGCCAAAGGCGAGTCAGGCGTTAGGCCGCCCCGCGACCGCATGTTTCTTGGCCGGACGTTTCGCCCGATGGGCCGTCTTGTGCGCCGGTTTGTGCTCGCCGCCCTTTTTCGCCATGACCTCCATCAGCTCCTTTTGCGCGTCCACGTAGCTCTTTACGCCTTCCCGCGTCAGTTCTGCTAACGGCACGAAGGGAAATGGCCGCAAGAGTTCCAGCGTCTTACCGGCGGTCTTAACATTGGCGTTCATCTGTTTTCCGGCTACGTCCACCAGCTTCCTTTGCGCATCGATGAAGCACTCGGTGGCATGGCGAGCCAGTTGCGAGAGCTCCATCTTCTTCATCTTCCTGGAGCCATTGCTGGGCTTGCCGCCGGTTGCCTTGGCGGTTTCCTCGGCAACCACGTCCATGAAGTGCTTCTGGGCTCTCACGAAGGTCTCCATAGCCTCCCGGGCCAGTTCCACCACTTGCTCGCCCTGATAGGGCTTTCCCGCCTTCGCCGCCTCCATCCAGGTATGCGTCTGTTTGCCGGCGATCTTCAGGAACTCCTGCTGCATGTTGACGAAGGTCTCCACGCTGCGCCGGAGCAGATCGGTAACCGCTTCCGCCGCCGGCCAGTCGCCGACCCGATCCTTCACCCCATCCATCAGGATTTCGTTCTGTTTCTGTCCCAGTTCCAGCAGCACTTTCTGCCCTTCAATAAAGTTCGCTACACTCTCCGCCGCCACTTCACTCAAAATCGCCGTCGGAGAATGCTCGGGATCCGACAATTGTTGCCGCACCGAGTGCATCAGGCTCGCATTCTGCCGCATCGCAAGATCCAGCAGAATCCGCTGCGTCGCGAAAAAACTCTGCACTCCCTGTTGCGCCCAACCCGAGACCAGATTCACAAAAGATGACTCCCCGGTATGAGTTCGGGGACCTACCGTCGTTGCCATTGGGTTACCTCCATGAATGCTGCAATGCAGCATCAACTAAACTCTACGATTCCTCCAGGTTTGTGTCAATATGTATTTGTCCTGTGTGCACAGCAGCATGGCTCTAAGCCTTAACCGCTATCGAAAGGAATTCCGAGAAAGGAATCGTCCAAAATGAAGCCCGGTCCCGTCCTCATCAAAAAATACGGCAATCGCAGGCTCTACGATTCCTCCCACAGCCAGTACGTCAATCTCGATGATATCGCCGCTTTCATCCGCGAAGGCCGCGAGGTCAAGGTAGTCGACGCCAAGACCGGCCATGATCTCACTCGCGTTACATTGACCCAAATCATCACCGAAGATGCCAAGGATAAGCCGACCGGCTTGCCCCTCGAACTGCTCCGCCAACTCATCGTCGCCTCCGACGAGGTCAGGCAGCAGTTCGTCATGTGGTATCTCAAATCCGCCTTCGACACCTATCAGAAGCTGCAGGATACCGTCCAAAGCCGCCTCGGCCAGGTCGAGTCCGCCATTCTCTCGCCCGGCGACTTGATGAAGAAGTTTCTCGGCGCCGCCTCTCCCGCCCCACGCCATGCCGACGCCGAGCCCGAACTCGATGCCCTCCGACGCCGCGTCGCCGAACTCGAGGCCCGCCTGGAAAAATCTGCCCGCCCCCATCCCGTACCGCGAAAACCCGTGCCTCGTAAGCCACGCCCGCCGAAACAAAAGGGCAGGGTATAATTCGCTCAGAATCAGCCTGCGCCACGACGCGTCGGGTGATTGTGCGTAAAGGCAGGCCATGACGCATTTGCCGCGCAAGAATAACGATAAAGACAGAGATAGAACTAACGATAAAGACAAACAGAAAAAGAGCGCCTGTTCAAAAGCGGCCGCTGGAGCGCCAACTCACCGCGTCGATATGGAAGCCGCCATCTCCCCCTGGACCGAAGCTCTGTTCGCGGCTGAGATCCTGTTCCTCCACGCCACCCCCGTCTATTACGGTTTCGGAGTTCCCCGAGGCGATGGCTCCGCCGTCGTCATCATCCCCGGCTTTCTCGGCACCGATCTTTATTTGATGGAACTTCACGGCTGGCTCGGACGCATCGGCTACCGCCCTTATTTTTCCGGCATTGGCATTAACGCCGAGTGCCCCAATCTCCTTATCCAGCGCCGCCTCAACGAGACCATCGAAAAGGCCCTGTCCGACACTGAGCGAAAAATTCATCTTATCGGTCACAGTCTCGGAGGAGTCATTGCGCGCTCGGTCGCTGGCCAGCGCCCCGAGGATGTCGCTTCCGTGATAACCCTCGCTTCGCCCATTCGCGGCACCGCCACCAGTCGAACCGTCCTCCACGCCGCCGAAGGCATCCGCCAGCGCATCCTCAAAGAGCATGGACAGGGAGTTCTGCCCGACTGCTATACCGGCCGCTGCACCTGTAATTTCGTCGACTCGTTAAAGCGCAAGGTTCCCAACGCATTGCTCGAGACCGCGATTTATACCCGCGATGACGGCATTGTCGACTGGCGCTATTGCACCACTGGCAATCCTGAACTCGACTTTGAAGTGCCCGGCACCCACATCGGAATGGCATTCAATCCTTCGGTCTATACGACCGTAGCCGAACGCCTGGCGAAAGCCCAGTCTCCCGACTAACCTGAGTTGTATAGCGCCAGCTCGGCTATTGTTCGTGCCTACGGCAATGCCAGATTAGCGCCCCACCATCTCCAATACCGCCCCGCTTTTCGCCTCTAGAACTTCCACCGCCCTCCCCGCCTTCTCCAGCCGAATGACTGCATCTGCCCGGCTGTTGTTCGCCACCTCAAAACAGCCCTTGCAATCGGTCTTCACATAAGGAAGACGATGCATGCTGGGCCCAGAGCCATCGATCGCCGCTTCCACTCGCACCCCATTGCTTGCAGAAGCATGAAACGTCCACCGCAACTGATCCGGATCTCTTCGCGTCTCCTGCAGCTTCTTGAATTCATGCGCTTGCCCCTCATGCCACAACACCGCTTTGCGAAATACCAGCCCGAACGGCATTTCATACACCAGCCCCTCGAATGTGCTCGGAAGCGCGTCGGGGCGGTGAAAGTAGGCGTGCGTCCATGTCCAGAAGTTGCGATGCCGGTATCCGCAATTGTGTCCTTGTACGCCGAATCCCAGCAGGTCGCCCGCCCATTTCCCCCCATCCAATCTGACCTCGCCCGAAAAAAGCGCGTCGGAATGCGGCGTTCGCGAAAATCCAATCCATCCTTTATTACTCAGCGTGACCCGATACGCGGAACGAAACTGCAAATCCCATGCCAGCGCGTGTCCGTCAACCTGCAGCCTTCCACGGCAGGAATTTTCGCCCATTTCATTCTCGCCAATTTGAAACTGCAAGGGATTCTGCCCTCGCCGACCGAGATGCAACCCCTCCAGCGGAAATCCTTGAATGAAACTTTGCGGCTTTCCTTCCTCGGGAAACCACGTAGCCCACACTTGCACCGGCATCCCCCGCGGATCCCGCTCGCAGCCGCTCCGTCCAGGATTCATCAGCAAATATCGGAACCACCATGCCCCACTCCCGTCCGCCAATCCCAGACGAAGGAACCACACTTCGTAACGCCGTCGTGTGGCCGGCCTTGTATACACTTCGTTCAACGTTTTCACCAGCTCATCTTACGGGGACCGAACCCGCGCTACAATGTCCGGCGTATTCCGCTGTCCACCGCTGCTCCATCGAAAGGATCCCCCATGCCTCAAGACAAGCAAGCTCCAACCCAAGAGCAACTCCTGGTCCGCTTCGGCCTGGGCCTCGCCAACTGGAGCGAGCGCTGGTTTCCCGATCCGCTCATTTTTGCTCTGCTCGGAATCGTAGTCGTGTTTCTCGCCGGTCTTGGGCTTCATCAAAGTGCCGCCAAACTCGCTATCCAGGGCGGAAGAAACTTCTGGGCTCTGGTTCCGTTCACCATGCAGATGGTCATGATCATCATCGGCGGGTATGTCGTCGCCTCCACTCCAATCGTTTATCGCGCCATCCGCGCCCTCGCTGGAATTCCCAGAACGCCCCGCGCAGCTATCGCTCTGGTCGCCCTGTTCTCCATGCTCACCTCCCTGATTTCCTGGGGCTTGAGCCTGATTTTCAGCGGACTCTTCGTGCGCGAACTCGCACATCGCGTTAAGGGCATGGATTACCGCGCTGCCGGTGCCGCCGCCTACCTCGGCCTGGGAGCGGTCTGGGCGATGGGTCTCTCTTCTTCCGCTGCCATGCTGATGGCCACCAAATCCGCCATGCCGCCCTCGTTGTTCAATATCAGCGGCCTGATTCCACTGACCCAGACTCTCTTCCTGTGGCAGAGCGTCGCGACCACCGCCATCCTGATCGTGCTTTCCGTGCTCATCGCGTATCTGTCCACGCCGTCCCCGGAAAATGCCCGGACCGCCGAATCCTACGGCATTCCCTACGAGCCCATTCGCTCCAGCCTCAATCTCGAACACAGGACCAAGCCTGGGGAGTGGCTGGAGTACAGCCCGCTGCTCACGATTCTGGTCGCCGCCCTGTTGTGCTGGTATCTCGTCGACGTTTTCCGCACTTCGCCCCAAGGCGCTTTGGCCGCCCTCGACCTGAATACTTACAACCTCATGTTCATCACCGTTGGTCTTTTATTGCACTGGCGTCCGAAACGATTCATGCGCGCCGTTGCGGAGTGCATCCCCGCCACCGGAGGGGTGCTCATCCAGTTCCCGTTCTATGCCGTGATCTTCGGAATGATTGTGGGAACTGGGATCGCCGACGCGCTCGCCAGGCTTTTGGCCTCCATCAGCACCCACAACACCTATCCCTTGCTGGTCGCCATTTATTCTGCTGTGCTCGGTGTCTTCATTCCCTCCGGCGGCAGCAAGTGGGTGATCGAAGCGCCCTATGTCCTGCAGGCCGCCAACCTCCACCAGGTGCATCTCGGATGGGTGGTCCAGATCTATAATGCCTCGGAAGCGCTGCCCAACCTCGTCAATCCCTTTTGGGTGCTCCCGCTGCTCGGCATATTGAAATTAAAGGCTCGCGATATCGTCGGCTACGGTGTTCTGCAGTTGATGGTTCACATCCCGGTCGTGTTCTTCCTGTGCTGGTTGTTTGCCCGTTACATTCCGTACCTCCCTCCCGTGAAATGAGCATTGCTCGATGGTATCTTTGGGAGGGTAGAAGCGATTTCATCGAAGGATTTGGGTAGGGCCACGGCTTTACTGGCCCGCGGAAAATCTTGTCTTCACTTTACTTTGAACGACGGCGCCTTTAGCCCCTGAGGAAAGCGAAATCTATACTCCGTCCCTCGCGAGATGGCTTGGAATTCGGAAATCACCTTCATGGAAGTCCTTAAGAAACTTTTTGAGCAGCATTTCCACTTGCCCGTCGACAGCGTGCAGCCGCTTCAGGGCCAGCTCGGTGGTTCTGGTCGCAGGATCATTCGCCTCTCCAGCGAAACAACCACGGCCATTGGCATCCTCTATGATGTCCGCGAAGAGAACGTCGCCTTCCTTGAATTCTCCAGGCACTTCCGCCGCCACGGCCTGCCTGTCCCCGAGATTTATGCGGAAGACCTGGCGCACGGCGCGTATCTTGAAGAGGATTTCGGCGGCACCACCCTTTTCGAGTTCCTGTCGGAACATCGCGACCGGGCCGCCATCGCTCCAGAAGCCGTCGCCGCCTATCGCAGAGTGGTGGCCATCTTGCCGCGCTTTCAGGTCGAAGCGGGCCTCGATTTGAACTACAAGGTTTGTTATCCGCGGGCCAGTTTCGATCGCCAGTCCATCGCCTGGGATCTCAATTACTTCAAGTATTACTTCCTCCGCCTCGCGGGTATTCTTTTCAACGAGCAGGCTCTCGAACGCGACTTCAGCCGCCTGACGAAATTCCTGTTGAGCGCCGATCGCGATTACTTCCTGTATCGCGATTTCCAGTCCCGCAACATCATGCTGCGCCCCGTTCTCGGCGAAGACCAGCCCTTTTTCCTCGACTATCAGGGCGGCCGCAAGGGCGCCCTGCAATACGATATTGCCTCCCTTCTCTATGACGCCAAGGCCGACTTGCCTCCCGATCTACGTCAGCAATTGCTCGATCATTATCTCGACACTCTGGCCGGGTTCATCAACCTCGATCGCGGCCTGTTCATGCGGTTCTATTACGCCTATGTCTACGTTCGCATCATGCAGGCTATGGGTGCCTACGGTTTTCGCGGCTTCTATGAACGCAAAGAGCACTTCTTGCAAAGCGTGCCCTACGCCCTGAAAAACCTGCGCTGGCTGCTTCACAATGTGGAACTGCCCATTCCGCTGCCCACACTGATGGATGCCTTTAAAAACATCGTGGCCTCGGAGAAGCTGCAAGCCCTCGGCTCGACCGCCGAAAAAACCGAAAAGCTGACCGTGCGTGTTTTCAGTTTCTCTTTTCACCGCGGCCTGCCCCAGGACGATACCGGCAACGGCGGCGGATTCGTGTTCGATGGCCGCAGCCTCCCCAACCCAGGCCGTGAAGAACGCTTCAAAGCCCTCACCGGTAAAGATGCTCCGGTCGTCGATTACCTGGATCGCCAAGAGAGCGTCCACCAGTTCTTAGCCAGCGCTATTGCGCTGGTCGATGCCAGCGTGAGTACCTATCAGGCTCGCGGTTTCAAGCACCTGATGGTCTCATTCGGCTGTACTGGCGGCCAGCATCGCTCCGTCTATCTGGCCGAGCACCTCGCGAATCATCTGCGTGCCCGGAGGAACGATGGAGTCGAGGTCGTAGTGCGTCATCGCGAGCAGCCGCAATTGAATCAGGCGCAAGCCCAGGACCACGAACAAGCGCAGGCGCGCTTGCTGGAGCAGGGGAAGGCTCAATGAAGGCGATGATCCTCGCCGCCGGATTCGGCACCCGCCTTCGTCCCCTGACCGACCATCGTCCCAAAGCGCTCGTCGAAATCAATGGACGCACCCTGCTTGAACTCACGCTCACTCGCCTCCGTTCCTTTGGCGTCAGCGAGGTCATCGTCAACGTCTTTCACTTCGCCGACATGATTGCGGAGTATCTCAGCGCCAACCGTAATTTCGGCATGCACATCGAAATTTCCCGCGAGTCTGTTCTGCTCGACACCGGCGGCGGCCTGAAAAAGGCCGCTTATTTCTTTGCTCAGCAATCCAGTCGTCCCGAAGAGCCCTTCATCCTCCACAACGTCGACGTCCTCAGCGCCATCGATCTGCGGCGCATGCTGCAATTCCACACCGAAAATCACGCCTTGGCCACGCTCGCCGTGCACGCCCGCAAAACGTCCCGCTACCTGCTCTTCGATCATCGCCTTCAACTGTGCGGACGGCGCTCAGACGTCAACGAGCGCGACAAATACGATAAGAATGACAATACTGCCGACGATCACTCCCTACCCCAGCCCCTTGCCTTTTCCGGCATCCACGTCATTTCGCCGCGCCTTCTTGGCCTTATGACCGAAGACGGCGCCTTCTCCATCATCGACTCCTACCTTCGCCTTGCTGCTCACGGAGAGAAAATCCTCGCCTTCCGTGCCGATGAATACTACTGGCGCGACCTCGGAACTCCCGAAAATATTGCCCAGGCCGCCCACGATCTCGAACAACAAATCCTTGCCAGTAAGCTCGCCCCTTCAACCCCTCGCTCCTGATACTCTCAAGACATCGCCATCCCCATCACCGTCGTAAAGGAGACCGCACCTCATTGCCGCCCGTATCGTCGCCCATCGTCAACGCGCAGGAAATTACCAAGGCCTTTGGAGCCCTCCCGCTCTTCCAGAACGTTTCGTTCACCATTTCCGAAGGAGATCGCATCGGCCTCATCGGCCCCAACGGCTCGGGCAAGTCCACCCTGCTGAGAATCCTCGCCGGCGAAGTCAATCCCGATCGCGGCGACGTGTCCTTCCGCAAGCGCACCCGCCTCGCCTGCGTTGAGCAGGACTCCCGATTTGCCCCCGCAACCACCGTGCGCTCCGTCATCGAGAGTGCTCTCGATCGCTGCGGCGTATCCGGCACCGAACGCGGCGCCCGCTTTGCCGAAACTCTCGGCCGTGCCGGCTTTGAAAACCTCGACGCGACCGCCACCCAATTATCCGGCGGCTGGCAAAAGCGTCTCGCCATCGTCGAAGCCCTGGTCCAACATCCCGACATCCTCCTCCTCGATGAACCTACCAACCATCTCGATCTCCTCGGCATCACCTGGCTCGAAGACTTGCTCGAACAAGCCTCCTTCGCCAGTGTAATCGTCAGCCACGACCGCTATTTTCTGGAGAACGTCACCACCGACATGGTCGAACTCAATCGCATTTATCCCGAGGGCTCGCTCCGCGTCCACGGCAACTACAGCCAATTTCTGGAGAAGAAAGAAGAATTCCTGCACGCCCAATCCAAGCGTCAGGAAGCCCTTGAAAATCTCGTCCACGGAGAAATCGAGTGGCTCCGCCGCGGCGCCAAAGCCCGCACCCGCAAGTCCAAAGCCCGCATCAGCAAAGCCGGCGAACTCATGGGCGAACTGGCCGACCTCAATCAGAGAACCCGCAGCACCACCGCGCAGATCGATTTTTCCGCCACCGACCGCAAGACCAAACGCCTGATTGAACTGCAGGACGTCACCTGCACCATGGGCGATCGTCCATTATTTGACAGCCTCAACTTCATCCTCACCGCCGGCATGCGCGTCGGCCTGGTCGGCCCCAACGGCAGCGGCAAGACCACTCTCCTCCGCCTGCTGCAAGGCGACCTCGCTCCCACCGGAGGCAGCATCCGCCGCGCCGACTGGCTGCGCATCGTCTACTTCGACCAGACTCGCACCCTCGATCCCGACGTAACTCTGCGCCGCGCTCTCGCACCCGACGGCGATTCCGTCATCTATCGCGATCGCGTCATCCACGTCGCCGGATGGGCCGCAAGATTCCTCTTTACCGGAGAGCAACTCAGCCAGCCCGTCGGCCGACTTTCCGGAGGCGAACGCGCCCGCGTCCTCATCGCCCAGCTCATGCTGCAGCCCGCCGACATTCTGCTGCTCGACGAACCCACCAACGACCTCGATATTCCTACGCTGGAAATTCTGGAAGAAAGCCTGATCGATTTTCCCGGCTCGCTCGTGCTCGTGACGCACGACCGCTACATGCTCGATCGCGTCTCCACCATCGTGCTCGGCCTCAATGGCAAAGGCGGAGCCGACACCTTCGCCGACTACGCTCAATGGGAGGCATGGCAGACGCAGCGCTCCAAGCCAGACAAGACGCCCGGCGCGGCAACAACGGAGAGTTCTCCGACGTCAGACAGTTCCACGCCGGCAGCGCCTGCGAAAAAGAAACTCTCGTATCTCGAAGCCCGCGAATACGCCACCATCGAGCAGCGGGTAGAGGAAGCCGAACAGCTCGTGCAAGCCAAACGCGCCGAACTCGAAGATCCCGCCAACGCCATGGATGCTCCGCGACTGGTAAGCGCCCAGGCCGCGCTGGACGCCGCGCAAGAAGCGCTCGACGTGCTTTATGCGCGCTGGGCTGAACTCGAAAAAAAGAACGGCTGAGACTCCCGGCAAAAGAATGAGGATAGTGGTGCGATGCGATGTTTCAACAACTACCCGCGCAAAATGTCATCATCTGCTGACAGGATTTGCGGCTGGAGGCGCTCCTCGCAATGAGAAGGCATTCCAATGCCCGCGACAAGATACCACCGAAACCAGAAATAAGAGGCGCTCCATCGGAATGGGCCTTCGATCGGATTTCCGAGTGCGCTACGCCTTCGCAAAATCAATAAACCCGCGCTGCACGTCCGTCCGCGTCAGCCTCGCCCTCACCTTGTCGCCCACATGCAACCCTTGCGCTCCCTGCGCCAGCAATCCTTCAATATGCGGTTGCATGACGCGAACAAACGTTCCCTTCGGAGTCACTCCGGTGACGATGGCGTCAAAGGTTTCACCCACCCGATGGCTCATCGCCACCGCCGCCAGCCGCTTCGACATTTCCCGCTCTACTTTTCGCGCCGCATCGCCCTTCTCGGTGCAGTTCGTCGCGATCCCGGCAAGTTCGTCGTCGGAGTAAGGCCCCGGCTTTCCATCGAGCAGACTTTTAATCAGCCGTTGTGTCACCACATCGGCAAAGCGCCGGTTCGGAGCCGTCGAGTGCGTGTAATCCTGCACCGCCAGCCCAAAGTGCCCCTGCGCGGGATCGCCCGGACGCTCCAGTACATATTCCCCCGGCCCGATCAGCTTGATCACCGCCAGCGAAAGGTCGGCAAAATGATCGGGATCGGCCGCCTTGCGCTGCACCAGAAAGTCGTTCAACGCCTTGGAATCTGCCTGCGCCGGCAACTTCACGCCCCGCGCCGCCGCCAGTCGCACAATGCCGTCCCAATGCTCAGGAGTCTTCACGATGCGCCGCAACGAAGAAACCTTTTCCAGCAGCCGCGCCACCACGCCATTGGCCGCGATCATAAAATCTTCGATCAACTCCGTAGCCCGATTCTTCTCCACCGTGGCTACGCCCGTCACCTGCTGGTTCAACAGCAGCGGAACCGTTTCCGCCGTATCGATGTTCAACGCTCCGTTCGCGTAGCGCAATTTCCGGAGCGCTTGCGCCGCTTCGTCCTGCAGCTTGAGCTGCGCTTGCAGATCCGAAGACGCCGCCACCTTCGGCGGAGCCGCCCCCGTACCCTCCAGCCACGCTCCCACTGCGCTGTAAGTCAGTTGCGCTTTATTGCGGACGATGGCTCGATACACGGCGCTGGCGCCGAGCGCCCCACTCCCATTAACCACAAATTCCGTCACCACCGCCGGCCTGTCCACGTCCGGCAACAGCGACGATGCGCCGGTCGAGAGCTCGTTCGGCAACATCGGGAAAATGGCCACGCCCGTATAAACGGAAGTTGTCTCCTTGGCCGCGTGCTGATCAATCGCGGAATCCTTCCCCACAAAGGCATCTACATCCGCGATGCCCACCATCACCTTGATGTCGCCATTCGGCAACCGCTCGGCAACCTCGATCTGATCGAGGTCCTTCGAAGTATCGTTATCGATGGAAGACCAGAGCAGCCCCCGCAGATCGCGTACCTTGTCCGAAGCCACCAGTTGCGGCGGATGCGCGCTGATCTCCGCCAGTTGTTGTTGCGTCGCCGGCGGAAAATTCGGCTCGAAACCCTGCGCCAGCATCACCTGCCGCGCCATGGCCTGAAGATCGATAGACATAGAAGAAGACCGAAGATCGTTCATCGCGCTAAACTTTCCTCCACTTTCAAAGAAGATAAGTCTGAAAAGGCTACCATGAATCCGCGATTCTCCCTCGCGCACTTCCTGGGGTACTTTTCGTGCGAAGCGCTGTTCCTCCGAGTGCCCCGGTGCTCTCCGTGGTAATGCCTCTGATTTTGAGCCGCAAACCCGTGATATTCTAATAACAGTAGCTGCGTCTTCCTCCGATTGGATCGATTCCCGCAGTTTCCTGAATATCATGATTTCTGTCAGCAATGTGTCCATGCGCTACGGCGCTAAAGTTCTATTCGACGAGGTTTCCACCGGCTTCATTCCGGGCAAGCGCTATGGCCTCACCGGCCCCAACGGCGCCGGCAAATCCACCTTCATGAAGCTCCTGACCGGCGAACTCGAACCCCAGAAGGGAACCGTGGTCCGCCCCAGAAAACTAGGCGTCCTCAGCCAGGATCAGTTCGCCTTCGACAAATATCGCGTCATCGATGCCGTCATCATGGGCAACCGCCGCTTATGGGCCGCTCTGGAAGAACGCGAAATCATCTATGCCAAGCATGAGATGACCGACGCCGACGGCATGAAGCTCGGCGAACTCGAAGGCATTGTCGGCGAGGAAGATGGCTACACCGCCGAAAGTGACGCCGCCATTCTGCTGCAGGGCCTCGACATTCCCGACGCCATGCACGAGCGCAAAATGTCTGAGATTCCCGGCGGCCAGAAAATGCGCGTGCTCCTCGCCCAGGCTCTGTTCGGGCATCCCCAGGCCCTGCTGCTCGACGAGCCCACCAACCATCTCGATCTCGATTCCATCCACTGGCTCAAGAATTTCCTGAATCAGTATGAAGGCGTGTTGATCGTGATTTCCCACGATCGCCATTTTCTCAACGGCATCTGCACCCACATTGCCGACATCGATTACGAGACCATCATCACCTATACCGGCACTTACGACGATATGGTGATCGCCAAGACCCAGATTCGCTCCCAGATCGAAGGGCAAAACGCCCAGCGCGAGAAAAAGATTTCTCAGCTCAACGAATTCATCGCCCGCTTCGCCGCCGGAACCCGCTCCAGCCAGGTGCAGTCGCGGCGCAAGGAAGTCGAGCGCCTCCAGGTCACCGAACTGGCCAAATCCAACATCCAGCGCCCCTATCTCAAGTTTGAACAGAAGCGCCCCTCGGGGAAGCACATATTGGAAATAGAATCCGTCAGCAAGTCCTACGGTCAGGCGAAAGTGATTTCCAATTTCACCGCCAGCGTGCTTCGCGGCGAAAAAATCGCGCTCATGGGCCGCAACGGTTCCGGCAAGACGACCCTGGTCAACGCCCTGCTCGCCAACTCCCCGACCGTGTCGGAATCGGAGCTGCGAAAAACCAGTGGCTACGATGGACCCTTTCTCGATGGCGGAAAAGTCATTTGGGGTCACGAGGCCGCCGTCGGATATTTCGCCCAGGATCACAAGGCACTCATCGAGCCCGGCATCAAGGTCCTGGAATGGCTCCATCAGTGGGATCCAGCCGCTTCCACCGAAGAAATTCGCGGCATTCTGGGCCAGATGCTTTTCCCCCGCGATGATGCCGAAAAGCGCACCGACGTGCTCTCTGGCGGAGAAGCGGCCCGCTTGCTCTTCTGCAAACTCATGCTCCAGAAGCCCAACTTGCTCGTGCTTGACGAGCCCACCAACCATCTTGATCTCGAATCGATCAACGCCCTCAATATTTCACTGCAACGCTATCCCGGAACCGTGCTGCTGGTCACCCATGACGAGGACCTGATCGACGAAGTCGCGACCCGAATCTGGCACTTCGAGGGCACCCACGAAATTACCGACTTCAAAGGCGCCTACAGCGAGTACCAGGCCGTGCTTGCCTGACCGGTCTGTGATCTAGTGTGGCGGATCCAATGTCGCGGATCCAGTGTGGCGCGGACACTCTCGTCCGCGAAAAGCCCGCGCTCTGATACTGCTTCCCGGCAGGCGAGTACTCGTTCCGAGGTTCTTTAGGGGGTCGAACCTTGGGGTCGTTGAAGATCGGGCTTCACCGCGTGGGCGGAGTGTCCGCGTGCGTTAAAATCCCCTACTTCGCGTCCTTCTGAATGATCGTCACCAGCGAGCCCTTCTTGTTTTTTGCCTTGGAACTCGCCCGCCTTTGAGATTTCGCCCCCCCCGCCACGATGTCGGCAACCGTGGTCCGGTCCAGGATCTTTGCCGCCGCATCGCGCACCTCCAGAAACACGCTGTAGAGTGCCCGATGGTCGGAGTCGGTGATCATCAGGTTTCGCAGTTGATCGGCATCCCCAAACGGCGCCAGCGGGCCGTCCACCAGGCGAATAATCTCGCTGAGCTTAATCTCCTCCGGCGCGCGCCGCAGCCGGTAACCGCCCTTCGCGCCCCGCACGCTTTCCACAATGCGCGCGTTCTTCAGTTCCAGCAGAATCAACTCCAGAAATTTCTCCGGCAGGTCGCTGTCAATGGCAATGTCACGGATCTTTACCGTGTCAGTTCCGTAGCGGCGCCCCAGAGTCTGGATCGCTTGCAGCGCGTAGAGTCCCTTTTGCGAGATCTTCAATCGTCTGTTCCTCCCAACTGCTTGGACGTACTCTAGTAGGCCCCCGCCCGCTTTGCAACTAATCTTGTGTCCTGGCCCCGTGCCACGACTGGAAATGCAAAAAATTGCACTTGCGGCGATCGACCCCCTTGCCGCATATTGGCATTCGAAGAGATCTCTACCGCGCCGAAGCCATCTTCAGCACCGGGCCGCCCACTTCGTCATGCGATTCGCCTTCCAGGCAAACTCGATGCCATAGCTCGAGGTTGAGCAGCCGCCAGATGCGATCATAGTTATCCCGATGCTTCGCGCGGTGTTCGTCGAACAGCTTTTCGATCGCCTCCCGCCGGAAAAATCCGCGATTCAGGCTGCGCGGTTCCAGCAGCATTCCGCGAATCGTTTCCAAACGCGGTCCCGCCAGCCACCCGCTCCACGGCGTCGGGAATCCCAGCTTGGGCCGGTACAGTATCGAGTGGGGTAGCAGATCCTCCACCGCCTTCTTCAAAATCTGCTTGCCAGCCAGCCCCTGGATCTGCACCTCCCGCGGAATCCGCGACGCGAACTCCACCAGTACATGATCCAGAAACGGCACCCGGCTCTCAATCGACGCCGCCATGCTCATGTTGTCCTGCTTCATCAGCAGTTCCACCAGATACGTCTTGATGTCGGTATACAGCAGCCGTTGCAGCATCTCGCCCGACGAACGGTCCCAATAAGCGAGCACATTCTTATAGGCCGAGCCCGGCGCCGCTTCCCGCGCGAACTCATCCGTCAGCAACCCGCTCTGCTCCGCCGCTCCAAAAGCCGAAAAGAAATTATCGAAGTAGAATGACGCCCACGAATTGCCATCCTTCGCCAGAAACGTGTGTTCCAGTTTCCGGCGCAGCGTCGCGCCCAGCAATGAAGACGTCGCCACCTGCTCTCGCACCAGCCGACGCAACCCACCTGGAACCACTCCCCGGTACGCCCGATCCAGGTTCGCGTTTTTCAAAGTAAAGGCATAGCGCGTATAGCCCGCCAGCGTTTCATCCGCTCCCTCGCCCGTCAGCACGACCGTGACTCTTTCCCGCGCCAGTCGCGCCACAAAATAAAGCGACACGCTCGAAGGCCACACCAGGGGCTCGTCTTCGTGCCAGATCAAATGGGGCAGCGCTCCAAAAAAATCCTCCTCACTTACCAGCACTTCGTGATGCCGCGATCGAATATGCTCCGATACTGTCCGCGCAAAAGGCAATTCGCTGTAGCTTTGCTCTGTGTAGCCCACCGAAAAAGTTTCCACCGGCTCGCGCCGTATCTTCGTCATCAGCGCCGCCACCGCGCTCGAATCCACGCCCCCGCTCAGGAACACGCCCAGCGGCACGTCGCTCATCAGATGGCTCTCGACCGCGCCTTCCAGCAACTCCCGGTAGCGCTCGATGTAGTAGCTCTCCACCCGCGATTCGTGCGGACGCGCCACATCCAGATCCCAATATTGCCGTATCTCTGCCTTTCCCTCGAGACTCACCGTCATCGTATGTCCCGGCAGCAGCTTCCGGATTCCCGCATAAAAACTCTCGTCGCCGGATAAATATCCAAACGCCAGATATTCCGGCAGCGCCGCCCGGTTGAACTCCGTATGCACCCCGCCATGCGCCAGCACCGCCTTGATCTCCGAGCCGAACAGCAGCCGCTCCGGCGTCAACTGGTAGTACAGCGGCTTGATCCCCAACCGGTCCCGCGCGATAAACAGCGTCCGCGTATTGCGATTCCAGATCGCGAACGCGAACATGCCCCGCAGATGCTGCACGCAATCCGCCCCGTATTCCTCGAACAGGTGGACGATCGTTTCCGTATCGCTGTGCGTCGAGTAGCGGTGGCCGCGCGCGATCAGTTGCTCCCGCAGGGCGAGATGGTTATAGATCTCGCCGTTGAACACGATCCACAGCGTGCCATCCTCATTGGAGATCGGCTGATGGCCGCCCGCCACGTCTACGATGCTCAGCCGTCGCATCCCAATTCCCGCCGCGCCGTCCGTATAAAAGCCGTCGTCATCCGGCCCGCGATGGCGGATGACGTCGCACATTTCCCGCAGCGCTTTGGGGTTCGCCCGCGCGTCCCTCTTGAATTCAAGAATTCCAGCAATCCCGCACATTTCAGTATTTCTCCGCGTAAGGTGACGAATTCCGATTCGGGGTCGAGTCCTTCTCCGGTAGCTCTTCCAACAAAGGCGCAAAAGAAAATTCCTCCGTCGCCTGCTCCGACGCCGTTTTCACGGCTGCATTCGCTTTGCGCCACTCCAAAAACCTAGCTCGCCGTTCCGCCTTCACCATCGGCTTTCCCTTCCATTCCACATGCGATCCGCCGATCACAATCAGATGCGTGAGTCTCTCTTTGTCCACCCGGCAATACAGCACCCGCGCGTCCGAAGACCACGGACCGAAACTCCAAGCCTCGTCGCCCAGCGCAAAAAAGAACTGTTCACGTCGCTCCGGCAGGGTTCCGTCAAGATAAGCAAGCTCATATACCTGCACCCCCGACTGAGTCGTGCTCGTGATCCTTGGATCAAAATGCGTTTCACGCTCCCTGCCATTTGCCGCAACCCGCGGCAGCAGCGCCGTTGCCGTCTCGGCCGGCAATAAAACTCGCGCCCGCGATTGCACCAGCGGCGCCGTCTCGAACTCCCCATAAGCCGGCGACAGAAGGGTCGTGCTCACTTCCGTCCCTCTCTGCCAGATCGTATTTTCCGGCATGATCAGGCTTAAACTCGATTCGCACGCTCCGGCCCGGGTAATCTCCAGGCGTCCAGCGCTGACTTCCCGAACTCCAAGATCGGACGCGAAGTGCCAGCGCACTTCAAGTTCATGTTCGCCTCGGCCCACTGCGATGTCGCGAATCAGCCAAACACCACCTGCGATATGCAGTACGTGCCGCCGATGCACAATCCCATCCGCCAGCCGCGCGTATCCATTATGACTGCCCACAAAGTAAGTGAAGGTCTTGCCTGCAATCCAATCTTCCGCGACCGTGGTCGGAATCTGCGTCCATGAAAAAGGTTCGTCCGCTACCGCCTGATTCAATCCATCCACCCGCAGCGTGTTATGCGCGCCCGTTCCGCGAAACGTATTGCGCTCCGCCGGATCTCGCGAAATATAAACCCCGCTTCCCGAGTCCACCAGCCACCGCCGTCCATCCATCGTAAGCCGCAGGCTAAGTGCGTCCGCGTGCCCGTGCCCCGAACGCCCCACGCCCTGCGGACCGGCATCGACTACCATCGTTTGCCTGAAGGGTTGCGAATCCGCGAGCCCGTAAAGCCCGCCGTCGCAAAACGCAAACGAGTGCGCCGCCGCTGCCGCACTCGCAGTCGTCGTGGCCAGCTGCGCGACCGCCGCATCGCCAAACAACCAGATCGATTCCTCCGTCAATCGCGCCGCCGAAAACTTCCTCCCATACATCAGCGCCCCAAGTGCCAGCGGATCCGTCATCCACTCCGTCCGATTGCGCCTCGGATTCCACAAACGTCCGCCATCATCGTCCCCAAATCCTTCCGCCGGCCCCGCCAGCGCTAGCGCATCCACTACCTCCAGCATTCGCCCCAGCACTCCGTCATATTCCGGCGGAATCTCCATCGCGTTCCGCGCCGCCAGCAGCCGCGCATATAAAAAAAAGTCGAGCGCGTACACGTGATAGTGCAGCGACTGCTCAAAATAAACGCCATCCGGACGAACTTGCCGCCCCGCCTCACGCCGCACGATTTTCCACCCGCATTCCTTCCAGCCCGCTGCCCCCGGTATCTGCGGATATAAAGTGCCCAGAAAGAAAAGCGCCACCGCTTCCCCCAGCAGATGCGTGTTGGGTGAAAAGTATGTCGAAAGATAGCGCTCCATGTAACGCCCGTGAAACCCAAGCGCCGGCAGCATCTGTCCGCGAAACTCCGCCCCTTCCGCGGTTCCCGCCAGCAACTGGTCCACCCAGGTCCAGGACATACTGCGGAATGCCACTTCCAGCGAACTGCCCCAATTGATTCCCAGGGGATACGGATTCGCCTGGATCCAACTGCGCCACTGCGCCATCAGTTCGCGCGTGTATTTCTCGTCTCCGCTCAGCCGGCGAGCCTTGGCGAGCGTCACCAGATGCTGGTGCCGGTTCAATTCCCATGTGACTTTGTGGTCGCCCACGACCGCGAAGTCAAGAAAAGGAATCCTGAACCACGGCAGCAGCGGCGCTCGCTTACCGTTCACCGGATCCAGATGCCAGTCGATCTCTTTGCAATTGGAATCGCCGGAATTGGAATCGCCGCTGCCCACACCGCCGCTGAAGTCGAGATTCTTGTAGCCCAGCAACTGAAAGCGATGCGCGCAGATCGCATCCGCCTCACCCAAAATCTCCTCCGCTTCGCCCGGCAGATGCCGGAGCAACAACTTCGCCCGCTCTGAAGTCCCGGTGCCGCCGCGTTCGCCCTCTGAAGATTCGCCCTCGGCAAAAAAGAACCGCCCCGCCTGCCCCGCCGCTTCGGCATTCAGTCGAACCCTTCCGCTCCCTAGGCCCACCCGGTGCCGCAGCAGGTCGCCATGCTTGTGAAGTTCCTGCCCCACACGCACCCGCACCTCTTCCCAGTCCATTTGGGACACGCGCGCCAGCTTGCTTTGCCATCCAGAAGCCACGGATTCATTTATCTTACATGCTCAAAAGCCACTCTCAATCAGCCGGTTACCGTTGTAACCCTCGCAAATCCCCAACCCTGACCGGGGCTCGCCGGTCGCGGTAGGATTATGGTTGCGGACAGTTTTTGTAAGGGAGCGGTTCACTCTTCACCCGTGCCGTAGCCTGGAAAGAAAAGAGTAAAAAGAAACGAGGCGAGAGAAACCATTGGAAATGAATGACTTCTCCGCCTTCCCACTGGACTCGGAAGATGCTTGAGGATATTCTGTAACATATTGATAACAAGTATTTTGTTTCGCGCCAGAGGTTGCGTCTCACTCCCTCTCGGCGGTCAGGAGAACTCGCTTGAGCTTGTCGGTTAGCATTTTTGGATTGGGATACGTCGGTTCCGTTTCCGCAGCCTGTTTTGCCTCTATGGGCCACAAGGTGATCGGCGTCGACGTTAGCCGAGCCAAGGTTGAAATGATGGCCGCCGGACGCACTCCCATCGTGGAAGCGCGCATGAGCGAAATGGTCGCCGAAGCTCACCGCGCCGGACTCCTGCAAGCTACCTCCGACGCGACCGCTGCCGTGCTCAATTCCGAAGTCTCTTTCGTCTGCGTCGGAACCCCCAGCCTCAAAAATGGCAAACTCGATCTCAGTCACATCGAGAGCGTTACCCGCGAAATCGCCGCCGCCATTCGCCAGAAGAAATCGCCCCACGTCTTTGTCCTGCGCAGCACCGTCCTCGCCGGGACCACCGAAACCGTCGTCCTGCCCATCCTCGAAAAAGAGAGTGGAAAAAAGTGCGGCCACGATTTCACCCTTTGCTATAACCCCGAGTTCATGCGCGAAGGCAGCGCCGTCGCCGATTTCCTCAACCCGCCCTACACCATTCTCGGAGCCAGCGACACTCGCCACCTTGCCCCACTCCGCGAACTCTACAAGAACACTCCCGGCACCATCTACGAGACCACTATTCCCGTCGCCGAAATGGTCAAGTATTTTTCCAACATCTATCACGCCCTCAAGGTCGGTTTCGCCAACGAAATGGGAACCATGTGCAAGCACCTCGGCGTCGACGCCCAAGTCGTTACTACCATCTTCACCTCCGACACCAAGCTCAATATTTCTCCCGCCTATCTGTCTCCGGGGTTCGCCTTCGGCGGTTCCTGTCTTCCGAAAGATCTGCGCGCCATTACCTATAAAGCCAAAGAACTCGACCTCAAGCTGCCCTTGCTCGAATCCCTCCTGCCCAGCAACGCCGAGCACGTCGATCGCGCCCTGGAAATGGTGCTCAGCACGGGTAAGAAAAGAATTGCGCAGCTCGGACTCAGCTTTAAAGCCGGCACCGACGATCTCCGCGAAAGCCCCCAGGTCCAGTTGATCAAGCGCCTCATGGGCGAGGGCCTCGAAGTCAAGGTCTGGGACGAGGATGTCTCTCTTGGCCGCTTGGCGGGAGCCAACCGCCAGTACATCGAAGAGGTCATCCCTCACATCGGCTCCGTGCTTTCCGCCGACCTCGAAGGTGTCCTGCGCACCGCTGAAGTCGTGATCCTGGGGAATAAATCCGCCAGCAAAGATCAACTGGCCAGGTACCTTCGCCCTGAACACATCGTCATTGACCTGATTCATCTCGATAAGGCAAAGCGTCCGGAAGGCGCTAAAACGTATCAAGGAATTTGCTGGTGAGAACCTCGAAGAACTCGCGTGGCAAACGGGCTCGGCCCCGTCCGGAAGTGTCCAGGAAATCTGACCCCGGCTTTGAAAGGGCACCGCTTCAGTCCTGCCGTAAGCCGCTGAAATTGGTTTGCGTTTCTGCGGCTGCGGTATGCTTTCCGCAACCCCGGCTGACCCCTTCCATCACGCGACCGGGAAACGCATGAAGTTTCATCGCATCGACATCAAGTCCGCCGACTGGAAGCGCCTCGACGCTTTCACCGACCGCACCGTTTTCCAGACGCGCGAGTGGCTGCAATTTGTCGCCGAGTCGCAGCGGGCTCAGCCCGTTCTCGCCGAACTGCGCGAGAAAAACGACGTTCTCGGATATTTCACCGGCCTTACCGTTTCAAAGTTCGGCATGAAGGTTCTGGGCAGTTCCTTTCCCGGCTGGACGACTCCCTACATCGGCTTCAATCTCAATCCCAACGTGTCCCGCGCCCTCGCCCTGGCAGCTCTGGAGAAATTTGCGTGGGACGATCTCAAGTGCTTGCACCTCGAAGTCTCCGATCCCAACTTCTCTGCCGGAGATGGCGAGGCCGCGGCCTTCAAGCTCGAGTACTACGCTTCCTATCGCACCGACCTGTCCCGCTCCGAAGAAGAATTGTTCAATTCCATGGAGAGTGCCTGCCGCCGCTGCATTCGCAAAGCCGAGAAAAGCGGCCTGAAAATCGAAGAGGCCCACGACCTTGCCTTCGCCGACGAATACTTCGAGCAACTCAAGGACGTTTTCGCCAAACAATCCCTGGTTCCGACCTATTCCGTCGAGCGCGTGCGCTCCCTCGTGCGCCACCTCGAACCGAGTGGCAACATCCTATTGCTGCGCGCCCGCGATCCGGAAGGGAAGTGCATCGCCACGGGAATTTATCCCGGCTTCAACCAGATTGCCGAGTTCTGGGGCAATGCCAGTTTCCGCGCCTATCAGGGCCTGCGCCCCAATGAAGCCTGCCACTGGTATGCCATGCGCTATTGGAAGCAGCGCGGCGTCGCCATTTTCGACTGGGGAGGCGAAGGCGCCTACAAGGAAAAATACGGCTGCCAGCCCCACCGCGTGCCCTGGTTCACGAAATCCCGGTATCAGATCGTGGGAGCCTTGCGCAACGAGGCGCGCAACCTGTTTGCCCGTAAGCAGAAGTTTCTCGGGTGGCTGCAGGGCAACCGCTCCGCGGCGGAACGCGTTCCGGCCGAGGAGTAGCACGAAGAGAAGCAACCAGAATGCAGTAAGACAAGTAAGCAAATAGAACTAGAAGGGAAGCACCATGGCGTTACTGCTTCGCAGGGCCTTCCGGCATCTCTCGCGGGTTCACGACGTGCTCTTTCGCCGCACTCTGATCGAGCGCGAGATCACCATCTTCGACGACGACGTCTTCCTCACGTCCTACCCCCGTTCCGGCAATACCTGGACCCGCTTCCTGGTCGGCAACTTCGTCAATCCGAGCGAGCCCGTGACCTTCCTCAATGTCGAGCGCCTCGTGCCCGACATGTACAAGAGCGCCGATTGGGTCCTGCGCCGCCTGCCCCGCCCGCGCGTGCTCAAGAGCCATGAGTGCTTCGACGCCCGCTATCGCCGCGTCATCTACATCGTCCGCGACCCGCGCGATGTCGCCATTTCCAACTATCACTGGGAGATGAAGCTGCGCTCCATTCGGGAAGGCTGCCCCATCGACGAGTTCGTCCCCCAGTGGATGGGTGGGAAGTTCTGGCGGCGCATCGGATCCTGGGCCGACCACGTCCACAGCTGGCTGGCGACGCGCCAGGGACAGGACAACTTTCTGCTGATGCGCTACGAAGACCTGCAGCAGGATCAGCCCCGTGAACTGGCGCGGGTGGCGGGTTTCATGGGCCTCGATCCCGATGCCGAGCGCATCCAGCGGGCCATTGAACGGAGCTCCGCCGCCAACATGCGCAAGATGGAAGAGACGCAGGGGAAGAAGTGGGTGGCGACGTTCCACACGCGGAGCGACAAGCCTTTTGTCCGCAAGGCGTCATCCGGGGGATGGCGGGCGGTGTTGCCGGGAAAGACCGTGACCTACATGGAGGCGCAGTGGGGGCCGCTGATGAAGCAACTGGGCTACCCGCTCTCGACCGAAACGGAAAAGGAAGCGCCGGAAGTCACGCACGCTTAGGGGACCCCCCCCGGTCCCGCCCTCCAGATGCGCAAAACCGAGAAGTGTTCCACGTGGAACACTGTAGGCGCGTTACTGTACGTATAATAATATACATATTGTGACGGTATCTGGCGGCAGGGGAAGGCAGTTAAGGCGAAGTGGGGCACGAGGCTGTTTTGCGATCTCAGGGGTGTGGCGGGACTGTGGAACATCCCGGCTGACGTCTGTTTCTTGCCGGGCTTGCGGCATCGGGAGCCGCGGCGAAAGAGACTTTCATGGGATCGGCAGGCTTGCCGCCCCCCCGTTGCCAAGGGCGCGAAGGATGGGGCACCGCCGGCGTGGTTGTTGCCGGGGAAAGCGCGGCCACCCGCGTGGTTCGACGGGTTACTGGATTTCGTTGCCGTAGGTGGGGACGGATTGCTGCACCAGGTAGAGCAGGGTTTGAGCTCGCGACGACCAGTCGCTTTGGGGATATTGCGCGATCAATTGCTGAGCGATGGCGATGGCGGCATTCTTGGCTTGTTCGGACTTTTTGGCCTGGTCTTCGGTTTTGTAGATTTCGATGAGGGCGGCGCGGCGGGAGGCGGCGTTATAGAGGGCTTCGGGAGCGGCGGGAGAGGTGGGATGTTCTTTGGCATACTTTTCGTAGAGATCGGCTTCCTTATCTGGGCATTTTGAGGAGCCCTGCCATTCACCACAGAGTTTGTTGTCGATGAGGTGGAAGGTGGCGAGGTCGGCCCACTTGCTGCCGGGAAACTTCTTGATGACCTGCTTCATCCACTGCTCGTCGATTTCGCCGCGGATGTAGGCTTCTTTCTCGCGGGCGGAGGGGCGGGACTGCATATCGGCCTTGCCGATCTGCCAGCGAATGTCGGCGGCGCGATAAAGGGCTTCGCCGGCGAGAGGAGCGGCGGGGAAGATATCGTAGACGCGGCGATAGAGTCGCAAGGCATCCTGGGCGGCGCCGCGGCGACCGTGGCGGCGGCTGGCTTCGTCCTCGGCATCGACGGCGGCGCCGAAGAGGATACGGTCGCCGTTGGGAGTGGTTGCCCAGACGATGCCGGTATCGAGGATCCAGCCGCTGATGGTTTTCTCCTGTTCGTCATCTTCCAAGACAAAGGCGGGGTCGGGCGCATTGGCGGAGCCGAGCAGCGCTTCGACGTGGAGCCAGTTGCGGCTTTTGTCAAGCAGAATGAGTTCGCGTCCGCGTTCGACTTGGCCGAGCTTGTTGGAAGTTGCATCGGGAGAGATATAGATGATGGCTTCGCGCACGAGCGTGCCGCGATCGGCGGCGAGCAGCGAAGAACTTCCCAGCAGCACCAAGGCGATCAAAAACAGAAAGTTGGGAATCAGTTTCACGGTCGTCTTCGTCTCCGGAATCGAGGGTAGCATGTTGGATAAGATGCGTGAAACGGGGTGCGCGGGGTGGAGGCGAGACGGAGTTTGGCGTCGGATGAAGAAGCGAGGGGCTTTGATCACGGGGGACGCGGAGGAGCAGGTGGGATCGACAGAATCGTAAGTCAACTGGTTCGACTCACCACGCTTTTATCTCACGCGCTTGTTTACGCCTTTTTGTTTACGCTTGTTTCTTGAATTCTCCTTCGAAGGAATGTTCGGGGCTGTGGCCGGGTTCGGGAAAATCGCTGTCAGCTCCGTCCTGCATGGGGTCGGGGTTGCGATGACCGAGTTGATTTCTCATGGAGTTGTTGCCGGCCTGGCCGCGTTCGTCGGGCTCCTGCGAGCCTTTCCCGCGGTCGGCATCGTTGTGAAGATGATCGCTGACACTTTTCGGCATGACAGGCCTTTCGAAGTGCACATTGATAAGAATGAATCCAAAGGGTAGATTACGCCGAATGTTCGCGGCGGGCAATGTAGGGAGGGCGCGTGGGATGGGTGAAGTTCGGCGGCAATATTCCCGTCGGAGTGTTCGCCATTTATTTGCCTGGCGGAGGCTGAATTCTGGAAGGCCTTTGGAGCGTGCAAGTTGTTGTAATCGTTACTATAGGTAAATTTAATAGTCGATTAACACGATCTTGAATCTAAAATAGAACATGGTCAACAAGCAGAGAAAACAATTTCTATTTGCCAGTGACTTCGATCAGACGCTGACCTTTAACGATACAGGTTATGTACTGAGCGAGCTTCTTGGTATTTCCGTCGCGGAGTTCGAGCGCAAGGCGAAGGGCATGGCGAAGCTGAACCTGGTGCAACAGGGCGCCGAGCTTTCCTATCTTCTATTGCACGATCCGGAGTTCCGGTCGCGGGTGCGGCGCGACGACCTGATCAAGGCGGGGAAGCGGATTCGCCTGAAGGACAATATCAAGCAGATTTACGAGATACTGGACCGGCGGATCGACGGATTCCACTTTGATTTTTACGTAATTTCAGCGTCGCCAGTGGAAGTGATTCAGTCGGCGCTGGAGGGGATTGTGCCGGAGGATCACATTTTCGGCACCGAGTTCAAATGGAAGGCGTCGGGCGAGATTGAAAGCCTGGTGCGGGCGACGGCGGGTTATGGCAAGGTCACGCGGCTGGATCAACTGGAAGAGCAACTGGGGATTCCGGCGGACCATATTGTGTATGTGGGCGACGGCAGTTCGGACATTCACGTGATGTTGCATGTGAACCGGCGCGACGGATTTACGATTGCGGTGTCGGAATCGAAACTGGTGGCGCAAATTGCGAAGCGGACGGTGCTTGGGGATAACGCGCTGGCGACGCTGGTGCCGATTCTGGAAGAGATTGCGGGCTGGCAGCGGCCGCAGATCCGGCAGTTATTTGAATCCTACGGATTCCTGATTCAGGGATGGGATCGAGTGCAGACGGACTGGGTGACGCTGCGTCCGAGCGGCGTGGCGGTGGAGAAAGTGACGGCGGCCGACGTGGTTTAAGGTCGCGGGAATGGCTGGACTTTCCGGACAACTGATTCGGGCGCGGCTGGTTGTGGGCAGCGAGTGGTTGGGTGCAACTAATTGGCGGGTGCGGGGTTCTTACCTTCGGTATGCGATTCTCGCTCACGGGTCGAGCTGAGTGTCGTCTAATGATTCTCGATTCAAAATGACTGTTGCAACGCCTGAGGCACTATCATGAAGCGTCCCCTTGCTTTTTTCTTCGCATGGTTAATCGTAATTCTTGCCGCCGGAGTAGTGGAGGCGCAGCAGTCTTCGCAAGATGTGCCGTTAACGGCGGCGCCGCCACAACAGCAGCAGGAGCAGCGGGGGTGGATTCCGCAGGGCATTCAGGGGTTGCGGCAGAGCGCGGCGTCGAAAACGGAATTCACGCTGGACCACTCGATGCTGGTGATCGCATCGAAGCTAAGTCCGGACAATGAAGATCTGCAGCGCGTGATTGCGGGAGTGAGCGGGGTCTCGGTGCATAGCTTCCGTTATTCCGGGCGGTGGACGTATGATCCGGAGGCGCTGGGGGCGTTGAAGGAGGAATACCGAACGGCGGGTTGGACCCAATTGGTAAACAACCACGACAAGGACGGGGCGTCGGGGGGGATGAATGTCTGGATCCGGTGGGAGAATAATGCGATCAGCAACGTGGCGATCCTTTCGGCGCGGGCGAATGAGGTTGATTTTTTCGTGGTAACGGGGTCGATCAGTCCGATTGATCTGTCGCATCTGGGCGGGCATTTTGGGATTCCGAAGCTTGACGGCGGAGTGGTGGTGCCAAGGGGGCCGGGACGGCCTTAGGGTCGTTGTGGCGAGGGGAGTGAGCGAGGAGTGCGCGGCAATTCCCAGCAACGGCAAGAGCAACACCGACACGGAGCAACGGAGGCGGGCGTCCGTTTTCCGTGGGCTAGCGGGTTTTGGGGGATGGGCCGAGTTTGCGCAATTTGTCGCGGGCTTGCGCGGCTTCGGTGGTGCGGGGATAGCGCTGGATCACGTGCTTGAGTTCTTGTGAGCCCTCATCTTCTTTTCCGAGCTCGATCAGCGCGAATCCTTTTTTGAGTTGGGCGGCGGCGGCTTTATTTCCGCTGGGAAAGTTCTGCAGCACGAGGTCGTAGTTGGTGACGGCTTTCTGGTAATCGCCCGCCTTGAACTGAATTTCGGCGAGGTAGAAGTATGAATTTCCGGCGAGATCGGTGTTGGGATAGAACTTGATGTAGTCGTTGAATTCCTGGGTGGAGAGGTCGTTTTTCCCGCCGTTATAGTCACGCAGGGCGTTGTTGTAGAGCACGTCTGGGGGGGGCGCCTGGGCCATCTCCTGTTGTTTCTGCTGCTCCAGCGCCTGCTGGGCGGCCAGGGATTGCTGGGCGGCCTGCATGTCCTCGAACTGTTTGCTGAGCTTGGCGAGGCGAACCTTCAGTTCGTCCATGGTATCGTTCAGGGCCTGAATCTGGCCGGAGATCTGATCGACCTGGCCGGCACGATCCTGCTGTTGTTTGTTGATGGAGGTTTGCAGTTCGTTGATGGCGGAGCTGACTTTGTTGGCGGCGTCGGTGTTCTGCTCCATCAGATTCTTCATCACGCCCATACGCTCGTCAAAGGACTGCTTCATCTGGGTCATCTGCTGTTGCAGTTGGGCGACCTGGGTTTGCAGTTCGATGATGTCTTTGTTGGCGGCGCTGGCGGGACCGATGGAGATGGCGAGGAGAAGCGCGAGAGTCAGCGGGATGGATTTCGATTTCATAGTGATCCTGTTCGATGGCAATGCCGGGAGCGGGAACTAGTCCGCTATCGGTTATTTGTCGTAAACGAAATGGCCGCGGCGGTTTTGCTGCCAGCAACTTTCGTTGGACTCGGTGCAGAATGGTTTCTCCTTGCCCATGGTAATGGTTTTGATGCGTTCGCCAGCGATGCCAGACTGGACGAGGGCGTTCTTAACCGTATCGGCGCGGTTGGTGCCGAGGGCGAGGTTATATTCGGTGGAGCCGCGCTCGTCGGAGTGACCCTCGATGGTGACGTGGATACTGGCGTGCTGCTGCAGAAACTGGGCATCGCTCTGCAAGGAGCTTTGCTGATCGGGGCGCAGGTTGTCTTTGTCGTAGTCGAAATAGATGTCCTTCACCTGCTGGGCGAAGAGTTCTTCTTCGGTGGTGTTGGAGGCGGCCGGGGGCGGGGCGGCGGCGGAGTTGACGGTGACGCGAGCGGTGGCGTCCTGCGTGCCTCCGGCGCCTTTGGCGATGAGATGGTAGGTGGTGGAATCGGCGGGAGCGACTTGACGCGAGCCGGCGAGATCGACGGCTCCGATGCCGTCGATGGTGACGTCGGTGGCGTTGGTGGTTTGCCAGGTGAGGGTGGTGGTCTGGCCCTGGTCAATGGTATTGGGATTGGCCGACAAGGAGGCAGTGGGGGCGGTCATCGAGGGCGGCGGCGTCGGCAGAGGCGGCGCGACCTTCTTGGCGCAAGCGCCGAGGAACAGTATTGTGCCGAGTGTAAAAGCCGCGGTGAACCATCGGGTAACGGTTGGGGCGGTGATTGTAGTCGTCGCTGGGTTCGTCCTTGTCTTCATGGTCATCGTCATCCTTAAGAAAGACGTCACTTGGATGCCTCCGGTTAGTGACTCAATCTTTACCACAGAGGGCACCGAGAAACACAGAGGAAAGCTAACGGTGGCCGTGCGTCAGTGTGTACCCTGCAGGGCATATTCTGAATGGTTGAGATCAAACTATTTCCAACTCCAGTTGGGCTGCGTATTGTTGCCTTTGAAAGTCAGTTGTTTGACGTTGGTGCCGTCGGCGAGCATGGTCCATATCTGGTCGGAGCCGGAGCGGTGGGACTGGAAAACGATGTGGCGTCCGTCGGGCGACCAGCAGGGGAAGTCGTTGCGACCGGAGTCGTGGGTGAGTTGGACCCACTGCTTGCTGGCGACGTCCATAAGATAAAGATCGTTGGAGCCGGGCTCACCGGGGCCGTACTTACGCATCCAGGAAAAGGTCAGGAACTGGCCATTGGGCGACCAGTTGGGCGAGACGGCGTAGCCCTGATCGGTGAGGCGCTGGAGGTTGGTGCCATCCGATTCCATGGTATAGATCTGGGGAAGGCCGGAGCGTCCGCTGACGAAGGCGATCTGGGATCCGGTTTTGCGGTTCCAGGTGGGAGAGACGTCAGGCCCCTTATCGTTGGTGAGGCGGCGGGAGTTTCCCCCGGAGCCGTCGATGACAAAGATGTTGGGATAGCCACTGCGGGAGGAAGAGAAGGCGATCTTGCCATCGGGCGACCAGGAGGGCGAGAGATTCATGCCGCCAAAACGCGGGAAGGCGATCATGCGATTGAGATCGAACGAGTACATCATGATCTCCCAACCGCCTTTGTTGATCGAACTGAAGGCGAGGCGGGAGCCATCGGGCGAGATGCGGGGCGAGAGGGAAATGCTGCCGAGGTGAGTGACCTGCTGCTGGTTGGCGCCGTCGTAATCCATGGCCCAGATTTCTTTATGGCCAGAGCGTTCGCTGACGAAGTAGATTTTGCTTTCGGCAATTCCGGCCATGCCGCCGCCGAGGCGGAAGATGATTTCGTCGGCGAATTTGTGAGCGATGACGCGCACGGCGTCGCTGGTGGCGTTGTCGAGGTATTGCTTACCGAGCACCTGGGGCGACTTTTCATTTTTGACGTCGTAGAGCCATCCCTGGACGGTGACTTTGCCGGCGGCCGCGCCGAGGTTGCCGAAGGCGAGCATGGAAGTGTTGGGGGGCGGGGAATTCCAGGCGGAGAAGTTGATTTCGGAGGGTTGGCCGGGTTCCTGGAGGGGATAAAAGCTTTTGGAGACAAGGTCAAAGATGCCGGCGTTGTCGAGGTCGTTCCAGAGGGTGTCGTTGAAGGTTTTGAGGAGCGCGGAGTTGGTGGGGTCGGCGGTCGAGGGCTTGAAATCGGAAGCGGCGAGGCGGATGCGTTCGGCGGAGAGGCCGGTCCCGCCGCGAACCCAGTCCTGGGCTGCGGATGCTGTGATCAGGAGGAATGGGAGAAAGCAGTATAGAAAACGCTTCATGGAGCCTCTATTTTTGTGGGGATCATTTTTTATCGGGATCAAAGTACCACTCCGCTGAGAGTTTATTTCCAGAATAGTCTGAAGGCAGGGGACCGAAGGTATCAATTCGCAGGAGGGTTCGAACCGCGGATTGATCGACGGCAGGAACTCCACTCGATTGCTCGATTTCGACGTTGGAGGGGTGTCCGTCGCGGGCGATGTCGAAGGTCAGGTAGACCCGCTTTGCTTCGGTGATTCTGGGGTCGAACGTTTGCCAGTTTTCGGTGATTTTGCGTCCCATGGCCTGGACGTACCAGGGAAAGCGGCTGCCGAAATCGCCATTGGTGCCGGCAAATCCAAAGCCGCCTTTTCCGCCTCCGGCGCTCATGGTGTAGGGGCCGCTGACAGGACCGCCCTCGCCATAGGGAATCTGATTCGACTCGGGGGGTTGGGGTTGCGGCTTGCGTTGAGTGGCGCTGGGCGGCGCGGGTTTCACTTTGGTCTTGGTATTTTTGTCGGGAATCGGAATCGCATCCGGCTCTTTTTCTTGAATGGCGGGCTGCGACTTGGCGAGGCCCTTGGATTCGGTGGCGAGGACGCTTGTGGTTTCGGCTGGATTGGCGGGCAGGGGAATGGAACTCACGAGGGTTGCACCCATGGCATCGCCACCGCCTCCACTACCCCAGCCCTGGCGGTGAAGGCCGTGAATGAAGACGGCATAGAGGACGACAAAAGCGGCGAAGGCGAGATGGAGGCCGAGCGACCAGGCGAGAGGGCGGCGGAGTTGACCGCTTTCGGAATCGAAGTCGAGGGAGCTGTAGGGCATATCCAATCGTTGTTTCAAATCCGCGTTTCAGATCCGCATTTCAGGTCCACATTTCAAATCCGCATTTCAAAGCAAAAATCAGGTGCGGTTTTAGTGCCGGCCGCTGTGAGTATCCATGGGCTGCGTAACGATGCTGACGTTGCTGATGCCTGCCTGTTTGATGGCGTCCATGACGGTGGCAAAGGCGCCAAAGGGGACATCTTCGTCGGAGCGCAAATAAATCGCCTGGTGCTGAGGATCGCGAATTTTCTGTTTGAGGCGGGTTCCGATCTGGTTGATGTTGATGGGATCGTTGCCGAGAAAGACTTTTTGCGATTTATCAATGCTGATGACGAGGCGCTCTTCGGTGATTTCCTTGACGGTGCGGGTGTGGGGCACATTGACCTCGATGCCGGATTGGAGCACGGGCGCGGTGACCATAAAAATGATGAGCAGGACGAGGACGACGTCGACCAGGGGCGTGATGTTGATGTCGGAGAGTGCGGTCTGGGTGCGGCCGTTGGGAGTGGTAAAAGCCATTAGCGTCTGGCCTCGGGATTTGGCGAACGGGGACCGGACGCGCCCTGGGCAGTTGAAGCGGGGCTGAGCGACTCCTGCTGACGCTCGACCAGATTGAGCATCTCGAGGGTGAAGTCATCGTTGCGCGAAGCCAATTCGCGAATGGAGCCGATGATGAGGTTGTAGGCGATGACGGCGGGGATGGCTGCGGCGAGTCCGGCGGCGGTAGTGACCAGGGCTTCGGAGATTCCGGGCGCGACGGCGCGCAGGGTGGCGGCGCCGGCGGTGCCCAGGCCGTGGAAGGCGTCGATGATTCCCCAGACCGTGCCGAAAAGTCCGATGAACGGAGTGACGGCGCCGGTGATGGCGAGCCAGGGGAGATTGCGTTCGAGAGCGGTGATTTCTTCGGAAGACTGCACCTGCATGGCGCGCTGAATGGCCGCGCTGTTGTGGACAGTGCCGGTGGTTCCCATCTGGCGTTTAAATTCGAAAACCGCGGCGGAGAACACTCCTACCAGCGGGCTGGGGCGGAACTGCTCAGTCACCGAAGCGATGTCTTGCAGGCGCTGGGCCTTGCGGAAGGCGCGGAGAAAGCGGTCGCTCTGGGCGCGGGCGCGGCGGATGTGCCGCCATTTGGAGAGAATCACGGCCCAGGAAAGCACGCTGAAGGCGATGAGCAGAAGCAGGACGGTCTTGGCTACGGGACCAGTCTGAAGGACGAGATCAACGATATCGCCGCCGACGAACAACAGCAGGAGGGAAGGAAAGTGCATCTTTTAGGGAGAACCCCTGTTAGAGATTATAGACCACGGTAGAGGCGCGTCCGGGCCGGGTATCGCATCGGTCAACGCGGCGTTGATAGAATCCTGGCGCCGGAGGAGAGCTGGAACCGCGGTGGACACTGAGGAACACGGGGGGTTGTTCGTGACTTGGGCCAACCATTGAGCCGACGAATGGGTTGTGGGCGAAATGGGAATCGGGGTTACGGGTTTGGAATCACAGCCTCGGCGACATTGGAATAGGCGCTCTCTTCTCCCTGGGCGTTCACCTCAGTGGTGGCGTAGTAGTAGGTCGCTCCTGAGTCAACCGTACTGTCGGTGTAGCTGGTCGAGGGATCGAGGGATGAATTGATTTCATAGAACGGGCCACTGCTGGCGGTGCCGCGGTAGACGTTGTAGCCCGCGGCGTTGTTGTCGCCGGCGTTCCACGAAAGGGAGACGCTATGGGATTGCTGGGCTACGCCAGTGCCGGTCAACTGCTCGATGGTAGGTGAGTTGGCAGCGTTGCTGATGAATCCCACTTTGCCGGAGGCGGTACCGGAGGCGTTGGGAGTGAATTGAATGGTGACGGGGATGGTGTTTCCGGCTGGAATGGTCACGGGCAGGTTGAGTCCGAGGACGGCGAACTCGGAACTGTTGGACTGGTCGGCAGAGATGGTTACGGCGACGACCGAGGCGGCGAGTGAAACCTGGAGAGTGGCTTTCGAACCGAGTGTGACGCTGCCGAAATTCAAAGATGCGGGACTGAGTTGGAGTTGGCCGTTGCCGTTAGCGATGCCTTTGCCGGTCAACTGCGCTGTGGTGGGCGAGTTCTCGGCATTGCTGGTGAAACTGACGGTGCCAGTGGCGGTGCCAGCGGTGCTGGCGATGAATTCGAGAGTGACAGGGATGCTTTTTCCAGCCGCAATGGTGACGGGCAAGTGCAGGCCGACGATGGCAAACTGGGAACTTGAAGACTGGTCGGCCGAGATGGTAACGGCGGCGTTGGAGGCGGTGAGGGTAGCCTGCAGTGTGGCACTCGATCCCACCTTGACGTTACCGAAATTGATGGACGCAGGACTGATGGCGAGTTGCGCGACGGCTTTGGCGACGCCGATGCCGGTCAACTGCACGGCAGTCGGTGAGTTCGCGGCATTGCTGGTGAAGTTGGCGGTGCCGTTGGCGGTGCCGGAAGCGCTGGGAGTGAATTGCACGGTGACAGAGATGCTGTCTCCGGCGGGAACCATGATGGGCAGTTTGAGTCCGACGATGGCAAACTGGGAATTCGAGGACTGGTCGGAAGTGATAGTTACGGTGGAGTTGGAGGCGGTGAGGGTAGCCTGGAGGGTGGCACTGGAACCGACTTTGACGTCTCCGAAATTCAAGGTTGCGGGACTGACAGTGAGTTCCGGCTTCGCCTTGGAGACGCCGGTTCCGGAGAAGGACATTTTAGAAAGCGGGGCTTTGGGGTCGTTGGTCACCAGGGAGAGTGTGCCGTCGGTGTTGCCCGGGGCGGTGGGCGCGAAGGTAACGGGCAAGGCAATGCTGGCGCCAGGACGGATCTTGACCGGCAAAACAAAGTCGTTGAATGAAAACGCGTCACCCTGTTTCGACTTCGAAGTGATCTCAAGAACACGAGTGCCGGCGTTCGACAGGGTGAGAGAGTAGGAAACGGTGGTGCCGACCTTCACGTCGCCGAAGTTGTAGCTGCAAGGATTGCATTGCAGTTGCTGGGCAGAAGCGGACGCGGGCAGGAAAAAGAGGCTGCTGAGGAGGGTGGCAACGACGACTAGGGGGAAGGTCCTCATAGACCCTATTTCACCAACGACGCAGGTTTGAGGCAAAATCAGAAGTGCATTTCGGGCGACCTGGTGTACTAGTTCTTTCGGCACTGGGAGGGCGATCTGGCGCGTCGTGGCGGGGGGCACTATGCTATGCTGCGCGTAAAGTTGCAGGTAGAT
>PLBE01000076.1 GCA_003134435.1 Acidobacteriaceae bacterium
TCCTGCATGATGGCCTGCTGGAAGGAAATGGTCGTCTTGATGCCGGTGACCATGTATTCGCCGAGCGCACAACTCATGCGGTCAATGGCTTCGCGCCGGTCCTTGCCGGTCGTGATGAGCTTGCCGATCATGGAATCGTAAGTTGGCGGGATCGTGTAACCGGCGTAGGCGTGGGTATCCACCCGCACGCCGCGTCCGCCCGGTTGGTAATACATTTCCAACCGGCCGGGGCTGGGGCGAAAATCGTCAAACGGGTCTTCGGCATTGATGCGGCACTCGATGGCATGCCCGCGGTGCACGATCGGCCCCTGCAGCACGTCCCGCATATGGGCCCCAGCCGCGATCATAATCTGGCTCTTCACCAAATCGACATCCGTCACCATCTCCGTCACCGGATGCTCCACCTGGATGCGCGTATTCATCTCGATGAAGTACAGGCGGCTCTGCTTGTCCATGAGGAATTCAATGGTGCCGGCATTGTGGTAGCCGACTTTGCTGAGCGTCTTGCTGATAACCTCGCCGATCTCCTTGCGCAGTTCAGGCGTCATCTTTACGGACGGCGATTCTTCGATCAGCTTCTGGTGGCGGCGTTGAATCGAGCATTCGCGTTCGCCCAGACTGACGACGTTGCCGTGCTCGTCCGCCAGCACCTGGAATTCGATGTGGCGCGGGTTCTCGACGTAGCGCTCCAGATAGAGGTCGCCGTTGCCGAAGGCCGCCGAGGCTTCAGACTGGGCCTGCCGGTAGAGGGCGGGCAATTCACCTTCATTGCGCACAATGCGCATGCCGCGCCCGCCGCCGCCCGCTGTGGCTTTTAGGATGACCGGGAATTCAACCTGGCGCGCCCATTCGCGAGCTTCCTCCTCGGATGCAACCACGCCGTCCGAACCGGGAAGAATCGGGACGCCATGCTGCTTCATGGCGGCGCGCGCTTTTTCTTTTTCGCCCATGAGCCGGATGACATCCGGAGGGGGACCGATGAACTTGAGGTGACAGGCCTCGCAGACTTCGGCGAAATTAGCATTCTCCGAAAGCAGCCCGTAGCCGGGATGGATGGCGTCAACATTCGCAATCTCAGCCGCGCTGATTACGGCAGGAATATTGAGATAACTTTGCGCCAGTTGCGGCGGGCCAATGCAAATCGCTTCGTCGGCAAAACGCACGTGGAGCGAGTTCCGGTCGGCCTCGCTGTAAATCGCCACCGAACGGATGCCGAGTTCCTTGCACGCGCAGATGACGCGCAGCGCAATCTCTCCGCGATTGGCTACCAGAATTTTATTGAACATGATCTGCCTGGGGAGTCGCCCTCCATCGAGCAACGTCCGTCATTTTGCCGGCCGGAGGGCAAACAGTTCCTGGCCGTACTCGATGGGCTGGCCATTGGCGACCAGCTTCTTTACTAATTCCCCGGCCGCGTCGCACTCAATTTCGTTCATCAGTTTCATGGCTTCCACGATGCACAAAACCTGGCCGACTTCCAGCACATCGCCGACTTTGACGAAGGGCGGTGATCCCGGCGAGGGCGATTCGTAGAACGTGCCAACGATCGGGGATTTCACGATGTGCAGGACTTCCTCAGGCTCGGGTGGACTGGCGCTGGCTGCCAGATCGACCCGTGCAGGCGACGGGGCAGGGGCTAGAGGGCCCGCGGCCGGCGCGGGATGCACGGCTACATAGCGCGAATCCGGCAACGCCACTGGTAAGGGGTCCGCGGCACGCTTAATTTTCACCTTGACATCGCCGCGCTCTAATTCAAACTCGGCAATATCTTTTTCGATTAAGAACTCGATGAGTTCCTTCAGCTCTTTTTGATTCATGGATAAGGCGGGTTCCAAGTTTCGAATGTAGAAAACGGGCTTGCTCCGCCTCCGGAAACGCGGCTCAGTTCCGCCCCGGAGACGCGGCCAGTCGCGTCTCTATTCAATAACCACCAATTCCTTGTCCGCCGGACTCAGCACTTCACAACCCGAGGCGGTCACGACCACCACATCTTCTATGCGCACGCCACACTTACCCGGAATGTAAATGCCCGGCTCGATCGTCACCACCATCCCCGATTCCAGCCGTTGGGGTTGTCCCGCGGCCAATCGGGGCGCTTCGTGAATCTCCAATCCTAACCCATGACCTGTGGAATGGGTAAAGTGCCGGGCCAATTTCCTCTGGCGAAGCACGCGCCGCGCGGCTTCATCGACGTCGCCCGCCGTCACGCCCGGAACCACCGCTGCGATGGCGGCCAGCTGCGCTTCCAGCACCGCATCGTAGAGTTGTCGAGCTTCTTTCGACGGCCGCCCGACATGCACGGTGCGCGTGCGGTCCGAACAATAATGGGCGAGTATAACACCAAAATCGCAGACCACGAATCCGGTCCGCGGAATCAGTGCGCCCGATGCTCGTCCATGCACGATCGCCGAGCGCTTTCCGGAAGCGAGGATGGTGGGGAAGGACATGCCATCCGATCCGGCACAACGGGCCTCGTATTCCATGGCGGCGGCGACTTCGACTTCGCTCGTGCCCGGCCGGATTTTCTGGCACGCAACACCGAACAGGCTGGCGCCGAGCGCCACGGCTCGTCGGATGCGTTGGATCTCGGCGGCGTCCTTCACCATGCGGGCGCGCTCCACCAGCGGCGGAGCGCCACGGAGCCGCCACTTCCCTTTCAACACCGGGGCGAGTCGATCGCGCATGCCCGCGGTCAACGATTCCGGCTCGAACCCAAGGGATGCTCGAGTCGCCCGCTTCCAATTCTTGCCCTTCTCCGCCAGCCACTCCGCGGCCGCTCGCAGCGGCGATTGGCGAACGATGACAATCCTCGCACCCTTGACTTCTTCTTTTGCCTGGGTGCGATAGCGGCCGTCGGTAAAAAGGGCCAAGCCAACTTTGCCCACGATCAAAGCGGCCGAGCTGCCCGTAAAACCGCAAAGATATTGAATATTGGGAAGGTGCGTCACCAGCAGGAAATCGAGAGCATTCTCTTCCAGGTCAGATTGAAGACGACGCAGACGGCCAGNNATGGCTGATGGCTGAAAAAGCGATGCCGCCGGGCTCTCGGCAGGTTCTCCGAAAAGGCCGGCGGCTAAGGCTCTCACTAAACTTCGCTCCTAGGTGCGCACGTCTAGGTTTGAATGATGCGCGGGGTGATGAAGAAAATCAGCTCCTGGTTGGAAGTCTGAACCGTG
>PLBE01000006.1 GCA_003134435.1 Acidobacteriaceae bacterium
GTCGGCAGGGAGCGTAAACCACAGGGTACACGGTGGTGCACGGGGGAAACCGGGGTTAATTAGGGCAATTATATATTTGGCTAATCCACGTCCATGTTAAGGTTTGAGGCGGCTGGTTACAGTGATTGGGAATGTTCCGTCAGCACGCTTCTGTAGCCTGAATCCGGTCACATCAATTACATCCCATTCCTGAGTAGCGGCAAGCAAAACTCGGGCAAGGTGTATGGCTTCATCCTTTGTCAGAGTGAATCCGACCGTATGGAGATCAGAAGTTTGCTTGGCGGAACCTTCAACGGGGATTATCCGCTGGCATCGAACATTTTGGTCAATCGTCAGACTTTTCACTGATTTTCGCGGCATACTCAGCCTTTCTTTTTTTTCCGCGCCCGCTTCCGTGCATTGCGATGCATTTCTTTCGCTTCCCGTTTGAGCACTTCCGCTTTGGGAACGGACATGACGGAGCGGAATACGCGCTCAAAGTTGCTGAATTGATTTTCGGCGTCACACTGGACTATCAGTTCCGGCGAAGGTTTGGGAATCGGTTTATCCATCATTGAATCGCCTTACGGAGAATGATTGCGACTATTCCATATTCATCTGCTTGATCACCCTCCAGCAGGTCGAGCGAATCGTGTGCTATGTCTTGACCTTTTCCGAGTTTACTTTTCCAGTGAAGTCCGTCGGAGATCGCCACATGCGAATAGCTATCAACATCTTCCAACTCGACATAAATCGCCACCTTTGAATATCCTGGTTCAACGTCTCTGTTCTGCGTCGCTACATATCCAGCGGCAAGAAATATGCTGGTAACTGTGGCGAGAGATGTATCTCTCCGCGCATTTGGCGGCCAATAGTACCGTCCCCCCGGTATTGGCTCCCACCATTTTCGTTCATCAGCACAAGCGAATGCGAGGCAGTTGTATCTGCCCGTCGCCAAACTTGTTCGCATGTGATTGTTAGCGTCCAGTTTCGGAAACTTCTGGATCAATTCTTGTTGAGTGATCGTCCTCAACGCCCGATTATCCTGTTCTGACGCCCCCATTCGAGCCACGCATCAACAGCGGCATCGAAATCGTCGTTTTGGCGTACAGGGTTTTCGCCTGTGATGGCCACAAGCGCATCGAACCAATGATCGGGATCGTTTTGCAGTTCCCCAAGAATTAACTTTTCAATCTCACCCTGCCTGAACTTCCGGCCAAGTCCGATAATCCTCAAGTAGCTAGGATGTGCAATCATCTTGGTTACAGATGACCAGTGCATTGTGTCATTCTTCCACTGATCTGCTTCCCTGTAGAACAAACGGGCTGCCGCACTTTCCGGTCGAAGTCGGGTGTGCCAACGAAATACACGGATGGCTCGCCTAGCTGGCTCGTATTGTTCGCGGACGCGCTCTGCCCAACGAATGGCGCATTTCTTTCCGCTGTTAACCCTGAGCGCACGAGTGGCTTTGAAGTGTGCATGGCGAATGTCGTCAGTCCATACGGCAGCCGCGACATTGCTCTCGCTTCGTTCCGATGGCTTAACACCCCACCCCATCACGTCGTCGCAAACATTGTCCTTCGGGCATTCTGCTGTTAGTGTCGGCATGACTATATCCCCAGTCGTGGGACCCCAGAATCGGACAATAGTTGGTCTAGTGTTTCGTTTTTAACCAACGCTCGCTTGATCACCTTCTCTATTTCTTCCAAGTCCACTTGATCCAATACGACGTAAAAATCTTTATGGTCTCCACTCTCGTGATAGCTAATGTTCAAGGTATGTGTGATGGCCGCTGCGACTGGTTTTTGCTTAATATCTTCGCTGAACACAGGCCGAATATCGGAAATAATTCTCGCCTCGCAATAGATGCGATCTTGGTCGCGCTGGAGAACTATCGCCTTCGAGATGCTTTGGAGAACTGTGACGTTGAGCAAATCTTTGAAACGCTGCCTGATTAGCGGAAATTCTTGTTCGGAGATTGCTGGCTTTGCCACCTCGCGAACGCTCTCTAAGAGTTCCTTCAGGAAGTCGTTTCTGTTCAGTTCGGAAAACTCGCGGACATGATAAAGCGAATACAACAAGTCCGTAATTTTTCCTAAGTCTTCCTTTGGAATACTCGGCACGCTCGAAGCAATACTGGCGGCCATTGCTTCCGCCGATGAAGTAATGTGGGCAGACTCCAGCGCCCGCAAGAACTCCGTGCTGGCAGAGTCCGAAAGATTCCTGACCAATCCAAGCGCCGGGATGTAATGATTTGGTACGTGTAACGCCATATTCCCTATTTGTTGCTGTGCCGCAGCGATCGACCTCTACTGGGTATCCTGTATGGCATTGTTCATGCCTCTTTGCCTGTGAGGTCTTTGTACGTTATGCGCTTGCCAATGATTCCCCTTAGGGCCATGTTAAATCTATCGGCATCTGTCGCCTTACGATTATTGAACCGGAAGGCTTGCTCATCAAGGTACCGGAAAAGGTGGAATGGCTCCACGCTCACATAGGTTCCCGAAATGCCACGCTTCAAGAGCGACCAAAAGTTTTCCAGTCCATTCGTGTGTACGCGGCCATCTACGTATTGCACGGCGTGATCCACGACTTGGTGTGCATAGTCACCCGCCAGACCTTCATACGAAAGCAGCGCATCAGTGTAAAGGGCCGCACCAGCCTCGACATGCTTTCTGACTTCGGCTTGCAATGTCCCTTTGCGACGATTTGGTACAACGGTCGCACGGACCTTTCCGCCACGCTCCAAAATTCCCATGACTGCGGTTTTGTCCTTCGTCCCGGTCCCGGCGATTCTACGCTTTCGTTCGCTTACGTGCATGTTCCGCGCCTTGCCGCCGATAAACGATTCATCGGCCTCTACTTCGCCACTGAGTCTACTACCGAAAACGTCGTCCTGCATCGAAAGTCGAATGCGGTGCATTAAATGCCATGCCGACTTCTGAGTGATCCCCAGCGCCCGCTCAATCTCGCAACTACTGATCCCATTCTTGCAATTCGCAACCAACCACATCGCAACCAGCCACTTGTCCAGACCCAGCGCCGAATCCTCCATGATCGTTCCAACCTTTGGCGAGAACTGGCGCTTTGGATGATGGCTGCCACACTGCCACTTGCGCTGGTTTGCCAAGAAACTTACCTTCGTCCCTTTGCACGTCGGGCAGATCACGATACCGTCCGGCCAGCGCCACGCCTTCACGTAATTCAGGCAATTGTCAGGATCGGCAAAGTATACAATCGCTTCTTGGAGTGTTTTGGGCTGCGTTTCCATGACGAAATCTTAGCGAAAATGCGTGGATGTGTCAAGTATATAATTGCCTGAACGAGGACTTCCGAGGAGGCCGGGCTTTGGGCGTGCGATACTGAAATTGATGGCGCTGCCGGATTTCACGCCCAGGGTGGGGAACGATCCCAAGTC
>PLBE01000066.1 GCA_003134435.1 Acidobacteriaceae bacterium
GAACTGGCTTCATAGGAGAGCGGCCTGTTTAGGCTTGTATCCAGCCGTCATCCAGACATAAAGATCCCGCAAATGCTGCTCCTTCCACCCTCCATAGCCGAGTGGCAAATCTAGCGTGACACACAGAAGTCGGTTAAGGTTCAAGACCATCCAGCTAGAGCCTTTGGCTTTCGAATCGAGCCGCGGCTCAAGGAGATTATTGGCAATCGCCGCGGCCAAAACATCAGCCAAGACGGAATACTCGGGATTCCGCTGCAAGAAACCTTCGTCCTGCAGAGACTCTCTGTCTTGCATCGATATCGCGATTCCAGTAACGCCTGGATCGTACGAAGCCGACGGTTCGTACGTCCGCTGGCGACAGAACCGGCCAATGGACTCCACCAACTTCAACACCTTTTCGCCGTTCCTCGCTCTTCGCGGAATCTCGCTCCAAAACGAGGCCGAAGCGGCGCGAAGCAGGATGTCCTGCCGCCCTGCATCGAGCGTCGCCGCCCGCCGAACCGTGCGGGATGAAACCACTTCCTCGAATTCGTCGCCAGCGAGCCGCATGAACTGCTCGATATTCCATGACGCGAGCGTTGCAAGCTTCCTGGTGCCAAAGTAGTATGGCAGATTGAACTCTTGCGACAGAAACAACTCCGCCGCAGCTTTCAACTGTGAATCACTCCGTTCCGTCAGTTCAGAAGCACTCAATGGAAAATCAAACGAACCCTGCTCCCTTTTGATTTCTCGGTGAACCAGAATTTCCAACGTTCGCCAACTGATAGATCGGTCCCGTGCCGTCCCGGCGGCATCCTCCTGAGCTTGTATCCATGCCTGAAACAAAGACCGGTCGCCCACTGCCTTAATGACCCGGCTTCGTATCGTCGGGATCGCGGCCTCATATTTCGCTACCCACTCCGGTCCATCAAGCGACGCTTGCAAGCAAGAATCCAAAGAACTTATTTCCACGTCCACTGCGGCGTTGGCGCGGCGATCAGCAACGTTCAAAAGCAAAGTCTCAAACTTGCGGGGGTGCTCTCGCCAAAATCGTTCCAGGAGTATTTCACCCTCGTAGTCCCGGCCCTCAGACATGCCCGATGACAACATCTCGTCGGAACTGAGAGCTTCAAACCTCTCGGCCAGCCAGATGCCCACACCCGCTCGCAATTCGGCCACCACTTTCAATACTCGGCTCCTTTGTCTGTGGGTGAGATGATGAACATCATCGAGCAACAGCAGCACACGTTCCGCGACGGGCTTCTTATCTATCATTAGGCTCTCGCGGTGAAGCAGGCTTAGGGCTGAAAACGTCTCGCTTCCGGGAAGACGCTTTAAGTCTGACCCGCCAAAGCTGTCAATGGCATCGCAAACCGCTCCTTCGAGCTTCGTCGCCCACCGGTGCAGATCTTCTCCGGTGCTGCCCACTGAGAATGTGCTCCCGAACGCCTCGAATACATTCGCTCCGAATGTGATCCTCCCCAGATCGGCCGGATAATCCAACCGATGCAAAACTAGTGCAGAGCGGAGCGCGGCCAGAACCACCCGGGCGTTCAGTAGACCAAACAGCAATCTTTCTTTTCGAGCAGTATCGAACTCCAGATCCTCTAGTGTGGCGTAGTTTCTCGCACACGAATGAAACACTCCCAAGAGCTGCGGCCCTTCCTCACCAATGACGCCAATCTCCGCCATTTTTTGATAGAGCTCTTTCAGATCGTCATTTCGCCGAAAGGAATGGAGTGTCAAGAGGACTGAAGGAGTAAAAAGGCGGAGTAGTGAGCTTTTGCCGGCTCCGGGAGCGCTGCGGAAAACCTGAGGCTTGTCCCAAAGATGCTGCCCACTTGGCAGCAATTCGAGCATGCCGGGACCAAACAGCTTTAAAAAAGTGGTGTCGGACTCGATCGCCTCTGAAGCTCGGAGCCGGAATGGATTTCGGGGCTCTCTCATAGATCCTTGTGGCGAGTGACACGGGGGAACAGAGGTTTCATTCTTGAACCTTCGGCCCAAAGCAAGCCGAGCGAATTATTCGGCGTGTTGTGACTCAAGACGAGGGGTAAAGCACCCCCGGCAAACCCGTATTTAAGATCGGTTCCTCCCAGAGCCGTGCTCGTCGTTTCGTTCTCGCTGTCGTAGTGCGTGTCAATCAGTGCATCGAAGTCTGGTAGCGTGCCTCGGATCACACGCTGAGTCTCGGGAAACCTCTGGACGATGAGAAGCTTCGGATCATGCCGATACGGCAGACACAGCTCGGATAGTCCCTGCAAGAGAACACGCTCAGCAGTCTCCGTCGCCATGTATAGAACCAGAATCACTTCGAGGGATTCGGTCGTGAACAATTGCGACGGCGGTGCTGAAGAATCCTGCAGGGACGCCAGAAATTTCCCCACCTTGCCGGCGAACGATCCGTCCTCTTTCTTGCTAATGTAACTCATGCCGCTCCCCGAAAAATCGTCGAGCAATATAACGGAGCGAAAAACTGACTCTTGGTCGGTCGGGGTACGTCCGTATAGTTTTGTTAAGTCTTTGACGAGTTCGTAGCGCAAGTCCTTTGCACGTTCTGCCGTCAGTTCGTGGCTCTGACGAACCTGTTCGTTTTGAAGGTGGGGATTTGCCCGCCGAAACACATCCGTGTGAGACCCGTCGCTCAATCCTAGGAATAAGGACCTGCGTTCTCGCACCCGAAATTCCAAACTGTTTGTGACTTTTCCAATGTGCCATCTCGATAGGCCTGACTCTGCCGCCGCTTTCGAAAGCAGGAATGGGCGAACGTGGTCAGGATATGAAATGCTAACTAGATGATTCATCTCGGCTGACGAAACGAACACCAGACGTTCCCTGACGAATGCAAGTGCGGTCGCGCGCTCCGCCAGTGTCTTGAACTGCCCTAGCCATAAAGCGAGGCTTTCGATGAAGCGCATACCGGGAGAGAACTGCTGATACTCGTCGTACTTGTAAACGGCCATAGCCATCAACGGTCGTCCGTGTTCGACAAAATCTGTCGGGTTTTTCCAGCCCATTACTTTTGCGAGCAATTCTTCAGCCAGTTGATCCTTCAATTGTGCCCCAACCGAATCGAGAAATGGTTTGATCTCGTTATTGTTTTGGAAAGATAAAACTGAAGAGCGGCGGCCCCAAGAACTCCAGCTGGTGCCAGATTCCAGGCACTTGATGGACTACCATCTACCTCATCCACGCTTAAAGAGAACTCCTGGCTAAGTAACTGGGCATCATTACCGGGCCAACACGGCCTGTCGCCTATGCATAGGAATCTCGAATTGGGCCTCGCCTCTCCCAATGAGCGGACCAGCGCCAGCTTGCTCGTCCCTTCAGCCACGACATCCACCGACCGAGTCGATGCTACGACTTTAACGCCGTTCACCCCTGCTTCCTCCAAACGCTGTGCCACACGGGACCACAACTCCTGTATGCCGATGGTAACGCGTGCTTCGACGGTGATCTGTTGCGGTCTGATACTCAGTTCAAATGGGTACTGCGTGAACTCATCCAGGGCGTCGATTGCAGTCTGTAGGTGGGGGGCAATGGAACAATTGGTCGTCGGCTGAGTATCATCTCCCAACCCGGCTATCACGCCGCCGTTGTAATAGCCGATTTCTACTCGCTGCCACAGGTTCTTGCTTATCACTGCTTGCAAAGCTTGTCTGACCGATTTACCGCGTCCTGTCGCGATGCCCAGCAGGAAACCTGCTTTCACAATACGGTTGAGCGCGTCACTCATGGCGCTTGGAATCGTTCCGAATCTATTCACATGGTCACACACCGTGCCGTCATAATCCAGAATCAGCCCGTGGAATTTTGCTTTTCGATATTTCTCACACACCTTCAAAAAAGCGATATCTAGTTGTCGTAAATATTCAGTATCGGTCTGCCCTCTTGCCTTCTTTTTTCGCGCGATAGCTGTGGATTTCAGGTCGGCCTTTGAATGTCTAAAAGCGTTCAGGTGGTAAATACGCCGGCCAAACTCAGGCACTCCCGGACGCCCTGGATCGATTTTTCTTGCATCTCCGAATTTCCCCACTAAATCGAACACCGCCGACTGGAGCCCAACCCATGAAGCATAGGCAGACGCTGGGCTCGCAATGAGCAGAGATGGAATGCCACGGGGGAGCAGTTCCAGCGTTCGCTCTGCAAGAAGAGTTTCCTCCTTGCTTGCTAGCGCCACGACAGCCGAATCAGGGTTTTTTGCGAGCCAATGGTGCCGCCCGTGCGCAAAATTCCTGTAGTCGGCGACCAGCACCGAAACAAGTCCTGCCTCGACCAGCTTCGACTCGAGATCGAAAGCGGCGCTCTTGCTCTGTGCGCCATGCAGCGCAATCAAATGCCGCACATTGAGGAGATTAGAGTGTTGGCGCAATTGCCTTTTCTTTTCGATCCGGCCAGCCTGTTGAGGTGCCGCTTCAAAGGATTGAGGCAAGTCATCGAATCCATAACCCCGGAGTGCGGACACGCTCAGCGCCAAGAGACTATTCGTTGCCAGGAAACCATCTTTGCCACTAAGCAAGTCGAAGTCGAAGCAGAACCCGCGCGAAAATCCCCTGACGATACGTGCCAATGGTGAATTTCTAGTAGCGCACACCGCAACCAACGATGCTGGTTCCGATTCGACGACAGCTTTCGCAATACCCAGAATGTCCGGGTTTTTTCCTCCAGCGCTGACGATGAAGAAAGCAGAGCGTTTGAGTATCTTCGCGTAGCTCCAGGCCCCAAGCGGGGTATCCGCTCTTGCCACTTGCCCAAACTTCGATTGGTGGAGATCCGCCACCAAGGTTGCCGTGCTCTGTGAACCCCCGGAGCCAATCGTGACAAGAGGATATGAGGCCAGCTCGTTTATCTTTTCTTTCAGGGCCGCACAGTCCAGTGAAAGAGCCCAAAGATAGGTGCGCGGCAACTTCTGGAGTTCGGATTTATAAGGTCTCCCCATGTATTCGCCTTTTGTTCGCTTTCACTATAAACGGTTTGATGATCGACGGCAATCCGGATTTTACCAGTCTGACGCTGGGTTGGCAGGGATACCGCTTTGGCCTCTTGCGCGGGAATTTTCGTACTACCAGCAGCGATACCAAATACAAAAATCGACAGGATTTTTCTTGGGGCCGCTGAGCATGGAAGGGTTGGACAGGATTTCGTTTTCGCGAAATCGAGGAGCAATCGCGCCTGGGGCATTTCCGCATAATCTGGCAGGTTCGTTGCTATTTTATTGGTCCGCTTTTACAAATGCTTGCCTTGGAAACCCCCTCACAAAGCCAAGAAGAAACCGCGCCAGCGAAGATGCCAGCGCGGCTTAAAGCTGGTCAGTACTCGCTTGGCAGATGGATCACGTTGTTAGCGAAATACAGCATGATTCCGTCCAGCGGGAAATCGGTGTGCTCGATCTCCTTGGTGAACACGATGTTGCCATCGCCATCGTCACAAGTAAGCGAAGCGGTTCGGTCGGGACGTACGGCGAGCTTCCAGACTTGAAATTTCTCGGTGGCGACAGCCTTGTTGAATGGCTGAATGATCGCGATTTCGTCCAGAAGCCAATACGCTCCGCCGTGTTCGGCAACGTGCTGCGCGCCGGCGGTGTACAGAACATTGCGGTTGATCGAATGGCGATACCAGTTGTCGCTGCCGGTGAACTGTGCCAGGTCGGACTTGCTGAGAGTCTTCGTCGTCATAATGTGCCTCTTTTCTTTGAAGTGACCCCGCGGCGGGGGCGCGAGAGGCAACAGGAACAGCCGTTCAGAAGGCGCGGCGTCACGGGCAAACGTGGAATAAATGAGGGGCAGCCCGTAGGGAATCATCGTTTATGCCGCGAAAGTGCCCTTGACGTTAGCCTGCGGCTGTTTAGGTTGACTGCGACCCGTCCGTTGGTAGGTCACAGAAAGAGATACATTGTGACGAAGACGGCACTGAGACCTGTGGTGTCAACGGGACGCCGAACCGGTTCGCCATTTTCGAGACGACAGCTCAGGCTGACAGCCAAAAGTCCATTTGCTTTGGTGGCATACGCTGGGGTGCATATCTGCGGAGGAAGGCGCGACCGAACTCGTTCGCCAATCGCGAATCATCATCGGATCTCATAATCAAGCATGTTTCGAATGACAACGATGGATCCGACAGCGGCCTTATAACAACACCTTCAACGCTGAGGCCCACTGAGGCAGGCTTGGTCACGATTGCCACTCCAACGTGCTGAGATACGAGGTGAATTGCTTCTTGGGCGGTAAGGATATCGTGCGCGTGTTTCGGAGCGACGCCCTGACGCTGTGCCGCTTCCATGATTGCAGCACGAACGACGGGATGAGATCGCCGAGCAAACAGAATCCATTCGTCTTTTGCCAAATCTTGGAAAGCAATGTCTTCCTTTTGAGCAGCTGCGTGGGCCTGCGGGAGTGCGGCGTAGAGATGCGTCTGAGCGAATGCCGCAGCCGTGATCCGAGAGCTTTCCGGCGGTGCTGTCACCAATGCCAGATTCAAGTCGCCTGCCATCACGCGATGGACCAACTCGCTTGAGAACTCGCTAATGAGCTGAATGCGGAGTTTAGGGTACATGGGCAGACGGATTGCGAGAATGGCCGAAATCCAGGAGTGGTCGGCATCGGGCGAGTGCCCAATTGTCAAAATGCTGTCGCTCCCCTCACGAGCAGCATGAACGGCGCGATCTATGTGCCAGATTGCCAGACGAGCCTCTTCGACGAAGATACGGCCCACTTCGGTGAGTTCTACGTTCTTCTTGTTCGTGCGAATGAATAATTGAAATTTGTGCAGTGCTTCGACTTCATTTATCTGTTTGCTGAATCCAGATTGGGTGATGTGCAATCTGTCTGCGGCCCGAGTGAAGTTCAGCTCCTCGGCTAGGACAAGGACTGCCTGCAGGTGACGTACTTCGACCCTGGGGAACATTGCTCCAAGCTCCTTCCCTAACGGGCACAGATTGGTCAACGCCCTACATCTAGTCAAGGAACCCGGAGCGGAAAAAAGTATCAGAAAAGAATTATTTTTCGCCAGTGGGCGGAATGGGCCGCTGGACAAGGAGAATGCTTGACACTCACTAGTCGGCATGTCACGATTTGTACTTCTGGCCATCTAATTTGTGAGTCGGGTTGAGGCCCTCTCAGATGTCCAGCCGCGAGTTGAGCCCGGAATGGGTTCTTTCGAAGTTTATCCCCCCTATCGCGGCTCCCCAGCACGAGATAAGCGAATTGATCGTTGTGGCGCGACGCTTGTGGCCACGCGTTCAGGCTCAC
>PLBE01000182.1 GCA_003134435.1 Acidobacteriaceae bacterium
ACGGCGAAGAAACACTGATGACTGTCATTATGCCCTTAGAACATAGTATTGGCAGCTCCTTGATGAGTCGAAAGACGCTATTGCAGTTTCGCGTACTCGGCCTTCAATTCTTTCAGGATGGGGATGTCGGGGTCGGCGTCTTTCCAGAGGGTAAGGAAATCCGTGTAGGCAGCGAGTGCCCGTGTGCGGGCGACATCAGATAAGCCTCGGAGCACAGGCACCAGTGATGCACGTAACTATCAACATTGCGCAACCCTTTAAACTTTGTCGGCCCGTCGTTGACCGCTGGCCTGCATGGGAGGACAATTCACAGAGTCCAGCCAGTTGAAGGCAAGACAGGGTGCCAAGTCGGCTTCAACGCAGCGGTAAGTACAGGAACTGGTAAGGCTACAGTCGGGGAGAGTTTAAATGGCAGGATCCACTATCACGGTTTCTGTTGGGCAGTTTGCACAGCAACTCAGACAGAAGTATCCACAGTACGGATCGGTGCCCGACGACAAGTTGATTGCGGCTTTCCTTAGCAAGAACCCCAAGTACACGGGAAACTATGAAGGCGTAACGCTGGTCAGCGTGAGCTTCGAGCCTGCGGCTGCCGATGCAGCAGCAGAAAAGCCCGACGTGACATCTTCGATTCAATCTCAGCCGGTTACATCTCCCGAGATGCCCTACTTGGGAAGCACCGTCATCGTGAATGTGCCGGCAGTGCCCGCTCCGCCGATGATTGGCAAGTACGAGATCATCGAGGAACTGGGTCGTGGTGCCATGGGCCTGGTCTACAAGGCCTTCGATACTGGGATCGGCAGAACCGTTGCGTTGAAGGTCATGTCGGAGCAACTAGCTTGCGACACGGAGTTTCGCAGCCGCTTCCTGCGAGAAGCGCGCGGCGCTGGCATCCTGCAGCACCCCAACATCGTAACCGTTTACGAACTCGGCGAGTGGCAGGGCGCTCCCTTCATCGCTATGGAGTTCCTGGAAGGCCGCTCGCTGGAGGACATCCTCAAGAACGCGAAGACCACGCCATTGGAAAAGCGGTTGGACATCATGGTGCAAGTCTGCCGTGGGTTGGACTATGCCCACGCGCGCGGAGTCGTCCACCGCGACATCAAGCCCGCCAACGTGATGGTCACCACGGATGGGGTGGCAAAGGTGGTTGACTTTGGCATCGCGCGGCTGGCAGACCAGAAACTGACCCAGGTCGGCCAGGTGCTAGGCACGGTGAGCTACATGTCACCCGAGCAGCTGCAGGGCAAGGCGCTGGACGGCCGCTCGGACATCTTTGCTGTGGGCGTGATGCTATTCGAGGCGTTGACCTCGGTGCTACCCTTCGCGGCAGAAAATACGGGGTCAGCGGTAACCAACATCCTGTACCGGCAGCCGCCAAGCCTGTCGAAATTTCTGACGAATTATCCGGGAGAACTCGATGACGTCCTCAAGAAATGTCTCGCGAAAGATCCAACCGAACGGTTACAGACCGCTGGAGAGTTGGCTGATAAGCTCAGCCGGGTCCAACAAGAATTGCAGCGAGCGCAGACGGCACCGACCGTCATCCGCTCGACCTCCGGAGCGGCTAATCCCAGCAATTTGCAAACACCATCATTGTCCGATGCTACTCGGCAACTGAGCCAAGCAGCGCTGCAGTCAGTGGACTCCGCTAAGGAGTGGTGGAAAGTTGCGAGCCCCGAGAGCCGCGCTAAAGCTATTACGATAGCCATACCAATCTTACTTTACCTGCAAGCACTCATCGCTCCTAGCGGCGGGTTCAGTGATACCAGGCTGGGAGGTGGTTTTGTTACGTCAAGCACAATCGTTCTCCCGGTTGCGATTCTAAGTGCTGTAGTTATCTCGATAGGGGTATGGGGCCAACGGTGGAAAGACAGTCCGTCAAATGTCAAAGTCTTTGTTGGCGCAGTGGGGTTCATCGTGGTTGCATTCTGCGCTGACAAGATCGCTCTCGGATTGATGTGGTACCTCATAGTCAGCAAGACCTTCTTGGTCCTCGTACTCGCGCTGTTAGGCATTTATGCGTGGACAAATATCTCATTTGCCCTCGATTTGTGGCGGCGTGGTTCTGGCAAAGAGCGTGCTATCTCGGCACTTGGTATCGTACTCTTGGCTGGGGTTTTCTTAACAACGCTCTCGTGGAATCTTATTGATTATGCCAAAAACTGGGGTTCCACGCCGAAGAGTTATTTCGCGCAAGGCGGCGAGTTCGAGAAGAAGGAGCACGCTGCGGGCCGGGCGACCGTCTATGACAAAGAGTCGACGCCGGCGCCCACACCGAATTATCCTACCTTCGACCTAGTTCAAACGCTTGCCGGGAACGCAGCTACTAATCCAGAAAGTAACGAAGGTGCGACTCACTTTGAAACGGCGGTTGCGTTCAGTCCTAATGGGAACCTCATAGCCTCGGGAGATTGGGGCGGGACACTTAGGATATGGGACGCGGCCTCCGGCCAACTGATGCACACCATCACTGGACTTTTCAACATTAAGTTTCTTTCTTTTAGTCCAGATGGTCGATGGATCGTGGCACCGATGGTTGACCGTAAGATCGGCGTTTGGGATGTGGCCACAGCAACGCTTGCTCGTACCGTTGCCGGCGGCGGAGATTGCGTTGCGTTTGATTCCACCGGCAAGTGGCTGGCCACAACGAACGGTGGCAATATCGTTAATATCTGGGATCCCGCAACTGGCAAGCTTTTGAAAACGTTCGACGCACAGGCCGGTGTTTTTTCAATGGCATTCGCGCCAGGCAATCCGTTCCCTCCCTATAACGGAACCCCGCAACGCCCAACTGTGCTTGCTACAGGTGGAGGGGACGGAGCGGTCAGGCTGTGGGACGGGGAAAACGGAAAGCTGCTACAGACGCTTACGGGACATAGGGGTTGGGTTTCTTCGCTCGCATTCACTTCGTATGACCTGGCAGCGTTGGGTTATGAGGATGGCGAATTACGGGTGTGGAGTATACCAAGCGGTGAATTGGAGCACATCATTAGCGCACCAGCCACGAGTATTGTTTTCTTCGGGACAGACAATTACATGCTGACCGCAGGGACCGGAGACGGAACGGTACGCTTTTGGGACGCTCATACGGGAGCGGAGCTTCGTCCTCTTCAAGCGCACACGCAACAGGTAAATTCTGTGGCCATTAGCCCGAACGGGAGATGGTTGGCCACAGCAAGTAAAGACAAGACTACGAAGGTTTGGAAATTGAAATAGGAGTGCGATCTTGCCGCGAGACCGCGTCTTCGGGTGCTGATCTCTCTTCTCTTGGGGGCCGGGTTTGTTGACCTGTCGAACATGCGGTGCAGTCAGTGAAGAGGCCGCACTTGTTTGCGTCAAGTGCAACGGGAGCTTAGTTATCACGGGCAGTTGTTGGCTGGTCGGCCTTCCAGGGCCTCATGCCGGAACCAGATTTTCTATATCGGCCGATGGATTACAAGTGGGACGTATCCCCGGCCAGAACGATCTGGTCATCGCCGATCCCGAGATATCGCGGCAACATGCGAAGCTAGCAACCGCAGACGGGGGCGTCAAACTGACCGACACCTCGGCCAACGGGACCTTCGTGAACGAGCGTCGGGTCAGCGAGGCGGTCCTACAGCCGGGAGATCGCATCCGGTTTGGTCTCAACTCCGGAAACACTTTTGTTCTTCAAGCAACTTCCCTCACGGCGGCAACGGCTGCCGCGCTCGCTGGGGCGGTTGGACGAGTCAGCAACACTGTGCTCGCACCGGCGG
>PLBE01000209.1 GCA_003134435.1 Acidobacteriaceae bacterium
GGAGGCTGGTGAGGTGCCGATTGGGGCGGTGGTCGTGCGCGAGGGCGCGATTGTGGCGCGGGGGCAGAATCGACTGCTGCGCGAGGTTGACCCGACGGCGCATGCGGAGATTGTGGCGATGCGCGCGGCGGCGGCCTTTGTCGGCAACTATCGCCTGCTGGGCTGCACACTCTACGTCACGCTGGAGCCGTGCGCGATGTGCGCGGGAGCGATGATCCACGCGCGGCTGGGTCGCCTGGTGTACGGCACAGCCGATCCCAAGGCGGGCGCGGCAGGATCGGTGCTCGCGGTGCTCAATCATCCGAAACTGAATCATCGGATGAGGGTAACGGCCGGCGTTCTGGCGGATGAATGCGGCGAGCTTCTGCGGGATTTCTTTCGCGAGCGGCGCGGCTGAAGTTTTACGTGGTTCGAGTGGCGTTCGCCTAAACTGGAAACACGTGACCGCTCCAACCAGGATGATCGCCATCGATATAGACGGAACGTTGCTGCCATCGACAGGGGCGGTGGTGAGCCGGCGCAACTGCCAGGCGTTGCGGGAAGCCGAAGCGGCAGGCATCGAAATTATCATCGCGACGGGAAGGCGGCAGGCCTACGCGGCGCCGCTGCTGGATCCGGTTGGGTTGAAGCCCGAGACAGTGTTCATCACATCGAATGGGACGGTGACGCGCACCTTGGGCGGGGAGCCGATTGATCGCTTCCTGCTGCCGGTGGAGACCGCGCGCTCCCTTTGCCCTTTGCTCCGGCCGTATGGGACGACGGTGTTTACGTTCGATCGCGAGGGGCCCGGGGAGATGGTGCTGGAGTCGCTGGAAGCATTGCACGGGCGTGTATCGATGTGGGTGGAGGCGAACCGGCCATCCATACGCGAGGTTCGGCCACTGGAGCGGGCCTTCGATCAGGGAGAAGCGCCGGTTCAGGGCATGGTGTGCGGAGGGGTCGAAGAAATGCGGGGCGCGGAGCGATGTCTGGCAGAGAGCGCGATGGCATCTCATATCGAGGCGCACCGGACCGAGTATGCATCCCGGGACCTGACGATTCTGGACATTCTGCCGGCGGGGTGTTCGAAAGGCGCGGCGCTGCGGCGACTGGCGCAGCAGCGGGGTCTGGGGCCGGAGGAGATCATGGCCATCGGCGACAACTGGAACGACCTGGAGATGCTGGAATTTGCCGGGCGAGCGGTTGTGGTGGCGAACGGGGCTCCGGATCTGGTGGATTTGGCGCGGGCACGGGAGTGGGAAATTGCGCCGACGAACGATGAGGACGGAGTGGCCAGGGTGATAGAGGGCGTTCTTGAATTCCAGGCGTGAGTGGTCTTACAGGGAAGCCAATCTTCGACGCAAATGCCACCACAGTAACCAGTTACGGACTTACCGAAAATTGAACATTCTGGACCAAAGGCGCGTCTTGAGAATGGTAGAGTGAAAAGGCATGTTCTTCCCCGCAAAATCGCTCAGGGCATGGTCCGCTTTTGTGGCCGTCGGCTGTCTGGGGACTTTTGCGCATGCCGCCGAGCACGTAACCCTCAGAAATGGGTTTGACCTCTTCTGCGATCATCGCGAAGCCGATGGCGGGAAGGTAAAGCTGTACATGGATGCCGCGGGCGCGAGCTTCCTCGAAGTGAATGCGACGGACATTGTGGCGGACGAGCAGGTGGATTGGCCGAAGCCGGTTGCGGATGCGACGGCGGAGAGCGCGGCGTCAGGACCGGCTGGCGTGCCTGAGAAGCTGACGGAAGCGGACCTGAAGCCGATGTTGACGAAGGCGGGGACGACCTACAATCTCGATGCTGATTTGCTGGCGAGCGTGGTTCGCCAGGAGAGCGACGGGCATGTGCATGCGGTGAGCCGCGCCGGGGCACAGGGACTGATGCAGTTGATGCCCGGGACGGCGAGTCAATTGGGCGTGAACGACGCTTTCGATCCGCAAGACAATGTCACGGGCGGAAGCCGGTATCTGCGCGAACTTCTGGAGCGCTACAATTTCGATCTGGTCAAGGCCCTGGCCGCTTACAATGCGGGGCCGGAGCGCGTGGAGCAGTATCGGGGAGTGCCGCCTTTCCGCGAAACTCGCGCCTATGTGGCGCGCATCGTGCACGAGTACAACAAGAAGAAGACGGCTCAGGAAAAAGCGGAGAGACAAGCCGCCGAAAGCACCGCGGCCACCAAATCCGCGAGCAAGAATCCGGCTCGACCGCATCAGGCTGCGAAATCGACAGCTACGACCGCAGTGGCCGAATCCGCCCACTGATCTTCTACTGGGGGGCTCGCCGAGTATTCTCACGTGCGTTGATCGTTCTTACGTTGACCCTGTTTGCGCTCTCATTTACCGTGTACCGTGTGAAAGCGGGCTTGGCCCAGTTTGGACTGGGAGAACCCTGTCCAAGCAAGCGCGGGGCGCCTGCAACGAACGGAATGAATGAAGAATAAGAAATACGTGGTATATGCCGTCATCTTTCTGATACTGGCCGTGCTGGTCTATCTGCAATTCCGCACCTGGCAAAACTTTGACTGGGCCCGTTTTCGGGAGACCCGCCCGCAGAAGTGGCGGCACATTCTGCACGGAATCGTGCTGATTTATCTTGCGTACGTGGTGCGAGCGATTCGGTGGAAGATATTTCTGCGCCCGGTACGCCCGCAGGTTGCGGCGGCCAGCCTGGTATCGCCGACCATCATCGGCTTCACCGGCCTGGCGTTGCTCGGGAGACCGGGCGAATTGATACGCCCTTACTTGATCGCGCGTCGCCAGAACTTGAGCTTCTCCTCACAACTGGCGGTCTGGGCGGTGGAGCGCATCTTTGACATTGGGGCATTCACGATCCTGCTGGTGAGCGCGATCTTTTTCGCGGCCGGTCCGCGCTCACTTCCCTTCTACGACCGCTTTCGCGCGGGCGGATTCCTGCTGGTGGCCCTGGTCGCAGCGATTTCGCTGGGAGCCGCGGCCGTGCACTGGAAGGGCGAAGGCATCGCGGACTGGATTGAACGCCGCTTCTCGCACCTCGCCGCCAACCTGGGACACAAGATTGCGACCCGAGTGCGCGAATTCCGTAGCGGCCTCAACACGATCCATAGCCCACTATCGCTGATCTTGCTGATCGCGCTTTCGGTCCTGATGTGGTTCATGATCATCATCACCTACCAGGAAGTGGCCCATTCCTATGGCGTAGCGGTGCTGAATATTCGCCGCTCTCAGGTGCTGGTGCTGATGGGAGCCAGCATGATTGGTTCCCTGGTCCAGTTGCCGGGCATTGGGGGAGGGTCCCAGTTGGCGACCATCGCGACGCTGCAGCACATTTTCGACGTTCCCCCGGAACTGGCTGCCAGTTGCGGCATCATGTTGTGGCTGGTCACGTTTGTCTCGGTGGTGCCGGTCGGACTGTTGCTGTCCCATCACGAGCGGTTGTCGTTGCGCAAGCTGTCTGCCGAAACCGAACAAGCAGAAGAAAGTGGCGCACCGGATTGAGCCACGGGCCTGCGAGGTCCGGATGACTTGCGAGACGCACTGGCGGCCGACTACCTGCGATGCTTAGCATAAGCGATACCAAGAGCCGCTTTCATGAAATCCGCATCCGACTGGAGAACCATGTCGCGTCAAGCCGGTGGCGCGGATTGTTATGGGAATTCTTTCTGTTTGGATTTAAGCAAGCCTGGGCGTGCCTTTTCGGCGCCATCCTCCTGAGTCTGGTTCTGCTCACAAAATGGTTTTGGCCGCATCCGGCATGGCTGGCGCGCTACGACTTTCTGTTTCTGTCGGCACTGGTGGTGCAGGCACTGTTGCTGGTTCTGCGCATGGAAACCGTGGGGGAAGCCAGAGTCATCCTAATTTTTCACATCGTCGGGACGGTGATGGAGCTTTTCAAGACCGATATTGGTTCGTGGGCATATCCGGAAAACAACTTCTTTCGGCTCGGCCATGTGCCGCTTTTCTCCGGCTTCATGTACGCATCGGTGGGCAGCTATCTGGCGCGGATCACACGCATCCTCGACGTGCGGTACAGGCGCTATCCCAGCCGAACCATTACGCTGGCTCTGGCGCTATTGATCTATGCCAATTTCTTTGCGCATCACTTTATTCCGGATCTGCGCATCCTGCTATTTGTAGCAGTGGCCGCCATTTATGGTCCGACGTGGGTGTATTACCGGCCGTATCGGACATACCGCGGCATGCCGTTGATGGTGGGCTTCGGCCTGGTCGCGCTCTTCATCTGGGGCGCCGAAAACATCGGCACGTTCGCGACCGTATGGGTTTATCCGCACCAGCGAAATGGCTGGCAGTTGGTGCGCTTCGGTAAGTATGGATCATGGCTGCTCCTGATGATCATCAGCTTTATTCTGGTTTCTCTGGTTCACACGCCGCGTTCGCCGCAGGGGGCAGAAATCGGGGAAGGGGATCCCACCTGAAGGAGCGGGCGGCGGATCACGCGGTCGGTTCATCCGGCGTCGCCTGCTACAATCGTGTTTCATCTTTCATTCAAGAGCGTAGCTTAAGCGCATGAAATGCCCCTTTTGCGGGTTTGAAAACGACAAAGTCGTGGATTCGCGGGAGAGCAAGGAAGCGGATTCGATTCGCCGCCGCCGCGAATGCCTGAAGTGCGAGAAGCGCTTTACCACCTACGAGCGCATCGACGAAATCCCCTACATGGTGGTGAAGAAGGACGGGCGCCGCGAGCGTTTTGACCGCCAGAAAGTGCTCAACGGTCTGATGCGAGCGTGCGAGAAACGTCCGGTGCCGATCAGTAAACTGGAGCAAATCGTCAATGAAGCGGAGACTTTTGTCATCGAATCGGCGGAGCGGGAGCGCAAGACCAGCGAAATCGGCGAGCTGATCATGAACCGGCTGCGACGCTACGATAAGGTCGCCTACGTCAGATTCGCTTCGGTTTATCTGGATTTCAAGGATGTGCAGGAATTCATGACGGAACTGAAGGATTTACTGAAGACGAAAGACGCGCCGGAGGCGAAGAGCAAAGCGAAGACTTGATCTAGTCATTGAATCATTGAGAGATTGGATCATTCAGGTCTGCAAGGCCTCGCTGATTCAATCGGTGAACAGCCCCATTGATCCAACGGCCTATGAACTCGCTGGACAAAGCGAAGCAAGGTGTTAAATGACTCAATGTCAAAATGCCTCAATGACTCAACCTCACAGAGTAACCCTCATTCCCGGCGACGGCATCGGCCCTGAAGTGATCCAGGCCACGGTCCGCATGATCGAGGCCACCGGCGTCAAGTTCGAGTGGGAAAGCTTCGCCGCTGGCGCTGAAGCTTTCGAGAAGTACCATGAGTACATTCCCAAGGAACTGAGCGAATCGATTGAGCGCACCCGCGTGGGATTGAAGGGCCCGGTAACCACACCCATCGGCGGCGGCTTTGCCAGCATCAACGTCGAACTGCGCAAGCAGTTCGAGCTCTTCGCTAATTTCCGGCCCATCCGCAACCTGCCGCATATTCCTACGCGCTACCCGGGCATCGACCTGATCGTGGTGCGCGAGAACACCGAAGGACTGTACTCCGGAATCGAACACGAGGTGGTTCCGGGCGTGGTCGAGAGCCTGAAGATCATTACCGAGAAGGCGTCGACGCGGGTTTCGCGTTTTGCGTTCGAGTATGCGCGTAAGAACAAGCGGAAGAAGATCCATTCCATCCACAAAGCCAACATCATGAAGCTGTCGGATGGATTGTTTCTGCGCTGTTCGCGCGCCGTTTCGAAGGAGTATCCCGAGATTACCTACGGCGAGCACATCGTCGACAACACGTGCATGCAACTGGTGATGAATCCCTACCAGTACGACATGCTGCTGATGGAGAACCTCTACGGCGACATTCTGTCCGATTTGTGCGCGGGACTGGTCGGGGGGCTAGGTCTCGTGCCGGGCGCGAATTTCGGGCATGAGTGCGCCATTTTTGAGGCCGTGCATGGTTCCGCGCCCGACATCGCCGGAAAGAACATCGCCAATCCGACGGCTGTGCTGCGATCCGCCCTGCTCATGCTGCGCCATCTTGGAGAGCATGACGCGGCCTTGAAAATCCGCAACGCGATCGACCAGGTCTACCGCGACCGCAGCAAATTGACGCGGGACGTTGGGGGCACGGCGGGGACTTCGGAATTTGCCGACGCCATCATTGAGGCCATTGAAACACNNATCACGCTTTCCGTGGACGAAAAGACGGTGGCCCGGGCTAGAAAACGGGCGGAGGCGATGGGCACGAGTCTCAACCAGGTGATCCGCGATTACCTGCAGAAACTGGCTGGTGGGGACGACGCTGAGCGCAGCATCGAGGAATTCGAGCGGCTGTCGGGCACGGGCCACTCGAAAGGCTGGAAATTTGATCGCGACGAAATTCACAAGCGGTCGTAGTTT
>PLBE01000152.1 GCA_003134435.1 Acidobacteriaceae bacterium
CTCGCTGACCAGCCAACAACATCACCGCCGACAATCCCGCCAGCGACTCGACTCCGCTCTCTTCGCCTGATGGCAAGTACATCGCCTACCGCGCCCAGCAGCGTCCCGGATACGAGAGCGACCGCTTTCGCCTGATGTTGTATGACAGGAAGACGGGAGAGAAAGGAAGTGTGATTCCGGATTTCGACCGGTGGGTCGGGACCATTGCTTGGGCACCAGATTCTGAGTCGCTCTACTTCTCCGCTGAGAACGGTGGCAGCTCACCAATTTATCGAGCACGAATCCGTGCGAAGGTGGCTTGGGCTACTCCTACGGTGGGCGGATTCAACGATGACATCAGCGTGACGTCCGACGGGAAGCAGGTCGTATTCACGAGAATGTCGATTTCGAGTCCGACGGAGATTTACGTCGCGGCGACTGAGTTCCCGATTTGCGAGGTCTACCCGAAAAACGATCGAGACCCGTCGTGGTTGTATGATCGCCCAGATTGCCAGCTCTCGAAGGCCCACGCTCTCGCCCATCTTAACGACGCCCTCCTCTCCCAAGTCGCCATGTCCCCGCTCGAATCCTTCTGGTTCACCGGTGCGAAGGGCGACAAAGTCCAAGGCTTCCTCGTCAAGCCGCCGAACTTCGATGCCACCAAGAAATACCCCGTGAAGTTCCTCATCCACGGCGGCCCCGAAGGCGCTTGGGGAGACGACTGGAGCTATCGCTGGAATCCCGAACTCTTNNAGTTCATCGACGCCATCAATGGCGACTGGGGCGGCGCTCCGTTTGAAGACCTGATGAAAGGCCTCGACTACGCGGAGAAGACTTATCCCTTTATCGACAAAGACCGCGAGTGCGCGCTGGGAGCCAGCTACGGCGGATACATGGCCAACTGGGTGCTTGGCCATACCGACCGCTTCAAGTGCATCGTCTCGCACGATGGCATGTTCAATACCGATTCCGCTTGGGGCACCACCGAAGAACTCTGGTTCAATAACTGGGAGTTCAAGGGCACTCCTTACACGAACCCGGAGATGTATGAGAAGTGGTCTCCGCGCAACGCAGCGAAGAATTTCAAGACGCCGACGCTCGTCATCCACGGACAGCTCGACTACCGTCTCGACGTCAGCGAAGGCTTCCAGCTTTTCACCACACTCCAGACGATGGGCGTGCCGTCGAAAATGCTCTACTTCCCCGATGAAGGCCACTGGGTGCTAAAGCCACAGAACTCGCAGCTGTGGTACAAGACCGTCAACGACTGGGTCGATCAGTGGACCAAGAAATAGGCCGTCGTCGTCAGGGCATCTCTAATCAAGTGTGGCGCGGACACTCTTTTCTGCGAAGAGCCTGCGCACTGATGTTGCTGGCGCATCAGGCGAGCACTTGTTCAGAGGTCAGTCGTAAATCCTGAGTCGCGCTCTGCCCTCACCGCCAAGCTATTGGGTAGAGACGAGGCAAGCCTCGTCCTTACAGGTGTGATTCTCCGCCGTGCCGCCATCTTTGTCTCTGTCTTTGTCTCTGTCGCGTTCCGTCGGGACCGCTGGCGGAGTGGCCGTTGCGTCCGCCACCGGAGACGCAACGTCGGCATCGCCATGCGGCACGGAAGCGAGTCCGCAAGCATCCGCTCCCACGTCCGAACATACACTCTGGCCTCCAGCCCAATCATCCAGAGGATTACTCGGCGGAATCGCGAATAATACCTCGAAGGAATTTTGGGGCTCGGCCATCAGCGAATCCTTCAGTGAACCAACATTCGCGGCAAATCCCAGATCGCCCGGCGCGGTCTGAGCCTTGGCTGGAATGCTCGGCGCACTCCGAACAATCGCCGCCAGACTCTCCAACTGAAATTGCGCGGTCGATGAGCCCGCCCCCACCGCAATCAATACCTCGCACGGACCTACGTTTCCAGTACTTGGCTCGAGCGACGCCGTGCCGTCCTGCGCGCTCACGACCTGCGCTTGGAACGCCCCCAGCAGCACCGGCACCGCGTCACTCCCCACCAGTGCGTCACCACCCGCCAGGCCTCCCGATCCTGCACTGATACTTCCTGCACTGATACTTCCTGCACTGATGCCTCCCGCGCTGACCCTCGCCAGCGTCGTATTAAAGTTGACGTTCACTCCCATCACTGGATTCGCGGCCAGCGAGCCATCGGTCACTCGCATGACGAGCGGCTGAAAGGACTGCCCAGTCAGCACAAACTGCGACGACCCACTCACCGTCTCCAACGTCCAGAACGACGGCGGAGTCGAGAACAACGTGAAAGGCTGCCTGCTGCAGGGCGCCAGACTGGGAGCAGCGCAAACACTCACTTGCACGCTCGCATTCTGATTCGTGAGCTGCGCACTGACGGTTGCCAATCCCGAACCGTTCGTAGTCGCGCTCGTCGCCGAAAGCACGGCTGCGCCGTTTGTGACCGTGAAAATGACGTTAACATTCGCCGTCGGCACGCCCGCATCCAGCGCTTCGACCGTAAGCGGAATGGCGACCGACGCGCCTTGCCCAACCCAGTGCGTCGGCGTCAACGCCACCAGATCGAGCGCCGACGAAGTGCCCAACACCGTGGCCTGTTGCGATTGCGGTGAAGAGTACGAGGCGGGCGCCAGCGCGATCGTGATCGTACTCGGTCCGGTCGCGCTGGGAGTCACCCAACTCGACGATTCGCCCGCTTCATCGCTCAGCACTGAACACGAACCCGCAGCGCCGCATACCGAGAACTGCAATCCGTTGGTCGCGCTCCAGGCTATCGTCGCCCCACTCACCGGCGTTACTCCGTCGGCGGCAACTGCACGCACGCGAATCGCATTGGCCGCTTGCGATCCAATCGGAGCCGACGGCTCCGCCCCTTGCAACAAAAGCAAAAAATCTGTGGCCGCGGCGCCATACGTCACTGCGCCAATCATCTGAGAAAAAGCGCCACTCGCCGGATCCGTAACCTCGATCGTAGCCGTCCCATCCTGCGATGCGGGAGGCACCATCACTTCAATCTGGCTTGCCGAAGCACCCAGAACGCTGCCGCCGTTGCCCGCCACGCTCACTTGCTGGCTGGGATTGAACCCCGTTCCCTTGAGGGTCGCCACTCCGCCCAACAGGCTCAGGCGCGCCGGCGTCACCGTATCCGAATAGAGCAGACGAGCCTGGTAGAAGTAATCTGGCCTCCCGTCTCCGCGGTAGTCGGCCACGCCCACCCGGAACGCACCGGAGACGCTGAACTGCGCATCCAGACGGCTCATGCCAAACGTCTCCGAATTGAATGCCGAGGCGGTGGATGCAGCCGCGGGATTCCCGCTCTCGTCGCTCAGTTGCCACATGCCGATGACAGGCTGCAGCTTGGATTCCGTGGGCTGTCCCGTTTCGTCAACCGCAATCACCGAAACCGACGCCGTCCGGTTGGCTTGGACCGTAAATTGGAAAAAATCGGTACTGCCGTATCCCGAAATCCACGACCCCCATCCCCCTCCCAACGGAAGCGCACCAGGCGTCGCATAACTTGTTCCGCTGCCCGGATGCGCCTGCGCGACTTCACTTTGCAACATCAGAATGTCCTGCTCTACGTTCGATCCGCTCTGAATTGTCACGACAACCGGAGCGAAAGAACCCGAGGGCGTCACTTGTGTCGGAGCATACGGCTCCACGCCCTGGGACCAATTCGGGTCCAGCGCCTCCACGCTTAGCTGGTACTGGGCGGTGCTCTGTCCAGCAGGAATCGTCAGTTGACCCAGGTCGAACAACCCTTCCAGCGAAGGATCCTCCGATCCCCACCGGTCGTAACGAAGTCCGTTCGCCTCCAGGTATCCATCAACGATGTTGCCCGCATTGCCATGAAATGCAAATCCTGAAACCGATGAGCCAACGTACCGCCGCGAAGGCTCCCCGGATTCGTCCATCAACCGCGCCACCACATTGACTCCCTGCATCGGTTGCCCCGCGTTCCCCGATGCATCCGTGAAGTACACGCTGCCATAAATTCTGCCATCCGGTTGCGGATTCCCGCTCGCTGGATAAAGCCGCGCCAGCGCGTCCATGTCATCCATCTTCGGTACCGCAGCGTCGGGATAGCAGGCGCTAATCGGCACGCAGGAAATCGGATCGCTGAAATGCATCAACGGAAATCCGGCAAAATCGTCGCTCGTTGCAGGTGGGTTCTGCGTGAGCACGTTCACGTTGGCCTGCGACCAACCTAAGCCCAGAATGCGCCCCAGAACGCGCACCAACCGGTATTGAACGTCCGGCAGTTGCGCAGTCGTTGCCGCGCAGTTTCCGTTGATGACCACGAGCGCGTGAACAATGTTCCCGCTCGCGCTGAAGTTGTCCGGCCCGCCATAAACGGCGTTTGTGAAGCAATCTGACAAGCCGCCGGCGCCCTGACCCAGCAGCGCGTCGGTCACCGTCCCGTCATAGTCGTAAACAATTCCAACCGGAGTGCTCGTGGCCGAGGATGCGATGTCCAATGGGCCTGTAATGGTCCCGTTGGCAGCAATAATATTGTTACCAGTCACGTCTTCGGCCAGATGTCCCGCCTGCGACGCAACGAGGGCCACCCCGGAAACGCCAGTCCAGGCGCCAAAAGCGGTGGCCACGAACGTATCGGCCTGCGCCCCAGGCAGAATCGGGCTCAAGTCTCCCTGATCGGTGAAATACTGCACCGAACTGTTCGCCCAAATCAGCGCTTGTCCTTCAACTCCAGGAGCGTAGCCCGAACCCGCCACGAACGCCGGCCCTCCCGCGCACACGATGACGGTGCTGCAATGGAGAAAAACCACGAATGCCATCATTCGCCAGCGCATGACTTACTCCTCTCGGGCCCTGCCGATGGCCCGCTCCAGTTGATTCACGCTGACTCCGGCTTCAATCCCAATATCCTTACTTGCCAGCGCACGGGACCGGGAAAAAACCGTGCTCCCTGTGTCAATCGCCGCGGCAGGGCCATGTTCAATCGCTCGTATGTTTTGCCCTCTCCGGTCGAGTTCAAACTGCCCTGACGCACCACCCACCGGACTCGTCAGGCCCAGTCGGCTTATCGGGTACAAAAAGATCAAAATGTGCTGGCCCCTTCGCATCGGGCGAAATCTCAGCTGAGCTCCGGTCCACTCGTGTATGGTGAGAGTTTGTCCAGTCTCCACCCCCGCAATCGCGTGGTCCACGCGAAAACTGAGCTGTACCGTCGTGGGAAATCTTCCGATCGACCGATCGCCGACTGCAGTTGATAATGACGCGCTCTGGCTCGCTTCACTAAGGACCGTCCCCGCGAATATCATCCCGGCCCGGCGCGAAACTTGCTTCCACTGTGCACCGAGAACTCGCTCGGCAGCGGCCTGATCGGACTCCCGATCAGACTGTTGACAACTTGCATAGTTTGGCCGAAGAACACCCAGCAGACAGAAGCTCAACATAACAACCACCGCAAGAACGAATGCGCGTCTACACCCAGGCATGGCCAATCATCTTTCTGGAGGGAATCGGACCGGGAGAGGTCCGTGGAATGGAATCAGCGTAACGCGGCGGGAATCAAATGGATGTGCGGGCTGTCACCCCGCATTTGTGACGAATCGGACGCACCGCGCCAGCATGAACGCGAAACTACCTTTTCTTTTTCTGAAGCTGGCGGTTTGCCTTCCTGGTCTCTTTGCGTTGCTGCTTCTCGTATTTCTTCATTGCCTTCCGTTGTTTCTTAGCGGCCTTCTTCAGAAACTTCTGTTGCTGCTTGGCAGCCTTCTGCGAGCGGCGCGCATTTTCTTTGGGACTGATGCGTTGCGCGTGCGCCGGCATCAACCCTGCCAGACTCAAGGCGGCCAGCAAAATGAAAGCGGCAGTTCTTTTCATAACCTCTCCAAAACAAAAATCCTCCAGCGATCTTACACCGAAGCAGCACCCGTACTGGCACAATTAAGAAGTTACTTCTGTAATCCGTCTCGCCGCTGGAGAACCCGCCTACACGCCTGCCCTTCCCTGTTTTTTCGACCCGCCACGCCTCCCCACAACCCGCCGCTCACCCGCCGCTCTATCGATAGTTCTGCTCGATCCATTCCGGATAGCGATACTTCAGCATGTAACAGATCCACATTCCCTGCGCGGTTGAGTGTGGGTTCGACCACTCATCGCCAAAAGAGAAGCGATATGGCGTTCGGCTCCAACCGTTCCAGTTTTCCAGCCAACCCCCGTCGATCTGTTGCGCAGCAAAAGCTCTTTCGACCCATCGGGGCCGGATCAGATCGGGCCTGCCGGCGGCCAGCAGAAATGCGAGCCGTTGCAGGTAGAGGTCCGTTACCCGAAAATCGATAGCAGCCTCCCATGCGATTCGCTCCTCGATTCTCTGCATCAGGCGATCCAAATCGGGCGTAGAACCTTTGGATCTTCGGTAGAAGTACAGGGCGAACAGTTGGTGCGTTGCTTTCCCCGTTCGATACTTGTCCGCAGAGAACATGTCTTCCAATTCCTTGGGCGACAGGCGGACGTCGTTCGGAGCGGCTCCGTGTAAGATCCAACGTTGGTACTCCTCTAAACTCTGTAGCTCGCGTTCGCTCGGGGCACGCGTCGGTATCGCGGGATCGACCATCTTGCCTAAAACAATCGCTTCGACCTTCCAGGCGTCAACGAAACTGGAACCGAGTGCCTTCATCCGTGGCTCATCGGAAAGCGAGGCACAGTCCACCACCATGTGGGCGAGCGCGGAGTTGGATATAAGAGAAAGGCCTCTTGGCGTCGGGACGCCTCCCGTCGCAGTTCGCTGATACTGCCCGACCACCCAGTCCGTGCTGCGCTCCAGCGTATGATCGAGATTCCCCACGAACTCCGCTCGGGAAGGTCGCCGGATCGAGGCATTGTTGTTGAGTAGCGCTATTCCGAGCGCCAACGTCAATACGATTGCCAGGAATACCGCAATTCGTCGCAGCCATTTCGTTACGGACCGCATCTTGGGACGCGCTGCCACGTTCTTAGTGAATCGTCTTCGTTTTCCGCGACATGTAATCCATCAGCAAATACTGGCCGAGCGTATACGGCGTGGTGAAATAAGCCTTTCCCCGGCACATTTGCGTCACTTTCTGCACGAACTGCACCAGCCCATAATCCGACGCCAGCATAAACGTATTGATCAGCACACCCGCCCGTTTGCATTTCGAAACTTCTTCCAGCGTCTCGCTCACCACCAGAGGGTCGAGCCCAAACGCGTTCTTATAGATGCGCCCATCCTCCAGCGTCAGCGCCGAAGGCTTGCCATCCGTGATCATCACGATTTGCTTCATGTCCTTGCGCTGGCGTTGCAAAATCCGTTGCGCCATCCGCAACCCTTCCCGCGTGTTCGTATAGTACGGTCCTACCTTCACCCGCGCCAGTTGCGACAGTGGAACTTCTTCCGCCGAATCGTGGAACAGCACTAGCGACAACGAGTCTCCCGGATACTGCGTCCGAATCAACTGCGACAACGCCATCGCCACTTTCTTCGCCGGAGTAAATCTGTCTTCGCCATACAAAATCATCGAATGGGAACAGTCCAGCATCAGCACCGTCGCGCATGACGACTGGTACTCGCACTGGTGCACCTGCAAGTCGCTGTACTCGAGATTCAGCGGAAGTCCGAGTCCTTCCCGCTGAATCGCCGAAGAAAGCGTCGCCGTAATATCGAGGTTCAACGTGTCGCCAAATTCGTAGGACTTCGAAGCTCCGCTCGCCTCGATGCCCGTCGCCATGTCGCGAGTGTCATGACGCCCAAAGCTCGACTTCCCCAGCGACCCCAGCAAGTCGCGCAGCGCTTTGAATCCCAGAAAGTCGAGACTCTTATCCGTGATCTCGAACTTCGCCTGCTGCGCCTCTCCCACCTGCCCGCCCACGCTCGATTGTTTGGAACGATCGGGCGCCTGGGCTTCGAATGGCTCGTCAATCGAAATATAATCTTCCTGCTGCATGCGCTCGATCAGCTTCTCGATCACTTCTTCGAGTTCGCCATCCATCTGCATCTGCTGCAACCGCTCGCGCATTTCTTCGTCAAACATCTCTCCATTGAGCAGCGCCTGTTCCAGCGCCCGCCGTAACTCATCCAGCGTTTTCTCGCCATCGGGCAGTTCATACCAGAAATTGTCGTTGAATCCGCTCTGCAGAAAATAATCGGAGAGTGCGCTGAGCAGATCCTCCATGCTCATGTCGCCAGCCGGGTCGGGCACGTATTTCGAGTAGCGGATGCGTTTCATAAAGCGGTTCTCAGTTCTCAGTCCCCGGTTCTCAGTAAGACCAGTCCCACACTATTTTCCTCGTCGCTCCCTTGTGCTCTCTGTGATGAAACCTCTAAGCGTCCGAAAGCGCTGAGAACTGAGAAACCGGGAACCGAGAACTGCAAAATCAGCTTAATTAAATCCCCTCTTCCGTCCGAACCCCGGCTCTTCCGGTTCGTACACCCGCTCTTGTTTTTTCGAAGGTTTCTCCCCCGCCGTGAACACCCGCTCTTCGTTGCGTCCTATTCTCTTGTGCGCGTGCAAGCCCTCCAATACGAACTCCGCCGCCGACACCTGCATCTCCGCGCTGTCTTTCGGGCCGACATTCAGCTTGACCAGCTTTTCCATCAGTCCCTGAATCTGACTCAACCCCTCGAGCACATCCTCGGCCCCGGCACTGTCGCTGAGTTGAATCTCTCCGCCCAGATCGAACCACTGCACGATCTGGTTCATGTTCACTCCATGCAGATGCGTGTCGAACGCCTTCGCCACCGCCGTGCGGATCAACTCGCGGCTCACAAAATCCGCGCCCTTCATCTCGCCTTCATATTCAAGCTCCAGCTTGCCCGTGATCGCAGGCAGAGCCGCGTAGATGTCGCTGATGCGCGGCACGATCAAGGTCTCCTGATGTGTCAGCGCCCGCCGCTCGGCATTCGAAACCACGTTCTCGATCGCCGAGATCGGCAGCCGTTGGCTAACTCCCGACCGCTTGTCGATCTTCTTGTCGTCACGCGCCGCAAAGGCGATCCGCTCGATCACTTCGTTAACATATTTTGGAATGCGAAGTTGCGATCCATTACGCTCAATCCACGCTTCCTGCGCCGTGATCGCGATGCCTTCCTCCACCGTCGCCGGATAGTGCGTTCGAATCTCCGACCCGATGCGATCTTTCAACGGCGTAATAATCTTCCCCCGCGCCGTGTAGTCCTCCGGATTCGCGCTGAATACGATCGCAACATCCAGCGGCAGCCGAATCGGGTATCCCTTAATCTGCACATCCCCTTCCTGCATGATGTTGAAGAGCCCAACCTGAATCTTGCCCGCCAGATCGGGCAATTCGTTAATCGCAAAAATTCCGCGGTTGGCCCGCGGCAGCAATCCATAATGCACTGTGAACTCGCTCGACAATTCGTGCCCGCCACGCGCCGCCTTGATGGGATCGATATCGCCGATCAGATCCGCAATCGTGACATCGGGAGTAGCTAGCTTCTCCACGTAACGGTGCTCCGGGGTTAGCCACGCGATCGGCGCGGCGTCTCCTTCCTTCGCCACCAGTTCGCGGCAGCGCCGGCAGATCGGAGCATACGGATTATCGTGAATCTCACAGCCCGAGATGTACGGCATCTCCGGATCAAGCAGCGCAGTAAGCGCCCGCAGAATGCGGCTCTTCGCTTGCCCGCGTAATCCCAGCAGAATAAAGTTATGCCGCGACAAGATCGCGTTCACAATCTGCGGCACCACCGTGTCATCGTATCCAACGATGCCGGGAAATATCGGACCACCCTCCCGCAGCCGCGACATCAGGTTTTCGCGCAACTCGTCTTTGACCCGGCGCGATCCGAGACGCTGTGCAGTGAAAGAGCTTTGGCGCAACTCGCCGAGAGAACGGGCAACACTCATGGCAGGAACTACCCCCACAGGAAAAAGCCTTATGCGGATTATACCGCCCGAGCGAATCGTCAGTCGTCAGTCATCTGCCATCAGTAGGAACTGGTTTTAGCCGAAGGCTGAGCGCCGGAGGCTCCCCCCTAATTCCACCGCGCCTTCGCCGCCCGCCGCAAACCCGGCAGAATCGCTTCCAGATACCCCACCACCGCCTCCAACCGTTTCGCTTCCGACAGCGTTGCGAGCAGGCTTTGCTTGAAATCAAGGTCCAAGGGAAGCGATCCGGCGAGCAAGAATGAAAGATTGCCCGCATCTTCGTCGGGACCGGACGGTTCCGCTCCAGCCAGTTTCGCGATCTCCGCATGCAACCGCACCGCCTGCGTCACCATTTCGGCGGCCGGCCTCTCCGCTTCGTCTTCGACCACCGAAATCTCCGCCTGCAGAAACTCGCGCTCTTCGTTGACCTGGATCACCTCAAAGCGTTCCACTCCGCGCGTCATAATGTCCATGCGTCCATCGTCATATTTCTTGGTCACGGACATAATCTCCGCCGTGCACCCAATGTCCGCAACCCCGTCGGACGACGCCCTCACCACCCCAAATGGCTTTTTCTGCTCCAGACACTCCGCAATCATCTCCTTATACCGCGGTTCGAAAATGTGCAGCGGCAACGGCACCCCCGGCAGCAGCACCAGTTCCAGCGGAAAAATCGGCAATAACGAACTCACGGCGTCTCCTGCAGCAATTTTACGCCATTAAGAAGTTCCCAGTTCCCCCGTCTCAGTTCCCAGAAAAACCATCCGCTTCCCACTGAGATCTCAGATCTGAGAACCGAGAACTGAGAACTGCGGTTTGACTTGTCTGCCTCCACGCGATACAAGAATCGCCATGGAAATGGATGGAAAAGTCGTGGTCGTGACCGGGGCCTCCATGGGCATAGGAGAAGCCATCGCCAAGGTTTTCGCCGGCGCTGGCGCCAGTGTAGTGTTGCTCTCGCGCGATGCCAACCGCGCCGAAGCTGCCCGCCACCGCGTCGGCCACACCGAGCGCACCCTGGCCCTGGCCTGCGATGTGCGAAACCCCGAAGACGTCGGTCGCGCCCTCGCCTTAACCCTCCATCACTTCGATCGCGTCGATGTGTGGGTCAACAACGCAGGCGTGGGCATTCGCGACTCGGTCGCCGACATGGAGACTTCCGCACTCCGAGAATTGTTCGAAACCAACTTCTTCGGCGCTATCTGCTGTATGCAGTCCGTCGTGCCCGCCATGCGCGAAGCCGGCGGCGGCACCATCATCAACATTTCAAGCGTTGCCGGACACATCCCAGTCCCGTTCATGTCTCTGTACTCCGCCAGCAAATTTGCCATGAACGCCATCGGCAAAGGCGCCCGCTTGGAATTACAACCTGACCACATCAACGTGCTCACCGTCTGTCCCGGCTACGTCAGTACTGAGTTCGGCGCCCATGTAGTCGCCAGCCGCCAGGGCAATGTGCGTCCCAAGTCCGTACGCGGCATCACCGCCGAGCGCGTGGCCAGAGCGGCCTATCGCGGCTATCTCAAGCACAAACGCGAGGTCGTCGTCCCCTGGACCATGATCCCTGTCATAAAGCTCTACCAGCTTCTTCCTGGCCTCGTCGAGTTCGGCCTGGCCAAAGCCATGAAGCGCACGAAGCCGAAACAATAACCGAAACTACCTCCATGAATCGGACCCGTCATTGGATTCATACGTCTAGATTCCTGAGTGTCTAGATTCCTGAGTAAAGATACGTAAATCTAGCTACCCTTCCCGCGCCTCAGGCATCGAATGCAGTAGGCAGAACCGCAGTTTTCCGCCCCCACGAAAAGGCCGTTTTGCACGGCGGCCTTGGGGGTGGAAACTGCTGTTAATTTTTCCGTGCTCTCTTTTCGGTAGAATAGGACCTATGAGATTCCGGTCCCGACCTGCGCCCCTGGCCTCGCTTTTCAGCATCCTCTTGGGCTTGATTGTGCTTTCCCAATCGGCCCGCGCACAAGAAGGCGCCCTCGACAAATCCCCCCCCAAAGGCATCACCGTCGAGGAGATTATCAAGCGCTTTGCCGCCAAGGAGAAGGAGTTTAAGGAAGCCCGCGATCAGTACACCTTCCGCCAGGATGTCAAGGTCATGACGCTCGACGGCGACACTCCCGACGGCATGTACCAGCAGGTGTTCGACGTGACCTTCGACGATAAAGGACACAAGATCAAGAACGTCGTCTTTGCGCCCCAACCCACACTCGAACGCCTAATGATGACCGAGGAGGATTTCGACGACATCGAGAATCGCCTCCCCTTCGTGCTCACGGCCGATGAAATCGGAGAGTACGACATCCTCTACGTCGGCCAGCAAAAACAGGACGAACTGGACACCTACGTCTTCGACATTGCCCCGAAGCAGATTGTCGGGAAGAAACGCTATTTCCAGGGCCGCATCTGGGTCGACAACCACGATTTTCAAATCGTCGAGACTTACGGCAAAACCGTGCCCGATATCCGCAAGAAAAAGGGTCAGGAAAATCTATTCCCCAAGTTCACCACTTGGCGCGAACAGATTGATGGCCAGTATTGGTTTCCCACCTACACCCGCGCCGAAGACACCCTGAAATTCGCTATGGGCGACATCAAGATCCGCGAGGTCATCAAATACACCAACTACAAACGCTTCGGAGCTAAGTCCAAGATCATCTACGAAGGCCAGGAAGTGCAGAAGGCGGAACCGAAGCCCGGCGAACCGAAGCCGCCTGAAACTCCAAAGCCGCAGTAACAGATATCACTCGTTTCATTCAGTGCGAGGTCCCCACCCATTCGTGCTTTGTGCGAAGCAGTGGGAACCTCCCTGAACCCTTTCGTTACCGCCTAGTTCACTACCTGCTTCACCGGTTTTGACTTGCTGCCGGAGAAGTCCGTGTCCCCGCCATACACCGCGGTCACCGAGTGCGTTCCCGCCTTCAGCGAAGAGGTTGTAAAGCTCGCCGAACCGCCGCTTAGCGTTCCAGTTCCCAGCACAGTCTTGCCTTGCTCAAATGAAACGGTTTCTCCATCCGGCGGCGCGCCCGCGCTCGAACTGACCTCTGCGGTGAACATCACCGGCTCCCCCGGACTCGACGGATTCACCGACGACTTAAGCGCCGTCGTCGTCGTTTCCCTTCCGACGGTGACGTAGAATGTGGCGGGGCCAGCGCCAGTCTGGGCATCCCACACTTCAACCTGCACCGAGTCGCCGACATTCAGAACGTAGTTGTACTCGCCCCATTGCCCGGAAAATCCACCCAATGTGATCTTATCGTTCGTCCAGGAATTGACGATCAGCGTCACCGTGTCGTTGAATCCGGAATAGCCGGCCTGCCAGGCTGGCTGGGCCGTCTGATCCTCCAGGCTAATGTAGTCGGAATCGCCCGTATATGGAGCCTGCTTACCAAAGCCGCTGCCTTTGATCGTGATCGTCTGATACTGCTGCGTCGTAATCGGACTGACCGATGTAATCGTAGGCTGTGCCTGGCACAGCATCGGGCAGAGCGCCAACGTGATGGCGGCGAGACAGACAACGACCACAATCTTCATCTTCATGATAGTCCCTCTTGGCAATGCAATTTTTGTTCCGTCGTGGAGCTGGCGGGCCAGATTCGTGCTAAACTCCCCTGCAATACACGACACTTGGGTACCCTAGTTACCCGAGTCTTCCCCCGTAGGCAAGTCAAAAGAAGTAAATTGTTGTAAAGGCCGTATCTTCCCGATGACGCGGGACTTCTACGAGTTTGGCCCGTTTCGCCTCGATCCCGCCGGACGCCGTCTTTTGCGTGCTGGCAGTCCCGTTATACTCACGCCCAAGGTGTTTGATACTCTCGTCGTGCTGGTCGAACATCACGGCCACAGTCTCAGCCGTCCCGAACTGATCGCCCGTATCTGGCCCGGAACCTCGGTGGACGAGCACAACCTGAATCAGTCCATCGCCGTCCTCCGCAAGGTACTTAATGACGACTCCCGCCAGCCGGACTATATCGCCACGCTTCCCGGACGCGGCTACTCCTTCATTGCTGAAGTTAGCCACGCCAAAGTTAGCCATGCCGAAGTTAGCCATGCCCATGCCCAGATTCCCGCAAACGGTCACGGCGAACACAGTACTGGACTGCCGATCGGGCTGCCGGTTGCGCCAGTCCATTCCGCGCTCGAAGGCGTGGCGCCGCCTACGGCAATCACACCAGAGAAAACTGCAGCGGAAGCCACGAAGACAAGTCGAACGTGGCAATATGCCGCCGTCGGGCTCGCAGTAGCTGCCGGGCTGGCGGCGCTCACGGTGGCTTCGCCCGTCGGCTCCCAACTTCGGCCCATGTTGCACTCCATATTTTCTCCCGCCCCGCCCCGTTCCGTGTCCGTCTTGCCTTTCGAGGATCTGGGCGTCTCCTCCGCCGAACCGGAAAAACAATACGTCGCCAGCGGTCTCACCCAGGAACTGACCGCCGAGTTGGCGCGATTGCGCGGGCTCAAGGTGATTGTCGGCCGCCTCGTGTCCCAGCCCCCGCCTGGATCCGTCTCCACGCCTGCCGCTCTGGATCCCAAGTCCGTGGGCCGCAGTCTCAATGTTGAAAGTTTGCTGAGAGGCAGCGTGCGCCGCTCCGGTGAACAATATCGCATCGCCGTGCAACTCATTAACAGCGGAGATGGCCGTGAACTCTGGTCCGGCGTCTACACCGCCGATGTCTCCGACATCCCCAGCATTGAGGAGCAGATTGTCCACCACACTGCCGATGCCCTTCGCGTTCCGTGGTCGGCCAGCTTAGACGAGCAGTGGGCCCGCCGTCACGTCGAAAATCCCGAGGCCCACGATCTTTACTTGCAGGCTAGATACTTGTGGAGCACGCGCAATCGCGACGCCCTGGCGCGCAGCGTCCTGTTGTTCAGGCAGGCCATCGCCAGGGACCCTTCCTACGCGCGGGCCTATGCCGGACTCGCGGATTCGTACCTCGTGATGGCGACCAACAGTCAGCAGATACCCGTCGCGACCGCCGGTACCCTGGTCCGGGATGCCGCCTTGAAGGCGCTGCAGCTCGATCCGACTCTGGCCGAGCCGCACGCCACACTCGGCTTGCTGAAATCGAAGTTCGATTGGGATTTCGCCGGCGCCCAAGAGGAATTTCTACGTTCCATCGCGCTCAATCCCGGCTACGCCACCGCCCATCACTGGGCCGGACAGAACCTCACCGCCATGGGCCAGTTCGAAGCCGCCAATGCCGAGTTGCGCAAGGCCCAGGAACTCGATCCCTTGTCTCCCATGATCTTCGAGGGGCTGTTCGAAAACTACTACTACTGGCACCGTTTTGACGATGCCCTCCAGACCATGCGCACCCTCCAGACCCGCGACCCCATCGAGTTCGAGTACGCTCCTTTTTCTTGGGCGTTCGGAAACGCATACCTGGCCAAAGGCATGTACCCCCAGGCGGAGGCGATCTACCGCCAATTGGCGGACCGCTATCCCATTGATCTGTACTTCCTTCGATTGGCTCAGGCTCAGGCCCTGGGAGGACATCCCGCGGAAGCTCGCGCCGCTCTCGAACGCATCGAGCGCAAACCCGACCCCAGTGCCGACCCAATCAGTCTAGCCCGGGTTCATGTGGCCCTGGGAGAAACGGATGCCGCCATCGCGTGGCTGCAGCGCGCCTACCAAGAGCGCGATCCGGACATCACAATTATGGGATACGACCCCGACCTCGCGCCCCTCTCCGCCGACCCGCGCTTTCAACAACTGCTGCAACGCGTCTTTAAACTCTGAAACCTCTTTTCCTCAATAAAACAAATACTTTCTCCACTTATCGTCCGAGTGCCCCATCAACCGCATAATGTGGCGGCTGGTGTGGAGATTGAACGAGCGCGGTTCCCGCGAGGGCCGCATGTTGGCTTCGTGCGGAAGCTGGTTGCCCTTCCGCCGGTTGCAGGGATGGCAGCATGCCACCAGATTCTCCCAGGTCGAGAGCCCGCCCCGCGACCGCGGAATCACGTGATCCAGCGTTAGTTCTCCCGACGGCAGCGTCGTGCTGCAATATTGGCAGGTATTGCGGTCGCGCAGCAGAATATTCTTCCGCGACAACGCCCGCGACTGATGCGGAATCCGCCGATACTCCAACAACCGGATCACCGAGGGCACACGCATGGCCACCCGCGCCGCGTGCAGAAAATGTCCGTTCTCTTCTTCCGTCATGGCGACGCCCTTCAGCACCAGCACGATCGCGCGCCGCGCCGCGCAAACATTGATCGGCTCGTACGAAGCGTTCAGCACCAGCACCGGCTGATGCAGCGCGTGCCCATCGCTTTCCTGGTGCATGCCCGAAGCCAGCATCGACGCCGGAAGCTGCGACCGCATGCTTCCACCGAAATTGTGGAATCGCAACGACATGATTTTCTATCCGTGCGCCGCTATGCCCACGGCAGCACTTGCCTCTCCCGACCGATCCTCCAGTTCACTCTCCGGCCACGCAACCACATCGGAAATCTTCAACGTGCGCGCCACCGTCGCCACCCAAACCCGGGCCGCTCCCGCCCGCAGAAGAACCCGCGCGCACTCTGACGCCGTAGTCCCTGTCGTGTAAACGTCATCGATCAGTAAAACATCGCGCTTCAATATCCTGGTTGCGTCGCTTACCGCAAACGCCCCGCGCAGGTTCTCGCGCCTTTGATGGCTGGTCAGCCCAAGCTGGCTTCCAGTATCGCGACGCCGCACCAGCGCTCCCGTGCATAGATCGAACCTCTTCGGACGCGACAACTGCCGCAGTGCTCTCCGCGCGATCATTTCCGCCTGGTTAAATCCCCGTTGCCCTTGCCTGCTCCGATGCAGCGGAACCGGAACCACCTCGATCGTCCCAACCGGCATTGCCTTCTCCATACCGGCGATCGTGCTGGCAAGAACTTGCCCAAGCACCTTCGCCGCCGGACGCACCTGCTCAAACTTCAGCAGATGAATCAGATCGCGTAGTCCCCCTTCATGGCTGCCATACGCAACCGCCCTTTCAAAAGGAGGATCAACCCGCTGACAAAGCTGGCAACGCGGCTCCTCACCTTCCGCCGCTTTCCCGTCCGCATAGCCCGGTAAGTGCACCACCTGCCCACAGACTGCGCAATACGACCCCCGCAGCGGGCGCAATGCTCCCAAACAGCTTTCGCAAACGGGAAGTCGGGAAACGCTCAGGAGGGGGGAACCACAAATGCGGCAGTCGGCTGGAAAAACAGTGAAGAATAAAGTCGCAGCAACGCGCTTGGCAAAGCCAGCGAACCCATGCCTTGCCAGTTCATGGTCCGCCGCTTGGCCCTGGGCAGCCCGTATTCGAAACCCAGTACTGCTGAAGACGGCCTCCCATCCGGCCAGCCTATGTCGCCCAGCCGGACTTCACAACGCCAGTATAGCCGCGGTCCACGCCCTACGCAACGCAACCGTCAGAACTTGTTCCATCCGGCGGTTGACTCTGCGGCTCCTTGGCCGCCGCGGCAACCCGCTCAGGGACCGGAATTGTCCGCAAAACATAACACCGGCGGTAGCAACGCTCACACCGCACTGCGCGCAGCAGTAAAAGAGGAAGCAGGTACTTCTCCACTACCCCGCGAGGCCGGGACCGATAGGCTTCTTTCGAGCCACATCCCCGGCAATGGAATTCGTCAAAAAGCTCGGCCCAATTCACGAGATGCCTTCCCGATAAAAACCATTCCAACCCTGACTAGGATTCAAAGTTGCTCCCAGGAGTTGCAGGTCAATTCCCGCCTTTCCGCTCTCCTGGCCCTCGTGAATGGCTCACCCAAAGGCTGCGCAGCCACTTGTAAACCTGCCTCTCGGCATGTTAAGGTGCGCCGTCTCTGCTAATGTAAATCTGCAATGAAATTTCTGGTGACCCGAGGTCCTCATGAGCACCCCTGCGGCGACTGAAGCCCCCCGCAAACATCGCCCCTATGTTCCGGAATCGATGGAAATGAAGGAGTTTACCTTCCGCGCCGTCCTGATCGGCCTGTTCCTGACCGCTCTCCTCGGCTCCGCCAACGCATATCTCGGCCTCAAGGCTGGCATGACTATCGCCGCCACCTATCCCGCAGCCGTCATCTCGATGGCGTTGCTCCGGTTGATGAAGGGCTCGCTGCTGGAAGAAAACATCGCCCGAACCGTAGGCTCCATCGGCGAATCGGTTGCCGCAGGTGCCATATTCACCATCCCCGCCTTCGTCATGGCCGGCCTCTGGCCCACCCTGACCCCCAGTTTCAGCCGGCCCGAGTACTGGAAGTCGGTTGCCCTGATGATGATCGGCGGCACCCTCGGCATCCTGTTCGTCACCCTCCTGCGCCGCGTGATGGTGGAAGATCCCGATCTTCCCTTCCCCGAGTCCGTGGCCGCTTCCGAGATTCACAAAGCCGGCCAGCAAGGTTCCCAAGCCGCCAAGATCCTGTTCGCCAACATGGGCTTCGGCGCCTTCATGTACCTGCTCGGAGCCGTCAATGTTTTCAATCCCAGCAACACCTTTCCCCTGAAGATCAGCGACCTCGGGAAGAAGTTGCTCCTCCGCACCAGTACCAACCCCAACGTCGCTACCACCATTACTGGCGGCGCTACTTTGATGACCGCACCCGACATCAGTCCCGCCTATCTCGGCGTGGGATACATCATTGGCCCCAGACTGGCCGCCCTGAACTTCGCTGGAGGTGTGCTGGCTTGGGGCTTGCTCGTTCCCCTCCTAACCTTCACCATCGGTCCCTACATCCAGGCCTCAATGCCTGAAGGACAATCCATCGCGTGGCCCTTGCTCGCCCAAGCCATCTATTTTTCGATCGTCCGGCCCATCGCCGTCGGCGGCATGTTGGTTGGCGCTTCCTACACTCTTTTTAAAATGCGAAAACAGTTGGGCCTCGGCATGAGCCGAGCCGTCTCCGACCTCAAGAAATCGGCAGCTGCCCACGCTGCCTCCAATCGCACCGAGCGCGACCTCCCGGCCAAGGCGGTTTTCGCCGGCATCGCTGTCGTTTTCGTCGCCATGATCTTGCTCTACTACTATTTCATCAGCGGCGCAGGCAATCTTTCCAGTTCCCGCATCCTCTCCGGATCGTTAGTAGCCGCCGGCGTGATGATCATCGTCGGCTTCTTCTTCGCCGCCGTTTCCGGAAACCTCGTCGGTATGATCGGTTCCTCCAACAACCCAGTCTCCGGACTCACCCTCTGCACCCTCGTCATCGCAGCCCTGCTCATGGTCGCTCTTGGCGTTTCCGGAACCGGCGGAGTCGCAGCCGTCCTTGGAGTAGCGGCCATCGTGTGCGTTTCTTCCGCCGTGGCCGGCGAGATGTTGCAGGACTTAAAAGTGGGCCACATCCTCGGTGGCACTCCCTCCAAGATGCAGATCGGAGACCTTCTCGGCATCGTCGTCGCATCGCTCGTCCTGTTCTTCCCCATCGCCATCCTCGCCAAGGCATATACCTTCGGCAGCCCCGCCCTCCCCGCTCCTCAGGCCGGCCTGATGGCCATGCTCTCCAAAGGAATCGTCGGCGGCGATATGGCATGGCCCTTGGTGATCGTCGGCATTCTGCTCGGACTAGCCATGATCATGATCGAAGTGAAGAGCGTGATGCTCTTCGCCGTCGGCATGTATCTGCCCTTGGGTACGACCTTTGCCATCTTTATCGGAGGCGTGATTCGCTGGATCACCGACAATTTGCGCGACCGTCGCGGTTTCAACGACGCTCAGAAAGCGCGCGTCGAAAACGCCGGCGTCCTCACCGCCTCCGGCCTGATCGCCGGCGAAGCGCTCTGCGGCCTCCTCATCGCCGCCCTGGTCGGCTCTGGCCACGACGTGACCCTCTTCAAATGGACCCCGTCGTTCTTCCTCGCGCTGGCTGCCCTCGCCATACTGGCGATCGTCATGATCCGCGTCCCGCTGGCCAACGCCGGCAGGCCCGAAGATCCAGCTCCGCCAACCGCGATCATGTAACGTAGGAATGTCCTTAACCACGAAGGACGCAAACTATCACGAAGGAGGCCAGTTCAGCCGAGATTCTCCTTCGTGATACTTTGTGTCCTTCGTGGTTTTCGCTTTTATGTCGATTGCTGAAAACATTGCCCGAGTGCGGGAACGGATTGCGGCGGCGGCCCAGCGGGCCATCCGCAGTCCCGACGAAGTTAAACTGATGGGCGTGAGCAAGACTTTTTCTGCCGAACTCATCCGCGAGGCGTACGCCGCCGGCCTGCGTGTATTCGGCGAGAACCGCGTCCAGGAGCTCGCCGGCAAAGCGGATGCCCTCCGCGATCTGCCCGGCGCCGAATGGCACCTGATCGGACATCTGCAAACCAACAAAGCCGCGAAGGCGACAGAACTGTTCGACGCCGTGGATTCCGTCGACTCCGTGCGCTTGGCGCAAAAACTGAATGGCTTCGCGGCAAGCGCTGGCAAAACCCTACCCATCCTCATCGAGATCAACGTCGGTGGCGAGACCGCCAAAAGCGGTCTCGCGCCCACCTCCACCGAACTCGATCAGATTCTTCAAGGCGCGCTGCAATGGGCGAATCTGAAAATTCAAGGCCTTATGACCGTCCCGCCCTACTCAGAGGATCCGGAAGGCTCGCGACCCTACTTCAGCCAGCTTCGTAAGATTCGCGACACCATTGCCGCACGAGGCTTGCCGAACATCAGCCCGGCAGTTCTTTCCATGGGCATGTCACACGATTTCGAAGTGGCAATAGAAGAAGGAGCAACCTGTGTGCGCGTAGGCACAGCAATTTTCGGAGAGAGAACAAAAGCTTAACCGCAGCGGCACCTGGAACACAGAGACACGCACTAGGGGATCGAAGACATGTTCCCCCCCGGTGTGCCTCTGTGCCTTCCGTGGTAAGGCCTTTCGATGCTGGCCATTCACAATTCGCCCACCGGTTCAACCTTCGCCGTCAAAGTTCACCCGCGCGCCAGGAAGAATGCCATCACCGGCGAAGTAGGCGACGCCCTCAAACTAGCCCTCACCGCCCCTCCCGTGGATAACAAAGCCAACGCAGCCTGCATCGATTTTTTTGCAAAATTTTTGAAGGTACCACGTTCCTCCGTTACTATTGCAGCCGGCCAGACCAGCCGGAATAAAGTGATCCGTGTGGCAGGCTTGTCGGCCGAGGAACTCCGGCAGCGTTTGAAAATCTGAACCAAGCACAGTGTCTTGCAAGTTCGTGGCATAATCCCACGCTGTCATCCGGAGCGAAGCGAAGGACCTATGCATTCCCGCGCTACAGGCAAATACACAGATCCATCGCTTCGCTCACGATCAGAACCGATATTTATGTCGCGCATCTGCGAGACACTACACTAGGAACCGCAGCATGAGGAGCCACGTTTGACCTTCTCCGAGCGTTTGCAGGAAATCCGCACCGGCTTCGAACGCCCCTTCTGGATCGCGAACACCACCGAGATCTTCGAGCGCCTTTCCTACTACGGCGCTTTTGCTTCGCTTGCCCTATATCTGCAGGAGAAGCTGAATTTCTCGACCGAGCAAACCGGCACTCTGACGGGCCTATTCGGCGGCATGGTATGGTTTCTCGCCATCTTTGGAGGAGCCGCCGCCGACCGCCTCGGCTTTCGCCGCGCCCTCTCCATCGCCTACCTCATCCTCGCCGCTGCCTACTTTCTGATCGGATCAATCGGCGCGTCCTGGCTGGCGCCCGTCCGCAACGCCGTACCCCTGGGACTATTTGTCGGCTGCATCCTCATCCTCCCCGCCCTCGGCATCTCGCTCGTGAAACCCTGCGTCGTCGGCACCACCGCGCGCGCCTCCAAAGAGAATGTCCGCTCCATCGGCTACTCGATCTATTACACCATGGTCAACATCGGAGGAGCCCTCGGCCCTTTGTTCGCCGGATGGGCGCATCGCCACCTCGGCGTCGAGAACGTTTACCGTGTTGCTGCGCTCAGCGTCTTTGCCATGTTTTTCGTGGTCATCCTCTTCTTCCGCGAACCACGCCAGGCTGGCGACGCCCCTCCGCCATCCATCGCGACCGTCGCCCGTAACTTCTGCGTCGTGGTCGGTAATTACCGGTTGGTTCTGCCAGTATTGCTCATCGCTCTGTTACTGCGCATCGGGCTGTTGATCGATCCTTCATACTCCGTGCCTTGGTGGATCTGGTGCGGCCTGCTGCTTCTCGTGCTCGCCGGCATCAGCCGCTTCATGTGGTTCCTCGTGCTCTTTACCGGCTACTGGGTCGTGTTCTGGCAGCAGTACATCAGCCTGCCCGGCTACATTCACGGCTACATCAACTCCAGCGCCCCCGTCGAGACCATCCTCGTCACCGATGGCCTCACCGTGATCTGCCTCACCCTCGCCGTGAATTACCTCACCCGCAAGATCCCCGCATTTCAGGCAGTCATCCTGGGCACGGTCATCACGTCTCTCTCCTGGGTGATCCTTGCCCTGCGGCCCACGCTCTGGGGAGCGGTCCTTTCCCTGTTCGTGCTGGCGCTCGGCGAAATCATTCAGTCTCCGCGCTATTACGAATACATCTCCCGCCTCGCGCCTCCCGGTCAGCAGGGCACTTACATGGGCTTCGCCTTCCTGCCCATCGGTATCGGATCGCTCATCGGCGGCTGGTTTGGCGGCACCCTCGTTCACCACTTCGGAGAAGTCACTCATCAACCCGCCCGCATCTGGTGGACCGTCACCGCCATCGGCTTAGCCACCGCCGCGGTGCTTTGGATCTATGACAAGATCGTGTCAACGGAGACGACCTCAGCTTAAATCCCTTCTCTACTCCCCGAGGATAGACCGCTACCCTCTAGTCGAACCGGGCTGCAACAGCTTGAGTCAAAGTTCTATCCTTCGATAACCGTTTTAAGTGATTGAACAGACTCTGCTTAAGGAGAATTTCGCCAGCAGAGCGAGTGCGCGGCTAAATGGCCGGCGACACCATGTCTCAACGGCAATTAGGTAACTAGACTATCAGCATCCTGTTTGTTTTACTTCTTCAATGGAGATGCACGTAGACCCACGGCGGTGCATTTGATGACGCGAAAGGAAGCAGATTTGAGTCACGCGAAGTTCGATGTCGTTGTTGTCGGTGGCGGTTTCAGTGGCGCCCTGCTCGCTGTCCAGCTCTCCCGCCGCGCCCCAGACTTGTCGGTTGCCGTTGTCGATAAGGGACCTTTGCCGGGTCGCGGCCTCGCCTATGGCACAAAATATTCCTGTCATTTGCTCAACGTTCCTGCCAGCAACATGAGCGCGCTGCCAGAGGAGCCGCATCATTTCCTCCGTTGGGCCAAAGTGAACTATGGGACCTCCGTTCAACCAACCACTTTCCTGCCCCGACCCGCTTACGGTCGGTATATAGGTTCACTCCTGGAAGACGCGATGGCCCACGGTAGCGGCCGCAATCTGCACTGGATCAAGGGCGAGGCATCGTCCGTCACCCGCGACCAACTCATCGAAATTCGACTGACCGATGGCTCCGTACGAGTCGCCCAATCTCTTGTGCTCGCCGTGGGTAACTTCCCGCCGGCCAATCTCAAGATTCCAGGCCTCTCCGCCGGCAGCAGTCGATACGTTCGGTCCCCGTGGTCAGCCACCGCGTTGCACGAGATCCCCAAAAATGGCGCCGTGCTGCTCATCGGTTCCGGCCTGACCAGCGTTGATTTGGCCGTCGCCCTGAAGTCGGAGGGGTTCGCCGGGCACATCCACATTCTGTCTCGGCGCGGCCTGATGCCGCTGACTCAGCGACCAACCGGACAGTGGCCTCATTTCTGGGATGAACCCGGTCCACAAACGATTCGGAAGCTCTTGCGCCTTGTGCGCGAACAAGTTCGGATGGCCTCGGAATCAGGCGGCGACTGGCGTGAGGTCATCGATAGCCTCCGCCCGGTGACGCAGAACATTTGGCAGTCCTTATCGCTGAAAGAGCGAAAGAGATTTCTGCGACACGTGCGCTCCTATTGGGAAGTTCACCGCCACCGAATCGCTCCAGAGATTGGCGAAACCATCGCCAATCTCGTTCACCAAGGACAAGCTATTATTTACGCCGGTCGCGTGACCGATTACCGAGAGTTTCCCGGTCACGCGGAAGTTGCATTGCAAGATCGCAAAACTGGCGATGTGCGCACCTTGAATGTCGATCGCGTGATCAACTGCACCGGCCCCGAGACCGATTGCCGGCGCATTGAAGACCCGCTCATTAAGAATCTTCTCGCCCATGGACTCGCGCGACCCGACCCACTATTCCTGGGGCTGGACGTCGATCCAAACGGCGCCCTGATTGATTCCAGCGGCAAACCGTCACCTGCGCTTTACGTCATTGGTCCTGCAAGAAAGGGATCGCTTTGGGAGACAATCGCCGTACCGGAACTTCGCGCGCAGGCATCCGACCTGGCCGCGCATCTCGCTTGCACCTTGGAGCCTGGGATTCAACCGGTCCCTGAGGATGAGGCTATAGGGGCAGAGGCCAATCCCGGATAGCGTGTGTTCTCAGTATGCATGTTTAGGCGCCATCAGCGTTCGCGACGCGCCCGCAACCATAACACTGTGACAATAGATCACAGCATTTCGCCCGGCTCCTCTTCTATCATGACCGGACTCCCGGGCAAAACGACAGTCGGAGGCACTGTCGCCCCAAGGACCTTTCCCATGCGCGAAATTACCCCCGATTACATCGCCGATCACATCCGGCGCGTCCTCAAGGATGGCGGCTCAGCACCGCACTCAGAAGAAGTACAGCATTTTTTCAAAGCAGAAATTAAATCGCGCGGCTGGTACACCGCCGAGCTGAGAAAATTTGCGGTCCGTTTCCGGCGCAGCATCGCCCGCGAACGGGGAATGGCTTTCGTGGTGCAGGTGGCCGACAAGCTTTTCTCCGGCCCTGTTCTTGAAGAAAAGGTGGTCGCCGTTCTTCTCCTCGAAAATCAGACGAAGACCCTCGGCGACAACGAATTTCTGTTGTTCGCGTCCTGGCTCGACCGCGTCTCCAGTTGGGCCGATCACGACGCGCTGGCGCACTACTTGCTCGCGCCCATGGTGGCCGCCAAGCCTGCTCGCTGCCGCCATGTTTTTCTCTGGGCGAAGTCGCCCAATCGCTGGCGGCGGCGCTCCGCCTGCGTGGCGTTGATCCGGGGAGCGCGCGAACAAAAGTTCTTCCCACAGATCGTCCGCCTTTCCAATCAATTGCTGCGTGAAAACGAAAAAGACGACCTGGTGCAGAAGGGATTAGGCTGGCTGTTACGCGAAACCGCCAAGGCCGACCCGAGCCGCGCCGTGCCCTACTTGATCAAAATTCGGCAAAATGCGCCCCGCCTCGTGCTGCGGACCGCGTGCGAAACATTGCCCAAGGTCACGCGCAATCGAATATTGCTGTGATCACCGGCGCCTGCCGGGCTGCGCTCCGCTTGGACGGCCCAATGCCCCCGTCCCTACACATCCTTCAGTGCCCTTCCTCTTCCAGAAATTTCTCCACTTCCAGCGCGGCCATGCACCCGGAACCTGCCGCCGTAATGGCCTGGCGATAGCGCCGATCCTGAACGTCCCCGCACGCGAACACCCCCGGCACCCTCGTAAATACATTCTTCTGCGTCAGCAGGTAGCCGTCCGCGTCCGCCTCCAGTTGGCCTTCGAACATCTTCGCGTTGGGAATATGCCCAATCCCCAGAAACATCGCGCTCGTCGGAAACTCCCAGGTCTCGCCACTCTTCAGGTTGCGCAGCCGCAGCGCCGTGACTTCCTTCTTGCTCACATCCAGAACATCGTCCACCACCGTGTCCGTCATAAACGCAATCTTGGGATTCGAACGGGCCCGATCCAGCATGATTTTCGATGCCCGAAACTGCTCCCGCCGATGAATCAGAGTCACTTTGCTCGCAAAGCGCGTCAGAAATGTCGCTTCTTCCATCGCCGAATCGCCGCCGCCAATCACTGCGATTTCCTTGCCCGAAAAAAAGAAACCGTCGCAAGTCGCGCACGAAGAAACACCGTGCCCAATCAGCGCGTGCTCGTTCGGCAGGCCCAGCCATCGCGCCGACGCTCCGCTGGCGATGATCAGCGTCCGCGTCTGAATCACTTCTTTCCCCACGCTCAGCTCGATCGGACGTTTTCCCAAATCGGCCTTCACCAGATGTCCCATGCGATACTCCGCGCCGAAACGCGTCGCCTGTTTGCGCATGTTCTCGATCAGCTCTGGCCCCTGGATGCCCTCAGGAAAACCGGGAAAATTTTCCACCAGCGTCGTCATCGACAATTGCCCGCCCGGTTCATGCCCTTCGATCACCAGCGGCTTCAAGTTAGCGCGGGCTGAATAGAGAGCGGCCGTATGACCGGCGCATCCGGAGCCGATAATCACTACATTGCGTATGTCCATAGGAGTAAGAAACCGCTCGTCGGAAACTGTGTCGCAGCAGCCGCCTTGATAACCACTAGCTACTAACCACTAAGAGATAGATTCCAAAAAACAGATTTTGTTTCATCCCGCCAATAGTGTGCCGAGCAGCCTCGCCCGCCCGCGACGCGCCAGCGAACAGCCGCTCCGCCTTAGCTCTACTTGTTCGCCTTGCCGCTACCACTGGCCTTGCTCGTAGTTCTGCCCGAACCTCCAACACCCAGGCGAGCCAGTTCCTGCGGCACCATTTTGCGCGCGCCCAGAGCGTCGCGATAACGCTCCATGATCGAAGAGGCGGCGCGAAAGATCGGTTCGTATGCGCTCTGGTCCGTCGCCGGATTTCCTTCCGCTCCCGAGCACCGCGCCAGCACCACCGACGCCTTTCCAAAGCGCTCGAGTTTCACCCGCGAAACCGGCGTGCTCGAAGCCAGCATCGACGCCGCGGCCGTCACCGCCGATGCGCTGTCTTCAATCGAAATCTGCATCAGGTCCTTGGGATCGCGTACCCGCAGCACCAGCGTCTCCACCATATTCGTGGCATCCACGCTGAACGAATATTGGACATTGCTGAACAAGGTGGCGTCCGGAAACTCGCGCCGTATCCGCACCCAATCCGCCGCCGAAACCGCACCCGGAGGCAACGCCTGCATGCCCGGGATCGGAGCGCTCTGGTCCAGAGTGGAGTGCCCCCGCGCTACTTCGAAATCCTTGCTGAATGCCGGCTTGCCCGGCGCCTTGGCCAGTGCCGAAGTCAGTTCCTTCTGCTCGTCGCCCGACGGCGCGCACACATTCAACACATTCACTTTCACCGGAGGCTGCGTTTGCGCCGGAGCTTGCTGGGCAAAGCCTGCCCCAACCAGGGCCAACACCACGATAAGAACTTTGTATGGGAACACGGCGAAATTGTATCAGGCTCAAGAAGAGGGTATAGAGAGCCGACCGTCTCGCCCGGCCGCCACACTGTGGACCATGACTGGTCCGCCAGCGCCGGACCTAGTCGCCGCTGCCTACTTCCGCCTCAATCGCCCCATGCCGGCGCAGCAACTGCGGCAGATTTTGCGAAAACGCCGAGCGCGGCAACACCATATCGCAGCCCACTTCGTGCGCCTTCTGCTTCAAATCACCCTGCACATGCGAAAGAAAACCGATGATTGACGTTCCCTTCTTCAGCTTGCTCTTGAGTTTCGGGATCAGCGTCAGAGGCTTCGCGTTGGCATTGTTCAAGTCGAAGATGATCAGCGAAGGATTCCCCTCGCCATTGCTCTTCATGCGCTCGGTGAGTTCTTTCTCGTTCTTCACGAACTCCACCTTTACGTTCATCTTGCGCCCTGTTTCCTGAATCTTGCTCAGAAAGAACAGGTCTTCCACAAACGCAAAAACGCGTGAAGCCGCGTCCTCTCGGGGAGCCGGCAAAGGCTCCGGATCGAGTACCGGATACGAAGCGGAAAAACCGGGCCTCCGCGGTCCTCGACTGCCGTTGCCGTTCCCATTATCATTGCCCATGTTGGCGCGGTAGCTGTGATCCATGGGAGCCGTGAAAATTCCCTGGTGCTCCTGGCGGTCGCCACCCATCGGGCCACTCCCACCTCGTTTTGGCGGACGCCGCCCACGGCGCCGTTTATGTCTCCCTCCACCTGAGGAGGAATGTCCGGGTCCTGCATTCATATTTTTTCTCTGGTTAACCTTTGTAGTTAAATCCCAAACGCGAATCTCCAACTGCTGATTCCCAAAGCCAGATCGCCAAAACTTGAGGGTCTTCGTCTTCCCCCTGCGTTCAGGCTACTGAACCATTACTGCACTCCGGAGAACGGCAGACCAAACCCCACGTCGGCTGGATGCTGTTCGAATACCCTATTTGAGAACGCTATTTGAGAACACTCTATTTGAGAACAATGTTCAAACGATCTTGGCGCCTGGAGTTTTGTTGGCGCAAACGACCAGCCTGGAAGCATGGCCATTGGGAACACCTTGATGTTACTCATGAATGCACTGCCTGCGCAAGGGGGGAGTGCCATTAGTTTTCCACACCCGGCATTACCAAAGTGGTGTTGGGACCGACGCCTTCATCCGTCCCCCCGAGCCAAATTCGCCTCTCGCCCGCCTGTCCACGCCCTACGGATTCACCCAACATCCCCACTCATTACTATTGCGCGAACGTGTTGCATTGTTTCATGTCGCCTGTCGTGAATCCCTTTTGAAACCAGTCCATCCTCTGCTCCGAAGTGCCGTGCGTAAAGGTCTCCGGATTCACATGTCCGGTTTCCATTTTCTGCAAACGATCGTCGCCCACCGCCGCCGCCGCATCCAGACCCTCTTTCACTTCTCCCGGATCAAGCAACTTCCTCTCCTCGGTCGAATGTCCCCAGACTCCCGCAAAACAATCCGCCTGCAGCTCGAGATCAACCGAAAGATGGTTCGCTTCTCCCGGCTTCTGTTCCTGCTCGGCGTGCACCTTCTGCTCGATTCCGGTCAACTTCTGGATATGATGCCCGATCTCATGCGCCAGCACATACGCTTGCGCAAACTCCCCCGGAACCCCAAAGCGCTGCTTCAACTCATCGTAGAAACCGAGATCGATATACACTTTTTCGTCACCCGGGCAGTAGAACGGTCCACTCGCCGATTGCGCCAGCCCACACGCCGAATCGATGCTGTCGCGGAACAGCACCAGCTTCGCGTGACGGTAAGGCACACCCTGCGCCGCCAGAATCTGCGTCCACGTCTTCTGTGTGTCGTCGAGCACGAACGACACAAACTGCACCAGCGGCTGCTCCTTTTGATCCAGTGCCGTGTCCGCTTGCCGGCTTACTTGCGTCGGAGGGTTGATGCCGCCTCCCACTCCCGCCAGCGAAAGAAAGTTGCGCTTAAACACCAGACTCAGAATCAGCAGGATGATAAACCCGCCAATTCCAATGTGGATTCCTCCAAACTGAAATCCACCACCGCCGCCACCGCCGCTGTCATCTCTCCGATCCTCGATGTCTTGACTCTCTCCGCCCGGCGTCCAGCGCATAAATGCTCTCCTGTAGTTGATGAAAACTGAGTGTCGCCCATTCTAATCGGGCGGTCCATCGAGATCAAAACCAATCCGGAAACATCATCTCCACCAGCCCTGGAACCCAGTAGGAATAAAATCGCTCATCGCAGATTTTGTACTTCCCGTACTTCTTCCTGGCATAGTTGCCCCAATGCGGCTGTGTGCCGTCGAAGTCGGTAAAGCCATACTCCCGCGCCAGCGCCCATGAACTGAAAACGCGCCCACTCTTCTTTTTCACTACCGCTGGTCACAACCTCAGGCTTCGGCACAAACTCCGCCTCCTCAACCAGATAGCCCACCCTCCAGCACGAAACGTGCCGATTCGCCACTCCTTTGGTTCTCACCCGAGATGACCGCCGCGCGTCCCTTCGCCTGAAGTTCCGTTCCCGCCGGGCCGATAGTAGAAAGGTGAAACCCGCTCCTGCCAAAGAAAAGCCTGGCGCACCACTCTCGCTGGCCTTGCCCGGACAACGCTTCGTCGCCCGCCAGCCAGTTCTTGACCGCTCACAAAAAGTGTTCGGGTACGAACTTCTTTTCCGCAATGGTGTCGAGGACTTCTTCAACGCCGATCCCGAACTTGCCGCCCGCTCCACCCTCGACAGTTCCCTGCTCTTCGGTATCAACACGCTTTGCGCTGACCGCCGCGCTTTCGTGAACTGCACCCGTGAAGTCCTGTTCAAGGACCTCATCACTTTGCTCCCCCCCCACCAGACCGTGGCCGAGATTCTGGAGACCGTCGAACCTGAAGACCGCGTCATCGCCGCCTGCAAGCGACTCAAGGAAGCTGGCTATCTCATCGCCCTCGACGACTTTGCCCCCAACGATCCCCGCGCTCCGCTTTGTGAGTTTGCCGACATCATCAAAATCGATATCCAGGCTACCAAGCCCGAGGAACGGGCCGGCATGATGCGCCAATTCAGCTCGCCCACCTGCAAAATGCTGGCCGAAAAACTCGAAACACCCCATGAATTCCAGCAGGCCCGCGATATGGGTTTCGTCTACTTCCAGGGATACTTCTTCTGCCGCCCTGAAGTCGTCATCGGCCGCGAAGTGCCCGCCAGCCGCCTCCACTACATGCGATTGCTCGAACTGGTATCCCGCCGCGACATCGACATGCGCGAACTCGAAAAGATGCTCAAGCAGGAAGCTTCCCTTTCGTATCGCTTGCTCCGCTATCTGAATTCCCCGCTCTTTGGATTTGCCCTCGAAATCAGGTCCATCCGCCATGCCATGGCCGTTCTCGGGGAACGCGAAATGCGCCGCTGGATACGTCTTGTCGTCACCGTGGGCGCGGCCGAGCAAACCTGCAGTGAGCTCGTCCTCATGGGATTAACTCGCGCCCGCTTCTGCGAACTGCTCTCCGACCGCCTTCATTCCACTTCTGACCTGTTTCTCTTGGGCCTGCTCTCCATCATGGATGCCATCCTCGAGGTCAGCACCGTCGATCTGCTCAAACAACTGCCCGTCGAGCGCGAAACCAAGGCGGCCTTGCTGGGCGAGAAGAGCAGCCTCCGTCCCTTATATCAACTCATGCTGGCGCAAGAATCGGGCGAGTGGTCGCAGTCCGCCGACCTCGCCAAACAACTAAGGTTAACCGATGAAGAAGTCGCCAACACCTGGTGGCAGGCCCTGCAGTGGGCCCAGGATGCAACCAGCGGCTGCTGAGAAGAACAAGGTCCAAAGGAAAAAAGTCAGATCCCGGAAGTATCGGCCGCTGCTTCTTGCTCATATCTCACTTCTGCAATCTGACCTCCGGCCTCTAACCTTTGCCATCACCCTACGGCGCTTCGATCAACTCCATCTTCCCATCCCGAGTCCGATGCAGGATCATCAACTTCCCCTTGGGGTCCCGAAAAACAAAAACATCCTTGTCCCGGAAGTGCGCTTCTTTGATCGCCTCCTCCAAAGTCATCGGACGCAGCGCCACCGAGTCCCGCGCATGCACCAGATGCACTTCGGTAGTCCGCGCCACCGAAGGGAATTTATGAACCAGCACGGAAAACGTAGCATCCTCCGCCAAGCCCAGCGCCGCTTCCATATCCTCCTGCGACTGCCCGTCAAACTTCTTAACCGCTTTTCGCTTCTTGCTTAGCCACTTCGTCTTGTGCTTCAGCGCCTGCTTCTGCAGATGGTCCAGTGCTTCATTGATCGCCGACAACATGTCGGCCGTCTGCGCTATCCCCACAATCGGACCGTGGGGAGGGTCGATCGTGATTTCCGCCTTGTGCCGCCGCTTTTCCACGGCCAGAATCACTTTGGTTTCAAATCGATCGCCTAGGATTTTTCGGATTTTATTCAGACCGGTTTCAACTTCGCTGCGTACATCAGGAGTAATTTTGTATTTCCGCGCGGTATATTCCACGTTCATGAAGCGCCCTCCAGAAAATCATGGTCAGAGGCAAGAGGTCAGATTGTCGAGGTGAAAGCCTGCAAACGCCGAGCTTCTGGGTCAATCTCTGACCTTCTGACTCCTGACCTTATTTCTTCACTCTTCGTTGGTGCGTGCTCGGAATCTTCATATCTTCCCGATACTTCGCAACCGTTCGCCGCGTAACCTGGATGCCCTGCGATTGCAGAATGCGGGTAATCTGTTCGTCGGTCAAAGGCCGGCCGGGATCTTCTTCTTCAATGAGCTTCTTGACCCGCCGCTTCAGAATCAGCAGTGAAGTGCCACCCCCCTCAGGCCCCTGCACGCTTTCCGAGAAGAAATACCGCAACTCGAAAACGCCTTGCGGCGTGTGCACATACTTGTTGGCCACCGCGCGACTCACCGTGGAAGGATGCACCCCAATCTCTTCCGCCACTTCCTTGATCATCATCGGCTTCAGTTGATCGATTCCGCGCTCCAGAAAATCCTGCTGGCGCGCCACAATCGAATAGCAGACCTTGGCGATCGTCTGCTTGCGCTGCTCGATGTTCTTGATCAACTGGATCGCCGATTTGTAACGGTCTTTCACGTAGTTGCGCGTGTCGCGGTCGTTGCCGTCACGCGTCAGCAGTCGTTTATAAGCGGGATTCAAGCGCAACTGCGGTAAGTCCTCATCGTTCATGATCACCAGCCACTCATCGCCATGCTTCACGAACGCCACATCCGGCTCAATCAGACGCGCGGGAACCTTGTTATAACGCAACCCCGGTCGCGGATCGAGCGTGCGGACATAATCCAGGGCCGCTTGCACCGCTTCAATAGGACGCCCGATGGCCCGCGCAATTTCTTTGAACTGCTTCAGCGTCACCGCCTTCAAATGCTGATCGACGACCGCAATCGCATCTTTCACCACCTGTTCGGTCAGCGCGCTCCCGTTGGTATGCACCTGCAATTGCCCCAGATGGTAGCGCAACTGGTTGAGCAGGCATTCGCGCAGGTCGCGACACGCAATTCCCTGCGGATCGAACTGCCTCACCACCTCCAGCGCTTCATGCAGATCCGACACCGTGAAGTTCACCGATGGAATCCGCGCTGGCGCCGTCGCCGCTCCAGTCGCCGTGCTGCCTGAGATCCCTTGACCCGTCGGGTTCGGCTGTGGAACCTCAGCTGCCTGAACCTCGGCAGTCGCCTCCCCTTGCAAATCTACGTGCACGTCCGCGTCAATCTCTGACTCGACATCGCGCGCAACTTCCACTCCCGCAAAAGACTCAGCCGCAGCGTCTTCCACCGCCATCCCCGCCATGTCTTCGGGAGCGCCAACCGAAGCCTCGTGATCGCCAACATCCAGTCCCGAATCTTCCGGCGAAGCCTCCGTCACCGCCAGCCCCAGCGCTTCCGCTTCTCCTACGATCTTGGCCGCTACTTCCACATCGGCCTCCGGTGGCGCTACCGGAGCGATGCCCAGCAGCTCTTCGTCGCTCGCAATCAGATATCCTTCCTCATTCAGATTCCCGATGATCAACTCCGCCGCTTGATGCACCGGCGGTCGCACCGAAATCGCTCCCAGTTGCCACAGCAAATGGTCGCTCAGGTTTCCCGGCTTCGACAGGAAATTCTCGAACGAAGGCTTTTCAATCTCTTCCATCTCTCCCGAACTGCGATAACCGGGATCAAGGTATTCCTGAAAGAACGATCCAAAATCAATCTCTTCGAACGGATCCTTCTTCTCGTCTGCAACCGGAGCTGCCTCTTCCGACGTCGCCTGCGCCGCAATCCGATCGCGTTCTTCCTCCTGCCGCCCCACATCATCGAGCAGCGGAATGGAATCTTCCAGCTCTTCCAGCACCGGGTTCTCGACCATCTCGGCATTGATCATGTCCTTGAGCTCGAGCTTGTTGAGCGCAAGCACCGACACCATTTGCACGAGACCCGGCGTCAGAATCTGCCGCTGGGATAACTTGACGTTCAATTTGTGCTGAAGAAGCACTATTTCTCCCCAAGATTTGTTATTTTCCAACCCGGCCGAACCGCCTGCACCAACGACCCGGAACATCGGGTGTGGAAAACTTAGCTTCTCATGCACCGAGGTAGAAAGCGTGGACACGAAAGGTCAGTGTGCCCACGCCTTGGTAACTAAAATTCGCCCGCTGCAATCAGTTTTCAGTTGTCAGTTTTCAAAAAAACAGATTCGGCTGAACCCCGATCACCCATTCCCTATCCCTCGCACTCACACTACTCACACCAAACTCACACCAAACTCACACCAACGAGAAGCTTTCCCCCAGATATACCCGCCGTACTTCCGCATCACTTCCCAATTCCTCCGGCGTGCCCGAGCGGAAGATGCGGCCCTCGTTGATGATGTATGCCCGATCCGTCACCGATAGTGTCTCGCGGACATTGTGATCCGTAATCAGGATCCCGATCCCGCTCGCCCGCAAATCTGAAATGATCTTCTGCAAATCTAAAACCGCGATCGGGTCGATTCCCGAAAACGGCTCGTCCAGCAGAATGAAAGTCGGATTGATGCACAGCGACCGCGCAATCTCCACCCGCCGCCGCTCCCCGCCCGACAATGCATATCCTTTGTTCTGCCGGATGTGCTCCAGCCCCAGCTGGTCGATCAGCTTCTCTGCCTTCTCCCGCCGTTCATGCCACGAAATCGGCTGAACTTCCAGCACCGCCAGTATGTTCTCCTCGACCGTAAGCTTCCGAAATACCGAGGCTTCCTGCGGAAGATAGCTGATACCGTACTGCCGTGCCCGTAAGTACATGGGAACGCTCGTGATATCCGCGTCGTCGTACATCACTCTGCCTGTGTCGGGAGGTACCAGACCTACGATGGAATAAAAAGTAGTGGTCTTTCCGGCTCCGTTCGGTCCCAGCAGTCCCACTACCTCACCCTGCAGAACCTGGAGGCTGACCCCGTTGACTACGCGTCGGCCACGATAAGATTTCCCGATTTCGTCCGTGGCCAGCGTATGCATTTATCGTGCCACTTGCGTCTTAGTGACCGTCGGAGACGTTCCCTTGCCTTCTACCAGCACCCTATCATCGTGTCTGTAGAAAGTCAATAAATCACCCGTGATTTTGCCCCGTTCGGCATCAAAAATGCTAGGCGGTCCGCCCGTAAGCACGAATTTGTCGTCCGCCGTCGTATATACCAGCCTGTCCCCGGTCGCGTGCCGCGTTGGCTCCGTGATCACAACCTCATGTTCCGCCACGATCCGCTCCACTTGCCCCGGCATTCCGGTTCCCCCCACCCCCGCTTTCGACTCGCTCCTCGGCAGCAGATACACCGTCATCTGTTGTCCCGTCATCGTAGCGTCGGCCCCCTTTGTCGTTACTCCGCCATCCAGAAAAATTCGACGCTCCGCATCGGCGTAGTTCAGCCGCGCCGATGTAATGTGCACCGGAGTCACCTTCCCATTCTTGTCCACCTGCACCAGTACCGTCGAAACCGGTTCCGCCAGCCCCCCATGCTCCGCTCCCTGCGCAATCAACGACCGGTGATCCCGATCAAACCGCAGCGTCGGAGCCTCCACTACATTCGCGTCTTGCCACAGCCGCGCATCGCCCGTGTACACCGCAATCGCCGGCGAACGGTGTGCCGTCATGCTCCGGCTCGTTACATGGATCGGGTCCGTTGACGCGAGCATGCCGCCATCCGGTTGCACCTTCAAATCGGAATACGTGCTCTTCACGTTGCCCTCCGCACTGGCGTCGCCATTCGCCCGGTTCACGCGGATCGTCTGCGCCGTCGTGGTCATGCCGCTGTCAATCACCCGCGGCGATCCGCTCAACACCAGCAACTGATCGGCGGTCGTGTAACTTCCGCGCTGCGCCCAGGCCTTTTGCTCTCCATCGGAGTAGACCAGCGACCCCGCCTGCGTGATCGATGAAACTCCCCCTTCCGGCAGAAAAACAACATCCAACATCTGGCTGGTCGAAACGCGTTCGGGCGATACTGATCCTCCCCAGCGACCGTCCCCGCTCTGGCTGGCGCTGGTCCGGCTCGCCACCAATTTCTTCGGATCAATCAGGCTGCTGACAATCCTCGCGTCCGGCTCGCCATGCAGCGTCGCGAGGCGATTCTTCTCCGTGAATCTCGCCGTAAACTTCGCGGCCGTTACCACTGTCTTCTGATTTGCGCCCGGCTGCGTGATCACGATCTCCGGTGGTCCACTGGTCTCGGCCCGCTCCAGCAGCCGGCCCTCTTTCACCATGAAATCCATCACCGGAGCCGTCATCTCAATGTCTTGCTCTTGATTTTGCCCGTCTCCCTTCGCCGCGGACACCGACGAAGACGCCATCAAATTTCCGCCCTGACTCTTCTTCTGCGACAACCGCACCCCTTCCTCAGCATGAATCGTCTTTAGCTCCTGCTGTCCCGAAGCTTGCCCCGCAAAGTGCAGCGTAATCCGCCCCGCATGAGCCTCGGCTGGCTCCGCTTTGTGCCCCGAGCTTTGCCCTGTCCCGCCCGGACTCGAGATTTGCACATTCCCGCTAAGAACCGCTGTAGTCAGCAGATTCCGCGTTCCCGTCAGCCACATCTCGGCGCGATCCGAACGTGCCTCCGTTTCCGAGCCGGATCTTCCCCAATTCGACGCCCGGCCGCGCATCTCGCTTCGCACCTCTCCCTCGGCCAGAATCCGCTCCACCGTGTCGTCTTCCCGCAGAAAGAAAGTCGCATGTTCCGCCTGCATTTGCTGCCCCTCCCGCGTCATCTGCACCGCTTCCAGCACAACTTGCCGGGGCAGTTTCGTAATCACGGCGCGCTCCGCATCCAGATGCACCGGCTGCGGCCGGTTCACCGTCACCGCCACCGTCGACAGCAAATTCATCGTCCCCGTCTTCGCCACATACCGGATGCCCACCGCCGACCCGGTCGCCTGCGGCGTCTGAAACACCACCCTTCCCGAGGCCGAGGCATCCCCGGTGTTCTTGTTGAAAATCAGGCCGTTGCTCTCCAGATGAATCGGGTTTCTCGTCTGCGCCGGAGGTGTCTGGTCCGAATGCCGCATCCCTTCCGGATTCGCCTCCAGGTCAATCAATACCCTCCCCTTCGCGTTCACCTCGCCCGATGCCGGATCGTATTCGAAGTCATCCCCGCTGATCTGATCGAAGCGCCCCGCATCCTTGCCATAAATCACAATCTTCACGTTGCGTAAATCCGCCCGTCCACCCTCCTTGAATTGCACCGCCTTCGATGCGCTCACCGTGAACAGAGTGCGCCCTTCCACCGACTTGGAGATGGAAAAACCCTCGGCCGTCTGCTGAATATCCAATCCAATCTTTGCCGGAATGTCGTGGACCGCCTGACGCACACGAATGCGCGCGTAGAAATACATCCCCGCCACCGTCGCCACCATTAGAATCGCGCCCACGGCGAACCAGCGGCGCAACCGTGATATCGGAAGAACCATGAGAGGCTAGTGTAACCCGCGATCGCCGCCTCCTGACCGTGCTGTCCTTACTCGCAGCTGAGCGTGATCCGCCGCAGCGAGTTGCCTTCCCTCGGCAACCCTCCACCTTCTTCGTGCAGGTAGGTGTAGTAGATGTAAAAGCTCTTCCCCAGAATGCTCGGGTCATCGCCCAGCCCAACCGAAGTGGGATAAGGCGCCAGCGTCTTCACTCCATCCGCGTAGCTGCCAAGCGCTATGGGAGTTGTCCACTGAAGGCCGTCGATCGACTCCGCATATGCGAACGTCGTGTCGTCGTCGGTAATCATCACGTAACGCTGCAGAGCGCTGTTGTAGTGGACGTCCAGATACCCCCCATATTGCGGCGCCCAGTTCGGGCTCAGGTCGGTTGAGGCTCCCCCGATCCCGGGCTGCAGGTCCCATTTGCCCTGGTAGAACTTCTCGAAAGGCACAGCGTGCGGACGCTTTGATCCAAAAGCCGCGTTCAGTAGCGACGCGGCCAGCACCCGCGCCACCGAAACATGAGTCGTCGCATTGGTAGTGGCCGGCAGGTCCGGAAAATACAAATAGAAATACTTGCCCTCGGGCGAAAGAACCAGGTGCCCGTCCCCAATTTCAGAGAAGGTGAGCCCCGGCTGATAGGCCTGATTGAGGCGAACGATCTCCCCGAGATCAGTCCAGTGCAACCCGTTATCCGACGACGCTGTCAACCCGAGCAACGCGTAGTTGGGCAGCTCGGCATGGTAAGTCACCAGCAGGCCGCCCGCACCCGTCATACCCGCCGGAACCTGGTAAACCGAGCCTCCGCCCATGTAGCCATAACTGGCGTAATTCGGGTTCGCGGCCGCATCCGGATTCGGGGAAATACTAACGTCCTGCGGATCGCCCGTTCCCAGCGGATTGTCAAGCGTCCCCACCGTCGTCGTCACCGACCCGTAGGTGTTGTTCCCGACCCAGTGGCCTTGCCACATCTGCCGCGGATGCAACGCCCCATCGCTGGTTAGAAACTCGTAGCCATTGGCCGTCTTGATCACGCCCATTTGCGTGTCCGGCCAGGCGAAGCCAAAGCCACCGGTATTAATCAGCGGTGGCTCCGCTCTCAGGCCCGCCTCAACAATCTGCTCGTGCGAAGCAACAATAATCGGCGCCGAGACCGCGGGCTGGCAGACCGGAGTGATCGCCTGAGCCGCAACCAGTCCGCACGGAAGCTGAAGGAATCCCGCTAGAAAGGTACCAGCGACGATCGGCAATCGACTGAACATAAGAGCGTTCTCCTGGAATCTCCGCGCCTGAACTACTTCGCGATTACTGGCACGTCAGCGTGAGCCGCTTCAACTCCCCGTTCGTCCACCCCGAGCCATCCGTCGGCAAATGCGTGAAGTAAATGTAGAAACTGCTGCCCAGGACGTGCGGGTCATCTCCCAATCCGACTGCCGTGGGATAAGCCGCAATCGGGCCGTAAGTGCCCAGCCCGATCGGAACTGTCCAGTGCAACCCGTCGACCGATTCGGCATAACCAAACGCCGTGTCGTTCGAGATGATCATTACGTAGCGCTGGATCGCGCTGTTGTAGTGGATATCAAGATAGCCCTCATACCCCGAAGTAGGATTCAGATCCGTCGACGCTCCGCCGATCCCCGGTTCGAGATCCCATTTGCCCTGATAGAACTTCTCGAACGGGACCGCGTGGTGAGGCGCTGCTCCGAAAGCCGCATCCAGCACCGAAGAGACCAGAGCGCGGGCTACCGAGACATTGGTAATGGTCGTCGCATGCGGCGTCCCGTTCGCCAGCCAATCTGGAAAATACAAATAGAAATACTTGCCGTCCGGCGAAAGCACCAGAGGACCGTCCCCGATCTCGAAGCCGTCCAACCCCACCGCATAGGCCTGGTTCAGCCGAATAATCTCTCCAAGATCAGTCCACGTCAGCCCGTTATCAGTGGACGCCGCTAACCCGAGTGCGGCATAAAGCGCATCGTTCGGAAGCTCGGCATGATACGTCGCCAGCAGGTTGCCCGCGCCCGTCATGCCTTGCGGAACCTGAAAAACAGGCCCTCCGCCCATATACCCATAGCTGGGATAGTTCGGGTTCACCGCCGCATCCGGATTCGCTGAAACACTGACATCCTGCGGATCACCCGTGCCCAGCGGATTGTCGAGCGTTCCCGCCGTCGTGACAATCGATCCCGACTTGTTGTTGCCCACATAATGGCCTTGCCACATTTGCCGCGAATGCGAGCCCCCGTCGCTGCCAAAAAACTCGTAGCCACTGCCCGTCTTGATGATTCCCAGGGGAGTGTCAGGCCACGCAAAGCCGTTGTAAGTATCCGTTAGCGGCGGCTGCGCCCGATTGCCCCCTGCTACCCGCTGCGCCGCCGAAACCACAATAATCGGCTTCGTCAGCGTAGGTTGGCAAACGTTCGCAAGAGGGTTCGTGAGAGCCTGGGCAATGCCAACTGCGGACGTGAGTGGCAAAAAGGCGCCGAGTAAAGCGGCGGCGAGCGGCGTGCGGCAGAACATGCAGGTATCCTCGGAGTCTGGTTGTCTTGGTGCGACCGCGTGGACTTAAAGGACGCCTCGGCAACGAACCGTCCAGAGCGTCTAGCGTCCAAAGCCCACATCGCTTAGAAACACAAATGTCGGGGGAATGTCGCGCCGAGGGATGAAATTCAAAGCCGGTCTCTTCTGGCCGCGGAACCTGGCGCTTCACTCAATCATACGCGATACCGAAACCATGTTCCAGCCAAACCGCGCTAGGGTAGCGCCATTTGAGGTCTATGGCCGCAACACCAGCGTCCCGGCCAGCAAATCGTGCAGCCCCTGTTTTCGCTCCGTAAACCCCACCATGATGTAGCCGATGAACAGGATCATCGTGGATAGCCACTTCGCAAAATGCCTTCCGGTCGCCCGTTCGAATGAGATTCGCTTGCCGTCGAGGTCGGTAACCTTCATCCCGAAGATCATCTTCCCGAGCGTCGCCTGGTACGACGAGCTTTCCATGAAAGCCTCGTACAACCAGGAACCGAACACCATCAGGATGAACGTCACGCCACCACCCAATAGCGCCATCCCCGCGTGCGGAAGACCAGTCATCATTCCTCCCGCCAGCCCGAGGCCGCCAAAAATCATGCCCACCGGAGCCACCACCACCCGCAGGATGATCGCATCGATAATCGCCGCGACCACCCGGATCCAGAAACCTCCGTAGCTCCCCGCAACCGGGACTACCCCCTGATATAAAGGCGCTGCAGGCGATCCCACCGTGACCGCCCCCGACGCCGGGTTCGTCGGCGCTCCACAGCGGCTGCAAAATTGAGCGCCGCCCGTATTTTGCGCGCCGCACTGATTGCAAAAGAAGCTTCCATTCATGCCCGGGACTATAAATATGGATTGCCTCGTTGTCAAAACCTATACGGCAACCCTTACGGGGAGCGCAATTCGACAGCTTCAATCGAGAGACAGGCGCCAGCCCGCCGCCACTCAACGCGCCCGCACTACGTCCCGCAAATTCAATTCCAGCCCGCCAAACTCAGGATGCTCATTCATCCCCAGCGAGTAGGCAATGTCGAGCCGATCCCCCGCCAACAACTGCAACCGGTCGCACGATTCCTTCATCCCCCATCCCATCGCCTTAAACGAAATGTTTTCGCGCCACGAAGAAGAAGCTTGTATGGTCGCGGCACCGAGCCCCGCCCCCGCGCCATCTCGTTTGGGAATCGCCGCCGCATCGGGATGGCAACGTGGTTTAAATTCCTGCGCCGCACCGCCCCCTCCGTTGCCCGCCGCCACCCGCAGCCTCACGTGCTTCTCCTTCACTGCCGCCGGAGGCGCCATCAGCCGCACCGCCCGCGCCGCAAAGACGGGCTCCCGATTCTCCATCCCGAAAGGTTCCAGCAGAAGCAGTGCTTGATGAAGCTCGGGCGTGACTTCTCCCAACGGTAGTTCGCGATCGAACCCAAGCTGCGGCTCAAAATCGGCGGGCGTTAACCGCGCCCGCGCGTAAGCATCGAGATGCTCGCGCAGTTTCTCCACATTGGCGCTGGGCAACCCGAAGCCCACCGCGTGCGCATGTCCGCCATAACGGGAAAATAACTCGGCGCACGATTCGATCGCCTGCAGCAAATGGAACGACGCGATCGACCGCCCCGACCCGTGCGCCTCCTCGCCTTCACGCGATATAACCAGCGTCGGTCGCCCGTACCGTTCCACCACCCGCGACGCCGTGATCCCAATCACTCCGCGATGCCAGCCTTCGCCATCCACCACCACGCAATACGCCTCCCGCAACCCCGGCTCGTCCTCAAGCCGGCGGAAAATGCTGTCCATAATCCGCCGCTCTTCCTCCTGACGCTCCGCGTTCAACCGGTCCAGACGCCCGGCAATCGTCCGCGCTCGCTCCATGTCTTTCTCGTTGAATAAGTCCACTACCTCGCGGGCCACATCCATGCGTCCGGCCGCATTCATCCGCGGCGCAACCCGGAAGGCAACCTCGGTCGCCGTCAGCGTCCGCCCGTCGCCCAGCTTTGCCACCTCCAGTAAAGCCCTCAGCCCCGCATTCACCGGACGGCGCAGCCCCTGTAATCCCAGCTTGGCAAACACCCGATTCTCGCCCAGTAAGGGAACCGAATCGGCGATGGTGGCGATGGCTACCACTTTCAGGAACGACATCAGCAGCCGCGATTGATCTTTGGCATCCAGCCGCCGCTGCATCAACCCCTGCGCCAGCTTGAACGCCACTCCCGCCCCGCACAAATGCTTGCAGGGATAATTGCATCCCTCCTGATTTGGATTTACAACAGCCAGCGCCTGCGGTACGCCGTCCTGCCCCGGTAAGTGATGGTCGGTGACGATCAGGTCTACTCCCGCGCGCCGCGCCGTCTCGGCGGCGGCGAAAGCGCGAATCCCGGTATCCACGCTGATGATCAGCCGCACACCTTCCGCCGCCGCTCGCTCGATCACTTCGTCCCTCATGCCATAGCCTTCGCGAATACGGTGCGGTACATGAAAATCCGCCCTCCCGCCGCACAGCTCGATCGCCGCCTTCAGAATGACAATCGCCGTTGTGCCGTCCACGTCGTAATCGCCGTAAATCAGCACTTTCTCTTTACGCTCCAATGCCCCTTCCAGCCGATCCAGCCCGGCTTTCATCCCACTCATGAGCAACGGATCGTGCAGGTCGCCCAGCGCCGGCGCAAGAAAATGCATTGCCGCCTCCGGTTCGTCGATCCTGCGTCCGACGAGCAGATCGGCAAGGATCGGCAACGCAGAAACGGAAATCTTGAGTCTGCTATCAGTCAGCGCCGCTTCGAGAACCCGCGCTTTAGGAGAATTCAGCGGATTGGAAATCCATCGCATGCGCAGGAAAGAAAACAAATTATGCGGAATGATCTTAGAATGCCCAACGCCTCGTCTGGACAATTTCCAAGTCTATGCTGTGAGGTTACCGCTCTTCGTCCTGATCCGGCTCGTCGATCATGAATCCGCCGCTATCGTCCGCCATCTCCCGCAACTGCTGATAGCGCGCGTACCATTCCGTCCCCGCTTCGTAGACGAACATGCAGCCCTGGTAAGCCCATCCCAGTTGCACGAAGCCGGTCTTGCCTACATACGCCTTCAGCCAGCGGCTTTCTTCCAGATCCTCTTCGCTTCTGAAATCGCTGTCGGCCAGTTGCTGGGACAGCCGCTCCAATTCTTCGCGATCAAGTGCCCACGAATGCATCGTTAGAAAAACCACGCCTGTCGCTTTCGCCAGCTCTACAAAATCCTTCCACCCATCCGGATTCTGTCCCGAGTCCCAAAGCACGCTCGGAACCTCGTCGCACTCCACATAGCCAAAAAACCGCCGCATCCCCAGGCCTTCAATAAAGGCCGTCATATCGTCTTTCATGCCCGTCAGATTGTCTGGCTGTGGAGACATGGAGTTCTTGTATTGTAAGGCCTGCGCCACTCAGCCGCCACTGCTGCCGATGCTCTCTGCTGCCAATGCCCACTCACTTAAATTCGATTGTTTCTAAGAGCGCGAGATCCGGGAGTCGTTCTTCCGCGGCGTCTGCGCGCGCGGCCTCTCAAGCTGCGCCCTTTTCACCGCGGATTCAGCCTGACACCACTCGCCCTCCCGCAAAGCTCTTCGCGGGATTCGTTCACTGGTATAGAATAAAACGCTCGAATGTAATCGTTTACTTGTAACCCTCGGAGTCAGGTTGGAGCACGATGCTGCTGAAGACCTTGCGCGAAGAAGTGCTGGACGCCAATCTGGAATTACTTCGCCGCGGATTGGTGCTCTACACGTTCGGCAACGCCAGCGGCATTTCACGGCAGCACGGACTGATCGCCATCAAGCCCAGCGGCGTCCCCTACGAAAAATTGACTCCCGCGCAAATCGTGCTTACCGACTTGGAGGGTAAAACGGTCGACGGAAAGCTGCGCCCATCCTCCGATCTGGCCACCCACCTTGAACTCTACCGCCAGTTCCAAGCCATCGGAGGGGTTGCCCACACCCACTCGGAATTTGCCACTGCTTGGGCGCAGGCAAGGCGTCCGATTCCCTGTTTCGGCACCACCCACGCCGACTATTTTCACGGACCGGTCCCCGTCACTCACGCTCTGACCGCCGCTGAAGTCGCCACCAACTATGAGGGCAACACGGGGATTGCGATCTGCCGCATCTTCGCGAATGGCGATCCCATGGCGACCCCGGCCGCGCTCGTGGCCGGTCACGCCCCCTTCTGCTGGGGCGTCAACCCTGCCGAAGCGGCACACGTCGCCGCGATTCTGGAATTCGTGGCTAAGATGGCTTACTATACGCTCGGAGTGAGCCCCGAAGTTCAGCCGCTTCAACCCGAATTGCAGCAAAAGCACCACCTGCGCAAGCATGGGCCGAGTGCTTATTACGGACAAAAGGCGGCGCGATGAATCTCGCACTGTTTCTGCTTACCGAAAATCAACTGGTCCATCTTTCGCCGGTTGATCTGGTCATCATCGTTTTCTATTTTGCCCTGGTGCTTGCCATCGGCCTCTATTTGAAGAACCAGGCCAATACCAGCGACGATTTCTTTCTGGCCGGGCGCGAAATGACCGCCTGGGTCGCGGGCCTCGCATTTTTGTCGGCGAACCTGGGTTCGCTCGAATTGATGGGCTGGGCCGGCAACGCTTATAAATACGGCATCCTCGCCGCCCACTGGTATTGGGTCGGCGCCATTCCCGCCATGTTGTTTCTCGCTCTGGTGATGATGCCCTTCTACCACATCTGCAAGACCCATTCCGTCCCGGGATATCTCAAGCTCCGTTTTGGCGAAGGCAGCCGCGCCCTCTCCGCGATTTCGTTCGCTTTCATGACCGTACTCATGAGCGGCATCAATATGTACGCCATGGCCGTTGTCATGCGGGTTGTCCTGGGATGGAACATTCACCTCAGCATCTTGGTTTCGTCGGTAACGGTTGCCGTTTACGTCGCTCTCGGCGGGCTGCGCTCGGCGATCTTCAATGAGGTGCTGCAGTTTTTTCTGATCTGGGCCGGAGCTTTGCTGATCCCGATCCTGGGCCTGATCGAGGCTGGCGGCTGGAACGGCCTTAAGGCCCGCATTCTGCAAAATCTGACCGAACAGCACGTCGCCAACCCGGGCGCGTATACCCACCTGTGGTCCACCCTGGGCGACTTCGGCAACAACCCCATGGGTATCAATTGGGTCGGCATCGTTTTTGGACTGGGCGCCGTGCTCTCAATGGGCTACTGGACCACTGACTTTCTGGTAGTGCAGCGCGTCCTCGCAGCCAAAGACCTGCGCTCCGCCAAACTCGCGCCCATCATTGGAGCCGCTTTTAAAATGATGGTGCCCTTCATCGTAATCCTGCCGGGCCTGCTGGGCCTGGCGTTGTTGCGCGATCCCGCTGGCCACCTGTTGCGCCTCGTTCCCGGCGATCTGGCCTGGTCTGATCTCGGACGGGCCCAGGGCTTGCACGGCTATGACGAAGTTCTCCCGCTCATGCTCGCCCGCTACTGCGGGCCCGGATTGCTCGGCCTCGGCATTACTGCCTTGATCGCCGGCTTCATGTCGGGCATGGCGGGCAACGTCAGCGCCTTCGCCACCGTCTGGACCTACGACATCTACGGTGCTCTCATCGACAAGGACGCCTCCGACGACTCGAAAGTCAGGATGGGCCGCTGGTGCACCTTGCTCGGAGTCGCGGTCAGCATCGGCACCGCCTATCTCGTGATGCAGTCGCAGAGCATCATGGATTACGTGCAGCAACTTTTCAGCTTCTTCATCGCGCCTTTGTTTGGCACCGTCCTGCTGGGCATGATGTGGAAGCGGGCGACGCCCGCGGGCGGCTTCTGGGGACTCTTAGCCGGCACCGGTTCTTCCGTCGGCATGTGGGCGTGGGTAAAGGTCAATCCTGATGCNNCCCAAACCCGATTCTGAATTGGCCGACCTGGTTTACGGCCTGACTCCAATTCCGCGCGAAGAGCGGGTTTCAGTCTTTCATCGTCCGATTTTCTGGGCCGTGATCGTCCTGATTATATTTGTCATCTTGCAGATCATTTTCTGGTAAGCGTCCAGTGGCCGCAAAAATCGTTAGGAGGAACGAATGAAGTCCGGTGGTTCCTTGTCAATCTGGTTTTTCATTGGCTTGTCGTTACTCGTGAATGGCGCTCTCATCCTAGGAGATGGCCTCTATGAGTTGGCCAACCCGCCCGAGCATCCCGTGGTGCTATTTCAGTTGCACGCCAACATCTGGTGGGGCGCGTTCCTGTTTTTGTTTGGCGCTTTCTACTGCTATCGCTTCGCTCCTCGCCGGGGCGTGAATGGCCACTGAGCGCAGCCTGGCACGAACAAGAGGTGAATTATGACTCCTGGAAAGAAGATGACGATGGGCCTGATCGTCGGCAACCGCGGCTTCTTCCCCGATCATCTGGCAAAAACCGGACGGGAAGACATGCTTCGCGCGCTGGAGCGGGCGGGCATCGACTCCGTGGTGTTAGGCCCAGAACAGAGCAAACACGGAGCAGTCGAGACGCACGAGGATGCGCGCCGTTGCGCCGCCTTATTCCGCGAGAATCAGGATCGCATCGACGGCGTGATCGTCACCCTGCCCAACTTCGGCGACGAGCGCGCCATCGCCGATACCCTTCGATTGGCCCGTCTTGACGTGCCCGTGCTTATCCAGGCCACACCCGATGCCACGGCGAAGATGACCATCGCGTTTCGCCGCGACAGTTTCTGCGGCAAGATGTCGGCGTGCAACAACCTCATGCAATACGGCATTCCATATTCGCTGACCAAGCTCCACACCGTCAGCCCTGACTCCGCCGACTTCGAAAAAGATCTCGCCTGGTTTGCCGCCGTTTGCCGGGTCAAAAATGGCTTGAACAATCTGCGGATCGGCAGCATTGGCGCCCGCCCCGCCGCTTTCAACACCGTCCGCTATAGCGAGAAGATTCTGGAGTCACAGGGAATTTCGGTCGAAACCGTCGACTTATCCGAAATCCTGGGCCGCATCGCCAAACTGCCCGATAGCGACGCCAACGTACAGGCCAAGCTCGATCAGATCAGGAAATATGTTTCCACCAGCGGAATACCGGAAGCTCCCTTGATTAAGATGGCGAAGCTCGGGTGGGTCATCGAGCAATGGATGCAGCAGGCCGCTGTCAGCGTCAGCGCAGTCCAGTGCTGGACCGCCATGGAAGAGTATTTCGGCGTCGTCCCCTGCACCATCATGAGCATGATGAGCAACGACCTCATCCCGAGCGCCTGTGAAGTCGACATCTGCGGCACCGTCAGCATGCATGCACTGGCGCTGGCATCGGAAACTCCAAGCGCACTCCTCGATTGGAACAACAACTACGGAGACGATCCCAATAAAGCAGTCTGTTTCCATTGCAGCAACCTGCCCAAACATTTCTTCCAGGATGTCCGCATGGATTTTCAAGCCATCATCGCCGGCACGGTCGGAAAGGAAAACACTTTCGGCACCTGCGTCGGCCGCGTGAAACCCGGGCCCATGAGCTTTGTCCGCTTCTCCACCGACGACCGCGCCGGCGTCGTGCGCGGTTATGTGGGAGACGGCAACTTCACCAGCGATCCGCTCGAAACTTTCGGCGGTGCGGGCGTGGTCGAAATCCCGCGCCTGCAATCTTTGTTGCATTACATCTGCGAAGAAGGTTTCGAGCACCACGTGGCCGCCAATTTGTCCAGCGTCGCCGCCGCCGTCCATGAAGCTACCACTCGTTATCTCGGTTGGAATATGTATTGGCATCGTAACTGACAGCGAGGCAAGACAGAAAAATGGCAATTGTCGCTGGAGTCGACTTCGGTACCCTCAGTGTTCGCGTTTCGATCGTAGACAGCGTGCGGGGAATGCTGGCCTCCGCCGTCTCCGGCTATCCGATTCACCGGCAAAAAGACGATCCCGAATACGCCACCCAGTCCCATGATGACCACATGCGCGCGCTGGCGCTGGCCACTCGTCAAGCCGTCAAGGAAGCCGGAATCGCGGGCGATGAGGTCCTGTCGATTGCGCTCGATACCACCGGTTCCACCGTGATCCCGGTTGGCGAGGGACTCGTTCCCCTCGGTGAATACTATCTCTGGTGCGATCACCGCGCCAAGAACGAAGCCGCCGAGATCACCGAACTGGCGCACCGTGAGGGCCTGCAGGCCATCCAGTGGTGCGGCGGCGTTTACTCTTCCGAGTGGGGATTCTCCAAGCTGCTGCACTGGATGCGCCATAATCCCGGCCAGCGCCATCAACTCGTCACCGCCCTCGAGCATTGCGACATGGTCGCCGCCACGCTCTGTGGAATCACCGATCCCAGGCGATTACGCCGAAGCGCCTGCGCCATGGGTCACAAGTGGCTGTGGAATCCCGATCTCGGCGGCCTGCCTCCGCAGAGTTTTCTGACCAGGCTCGACCCCTTGTTCGAGGGCATCCGCGCCAAACTGCACAGTGAAGTCGCAACCTCCGACAAGATTGAAGGCACGCTTTCCCCGCTATGGGCGGAGCAGCTCGGTTTGCGCGCTGGCATTCCGATTCCGGTCGGCGCTTTCGACGCGCACTGGGACGCGATCGGAGCCGGGGCCCAGGAGGGCGACGTCGTCAATGTCGTCGGTACGGCCACCTGCATCATGGCCTACGCCCCCCAGGCGCAGTTGATCCCGGGGGTTTGCGGCGTCGTGCGCGGCAGCATTCACCCTGACTTTACCGGCGTGGAAGCGGGACTTTCCGCCTGCGGCCTGCTCTTCAACGGCATTGCCGAGCGCGCCAATAAGTCCGTTGCCGAATTGAGCAAAGGGCTGGAGAACTATCGCGCCGGTCAGACCGGACTGCTGAGAATGACCTGGGATAACGGCGATCGCACCATTCTCGTGAACCCGTATCTGGGCGGCATTACTCTTGGCTGGAACGTGCAGCACACTCCTCAGGACGAGCTCTTCGCCGCCATTGAGGGCACCGCGTTTCACACCCGAATCATTCTCGACCGCATGAGCGAATACGGCGTTCCCATCCGCCGCGTCATCAACGGCGGCGGGATCCCGCAGAATAACCCCGTCCTCAATCAGGTCTATGCCAACATTCTGGAAAAACCCTTGCTCGTTCCCAGCAGCAAGGTCACCGGATTAGGCTCTGCCATCTTCGCATTTCTGGCAGCGGGCGCTTTCCAGTCAATCGCGGAGGCGCAGAAGCAGGTCTGTCCGCAATACACGGTTTACCAGCCCCAACCGGAGACTAAGAAAACTTACGACCAGTTGTACGAATGCTACCGCCGCATCTATTTCGACTTCGGACAGCCCACCGCCGAATCGCGATTCGGAGATGTGTTGCCTAAATTGATCCGGGTAGGCGAAGAGCAAAGAGGGAAGTCCTGACTGGCTTCGACACTTCTCCGCCGGAGGCGACCTGTTAGGGTGAGCCAACTTTCAGCACTTGAGCGAGAGTGAGCACGCCGCGCGCTTCCAGCTTGTAGATCATTTTTTGCCAGAGTCGAGCCGTGACAAAAGCGTCATCGAGCGCGTGATGGGCCTCCCGGGACTCGATGTTGTAGACCTTGGCCAGCGCCGGCAGATCCACTTTTTCCAGACGATGGAACATGTCTTCCGAGTAGCTCTCCTTCTGCAATAGCCAGCGATGCACGCGGGCGGTACATATCGCCGGGTTGTCGAGCGAGCTTTCCGTTGCCTGCAGTTCCTTGCGAAGCAGATCGAAATCGAGTTTGACGAAGTGACCCACCAGCACTGCCCCCGCGATGTAGTCGCGCAGTTCCGCCAGCACCGCCGGCGGCGACTCTCCCTGCTCAATATCGCTGGGCCGGAGCTGGTGTACAACCACCGAACTGGCGGCAACCTCCACGCCCGGATTGAGCACCCGATAAAACTGCTCGCCCATCCGAATGCAGCCGCCATCCATGGTGACCGCGCCCACCGATAGCAGGCGGTTCGAACGGCGGTTCCGCGAAGAAAATTCGGTGTCAATCACCACATAGCGAACCGAACGCAAGGGAGTGTCGGGCGGGTACAGATCTTGCGCCGGCTGTGCTGCGCCCTTGATCCAGCCCGGTAACCTGAGATGTATCTTCAGAGCCATTCTCAGGCAGACCCCAGTTGCGCCCATACGGCGGAGCGGAAGCGGTCCGAAATCGCCGACTGGGTGCGCGTGATCGTCCGAAACGCTTCCTTAAGAAGGCTCCTCTGCAGATGCGTGAGGTTGCCGGGATTTACATAATTACTGAGCGGCTCTTTCGCCTGCGACTGCTGCAGCTGATGTTCCAGTCGAAGCAGCGTGAGCAGTTCGAACGACTCCAGCAATTCCAGGCGCAGAGCATCGTCGAAATAAGAAAGCGAATGCGCCAGCCGGTCCACGGTATTGGTAGCTTCAATTCCTCCATCCAGCGCCAGCAGCCGCGCCGCATTCACGATCGGGCTGGTGCCGAAAGTCTTGATGTCGAGTTCCTCTTTGTGCTCACCGGAACGCTCCACCACGAAGGTCCGAAAAAATCCCAGAGGGGGCTTGCGGTTCGTGCTTACATAGGCGAAAACGGATTTGAAGAAAGAAGCGTCCTTCAGGGCTTCGCGAACGAAAGCCGCCAACGCTTCGAACAGCGAAACATCGCCGCCAGCGGACCGCATGTCGAAAAAGATCAGCGCGTCCTCTACCGAATGAAGGTCGGCCTCCGTGATCCATGTCCGAAAGTAGTTTTTCCACGAAGAGATCGGCTGCCGCCACCGCGGATTGCTGGCCATATAGTCTCCTTCGCAGGCCGGATAACCACAACGGACGAGCGCATCCCGAACGTAGAGAGCAAAGCGCGTGAAGTATTCCTGCGCGTTCGCGGCTACGGCTTCGTTGTCGCCAGGGTCGGCATAAATCAGCGCATTATCCTGATCCGTCTTGAACGTCTGCTCGCGCCGTCCTTCGCTGCCCAGCACCACCCAGCAGTAGGCCAGCGGAGCCGGCCCCAACTCGGCCTCGGCGAATTGCAGAATCTTGGCCATCAGCCGGTCGTTGATCTCCGCAACCACTCGCGTAATGTGGCTCACCCGCGCGCCTTCTCGCAACAGCAGCGGCAGCAGCCCGATAATGTTCTTCTGCGCCCGGGCAAGGCCTTCCACTGTTTTCTGTTGCTCGATATGACGCGAAACCGCGAGTGGCGACTTGCCCTGCAGCAGGATGAGGTCATGGCTCGAAAGCACCGCCTTCGGCATTCCCTCTTCGGTGACGAGCACGTGCTGAATGTCGTCGGAGAGCATGGCCAGTAGCGCCTGAAACAGCCGCGCCGTGCTCTCGACCGAAACCACGGGCGCGCTCATGATGCTGCTCACTGGATGCTCGATCGCCAGATCCTGCGCCAGAACGCGACGCGTAAAATCGCGATCGGTGACGATTCCGATGGCGCGACCGTCCGGTCCGACCACCGCCAGGCACGTGGCATGGGATCTTGAGGCCAGCCGCGCGGCCTCGCGTATCGAGGTTTCACCGGTGCACGCCACCGCCGGAGAACTCACCACATCTTTGACCGCGAGCGAGTAGAGCAACCGCTCGGTATTGCCCATCAATTGCGTCTGATCATGAAGTTCCTTCAGACTGCGGTCGATGTAGCGCGTAATCGACACGCGCACCAGGTACTCCGAAAATTCGGGATAACGGGAGGCAAGTTCGCGAATCACGGTTCCCGGAATGCTGTAGCAAAGCGCGTCTTCGACCGCCGTCACATCGAGCCGCGCGATGTCCCGGCCCATGAGCGAGAGCAGACCGAAGATTTCTCCTTCACTGCGCAGATCGAAAACCAGTTCCTTCCCCACCATGGTGCGCAATGCGAGTTTCACCGCGCCCTTATGAACGATGTAGAGCGCTTCCGATGCTCGATGTCCGGCGCTGATGATGGTGTCATCTTTGGGAAAATATTGCAGCGTCATGCTCGGCACCAGACGCTGGAGTTCGCCCGCCGGCAGGAACTGAAAAGGTGGAATGGTTTTCAGGAATTCAGCAACCGAGTCCGACACTACCGACGTGGATGATGTGCGATCCGACAAGGCGGCACCTGAGGCGCGATTTTAGCAAAGACTGGGAGAGGAGGATGTGATGACAAAACAGCGGGCGGCTCGGTCAATCATAATAAACGGCCGGCAGATTGAGCGACAACCGGCGCCAATCTGTTTCGACGCCCTGCCGATCATGCTAAAATGTAGCTTGGCGGGCAGTCAGAGGTCGTGTAACAATGCGGTTCCTTCTCGGTAAGTCATTGAAAGAAATAAGCGTTACCGTGTTACTGGCAGCCGCTTTGTCAGGCTCTCTGGCGCTCAATTTGCCTGCTCAGGAACAGCCCCCTCCCAGCCATCAAGATGTCACTAATAACACTAATAATAATGATGGCCGGCAAGAGAGCGGCATCCAGGGCGGAAATCAGCCCAACTCCGACCCACTTCAGGCCACACCCGGAGACCGAAACCCCTCCCTGCAACTCGGCATTGGCGACTTAGTCGAAATGACGGTCTACGATGTTCCCGAGCTCACCACCAAGACTCGCATCTCCCCAAACGGCGACATCTACTGCCCCTTAATCGGACCCACGCATGTCGCTGGTCTTACTTCCGAAGAGGCGGCGAAGTTAATCGAGAAACGTCTCTCCACTTTCCTTAAAGATCCTTACGTCTCTCTCTTTGTGACCGAATACGCTTCCCAGGGAGCAAGTCTGCTGGGAGAAGTGGCCAAGCCCGGCGTCTATCCCGTCCTTGGAGAGCAGCACCTCTTCGATCTCATCTCGGCTTCCGGCGGCCTTACCGAAAAAGCTGGCCACAGCATCACCGTGACCCATCGCAGCGATCCCGATAACCCAATTACTCTTCCTGTCTCCCGTAATCTTAGCGACAATCCCGACAGCAACATCAAGGTTTACCCCCGCGATACCATCATCGTGCGCAAGGCCGACATCGTCTACGTCGTCGGCGATGTTGGCCGGCCCAGCGGCTTGCTCATGGACGCCAGCGGTCTTACCGTATTGCAGGCCGTGGCCTTATCCGGAGGCACTAATCGCACCGCGAAATTGAGCGGAGCGAAGATTCTGCGCAAAAGCCCCACGGGCATGACCGAAACTCCGGTGCAGTTGAAGAAGATATTGCAAGCGAAGGCTCCGGACTTAGCCCTGCAGGCCAACGACATTCTGGTGGTTCCTTCAAGCGCCGGAAAAATCCTCGCCGGACGTACCCTCGAGGCCGCGATGCAGGCCGCGACCATCATGAGTGTTACCGCGATTCCGTAATTCGAATTCTTCCCTGCTTCACCTTGATTGTCGGGAGCGCGTAGTACCTTCCGGCCTCCGCGTGTACTAGAACGTCAGCCGCAACGCTAGTTGCCCGATCCGCGGAGTGGCCCCACGAAACGTGCCGGTGTTCGTGATCTCCCCAAACGTTGGACTTTGAATGTTCGCGGTGCCGTCGGCGACCGTCGGTTGCGCGAATTCGGCATGATTCAAAACATTGAAGAACTCGGCGCGAAACTCCAGTTTATAGCGCTCCGTCAGCGCCGTGGTTTTGGCGAGCGCGACATCGACGTTCGTCAGAGTCGGGCCGCGCAGCACATTGCGCCGCAGGCCATAGGTCCGGTCCGCCGGGTTATGTACCGGGTCGAGTTGCGGGAAACAGGCATTGGGAGTGCCCCCGTCATAGTAAGCGTTGTTCTCCAGCGGCACGTTCGAAAAACTGTTGGGATCGAAGAGAAAGTTACCCGTCACCGCCTGAGTCGTGATCACGCACTGGTACTGCTGCGTCTTGGAGTTTAGAACCGAGTTGTAGGTGATCTCGCTAATCGTGCGCACCTTAGCCGGATTGAAAGTTCTGATCGGCTCCACCACCGCCGCATGCGAAAGCAAAGGGTCGCCCGCACCCGACGTGCCCGGATTGACAGGATCGTAGGTATCGGGCAATTGCGCTGAAATGTCGAAGGGGAATCCGGTGCGATACGTCACGATCGGATAGAGACTCCACCCCACCGTCAGGCGCTTCGGCCCCGTCGTCCATACACGCTCCAACGGCACATCCCATCCTCCACTCAGAGTAATGCGATGGCGGACATCGCTGTCGCCGGATGCGTAGAAGAGCTTGCCGTCGTACGCGGGCACCTGGGCGTTGCGCTGCGCGAAACCAGAAGCATTATCCTGGTTATGCCCATACGTATAGGCCAGCGTGTAATATGCCGTGCCCAACCGTGAATCCTTCGGCTGCCTCGTCAGGCTCACTTCCAGCGCGTTGTAGTTCGCATTGGATACATTCTTGAATTCCGGCAGCGGCCCGAAGCAGGCCACATCCGGAACCGCTCCACAGTTTCCGCTGCTCTCATTGAGCACTCGATTGGTACTGCCGAGCACAACTGGGTTAATGTCACGGAGAGAGGTGAGCCCATGCCCCGAGCTTCCCACATAATTCGCTTCCAGTACCGTGTCCGCGATCAGATTCCGTTGCAGACTTAGATTGTATTGATAAACGTAGGGCGTGCGCAGGTGCGGATCGTCCAGAAAAATCGCGCCCGTGTTGTTGATCGGAAGGAACGGGGTGAAATCGATGTTCGAAGCCGGCGGCTTCGAGGGGAAAGTATTGGCCACACCCAGGCTCTTGCAGTTGCCATTCACGTCAAAATTGCACGCATTCTCGAAGGGCTGGGTCAGATAAGTCAGCGGCGCAGTCACCGGACAACCCTTAAGGCTATTGATGCAGGTGGGCGGCAGGTAGTTCGGGGAAGTGTAGTAAAGTCCCGCCGAGCCCACGAATGGCGGCTGGCCATTGAACTGAAGATTGTCTTCGCCTTTCAGGATGTCATAGAAAAGACCCACGCCGCCCCGCAGGCTGGTCTTGCCGTTTCCGCTCGGATCCCACGCAAATCCAAAGCGGGGCGCGAAGTTCTTCTTGTCGGGAAAGTTGGTTCCAGTGGGCGCTCCCGGATCGCCCGGAAACACCAGCCCCGTGGGCGCGTTCACGAAGCGACGCGATTGAACTCCCGGAATCACCGAAAAACTCCGCCCCTCAGTGTCGTACTTGGGCGAGTTGTATTCGTACCGCAGTCCCATGGTCAGAACGAGGTTCTTGCGCCAGTGCCACTCGTCCTGTGCGAACCCGTACGTGCTCTTGCTCCGAATGTTGGAAGGGGCGTTGGCGTTTTGAAAATACGCGTCCGGAATGCCCAGCAGAAAATCGGCATAGTCATTGCCCGTCCCCGTACTCGTGCCCGTATAAAAATCAAACTCGCCGTTCAAGTAATAGCCGAAGACTAGGTTTTCCTGATAGGGCGAGAACCCGGCTCCAAACTTCCAGTTGTGTTTGCCCCGGGTCCACGAAAGGGCATCCGTCCACGAGAATGTGTTTTCGATGAATCGCGTGGGACCCGCTTCGCTCGGCCCGATTTGAAATCCATTATCGAAATAGATGTTGGTCGGCCCGGTGGCGAGATCGGGCGAGATCTGGATGCCCAGGTCCGGGCCCGTTGGCAGATGATTCCCGGGTTCGTCCTGCAAGAAGTTGGTGCGGTGCGCGACGAAGTGGAATTCATTCAGCACCGTCGGCGTGAAAATTCGCGTGTATCCCAGGTTGAAGAAGTAATACGTCTTCTTGTCGATACTCGGGAAGCCGGGGACGCTCGCGAACGGTGCGGGATTTAGCGTCCCATTGTAGGGGTCACCGGCCCGGTTCAGACCAAGAGTCGCGGAAAGCTTGTCTTTGGGGTTGAGATTGACATCGAACCTGGTGGTTACCTCATTCCGATTATCCACCGCATTCTCCGAGGTTGAAAGCAGACCGCCCGGAGCACTGGGGATTAACCCCGCTTTGATATAGGCCAGCGCGATCGGGTCGAACTTCGTGGGATCGATGATCGCGTTGGCCGCGCTTCCGCTGGGAGTCGTGAAATAGGAATTGTTGGCCAGAAACTGCGCCACTCCGGGATCGGGACATCCCGCCGTATTCAAGCACACTACCCCATCGTAGGGTTCGGCTTCTGAAAAATTTCCCTGCAACTCCAGCGGTGTATACACCGGTGTATCAATGATCGGATTGGCCTTAACCTGGCGCTGCCCCTGGTAGGCGGCAAAGAAAAATGCCCGGTCCTTCACCATCCGTCCGCCCAGCGTCGCTCCGTATTGGTTGCGCTTCAGGTCGAGTCGGGGAAGACCCTGCTGCTTGTTAAAGTAGTCGTTGGCATCAAGTGCCCGGTTCCTGATGAATTCAAACAGGCTGCCGTGGATCTGATTGGTGCCCGACTTGGTGACCACGCTGATGATCCCGCCGCCGTTGCGCCCATACTCCGCCGTGTAATCGCTGGTCAGAATCCGGAACTCCGCAACCGCGTCGGGGTTGGGATCGAGCACGTTGCTGTTATCCAGCAAGTCGTTGTTCAGTCCGCCGTCGAGCAGGAAAGTCACGGAATCGGTCCTTCCACCAGCGATGCTGTAGTTCCCCGCGCCAGAATTGTCGTCGTTGCTTTCCGTGACTCCAGGCTGCAGCAATGCCAGGTCCATCATGTCCCGCCCGTTCAAAGGCATGTTGGTGAGGGTTCGTCCGGTGATCGATTGCCCCAGAGTTGGATTGACCGTTTCAACCGGCGCTGCCTCAGCTCCAACGTCCACCGTTTGACTCGCCGCGCCCACCTCCATCTTGAAGTCAAGGCGCAGGGCCTGGTTGATCTGGAGTTTCTGGTCCGCACTCGCCACCGTGCGAAACCCCTCGTGTTCGGCAGTCACCTTATAAACTCCGATGGGCAGGGACAGCAACTGGAACGTCCCCTCCCGGTTAGTGATGGCAGTGCGCGCGTCGTGCGTGGCCGTGTTGATCACCGTAATGTGCGCCTCGGAGATCACCGCTCCCTGCTGGTCGTAGACCGTTCCGAAAATTCTTCCCGTCGCATCCTGAGCCGAAGACACGACTGGCGCTGCCACCACCATCAGCGACAGCAAAATCATCCGTGGAAGTTTCATGCCATCTCCCTAATCGCCGCCGATCTCCACCCGCTCAAAACGATCGTGGGAACACGGCCGCCCACACCCCGTTTCCCAGCCGCTATTTTTGCCCTTTCGATTTGCGCGTAACCACGGCCTCTCTTCCCGCTGGTAATCCGCTGAGCGACCCTTGCTGCTCCAGCGGTCCCAGGAATACGCTATCGCCGTTTGAATCTTCGTCCAGCCAGAACAATTGCCCCCCTCCAGCCTGATAAATGACGGTAGCGAAATTCGCAGGGTCCGATGCCACCGCCACGCTCAGCTTATTGATGGTGTAGCGCCCCGGGTTAGCCCCATCCGCCACTGCGGCGCCGGTGAAGCTTGCCGTGTCCGTCCCATCTGGTTTAGTGGCATTGAAAATGAAGAATGGATCGCTGAGCAGTCCGGGAGCCTCGCTCAAAGCACCGCTGCTAACTACACCTTGCCCAACAAAGTCGAATTCCCAACCGAAGCTCGGTCCGCGGGGATTGTTATAAGCCTGGGCAGCGAAGGCATAGTCCCCGGCAAAGCTGGCCGTCGATGTATCCGTTTGCGGAATCAGCACGCCAGTGCCGTTCAGACCAGTATCCAGGTCGGCCACCAGAGCTCCGCCCAATCCGCTGCTCGTGTTATTCGGATCCTCCAGGTTCAGAAGTGGGTCGGTCAGATAAATTCCCAGAACGCTCACATCGCCCAGGTCTCCAGCCGCGATGGTCAGGCTGCCATACCCATTGCCCATCACCGTATAGCTCCCCGAAATCGCAGCATCGGGGACAATCGTGCCATTGTCGTATTCATTGTCATCTGCGACCCCCGCGAAGGTGCCGCTGGAGGGAACACTAAACTCGCCAGCCGCCGCATAGAGATTCCCCAACGAGTTGCTTTCCACACCGAATACCGAACTCCCGAGCGATGCGTTGCTGAACGTGCCGGCCCCCTGGCCGAACACCGAACCCGCCGCCGAATCGCCGCCATCCACATCGATGATCCGTATCGCCTCGGGTCCCACCACGTAATAGTTGAGCGAAACCGCTAGAGCCGAACTGGCGATCGTGCCCCGCCCGGAAGCATCCGGTCCGGTGATGACTCCGCTGAAAGTCGTTGCCAGCGTCGTGGCCCCGGCATCGTCGGCGTCAAACGTGCCAGCCAGGGCGGTGCCGCCATTCGTAATCGAGAACACTCCTCCCAGCACAATCGGCTGATACTCTGGGTCCACCCCGGAAAGTGTGAAGGCATAATTCCCGTCGTTAAGCGTGCTGGACAGCGTCTGCGTGTCCAGGCTTCCGCTCGAAGTTGCCGACCCATCAAACTGAACGATCAGCGCGTGGTTCGCATTTACAAACTGCACGCCGAGCGTTTCGAATCCGCCTTGGCCCAGACTCGTGTTGTTGGTCACCATCGTGAGCGTCCCCTGGCCGGTGGCAGGGTCCACGAAGAGTCCCGAAGGTGTCGGCAAAATCGTGTCGCCGGAGGGCTGAGGCGACAGCAATCCAACCCCGTCGTTGTAGTCTTGCTCACCGCCGAGGACGTTGCCGTTGCCGTCAACCGTCACCGACCCGGCCAGTGCGTAATAATTCTGGCCCACCTCCAGTCCGCTCAAATAGAAGGCATATTGGATCGCTGTGTTGGTCAGAACAAAGCTGGCCGGTTCCGCCCCCGTAGCAACCGAAGCCGTGACCGTGTAGGTGCCGACTGACCCGTTGGCGGTGAACGCCGCTGAGATGGCCACGCCGCTCGCATTCGTCGTCGCAGTATTCACTCCACCCGCGAACGTGCCGCCCGCTCCCGTGGCTGGCACTTCGAAGGTCACGACCACGCCACTCAGCGGGTTCTGGTTGCTGTCCACTACAGTTGCCACCAGCGGCGCGGCAAACCCCGCGTTGACCGTCGCGCTCTGCGGCGTTCCGCTGGTTGCCGTGATCGATACCAGCGAACCGGTGATGTTTGCCAGATTGAAGTTCGCGGCAGCCAGCGTTCCAACCGTCGCTGTTACCACATAAGCGCCCGCCGTGCCATCCGCCGTGAATTTCGACGAGGTCGCCATCCCGCTGGCATCAGTCGTATCGGTTTCCGTATTGGTCGAGTTCGACGCAAATGTGCCGCTCGCTCCCGTCACCGGCGCTGTGAATGTCACCGCCGCGCCGCTCACCGGATACTGGTTGCTGTCCACCACCATCGCTACCAACGGCGCTCCAAACGCTGTATTGATGGTGGCATCCTGCAGGGTTCCGCCGCTCTCCGTAATCGAAGCTGCCGGTCCGGAGGTGTTGGTCAGGCTGAAACTCGTCGTAGCCGTCACTCCCGCCACTGAAGCCGTCACCGTGTCCGCCCCGAGCGTTCCATTGGCGGTGAACGTCGACGAGGTCGCCACGCCACTCGCGTTTGTAGTATCCGTTTCCGTATTGCTCAATGTCGACGCGAACACGCCGCTTGCGCCCGTCGCCGGAGCCGTGAAGGTAACGAACGCGCCGCTCACCGGTGATCCGCCCATCGTGACCGTCGCCACCAGGGGCGCTGCAAACGCGGTGTTGACGGCCGCACTTTGCGGTGTCCCGCTGGTCGCCGCGATCGCCTGCCCCGGCGGATTGAAGTTCGAGCTGTTGCAGTTGGTCAGAAAAAGCAAAAACAGGAGACTCGATGCCAGTACCATTGAGCCGCGGCTGCTGCTGCGATCTGGACGTTTCATTGCGACTCTCCCTTCCGCTCTGTCTTCTGCCTGGCCAGCGCCCGCGCCTGCTCCGACAATGGGAAGCCATGTTCGTTCCGGATCGCGAAAGCCTCGCCATCGACTTTCACTGTTCGTACCAGCAGGAATGACCCGTCTTTCCTCGTCCTCATCACGCCCCTCACCTCAATTTCCTGTCCGGTCCTCAACCCGGGCGTGCCGCTCCCTGACAGAGCGAACCTTCCCAGACTCGCGTCCACCAGGCCAGAGGAGGTTGCCAGCAGCAGGTGAGATCCGGCCACCATTCCCGGAGCGGCTTTCGTGAGCACACTCGATATCCTGCCCGTCAGAGTCACTTCCTCGGTGCTGTCGTAGCTGGATCGTCCCGTACTCCCGCTCGGCTCCGCCACGGTCTGCGCATGGACTGGCCAAGTGAATGACATTGAGATAAGAAACAAGCTGGCCCATGCAAAGAGCCTGGTCGTCAACGGCTTCATCATTCGCCTCCGAGTTGAGACTTGAGTCGGACTTTCCATTCCGATCCCGGGCTGACTTACGGCTCCTTCACCCGATCGACATGGGCGGAATCTGACGAGCCGCCATTATATTCAACAATCCGCTTTTAGAGCGGCTTTTGGAGCGCTTTTCGGTTTCATCGGGCTTCTCGACCATCGGGCACTTTCGTTCACCCAGGCGATCCGCAGGTTGATCGACCCACGTCCCAGGCTCGCTTCTGAAGGGATCTCGAAATCAACGGAATCCTGCAAGCCAGCCCGCCAGGACCAAGCCCGGCATGCCAAATACCATTCTGGTTGTCCCCGATTGATGGTCCCCGACAAGTGCCGAAAGATCCCGGCGGGACGCAAACTATTGGCCGCAATGCAGGCTTTAACTACTATAATCAGGGTTACTGCGATTTCCGCAGCTGATTTGTAACGCGTTGCGCGCCCATCGGCGCGCTCTTCCGGCGCGTGTTCCAACCAGTCATAACTGAATTGAATGCGCGCATTGGGAGATTCCTGCATGCCACAACAAACTCATACCCTTTGGGGACAACCGTTGTCCATTTTCCTGCTCATACTGGCGCTCGCTGCCAGCGCCTTGGCTACCACGCCGGTCGAGACCGTTCTGTATAGCTTCCCCGGTGGCGGCGGCGGCGCCAACCCCTACTCCGGCCTCATCGCCGATAGCACGGGAGCGCTCTATGGCACCACGGGCGAGGGTGGCAGCAGCACGCAGTGCAACTTGGGCTCGGGCTGCGGAACCGTGTTCATGATCTCACCGCCGTCCTGGACCCCAACCGTCCTCTACAGCTTTCAGGGCGTCAACACCGGCGACGGCTCGGGTCCGCAAGCTGCATTAGTGCTCAAGTCCGGAGCNNCTGGACCGAGACCGTCCTCTACAGCTTCAAGGGCGGCACCGATGGCAGTAACCCCGCCAGCGCGGTCATTTTTGACGGAACCGCTCTGATCGGCACCACGCCGTTCGGCGGATCGTCCAACTTCGGCACCGTGTTCGAGTTGACCCCGCCCACCAAGAAAAACTCCCCCTGGAACGAGTCCATTCTCTACAACTTCACCGGACGCACCGATGGCGGCAAGCCCTACTCCGGATTAGTTCTCAAGTCCAAGGCCCTCTATGGCACAACCCTGGACGGCGGCGGCCCTTCTGGACAAGGGGCGGTTTTCAAGCTCACTCCTCCAGCCATCGTCGGCGGTGCCTGGACCGAAACTGTGCTTTACGCGTTCACCGGAGGTAGTGACGGAGGCAAACCCTACGCCAACGTGGTCTTCAACGCAGCCGGCGATCTGTTCGGCACCACCGGCCTGGGCGGAAGTGGCTACGGCACGGTCTTCGAGCTAACCCCAGCCAAGACCGGCGGCACCTATTCCGAAAGCGTGCTCTACACCTTCGGAGGCGGCCCCGATGGTTCCTACGCCCGCTACGGCGTTGTCCTCGATACCAAAGGAAATCTCTACGGCACCACCGGCGTCGGCACCGGTAACTCTGGAGTAGTCTTCAAGCTCAGCCCTCCAGCTCAGAAAGGCGGCGTCTGGTCTGAAACCGTGCTTTGGACCTTCACTGGAAACGGCGACGGTGCCGACACCACTGCCGGCCTTGCGCTTAGCGGCGGCGTCCTCTACGGCACCACCAGCCTGGGCGGCCAATACAGCGACGGCACTGTCTTCTCCGTGGTTCCCTAACCCAGCCCGCGCAAGAATCGCGTTAGGGATGGCCGTACCCGGCTTTCCCTGACGTGAAACCGCGGTGGACCGCTGCCGCGATTGCACACCACGTCCCGGCCTACCGCGACGCGGATTTCTTCTCCAATCCCTCCAGGCTTCGTTCGACTCGCGTCACATCATTCACATATGTGTCGGGGTCACCATGCGATAGCTTCCGGAACGCCTCCAAAGCCTCCTTATAGTGGGTCCGCGACTCATCAATCCGGCCCTCGCTTTCTTCCACGAACGCCAGATTGTTCACCGTAGCCGCTTCAAATCGCAGGTAGATCTCCGGATCACGCTCCGCCAGTTGACGGTAATACCGCAACCCTTCTTCATAATGCTCGCGAGCGTCGCTGCTCCGGTTCTGCATCCCGTCCAGAACTCCCAAGTCGTTCAGCGTTGTCGCCAGGTAAGGCAGATAGGCGTCAGCATCCTGCTGCGCCAGTTTGCGCCGAATCATCAATGCCTCTTCGTAGTGCTCGCGAGCCGCGTCCAGGCGCTTCTCTTCGCGCTCGGTCAAGGCCAGAAAATTCAGCACCTCTGACACTTTGGGCAGAAATGTGTCCGGGTCATGCTCTGCCAGAGGACGGTAAATCGCCAAAGCATCCTGGAAGTGCTGCTCCGCGTCCTCTTCCTGCCCCATGCTCTGTTCCAGCATCCCAAGATTATTCAGCGCGGTTGCCAAATCCGGCCGGTAGCGCTCCAGATTCTGCCGCTCCAGTTGCCGGTGAATTTCCAGCGCCGCCAGATAATGCTGATACGCGTCCTGCGGACGATTCTCCATTCGATCCAGATTTCCCAGATTATTCAAAGTCGTGGCCATATCGGGCAGATAAGTAGCCGGATTCTGCTGCGCCAGTTGACGCCGCAGTTCCAAGGCTTGCTCGAAATGTTCCCGCGCCTCATCCATCCGCTGCTCGGCATTCAACTCCTGCGGGCCATTCTTGCTGCCCAACTCGGGATCCAGCAAAGCCGACCCCATCGCATCATGCGCAAAGGGATTTCTCTCGTTAATCGCCAGCGCGTGCGCCCACAGATCGTAATCGCTGTCCCAGTAACCAATCTGCCCCCAGGTGACGAAACTGAGCGCCGCCAGCGCCAGCAACGCCGGAATCTCCCGCCAAACTGCGGACACTCTTCTTGCTTCTGCCCAATCGTCCAGCCCCCACGCCATCATCACGAAAACCCCGAGCAGCGGAATATACGCATAGCGGTCCGCCATCGAAGCCTCTCCCACCTGCACCAGCCCAATCACCGGAACCAGCGTCCCCAGAAACCAGAACCAGCCCACCGCCAGGTAGCCCTTGCCGCGATAGATCACCACCAGCAAGGTAATACCTGTCAGCACCAGCCCCGACACCATCCACTGCCATGACGGCGGAACAATCGCCGCATGAGGATAGAGCGCCAGCCGCGCCGGCCACACCATCTTCCATAGATAGAGCCCATAGGCCACATCGGCATTCGCGATGCGAATCGACAGCGGAAACTGGTTCAAGCTCCGCACCGCATATCCGGCTCGCTGCGCATAAAGCGTGATCAAGGCGCTCGCGCCCGACAGAACCAGCAGAGGCACTTTCTCCAATACCAGTCGCCAGAAAGCCATTTGCGGCGCGCCATCCACCGAAGCCGCACTTCCGCGCATCCTGCCCAACGGCCAATAATCCAGCAGCAGCAAGACGAACGGCAGCGTAATCACCATCGGCTTGGCCATCAGTCCCGCCGCAAACAGCAAAGCCAATACCAGATACCGCCGCCAGCCCGGCTTCCGGACATACCAGCCATACGCCCCGATCGCCAAAATGAAAAACAGCGTGCACAGCAGGTTCTTGCGCTCCGCCACCCACGCCACCGACTCCACATTGATGGGATGCAATGCGAACAACGCTGCTACCAGCAGGCTGGGCCCTATCCGCCCTGTCATCCACGACAGCAGCAGAAATAACAACACCACGTTCACCGCGTGGATCAGCACGCTATCGAAATGATGGCCGGCCGGGTTCAAGCCAAACAACTGGTAGTCCAACGCATGGGAAAGCCACGTAAGAGGGTGCCAGTTTGCCGCCGCCGTCGACGCGAATGCCCACTGGATTGTGCTCCAGCGCAGTCCCGCATGGATGTGAGAATTCGCCGTGACGTAATCGTGATCGTCCAGCACGATAAACGAATGCCCAATGACCGGGCTATAGATTGCGATCGTGCCCGCCGCCACCAGGAAGCAGAGTGCGATCTTCAGATTTTTCCCAGTGAGAAACCGCCCTGTTTCCGCAGGCCCTTGTCGATTCGGCCGATTGCGGCCGCGGGCGCGTGTTTTCGAGACAGTCTGGACTCGGCTCATTCTTGAACCCGATTGCTTGAACCCGATTGCTTGAACNNCGATTGTACAAGCAGCAAAAACGGCACCGGCCGAAGTCCCCACCCAGTCCAAAAAATATCGGCCGCCGCGGTGAGGCGACGGCCGATGCTTAGTAACAACTAGCTTACTGACGATTAGCCTTTCGCTAGTTCGTGTACGTGTATGCGTTGCTCAACCACTGCCCTCCCACATACGAGTACAGGGTCACGTACAACGTGCCGCTGCCTGTTCCCGGCAGATTGTTCACCGTGACCGTCGGAACGTTGCCCAGGTTTCCGGATTGGAACACATCGTTTCCACCCGGTGCCACCGCGCTGATATCCACCCAGTAAGCGGTTGCGTTCGCGTCCAGGTTCCACGTGAACGTCGCCGAAGTCCCGTTTATAAACGTACCGGGTGTCGGCGAGATCATCGTAGCCAAGCCGCTGGTTGCGTTCAGCGCGGTGTAGGTGTAAGCGTTGCCCACCCACTGCGTGCCGATCAGCGAGTACAGCGTGACGTAGATCGTGCTGCCATCCGTCGGCAACCCGTTCACCGTCGTCGTCAACACGTTGCCTAGGTTGCCCGACTGCGAGTACTGGCTACCACCGGCCACGCTGCCCACATCCAGCCAGTAGGCCGACGCTCCCGCGCCCGCCGCCCAGGTGAAGGTCGCGCTGTTACCCGTCAACGTTGAACCCGGAGTCGGAGTCGTCAAGACTCCCGCCGCCGTCGCTGCGTTGACCGCTGTGTACGTGTATCCGTTGCTGAGCCAGTTTCCGCCCACCAGCGAATATAGAGTCACATAGACCGTGCTGCCGTTCGTCGGCAATCCGTTCACCGTGAACGTCTGCACATTGCCCAGGTTGCCCGACTGCACATACTGAGCTCCCCCGGCAACGTTGCCCGCATCGATCCAGTACCCTGCCGCGCCCGTGTTGTTCCAGGTGAACGTCACGCTGCTGCCGCTCAGTGTCGAGTTCGGAGTCGGTGTCTGTATCACCGCCTTCCCCGCGCTCGCGTTGAACGCCGTATAGGTGTACGGACTGGTCACCCAGTTACTGCCCACCAGCGAGAACAGCGTCACGTAAACCGTGCTGCCGTCCGTCGGTAGACCCGATACCGTCTTGGTCAGCACGTTACCCAGGTTGCCCGATGAGTAGTACTGGTTCCCACCCAATGTGTTGCCCACGTTGAGCCCGTATGCTGTCGCTCCCGTGCCCGCGCTCCATACAAACGAAACGCTGCTCCCGCTCAGGGTTGAGTTAGGAACCGGCGAAGTGATCACGCCCGGCGTACCCGTGAACGAGTTATACGTGGTAGCCACGGTTTGCAAATTGTTGTTAACGAGGTAGTAGAAAGTTGCGTATACCGTGCTGCCATTCGACGGCAGTGCGCTGTTCGCAACCGTTGTGGATAGAACCGTTCCCAGGTTCCCCGATTGGTAGTAATCGTGCCCTCCCGGAGTCGAACCAAGATCCAGCCCGTACTGCGCGTTCGCGATCGGATACCACTTGAACGTCGTCGATCCAGTTCCCGCCAGTGTCGTGCCCGCGAGAGGAGTGTAAATCCCGACCGTGCTGTTCCCCACGTAGACCGTCTGCGCGTTCGAGACCGCCGAAAGGTAGTTCACATCGTTGTACTGCGCCGTGATGGTATGCGTCCCGGCAGTGAGTGCGCTGGTTGAGAACGACGCCGTCCACAGACCATAACCGCCCTGTGAAGCGTACACGTCATTCGGCACCGCTGTTCCCAGCACAGTAGCTCCGTCGTAGAACGTCATGACGCCCAGAATCGGCTCAAAGCCGGTGCTGCTGGGGCTGGGGCTAAACACCGCCGCGAACGTGTAGGCCTGACCAGCAGTGCCCACCGTCTTGGCCGTGAGTAGAACTGTCCCGGCTCCCTTGGTCACGGTCTGCGTGAACGCAGGAGACGTGCTCGCCATAAACGTGCCATTGCCGCCAAACTGCGCGACGATGCTGTGGCTGCCACCCAGGAATGGATAGCCGCTAGCCGGACGGAAGGTCGCCGTGTGACTGGTGCCTACCGTGCCAGTACCCAGCACCAGTCCGTACGTGGTGTCGTAGAAGGTGACTGTGCCCGCTGTCGGACCAGCACCGCCTGCGATGGTAGCGGTCAAGGTTGGCCGCCCGTTGATGGTAGTTGGGTTAGCGCTCGAAGTCACCGTTGTGGTGGTTGCCGTTCCCGTGCCCACTGTGACCGTCACTGCGGTGGTTGTCGTTCCGGCGTAGTTGCTGTCACCGGAATAAGTAGCGGTGATGGAATTGGCTCCCGTGCTTGTGATACCCGTGGTCGAACCCACCGCCGTGGCTGCGTACGTATAGCTCGGGTAGGTGCTGCTGCCGCCGCCGACATACGTCACGCTGGGTACAACCGTCGCCGTTCCCAGCACCGTCGACGTCGTGGTATCGGTGAACGTTACCGTTCCCGTCGGCCCGGAAGCTCCCGGTGTGTACGAACCGGCAGTCAGCGCGGTGACGGTTGGGAAGGTTACGGCGAGTCTCGTCGCGGTCGCCGAAGTAATCAGGGTCGCACCCGCCGCCAGTGTCGGCGTCGTTGCGATTGGAGTCACGGTGACGCTCGCCGGAGTGCCTGCCGTCGTTGCGTTGAAGCTCGCGTCTCCCGAGTACGACGCGCTGATGGTGTGCGTTCCACCAGAGAGCATCGGGCTCTGTGCAAAGGTGTAGTCGTAGAGGCAGGAATTCGAGGCTGTTCCCACGTTTCCCGCCACCAGGTACCCATTGCCTTGCGGATCGAGCGTTTCCGTCGCATAGCTGTTGCCGTCCACGGTGATGTTCACCGAGCCGGTCGGAACGCCCTGTCCCGAAACCCCCGCAACCGTTACCTGCACCCAGATCAACTGGCCGTAAGTGAACGTGTTGCCGTTGGTCATCGTGCAAGCCGTCAGATTGATGACCTGCGGTGTAATCGTGATCGTGCTCGCTTCCGGAGTTACCGTGACCGCTACCGGAGCCGAGAGGCTGGAGCCGAAGTTGGTGTCCCCACCGTAACGCGCTTGAACGGTGTAACTCCCACCCGGCAGGTTCGAGATGCTGTCGCTGTAGTTGCCGCCGCTCAGCGTTGCAAATGCCCCCGGAACCACAAAGGCCCCGGAAGTCAGATTCACTGGATCGCCAATTTCTCCCTGGCTGACGATGAAAGCCACATCGCCCGTCGGCGTCCCCGCGGTTGCCGAGACTGCGCCGCTCAACGTGATCGGCGTCCCGTGCGCAAACGAGGTTTGCGACAGGCCCAGCGTGCTGGTGGAACTGTTAAATACCACGCTGCTCCACTGCGTCGCCAGGTTGTAGGCGTTGACCGACCCCAGTCCCGAGGCCAGATCGTAACCCGTTCCCGCCGCCCAACCAATCTTCGTACCGGTCGTCGTCGTGCAGGTTGACGTGCCGCAGATGTAGTTGTTGCCCAGCGTGATGTCCTGGAACGCGCAATTGGTTGCGGTCAAACTCGACGAATTACACCCCGCCGCATTCGCCACATACTGGTTGTTCGCCAGCGCATAATAAATGTAGCCAGGCATGCCCTGCCGTCCACCATTCGCCTGATTGATCAACGCCTGGATGCCCGCCATGCTGGGCGCGGCCACCGACGTTCCACCGACGATTCCGGCATCCGTGAAGGCTCCGGAGCTGTTGATTTCGCAAACGCCCTCGCTGCAGAACAGCGTGCCGTCATGACTCGACGCCGCGTTCAACACCAGATCCGGCGTTAAGCGGTGTGGCACACCCGAGACCAGAGGCTGGATATTCCACATCGGTCCGATCGTTGCCGTCCCCGTCGCGGTTGTTCCCCCTGCCGGTGCTGCCGTAAACGTAGCTGTCGGGGCCACCGTACAGCCGATGCCTTGGCCCGCCGCCAGTGTCCCGCCCTGCACACCGTAGTTGAAGACAATCCCAGTTACCGAACCGCCGCTGATGGTCGTCGATGCCGTCGCCGGCAACGTCGCACAGGTACCGCCGCTCCATGTCACCGAAGGAGCCGTGGTATAGCCGCTGCCACCCCCGTTGGTGAGCGTCACCCCCGTGACCCAATTCCCACCCTGCGTCAGAGCAGGATCGGAAGCATTCGTAATTCCCGATCCCGTTTGCCACGAAGGCCTCATATAGTACGAACTGACGCCGCCGCTGCCCGACCATAAACCGCTGCCGGTGTCGATGGCCGGATTGTTCCCCTTCGCCTCATTCCACGGATACTCGGGAATGTATTTGATCGCCGAGTTCTGATACAGGGAATTATTCGATGTCCCCCAGTATGTCGAATAGTTGGCTCCCGCATCTCCATAGAGCCCGGTACCGCCTACCGCGACGCTATACCACGTGGAAGCTTCCCCGCCCGTGGCATAACCCAGGTTTTCATAGCTGTCGTTTTGATCGTCGCATTCCGCCGGACCGTTGTCGCCGGAGGCAACAAATACGCTGATACCCTGCGCCGCCGCCTGCTCGAACGCCTGGTTGTTGAATTCATTCCCGCCCGTGCCTTCCACCGATTCGCACGAGCCGTAACTGATGCTCATGATGTCGGCCACATTGTTTTCCACAATGTATTCGATCGAGTTGGTGATCCCGTCCACCAGGAACGTCGGCGTGCCAATCACAAAATTTACCGTCGCGTTGGGTGCCACGCCGCCCGAAATCTCCACGTCCAGATCCGATTCCCCGTCATCGCCCGGTTGCGTGCCGTTGTCCTGCCCCGCATGAATAAAGACCGGGTCATTGACCGGTAGATTAAACAACTGCCGGTAGCTCTGCACGTCGCTCATCAGAATGTCCGAGCGGCCCACAATCGCAATGCTTGATCCCGTTCCGTTGATGCCATTCGCCAGCAGCGGCGCGGTGTTGTAAATCGTCGCGAAATCCGCCGGCCCTACATAGTGCACGGAACTGCTGGTGGTGTATTTCGGTCCATGCTTGATCCGGCTATGACGCTCGAAACTGCTCTTGCGGTAAAAATTATGCAGACTGACGCCCGCAATGACCTTGTTGAAAGCTTCCGGAACGCTGATCTCCGTGCTGTTGGCGACATGCAGCTCGCCGCCATAGTTGTAAAGGTGCATCTCGGTCTGGAACGCGTGCTCCACCTGCCCCAGGTTGCCGCTGAACTTGATGACTCGCTTGCTCTTGCTGACTTCGTCGACCGTGAACCCCTCCGATATCAGCCACGCCTTAATCTGCGCTATATCGGAATCGTGTACGCCAAAATGTTCGCCGAATTCTTCCGGCGTGACCCACTGATGATAATTTGCCGTTTTCTTGTCCTGCTGCTCGTCGATGACCCTGCGAATCTCACGCTTCTGCTCTTCGCTCGACTTCAAAACCAGGATCATCCCCGGCGAAGGCGTGCGCGCATCTTGGCGGCCCAGGTCGTTTGCCGACCGTATGGCTGCGGACACGTGGCCAGGAAGAATAGTCCGTTTGAAAGTATCAATTTTCTTGGTTACGCGGACTTCGGGTTGCGCACTGGTGGCGATCTTCGCGAACATCACCGGTGACATCGAAGCCAGCAGCAGGCAAAACATCAACAGCGAAAGCACTGCGCGGATAGAGCGGGGATTTCTCATGTACTCTCCTCAGAGACACATTGGTCGCCCCGGCCTGACCCAAAAGGCCCGACACGGCGCAAACCTCACGGCAAATGATTTAGGAATCCAGCGCGGACGGAAGGGTGAAATCCCGCACTCTTGCTAACTGAACTGGAAGAACAGCGCGGACGGAAGGAAAAACAACCCGCGACCTTGGAACACAAACCTGGAAACCGCCAACCAGACGAACTTTAAATAAGGCTGGCAGATACAAAGCTGTCGTTCTTGTTGCGCACAACCCCTCTACGACGTTAGGGCAACCGCCCGACAAGAGCCACTCGGTTGTCCCCTTCCGAAGGACAATGAATTCAGCTATCCCGAGCGGTTGCCCTGTCGTGCTCTATCCCCCCTCGGTAAAGTGGAGCAGAGCAAGGTTATGCGGCCCGCATATTAACATCAGGCCATCGTTACCGGCAAATCCCCGGGGAGAGACTTGCAAAGCATCCTGCGATCGGTCTTACGCTGCCCGTCATCGATTCCGGACAAAAGAAAACCGGATTCCGATGAGGCAGGGTACCGCAAGAGCCATCACTACCGCCTGTGATCCACGTCACAACCCAAAGTGACGCCTCACCAGCCGCTTCCCAGGATCAAGCACCCGATGCCGCCGTATTGCCATGCAGGCACCCGGAATTTCGCTCCGGGGAGTACGAGAATTAAACTGGAATTGAGCGGGGACGTCAAGCGGAATTCACGTAAAAAAAATAAAAATTACGCGGCCTTTGCAAAGGCTTTCATCTCCGCACCCAATCTCCGCCAACTATCACCGGTAGCAGCAATCCGGCAGATAGCGCCCAGCAGAAATTCGCATCCTGTGGCACTGTCGAGCCAGTACAAGCTACTGCCGACGTCAACGGAGCCGCCACCGCTCCCTGTCTCTCTTAGTATGTTCCCTCAACAACAAAGAATCGGCCGCCGCAGCAGGGCGACGGCCGATGCTTAAGTGACAACTAGCCTTTCGCTAGTTCGTATAAGTGTATGCGTTGCTCAGCCACTGTCCTCCAACATACGAGTACAGCGTGACGTACAGTGTGCTGCTGCCATTCCCCGGCAGGCTGTTCACTGTCACCGTCGCCACGTTGCCCAGGTTTCCGGATTGGAAGACATCGTTTCCACCCGGTCCAACCGCGCTGATATCCACCCAGTATGCGGTGGCGTTCGCGTCCAGACTCCACGTGAACGTCGCCGAGTTCCCGCTGATAAACGTGCCCGGCACCGGCGTCTGCATGACCGCCAACCCGCCAGTCGCGTTGAACGCGGTGTAGTTGTAGGAGTTGCCGATCCACTGCGTACCGACCAGCGAGTACAGCGTGACATAGATCGCGCTGCCATCCGTCGGCAGTCCGCTCACCGTGTCCGTCAGCACGTTCCCCAGCGTTCCAGACTGCAGGTACTGGTTGCCACCCGGCGTGCTGCCGATATCCAGCCAGTAGTTCGATGCGCCTGAGCCCGCCGTCCAGACGAACGTCGCGCTGCTGCCGGTTAACGTCGTGCCCGGTGTCGGTGACGTGATCACTCCCGCCGCCGATGCCAGGCTATACGCCGTGTAAGTGTAAGCGTTGCTCAGCCACACGTTGTTCACCAGCGAGTACAGGGTCACGTAAACCGTGCTGCCGTCGGTCGGCAGCGTCGTCACCGTGGTGGTGAACTGGTTGCCCAGGTTGCCCGACTGATAGTACTGGTTGCCGCCGGCAACGTTGCCTGCGTCAAGCCAGTACGCCGTCGCTCCCGAGCCTGCGCTCCAGGTGAAGGTCACGCTGCTGCCCGTCAAAGTCGAATTCGGAGCCGGAGACGTGATCTGGCCCAGGGTCGCGCTCCCGCCAAACGCCGTCAGCGTGTACGGATTGCTCACCCAGGAACCGTTGATGAGGTAATAGAGGGTCACATAAACCGTGCTGCCGTTCGTGGGCAGAGAGTTTACCGCGACCGATTCGGTTGTAATCGGCAGGCTGCCCGACTGGTAGTACTGGTTGCCACCCGCAACATTCCCGATGTCGATCCAGTACGCGGTCGCTCCCGGTGCTCCATACCACTGGAAGTTAGCGCTGGTACCGGTCAGCGTCGAACCCGGAGCCGGGTTGTACAAGCCCGGCTGCTCCACCGTCACCGTGGACCCGCTACTGCTGCCCCCGTTGTAGTTGGTGTCGCCGCCGTAGCTTGCGGTTATCGTGCTGGCTCCCAGACCCAGGGTCTGGCCGCTCACCTGCAACGTTGCCGTGTTGGCCAAGCCCGGATACTCGGGCCCGTTCTTGCCGTTGTCTTTGCCCTTCTTGCCTCGTGCCAGAATCTCGGGCGTGACAATCCGTCTCCGATCGCGCGCCTGTTCGGGAGTGTTCCCGCCCAGATTCGCCGTCCCTAACTGCGTGTTCCCGTTGTAGAACGTCACCGTGCCGGTCGGCGCAACCCCGTTCGGCGAACCCGTCACGGTTGCGGTCAGAGTGGTGTTGTCACCCGTACCGATCGTTGCCGGACTCGCTCCTACCGTCGTGTTGCTCGTCGCCTGCCCGATGTTCAGGAAAGCATTCACAAACGTGAAACTGTAATTCGCCGCCGCCAAAGTGCCTTGCGTGACGTAGAGCGTGTAGCTTCCCGGAGTCGAACTCAGCGTCGCATTCGTGCTGAACGCCGCCGAACCCGATACCACTCCAGGCCCGTCGCCGTTCACATACCCGGTGATGTTGTCGCTGAACGCCGGGAACCCCGCAGCGCCATAGTTCATGGCCGCGTTGTTCCCGCTCACCGTCAGCACCGCCTGATTCACCGCGAACGTGTCGCTCACCGGAGTCGCCGCGCTGTACTGCGAGTTGCCCGCCTGCGTCGCTTCCACCGTCACGCTGCCCGCCCCCGTAATCGTCAGCACGTTTCCGCTGACCGAGGCCGGACCGCTGGTGACCGTGTAGCTGACCGTCAACCCCGAGCTGGCTGTCGCCGTCAGCGTGATCGGAGACACTCCATAGGTCTGCGTCCCCGGATTGGGGAACGTGATCGTCTGCGGCTGGATCAGGGTGGCTGCCGTGTATTGGTAGTCCTGGAACCCCGCCCCCGTTCCTCCCGTAGTCGTCAGCCGCACCCAGAAGGTGCTGCCGTCAATCGGCAAGCTGCTGACCGTCGCCGTGTAAGTGCCCGCCGCATAGCTCTGACTGAAGTAGTTCGACCCGCCCTGCGTGCTGCCCACGCTCAGCGTGTACCCCGTCGGACCTCCCGACCCTGTCGTCCAGTAGAAAGTCGCCGTCCCGCTCGTCAGCGTGCTCCCCCCTTGCGCCAGTGGAATCGGCAGCGTGATCGATGCCGCATCCGAGCAGTTCGCGCTCGGGAAAGCGTAGCTGAGCATCCGCGTGTTCCAGTTGAACAGCCCCGCCTGCTTCATATAAAGGTTCGCATACCAGAACGTGCAATCGTCAGGGTCAATCTCCATCGATGAATAGTCCCCCCAACGGTAGCCGTAAGCATACGAGCTGCCGCCCTCCGTTATGTTCACTTGGGAGTTTTGGCCAAGATAAGCCTGCGTTTCCGTTTCCATCGTGTTGACCGAGTCGCCGACCAGACGGCCCGTAATGTAAAGCGACGGGAATACGCTGGAACTGGAAGCACTGTACCCCAGCAGCATGTTGTTGTTGTGATCCGCAGCGATGCTGCCCATCCACCGAAACGTCGCGCTGCTGTCAGGGTTGAACGTCGACTGCTGGAACACCGTTGGCGTGCCCGTGCCGGTGCTGGTGTTAATACCCCGAAGTTCATACCAGCGCGGCGCCGCCGAGTTGTTTGAAATGCTTCCCTGTACGCTAGAGTCAAACAATACCGACTCGTAACTGCCGAAGTTTCGATAAGCGGCACGCCACATCGCATGGTCGGCGAGCGTGTCCAGCTTGGATTCCGATGCAAACGTCTCCCCGGAGGGCAAGGACCCCGTGTGTGTCGGCTGCGGCACACACTTCGACGTTCCACCGTTGCCGGTGCTGCACGTGGTGGTGTTGTAGGAACTGACGGTGACCGTCCCTCGCGTATCCACTGCCGAGTGCGAAGTGGTAACGAAGTTGAAGTGCACGCGATAGTAGTCAAGCGTTGTTGATGAGCCGCTCACGTCCGCGAGCTCAAAGAAAGTCGACTTGGGCTGGCAGGGAGACGCCGCGGAGCATGTGTCCGTGCCCGCCGTCCCGCTCGTTTGCAGATTGGGATAAGTCGCCCCGTCTATGTTCGGCGGCAGCAATGCGTAGTCAGTGCTTGTTTTTTCGAAACATATAATTGTAACTGTGGTGCCATTCAGCATTGCGTTACGATCCATGCCGCAGATTTCGGCAGCTACGTAGCTGCTGCCGGTACTGTTGAACATGTCGTAAGTGAAGGTGTACGAATCCCGCCACACTCCCATCTTCGGATAATCGGGAAGGTCGTTGGTCCCGCCACTGAAGTAAGATCCAGGGTTGTACTCGAAAACGCTCCAGCTACCGGTTGCGTCGTCGGTCGCCGAGATGGCCACGCAGTGGTAGAACGGCGGAAGGTAGGCGCCCGACGAAGCGTTATAGGGAAGCGCCAAAACCGTGATCAGCCAGCGCTGGGCAAGCTGGTCGTGAACCACGACCGGGTCGCTGATGGAAATGCCGTCGCTTCCGTCTACTCCCGTGCAAGGCGAGTTCGCAGGCAGCACCGACCACAGCGCCGTAAGGTTGTAAGGACCCGCAATCATTGCACCCGTGGTCTTGTTGAAAACCGCAAAGCCGGAGTTGACCGTCTCCACCACCTGAGTCGTTCCAACCGCCAAGTTGGTATCCGGCGGCACGCTGTTCACGACAAATGTGCCAGCGGGCCCGGTGATGTTCGCGCCCAGACCATCCACACTCAGTATCGGTGAAGCGCCAACCAGCGGACCGCTGAAAGTCTGCATGGCGCCATCCGGAAGGTTGGGGCCGTTCTTGCGAGATGGCTGATGCATCACCTCGTGCCCACCCTCCACTTCAATTTCTTTCGGAGCCACGTACGGGGCCCATAGCAGTTGGTCTAAGCGATAGATGAAGCCAGTAGCGTCGGGGTGCGACACCTGCATCGTGCTGGTGATTTCCTGATCGATGACCGCCGGGGCGTCCGGCTCCACCGGTGTGAATGTCTGCGTGCCCGCTGGCGATGTCTTATGAGTTTGTGCGAATGCCGTTATGGTCAGGCAGACCATGGCAACGAGCAGAATGGCTTTGTTTCGATAATTCAATGTATCCTCCAAGGCGCAGATTGGTTCAGGGAACAAGCCCCGCCAGCCGCGTGTCTCGAACATCGGTACTTCTTAAACTGCTTGTTCAAACGATTTGCTGATCGGACTTCTTGTGCAAAGCCTGCCGCGACGATGAGGCAGTCAGGCTGGCGCGCGCCAATTCGGAAGGGAGTGACAACCGCAGAAATTAACTCAACGGTGGAATGTAATAATAATAATGTCGACTAATCCACCGATGTCCTGCGATGCCACCATTTGACTCGCGGCCACCTTGGCTTAAAACTATTCGCTATAGTAGAAGTTCTTGTCAAGGAGAAAAACACTTTCTCCGCGTGCAGGCACGAGAGTAGGCACCAGAGAGCCACCAGAGTAGGCAAAGGAGTGCCGCAAAAATGAATCCCGATGGGAAGAAGTCTGTCGTCATAACATTACTAACCACAATGCTGACCCTGGTCTTGTTCGCGGCCTCCATCGAAAACCGCTCAACCGCCCAGGATTCTACCCACTCGCCGCCCGCCGGCGTGAGCCTCGGACTCTGGGGCGGCCCCGATTTGGAAATGCAGGTGACGCCACACGGCGCGACCCTGGAATTCGATTGCGCCCAGGGAACCATCTCCGAACCGCTCGCTCTGGACCAATCCGGAACGTTCCATGCCAGGGGCAGCTTTCAAACTCAAGGCGGGGCAGCCAGAAAAGTCCAACCGTCCGGCGGCATCAATGTGATTTATTCCGGCAACCTGCGCGGCGAAACCCTGCAGATCGAATTCACCGTCGGTGAAAATGCCGGAGAGAACAAACAGCCCCCGCAGAAGTTCACGCTCATCCGCGGACAAGCCGGAAATCTCAAGAAATGCCACTAGCGACGAACTCACTCCTCTTTACTACTGGCCGAAAGTCGGGCGTCCCCGCCCGGCCGCCGAACTGTTCGGGAGCGAGACGCCCATCGCTCCACTGCATCGCGCCCCCAAAATTTTTTGTCTGGATACTTTGCGCCGTGGCCTGCCCACTGCTTTGTCCCACCCAATTGACCGCCCGCAGCGGAACTGGCGCCACTCGCGCCGTTACCGACTTCCCCGGCCGCTCCGTCGTCGAGCAGATCCAGGCCGCCATCCGCGACTGCGGGCCAAGCCCCTGCGAAGTCTTCATCCCTGCCGGAACCTACAACTCCAGCCCCATCTCCACCTGGAAGATCAACCCTCGCGACGGCAATGGAGCCAACGTGGGCATCGCCCTCCCCTCCAACGTCGACATTCGCGGCGCGGGCCGTGGTCACACCATTATCAACGTGACCCGCGCTGCCGGCGATCCTCCAGCAATCCTCTTCGCCAATGCCAACCCGTCAAACCGCAACCTCCGCCTCCGTGACCTGAGCATCACCTGGACCGACTCCGATCGGAAATACGATTGGGTCACCATTTTCCTCTGCCACGGCTGCGAACAGCTCGAGCTCGACCACCTCAGTCTCGAAGGCAATCCTAATAAACTCGTCAACCTCCTCGATTGCACAGGCTCCAACGTCCACGACAACATTTTCTCCCTGCACACAACCGGCTACGGTCACGGCGACAATGCGCTCTCGGTGAACCGCTTCGACCCTGCCGCCAGAGTCGGCGTTGCCGCCGGCGTGGTTCGCGACAACCAGTTCATCCACACCGGCGACCGCGTCTCCTCCATGTTAATCGTCACTCAGTCCGGACTGGACGTTCACTCCAATGTCTTCGAAGCCCACCTTCCGCCTCCGGGCAACGCTACCGCCATTGAAACCGGCCAGGACAATCTCGGCCGCCTTGCCGAAAACGTGAAGATCGCCAACAACATGTTCTACGGCTCCAGCATCGCCTACGGCGGCCTCAGTAACTCCGACATCAGTGACAACTTTCTCGATCACGGCGACATCTACATCGCCCTGCAATCCGGCACAACTGCGTCTCTATCTGGCCTGACCATCGCAGGTAACGAATTACACTTCGGAAGCATCAACGTCAGCGGAACGGAACGCGCTTTTACCGGCCGCTGTGTAGTCACACGCAATCGCGTCTATGACGGCAACATCCGCACCGGCAATTCATTGGTCGATCACGACCTCGAAGTCAGCTACAACTTAGTCCGATACTCCGCCAGCATGAGCGGCATCGACTGTAATGCGTGTTCCTTGATTCGCGGCAACATCGTCCGCGAGATCGGCCAGAATGCGCCCCGCGATGTTCACCCCGGATATTTGATTGGCGGCACCGTGCTCGACGTCAGCGACAACTTGTACATCGACGAGCAGCACGAGTACGATTCCGGCACGATTTGCAGCGTCGCCAGTCCGTCCTCCTCAACCTGCCTGTCTTCCGCAAACCCCCGCCTGAAAAGCCGTTGGATCCTGCTTCACGACGGAGAGTGGGCCTTCGGTTGGTGCAACCGCACTCTGGCGACAGACCGCGGCAATCTTCTCATCCACGCGTTTGTCAGCGGCTCTTTATTGGAATTGGACGACGATGCGCCCGCCCTGCCCGCCGGAACCCGCTATCATCTCTTTCACACGACCTTCAACGCCTTTGAATTAAACAGCGCCGTCATCGAAAGGTTTGCCAACAATATGGCCATCGCCCCCGGCGGATTTCGTCATGCGGCCGTGCAGGAGGATGGCACGGTTCATATCCACAGTATCTCCGGAAACGTCTTCCGCCCTTATAGTTGCTCCGGACCATGCGCCGTCGATTACCGCTCGACCGTATCCACTACCGAGTAACTCAGAGTAAGATCAGAGCAAGAGCTATTAAGGTGTCGAACCCGTGCCCAGGAGAAAGACAATGTTTTCTATTCCCCATGCACTAAACTAGGCGACGCCCTCGATGCGGGTGGACACGCGCTCCGCCACCATGGTAATTCCCGTCGTGGTAACCTGCACTTCACCGTCCCGCTGCAGTGCCATACTCAAAGCACTCGCAAACTCCGCCGTAAGGCAATCCACGTCACTGCGTAGCGAACTCTTAGAGTAACTCCGGTTGATCGAAAAACAACCGCACACCTTTCCTCTTTCGGAAAGTAAGTCGAGCCGCAGCTCCCATCCCTTACTCCGAGTTCCTCCCTCTTTGCGCCATTCATATTGAAAAGCGGGACTCGTCGCCGGCGAATCATGGGACTTCGGCAAATCCGGAGTAAATGATAGTTCGAAGCCCTCGTAATCATTGCCTTGGAATGCTTTTTTCAGAATTTGCAGGACCTCGTGAACTGACGTCGCCTCCGCCAGTTCGTCCGTCGCACGATGAATCGCGAGATTGTTGGAGATGATAGTTTTCTGTTCCCATGTCCGGCGCGCCATCCGCCGCAGCTCATCCACTTCGTGATAACCGAGATGCTGGAGCCCAAAAAAAACACCCAGTCCCACTACGCTCAGCACTGCGGCAATCGTGCCCGAAGCGGGAGAAAGCAACGGTAGACTTATTAAAGCGAAGCATGCGGAAACGGCATAGAGAACCACCACCGCTTGCCGGTGCGAGAGTCCCCGTTGCAGTAGTTTATGGTGAATATGCTGGTCATCGGCGCCGAACAAAGGTTTGCCATTCAGAAAGCGCCGGAGCACCGCCATGAACGTGTCCAGAATCGGCAACCCGAATGAAACTACCGGAATCGCCACCGCCACCGCCGTCGACGCCTTCTCGGAGCCTGCCAGTGACACCGCGCTCAATACAAATCCTATGACCAGACTGCCACAGTCACCCAGGAAGATCGTTGCCGGACTGAAGTTATAACGCAGGAAACCGACAATCGCGCCAGCCAGTGCAATCGTTACGATCTGAGTTAGCGTATTGCCTGTAACCAGCGCTACGATGAATACAACCAGGCTTGAAAACAATGCCGATCCTGCCGCCAGCCCGTCCAATCCGTCCAGCAGATTAAATGCATTGGTGATGAGCAGGACCCAGAAAATCGTAAGACCCAGAGCAGCCACGTTGCCGATCTCGCGATCTCCGAACAGTAACTGCAAGTGCGACACCCGAAAGCCGTTCAGAAACAACCACACAGCCGCGACTATCTGGACTCCAAATTTCAGGTATGGACTCAAAGGACGGAAATCATCCGCTAGCCCCAAGCCAAAGACAACCAAGGTTGGCCCGAGTAATCCAAGAAAAGTACTGGTCGGAAAAATATAGCCCAAGTGCAGCAGATTGGACGCAATCACAGCACTGGTTACGACCAGCACCACCGATAACATGATGGCAATGCCACCAAGGCGCGGCACCGGTTTCTCGTGCAGGTGCCGGGCCGACTCCGGCGCGATTGCCCAGCCCCGCGCATTCGCCATATCGCGGACCGTGCGGGCCATCACCGCCGAAACCACCAATGCCCCTGCGAAAATAACTAAGTAGATCATTGTCGACCTGAAGTTCCCCTTTGTTCTCTACTCCGCGATCCCCTGTACCTTGCGCGGTGCTCAAGCCCACTTCGCCGGATACTCCACCGCTTCCTCCGCCTGCGGGAACTTCGCCGGAACCCGGCAAGGCTCCTGCAACATCTCCTGGTAAACCTCCAGCATCGCTTCCGCCATCCTGGTCGAAGTGAAGTGTTGCTCAACCCGCTCACGGCCCGCCTCACCCATGTCTTCCCGCAGTTGTGGGTCGCGCACTAACCGCTGGATGGCCCTGCCTAACTCCTCCGCATTCCGAGGCGCCACGACATAGCCCGTCTGACCGTGCTGGTTTACCCACGGCACGCCCGTCGGCAGGTTAGTCGAGATCACCGGCTTGCGGCACGCCATCGCTTCCAGTTGCACCACTCCAAACATTTCGGCGTTGGTGATCGAGGGCAACACGAACACATCGCAAGCGTGGTAGTACGCCACCAGGTCGTCATCCGAAACCTGACCCAGAAATTCGACCCGGTCGGCAATCCCTTTCTCCTGCGCCAGGTTCTTGAGCGAAGCTTCGAGCGGCCCTGAACCGACAATCCACAGCCGCGCCTTAATCCCTTCCAGCGCCCGAATCAGAAACTCCACTCCCTTATAAGTGACCAGTCGCCCGACGCAGAGCACGGTTGGCATCTCGTTCCGCAGCGCATCGACCTTGCGACAGCCGTCGTCGTTCAGTTCAAAGCGGTCTACGTGAATGCCGTACGGCACCACCTTGCATTTCTCTCGGTGCTTCGAAACAAACCGCGAGATTCGAATGTGCCTGGGCGTAGGCACCACGATGCAATTGGCGCGCTGGTAAAAAGCGTCCAGAAACGGCCCGTACAGCTTGAGTAAGTTGCGCTGCCGCACGATGTCGCTGTGAAAGTGCGCGACCACGGGAATGTCGCGATCTGCCATCAGCGCCGACAATTCCGCCAGTGGGTTGGGCAGATGAACGTGAATCAGATCGGGATCGAACCTGCGCGCCCACAGCGGAAACGAAGGCGCCATCGAACAGGAAAACAACTTCCCCATGCTGGCGACCCGCGTCACGGGAACCGTCCTCATCTCGTGCTCCGTGCTCCAGCGCGTGTTCGCCACCAATACTTGAAAATCTACTTCGTCCGCCAGGCTCTCGCAGATCTCCTTGAGAACCGTCTCCATTCCGCCGACGTACGGGTCATAGAACTTCCCCAACTGAAGCACCCTCATGCCGTCGCCTCCTGCCGCCGGGAATTGATCGCGCTGGCGCCGGCTTGGGCGATCGCACTCGAAATGATGCCGTCGAATTTGGCCGCCAAATCCTCTGCGACAAGAGTCTGCTGAATCCATTCGTGGCCCCGTTTTCCCATGGTCTTCCGCAAATACCCGTCCCTTCCTAAAGTGAGCATGCGAACTGCCAGTTGCTCTGCGTCCAGCGGCGGGAAGAGCAGTCCCGTTTCACCGTCTTCAATCAACTCAGCTGGTCCCCATTGATTCACCGCGATCACAGGCACACCGCATGCCATCGCTTCCAAAACCGAGCGTCCCAGCCCTTCCGGGCCTCGGTTGCACTGCACCAGAACGTCGAACTGCGTAAGCACGGCCGGTACATCGCTGCGCAGGCCCACAAATTTCACCCGGCCATCGAGCGCCGAATTCGTCACCCGCTGGCGCAGCTGCTCCTCATACCGAAACCCCGATTCCGTCACATAAGGGTTGTTCCCCACGATGGCAAAAATCGCGTTGGGCATTTCGTCAAGAACTCTCTCCGCCGCATCGAGAAAAATGTCGTGCCCCTTCAGCGGAGTGATCGCGCCCAGAATGCCGAACCAGATCTCATCCCGCTGCTTGCCCAAATCCGCCGCCGGCAGCGCATCCGGACGAAACCGGCTCAAATCGACAATGTTGTAAAGAACACTGGCCGGCACCGATCCCGACACATATTCCCGGAACTGCGCCGCCACATACCGCGAAATACAAACCGCCAGATCACACCGCCGGGACAGCAACGCCAGCAGCTTGCGCGAAAGCACTCGATCCTCCAGCCCGTCGCGCATGTACCAGATCAAAGGAACACCCTCCCGCTTCCTCAGCAGCGCTCCAATGACGTGCGCCTTGGCCGCGTTTGTTACGAAAGCCGATGGCTCTATCTCGTCGAGCACGGCGCTCACCTGTCGCGCGAACGATCGCAAACTCACTGTCGCTCGCACCATCTTTGCCGCGCTCGGACGCCGCGCCGTCTCGCCCGTCCCCGCGATCGCTTTCGGCCAGGGCAGCACCCGCACCTTGGCGCCCGCCAATTCAGCGCTCTCCTTCAGCGTCCCTTCCCCCGGCACAATCAGGTGGAACTCATAAACCCCGCGCAGATGCCTCACCAGTTCCAACAGGCTGAACTCCGCCCCGCCCATCCCCGCAATCGCGCACAGCACGCCGATCCTAGGCAGTGGCATATTCCACCCCCGCGCGCGAGTTACAACGCGTTTGCCAGTTCAGCAACGTAAACAGCGACCAGACTTCAGACCACGACTGCGATCGATCGCCCCGCTCCAACCCATCCAGCAAGCGGCCGCCATATGCCGGATCCAGCGCCAGCGCCTCGTAAAGCTGCCGGTCGCGCAACGTCTGCGAGATCGTTTCTTTCAGCTCCCGTCCCAGCCATTGCTGCCACGGGAACGTGAATCCCATCTTTGGACGCTGCGCAATCTCCTCGCCCGCCAGTTCGCTGAGAAGCCGCCGCGTAATCCGCTTTCCTCGTCCTCCTTCAAAGTGGTACTCGGGCGGAATCCTCAACGCCGTTTCCATCAGCCGCGCCTCGAGAAACGGCACGCGCAACT
>PLBE01000031.1 GCA_003134435.1 Acidobacteriaceae bacterium
GTTCTGGGCGAAGGACGCCAAAGCCGGCTACAAAATGATTAACGCCATGGCCGAGACGATTGCCGAGAAGCCTGCTTTCCGCGAACCCTTCCAGTCTCGCCGCTGTTTGATTCCCGCCGATGGATTTTACGAATGGTCGAAATTTAGCAAAGGGAAATCTCAATTCTGCTTTACCCTCGCGGACGATTCAGTCTTTGCGTTCGCTGGAATCTGGGACCGATGGAAGAATCCGGAGCGGAAGGTGGTCGAAACGTGTTCGATCATCACAACGTCGGCAAATGCACTTCTGTCGGACGTTCATGACAGAATGCCGGTGATTCTCAAGGGTGAAGACTATGATCGGTGGCTTGATCCGGGATTCAAACAAGTCTATGACATATTCGATTTGCTCAAGCCATACCAAGCAGATTCCATGCGTCGGTATCTCGTGAGTTCTCGGGTCAATTCAGTTAAGAACGATGACGCTGCCTGCGCTGAGGAACACGTTCCGGAGGCGTTGTTTTAGAGGGCAACTTTCGAAATAGTTTTCGAGTTGCACAGACGCCCACAAATTGTCCGTCAGTCAATACAAGCCAGTAGTCCTGGAGTGATCGTACTTTTTCGGCATTCCGAACGAATTCCACTGCCACGCAGCAGAACGAGCTAGACGCTCTGATTCCATGTCTCCCGCTCGCAATGTGATTACAATGGTTTGTTTTTACGGCAAAGGCGACAAACGATGACTTCTACCGACTTCGGGCAGGAGGTTCGACTTACTACTCGACTCCACGATCTCGTTCGTAGCTATCCGCGCGGCAATTCGATCATCAGTGAATTCATTCAGAATGCGGATGATGCCGAGTCATCCTCTTTGACGGTCACCTTGGACGTGTGTTCATACACTGGTGAACGCCTCGAAGATCAAAGAATGGTGTCTCTGCTGGGACCTGCGTTGCTCGTGCATAACGAGTCAGTATTCAGCGATCCAGACTTCGAGAGCATCAAGCGTATCGGTGAGAGTAGCAAGGCGGAGAGCGGACCCAAAACGGGTCGATTTGGAGTCGGATTCAATACTTGCTACAACATCACTGATTTCCCGAGTTTTGTTAGTGGACATTTTCTCGTCTGTTTTGACCCTCACTATACAACGGTCGCCGAGCGTGGCAAGGCGCCTGGCAAACGTTGGCGTCTGAGCGATGCGTGGGCCAGTTCTCCAGACTGGTTGCGATCGTTCTGCTCGGCGGGAATGAAAGAGAACGAGTCTTATTTCCCAGGAACGATCTTTCGATTCCCTCTACGGACACCTCAACAGGCCACTGTAAGTGAAATATGGAAAGAATCCTTTTGTCTGGATGATTACAGCCGCATCGTCCAGCAACTCTCGGAAGACGGTCCGCAGCTGCTGCTTTTCACAAAATATCTGACCGAACTCACAGCTTTGATAGCGGACGGAAGCACGAAGCGGCTACTCCACATCAGTACCTCAAATCGAATCGAGGTTGTCAGAGCTCGAGACCCTCTGCTGCGTTCTGTGCAACTAGACCTCAAACAAGCGATTAGCAAATGGAAGACTTCGCGTGGGAGCCTTCCGGTATGCAGCTATGAACATGGATTCCGAGTCGCGACAGAAGAAACTGAGAGGCTTGAAACCTGGCGAGTAGTGAACGGATTATTCGCTGGGCCCAACGGCTGCCTTCTCGACGCCGCGGAGAAGATGATAAGCATCGGGGAGAAAGCGCTGCCGCTAGCCGGAGCGGCGGTGCGCACAGAACCGAAACAACTGAACAATGTCGGGCCTAAAGGTAAGGTTTACTGCGGACTTCCGCTCCCCGTTGCGTCGGAAGTGGCCGTCCATCTCAACGGCTACTTCGACCTGGACTCCTCACGCCATGCATTATCGACCGGGGACAGCGTCTTTGGGCAAAACGAATACCGGATCGCGTGGAACAAAGGATTGATGCAGCACGGTGTGTCCGCCGCATATGCCCGACTGCTCATGGACGTTCGCCCTGAGTTCCAGGAAGGCAAAGCCGATCAGTTTTACAAGTTGTTTCCCCCAGCCGCGCAGGACGGCTCACTGTTTTCGCTCCTCAGCTTGGGCCTATACTCACACCTCGCTCAGGAGCCTGTCATTCAGACAGTTTCGCACAACAGTAAAGTCTGGCGCGCATTGAATACAGCGTATGACTGCCCTGTGTCCATTCGAGAGCCGCTTGTCGCTGACGGAAAGCCAGTCATCGAACCTTCACTACCGTTTTTCGTCGTCCAAGGATTCGCGAAGAATCGTATTGCCCCGAAGTCATTTACTCCGAGAAGTCTCGCTGACGATCTGCGTGTGACGAAAGATGTGAACTGCGTCCTAACCGCGGCACCTCGAAAATGTTTGTCGCGCCGGGATTGGGTAACGTCATTGCTCAAATTCTGCTTGGAAGACAAAGGGTGTCAGCTGAAGGGGCTGCCATTAGCGTTTGCCCAAGATGGGAAGTTACACACGTTCGGATTCATACGGGGTGGCCTACTTTTTCATGGCACGCCGGCTCACAAGCAGATATTCAGTTCGGACCACGACTGGTTTGTCGACGAGCAATTTCTGAAAGAGACCGGGGTTCCATACCAACCACCATCCGGGTTTCGGCCGATGACGACAACGGACGTTATCGCACGCGCTGCTGAGAAGCTGCGGTCTGCCAACGGGGCGAACCGAATTAATAAAGACGGTTTTCCAGACGAGGCTTGGTTAACGGCCATGTTCAACTGTTTGTCTTCCACAAGCGCAGACGAACTGAGGGCCAACAAGGGTTCCCTCGGCTCTGTCGGTCTTGTACCTGATGCAAGTCTACGGCTTCGGCCTCTTGGTTCATCGTCGACTCCGCTCCTTCGCTCTTCCCAAAAAGAGTTGGCGTCGCTAATCGCGGCTTGCGAGAGGTTGGGAGTACCGTTTGTGACCGCCGGAAATAATCTTTCGGAAGCTATTCAGCAGTTTGCCTCCGCGCACGGTAACTTCATTTGGGCGCTTTCTCCAAACCGGATTGTTCCGCTTCTTAGCAAACCGATAGTGGAAGCGACGAGCTATGACTCCAAAATCCACGATCCTCTACTCTCTTATCTGTCGGCACCCGAAATTCTAGATGTTCTGTCAGTCCAGGATGTATCGGCTCTGACTGATCTGCGCATTCTTCCGACGCAGTCGAAGTCGCTTGCAAGGGCTGCTGAGCCAAATGTCTTTTTCCCCCCCGACTATCACCCACCCAAGGCTGTAAGAAACATTCGACTTCTGTACACCGGTCCGTACGGTTCCTGGGGCAAGTTGTACGATCGGCTAGGAGTGAAGCATCTTAACCGCCCTACTCTTATTCTCGATGTTGTTCTTCCTCATTTCGCGACGATGTCCGAGTCTGAGCAACTAGAGAGTCTCGAATGGATACGAGACTGTTTTGACGAGGAGTGCGGCCACTTACAGAAATTGGATGCTCAATCCGCTCGACGCTTCAGAGATGCACTCGCACACGCACCAATCATCATCTGCGGTGACGGCAGAATGCATAAGCCGAGCGAGACATACGACCCGCAGGAGAGCCTGAACTCGAAAGTGCTAGGTGCCTTGGCGGTCCTGCCTGACCTAAACAAGTACCAGCAGTTTCCAGAGCTGTGGGCACCCTTCTTCAGAAGGCTTGGAATGGCTGTGTGGCCACGGGCAATCGATTTGCTCCGCTACATAGATCAGTTGACAAACTCGCATCGTGCAGACCGCGCATCGGCAGAGGAAAACGTGCTCTCAGTGTTTGATTTCGTACAAAAACATTGGGAGCGATACAAAGACCTCACCGTTAGCCCGACATCAGGCACCGTACTGTTCCCCGAGGCTCTCAAAAGTCGTGCCTGGTTACCGGCTGTTCAAGCGTTAAAGAGTGGTCCAAGTCCGGCCTTCATACAGCCACAACCACGTCTTTACAGGCCATCAGAACTGTTTGGCATACAACAGGCGAATATCGTTGGCAGGATACATCCACTATTTGGAAAGAGCGTCGAAAAGCATGTCCGTGATGCTATCGGAATGCCAGGTCGGCCGGGTCCGAACGATGTGTGCCGACAGTTCGACGAACTCCTGTCGGCGTTTGCAGCAGTGCCGAACCCATTTACCGATCACAGAAAGGCGGCTTCAATTTTCAATGAAATTTACCGTTATTTCGGGGATGTCAAGTCTACGGCAGAAGACCCCGCCAGCTCTGTTGTTGTGAATCAGTTACGCAGCCGCTACAAAGATCGAGAATGTCTGCTCGACCCAAGTGAACTTCGATTATGGGCACCCGACAAGACCTTTAGCGAGTCGGTCAATTACCTCAGGCCTCTGCGCGTTCAGATCGCGTCTACCGACGTTCGGTTAAGCGCCGGTTTGGATGTCCTAGGCAGGCATGGCGCTCCTGAGCTCCGCCACCTGGTCGAGTTTCTACAAGACTTTCGCGAATATTTCGAGAATCGACGGCTATCAGCAACGGAAGCAGAGCAGGCATTGCGTGTGCTGTACATGCTGCCGCGATCCGAAAACGGCAACCTTCCTCAAGACCTTCCTGTTCTCACGACCCAATCAACAATGGTTGCTGCAAGCGAGACAATTTGGCAGGATACGGAGCGCTATCGTGACCGACTGAGCAAAGAAGCACCACCTACGATTGATTCGCGGCTACTGGGGCTCGCAACTGACTTGCGCGTCCCCCGAATGTCTGAAGTGTTTTCAGAACTTCTCGCAGATGCACGAACGCAGGATCAGTCACCGCTTTCGAAATCCTACCATCTCTTACGTGGGCGAGTGCGCTCTCCGGAGTTCGGTCTCGGACTGCGACGCATCGTAAGGCAGCAGTACGAAGGCGATCTGAATGCCGCAACTCTTGCTGCCCTCAAGAACATCGATCTTCAATCATGCTTGTCAATAGAAACGAAAATCGTGTTTACCCCAAATCAGTGCGTAGTTGGAGAAGGCCCGTGCACCTGGTTTTACGACAGTGCTGGGAACACCGTACTCATTGCGGCAGATACCGAGAGACAGATACGAGTTGCATTAAGTCGCGCAATAGCGATTCTCGTAGAACCAGTGGCAATTACTCCTATGCAGGTGGACGCAATGTTGGCGGTGGAACCACGGGAAATCGCCGGCGTACTGGACGACTACGATATTCCTCAGATTAAGGATTTTGAACCCTCAAGCAGCACGAACGTCGCTGATCAGCAACCGCTCGACCTAGCAGACGTAGGCGACAAGTCTGAATTCGGGGTCCAAGAGGTGGAAACTACCGAAGATCCCGCCTCGACAGAGGAAATTGCCGCGGGAGAACCGGACAAGCCATCACCGACATCCGAGCAGGGGGTCGCGTCGGCGGCGGTGGGCGACAATTCTGAATTCCGCGTCCAAAAGGAGGAGCCCGCCGCGACGGAGGAAGTTGCGCCAGCTGAAGCGAACGGGATATCACCTATATCCGATATATCCGAGCCGGTGGTCACGTCAATTATTTCAGACAAACCATCCGCAGATGAATCCGAAAGCTTAGAACAGTTCTCATCTGATGACGGAAGCGTCTCTGGCGATGGGCAGAAACAGAACCCTACTAGTCAGACTTCTTCCGGTGCACGGTCAAATACCCAGAAGGTTTCACCTGGATACGGATCCGACGATGTACCCCCGTCTACCCCTACGCTTGCTTCTCCTTCTACAGAACCTCGCCGGCGTTCGGAAGCCACCCAACAGATGGGTGGCTCGACGAAACGATACCAGCAGATAGTCACTTACGTCGTTAGCTCGAAGTCAGAAGCGGGCGATCGCACTCTTCCAGTCGAGAATGACCCGGAAAACATAGCGATTTCCGAAGCAGCTGTCGAATATGTTCTCCAAGAGGAGATCCGGGCGAAGCGGGTTCCCGAAAAAATGCACTTCACCAACCCTGGCTTCGACGTCAAGTCATGTGACCCAGTAACGGGCGAGGTTCGATTTATTGAAGTGAAGGGTACAGACGGTGTGTGGGACAAGATGGGCGTCCAGCTCACGCCGACACAATTCGAGTTTTCTAGGACGAAAGGTTCAGACTTTTGGCTGTACGTCGTTGAGGACGCTCGCGGAGAAAAACCTCTTCTTTACTGCTTCCAGGACCCATTCTCGCAAGTCGATCAGTATCGGTTCGATGGCGGTTGGAAAGGGCTCGCGGATGCTGCTATACCTGGTCGTTCGGTACAAATCCCCCAGTTCGCGGTCGGAGCAAAAGTATCGCTAAGAGATTCCGTGCTGGGAGAGGTTCGTGGAATTGTCGAAGAAATTGAGAGCAGCGGTGAGCTGCAGAGATTCACAATCCGTTTGTCAGACGGGACGAGAGTGAAGAAGTTTCTAGATTCAACGATAGCTGTTTTGAACGAGTGAGGCGCTTGTAATGGCGATTATGTTTCCAACCCTTTCCGAAGATGCCATCAATTCTGTTCGTTCGAGGGCAGAGGGCCTTGTTTATCGATGCTGCCGTGATCAGCTCGGTCCTGACATTGTAGTGGTGCACTCATTGGCGCTAATAAAAACTCAGGGGCGCTTTGCCCCGGAAGATGGAGAGGTCGACTTCGTTGTTTTTGATCCGCAACGCGGCGCGCTGGTGATCGAGGTGAAAGGTGGCGGCATCTCCTATGATCCGAGCGTTGGCAGATGGATGTCATTGGCGAAGTCTGGAAATACTTACCCGATCAAGGATCCGTACCGTCAAGGTACACAGCAGAAGAAAGAAATAGTAGGGCAGATCGTTTCTCATCCCAAATGGCCGAAGGGAGCGAAGTTTGTAGCTGGCCACTCTGCGTTCTTCCCAGACGTTGATAATCCGAAGCAGTGGTCCCTCCCTCACGCAGCTCCGGACATCACGGGATGGAAAACTGATCTGATGCAACTCAGAAGTTGGGTCGAAAAGTCATTCGCTTACTGGCGTGGTAGCTCCAATGCCTGGCGTTCGCTGGGCAAAGATGGAATGGAAATTGTGCGTGAGTTGTACTGCCAACCCATAACCGTTCGACCGCTCTTAGCTGCCGCTCTTGAAGAAGAAAAGCGAATTCGAATCAAACTTACCGAACAGCAGAGCTGGCTGATGCAAGCTATCCGGAGGCGTCCTAGGGCACTGATCTGCGGTGGCGCCGGTACCGGGAAGACACTTCTTGCGCTGGAGCGCGCCCGAGCACTTGCGGCATCCGGCAAGCGAACGCTCTTGGTCTGCTTTAACCGTCCGCTCGCGGAACACCTGAAGGAAGCCGCCTTCGGCACCAACTCGCTCGACACGATGACATATCACGAATTGTGCGATTGGCGCGTCAGAGTGGCTCACACTGAAAGCCATCGAGACCTACTTGCCGAAGCTCGGCTAACATATCCAAAAGGCGACAAGTATTCGGTTCAACTGCCACACGCACTTGCGTTGGCGAATGAACTCTCTCCGTTTAGGTATGACGCAATCGTCGTTGATGAAGCACAAGACTTCAAGCCGGAGTTCTGGCTACCTTTGAAGACGTTGTTGCGAGATGAAGACGAGAGCACGTTCTACGTTTTCTTCGATCACAATCAGGCTATTTACTGCGACACATCGTCTGTTCCGATCGACGAAACCCCCTTTATTCTCACGCATAATTGCCGTAACACGAAGCACATTCACGAACTCGCCTACAAGTTTTACCGTGGAGAGCAAACCCTCCCTCCGGCGATCATTGGGGCACCTGCCTCCTTACTCGAACAAACGACAGCTTCCGAGCAAGCGAAGGTCATAGCTGCTGAAGTAGATCGACTGGTTGGCCAGGAAAAAATAGACGCTAACGATATTGCAGTTCTGATTGTGGGCTCGCCAAAGGATCTGTACTACAACGCCATCAGTTGCCACAAGATGAAGGCTGCGTCATGGTTATTCGAGGGCAAGAGGAGGGATGGCCATGTGTTGGTCGATACGGTTGCGCGATTCAAGGGTTTGGAAGCGGCAATTGTGGTGCTGTGGGGCATAGACGGGATAAAGATCGAAGACTACCGCGAACTACTTTATGTTGGTTTGTCGAGGTCGAAATCCCGACTATATCTTGCCGGTCAGCAGACCTCGTGCAGTCAAGTGATGCGGTTCAAGGATTCCGTCGCAGCGACCTCGTAGTGCCCGAGCCGCATTCACTCCGTGGCCGCCGTTATGAACTTGCTGAATTCCGGCTGTGGGTGCTCAGTTGACGAGAGGTTGCGATGCCGATCAGAATGGCCGCGCCGACAGATCAAACTGATAAGTCGGCTTGCGGCAGGCCGTCCGTCAATCCCTTTGGGTGACGAGCTATCCGGCGGCAAATTATGTCTCGACGCGACTCGCTTTTCGAAAACAACCCCACTCCCCAGAGCGCCTCCCCCGCGGCTAACCGGCCTCACTTCCCCCAAAACGCTCGATGGACAAGCAGTTTCGCGTCTACCCCGCTTTATTTTTTATTCGCAAACTGAGAAACTATCTCGAAGGTTTCGTGTTTTAGTCTGCAATCGCCATCGTCTTGCACCGCCTCGTCGCGAACACATCGTAGGGTCCACATTTGTGTGGTTTCCGTATGGGCATGCGTGTCTTAATGCGAGCGGCGCTTGTTACCGCCGTGGCGGCAGCGCTCACTACTGCCTCGTACTACGTCGTCACCGCATATCGTCGAGACTCACCTAAGATTCGCCTCATCTCCGCTGATATGCAACAGTCGGCAGACCCTCAGGTATTGCTCAAAGTCGCGGATCGTTTCTATTTTCTAAATAACGGACCCGCAGCTGCCCCCCTCTATGCCAGAGCTGAGAAGCTCTTCTCGAAGCGTGGCGATGCGCGGAATGAGCTTCACGCCAAGGTCGGCCGGCTTCGATCAGAAGCGGAAACGATGTCGTTTGTTGACCTTTCACGTTTCTTGAATGAACAACTCCAGAATCCCATCGTCCAGAGTGACAAGAAACTGCGGCTTTGGTGCCTGATCGCAAAGGGCTACACGGACATCGAGATTGACTACCGAGCTTCAAAGCGCGACTGGCTAGAAGCGCAGGATATTGCAAAGAGTTTGGGCGAGGATCAATGGATGACCAGAGCATCTGGCGAATTGGGTCTGATCGGTTTCCTNNCGAACGGCGACACCGGTGGCCAAGTACGCTTTCTTGAATTGCTTGGCAGAGGCTTCGAAGAAGTCAATCGCCACGCGGAAGCGCTGAAATTCTTCGAAAGAGCTATCAAACTAGCGGAGGCTGATCCTGACTGTGGACTTCCGTTCATGGGTTATGAAGGAAAAGCTCAAGCCCTGGTCTCGCTCGGCAGAACCGACGAGGCAAAGGTAGTACTTGAGAATGCACTCGCCAAAGCGAGATCACAAGAGAAGCGAGGCCACGAGGCGCAATTGCTGATTCTTCTTGGAAAACTGGCGGCACAGAAGGGTGACCGACAGCAAGCGGTAAAGTATTTGGAAGATGCCGGCCAATTCGCGACTCAAGCTCAGTTCTACCGGATGGAAGCCGACGCCATGTTCGAACTGGCGCAAATTTATCGGGATGCCGGAGATCTTGCCACAGCGGATGCGCGTGCGACTCAGGGTCTGGCCGCGAGCCAGCGGGTTGGTGACCGTTATTATGTGCCTCGCAACCTGACAATGCTCGCTGATTTGAAGGCGCGTCGTGGAAACTTTGCCGAAGCGAATGCTCTCTACGAACAGGCGGAAGACGTGATAGAGGGAATGCTCATCAGCGTCGATGAGCCGTATTGGAACAGTTCCGTTGCCGCAGCGATGAGCGAGACCTACCTTCGACACTTTGAACTTGTCACCAAGAATGGTGACGCACCCGGAGCGTTCGCAGTTCTCGAACGCGTTCGAGGCCGAACTCTCGCATGGGCTCTAAAAGATAGAAAGGCGCAGCCCGCAACGGAATCAGATCAGACAGCCGCGCTGGAAGGCGATGTTGCAGGTCTCCAGGCGCGACTCATGCAGACCAACGGCGCACCTGAACGAGAACAATTGCTGGACAACCTCGTTGAATACGAACGACGGCTAGGTCTGGCGTGGACCAGAGAAGATGTTCCCACCCGACGACTTCCGGTCCAGCCAGCTGCGCTGACGAATGTGGAAAGCGACCTGCGTCCAGATGAAGTACTGCTGGAGTATGTACTGGATGATCCCACCTCCTTCTGTATTTCGGTGACACACCGGGGCGCGCACGTTCAAGCGCTGCCGATTGGGCGCAAGGAAATCGAACAACTAACGGAGCAATTTGTCGATGAGGTACGCGCAAAGGGCGCAGGGGTAGAAACCTCGAAACGTCTGTTCCGAGTGCTCTTGGAGCCGATCCCGGAAGCGAAGACGAGAACAAGACTCATCATTGCCCCGGACGGGGCATTGAACCTGCTTCCATTTGAAGCACTGCGCGATAACCAGGGCGAGTACCTGTTGAAGTCTCGCGTGATAAGTTATGTGCCTTCCGGAACCATCCTTGATGTTTTGCGTCGAGCGGGCAAAAACGAAACCGCGGCGAGGCCGTTTCTCGGGGTAGGTGATGTTGCCTACGAGAATCAAGGGGGAGCGGGCAGGAGAATTCCGGCTCCGGACAACGTCCGCGGACGGGTTCTTCGCGGCATGGCAGACCTGTCCGGGA
>PLBE01000151.1 GCA_003134435.1 Acidobacteriaceae bacterium
ATCGCGACGGCATGCGCATCGTGATCGAACTGAAGCGCGGCGCGGAACCGCAGATCGTGCTCAACCAACTCTTCAAGCACACGTCGATGCAGGAGGGGTTCAGCATGATTCTGCTGGCCGTGGTCAACGGGCAGCCGAAGGAAATGGGGCTGATCCAGGCGATCAAACACTTCATCGACCACCGGGTGGATGTGGTGCGGCGGCGGACATCGTACCTGCTGAACAAAGCGAAAGACCGCGAGCACATTCTGGAAGGTTACCTGACGGCGCTTGATCACCTGGATAACGTGATCGCGATTATCCGGGGCAGCGCCAACCGGGCGGATGCTCGGGATAATTTGGTGGCGTACTTTGGCGGGAAGAAGATCGATATCAATACTACGGGACGGGCGCCAAAGCTGGAGGCCGACAAGCCGTTTACGGGGAAGCAGGCGGACGCGATTCTCGAACTGCAACTGCACCGCTTGACCAAGCTTTCGATCGACGAGATTTCCAACGAGTTGAAGTCGGTGCGCGAAGCGATTGCAGAGTACGAATCGATTCTGGCGTCGGAAGCGAAGCTGCGCAAGGTCATCATCAAGGAACTGGAAGAGGTCAAGAAACTTTACGGCGACGCGCGGCGGACGGTGATCGAAGACGAAGCGGCGGAGATCATGCTGGAGGATCTGATTGCCGACGAGCAGGTCGCGGTCACGGTGAGCCATTCCGGCTATATGAAGCGGACTCCGATCTCGACGTACCGGATGCAGCGGCGGGGCGGGACGGGCAGAACGGGGATGAAGACGCGCGACGAGGATTTTGTCGAGCATCTTTTCATCGCGTCGACGCATGCTTACATTCTGATTTTTACGAACACGGGGCGGGTCTATTGGCTGAAGGTCTATGAGATTCCCGACATAGCGGCGGCCGGCAAGGGCAAGCACGTCGGCAATCTGGTCGGGCTGCAGCCCGGTGAAACGGTGCGGACGATGCTCGCGGTACGCGATCTGGAAGAAGAAGGCAGGTACGTTTTCTTCGTCACGCACAACGGGACGGTGAAGAAGACCGAGGTGAAAGACTTCTCGCACGTGATGCAGCGCGGGATTATCGCCATCAATATTGAAGAGGGCGACGAACTGGTGGCGGCTTCGCTGACCGATGGGAATCAGATTGTATTTCTGGCTTCGCATGACGGGCAGGCGATCCGTTTTGACGAGAACGACGTGCGGCCGATGGGACGGAATGCCACCGGCGTGCGCGGTATGAACCTGGCGGAGAAAGATTACATCGTCGGGATGGCGACGACGCTCAAGCCGGAAGTGCAAGTGCAGGCGAAAGAAGGCGAGGTCGCGGCCGAGGTTGCCGATTTGGTGCCGGAAAAAGGATCGCTGATTCTTTCTGTCACCGAGAACGGATATGGCAAGCGGACTCCCGCCGACGAGTATCGGCTGACCAACCGCGGCGGCAAAGGCGTGATCAACGTCAAGACCACGGAACGCAACGGCAAAGTGGTCGGCATTTCGCAGGTGACGGAAAAATCCGAGGTGATGCTGATCTCGCAGTACGGGAAGATCATCCGGATCGAATCGAAGTTCATCCGCGAATCGGGCCGGTCGGCGCAGGGAGTGCGACTGCTGAACGTCGAACCGGGAGACCGGGTAGCGGCGGCGGTCGTAATTCCTCCGGACGAGCCGACTGGGAATGGGAGTCTGATCCAGTAGGTTCGCGCAGGGACTAGGGGCGGGCATGCCCGCCCCCCAGAGTCGGGGCGCTCCCTACCTGCCGGCGATGTCTCCCTTGAGGCTGGAGACCGCTCCCGCACTTCCCCCTTTTCTTTTTCCGGAACCTTGAATTTATCGGAAGTAGCAACCTCGTCCTTCGCTTAGAAAGCACGCTTGGCGCCGGCGCCGACGATGTCGCCCTATATACTTTATGTTGTCTTGATTTCTGCGATCCCTCATCTTGTCCTGACAACCGGGAGGGCCTTTGAAGGTCTTATTGCTGGAGAACATCAGCGGAGTCGCGGCTTCGCAGTTTGAAGAAGCCGGATTTGCAGTCGAGTCGCTGAAGGGAGCTCTCGAAGAACGCGAACTCATCGAGAAAGTCCGCGGCACTTCGATCCTCGGCGTACGTTCGAAAACCCATATCACCGCAGCCGTGCTGGATGCCGCGCCAGAACTCGTATCCGTGGGCGCATTCTGCATCGGCGTCGACAAGATTGACCGCGCCGCTTCCAGCGAGCGCGGCATTGGCGTTTTCAACGATCCCCACTCCAACAGCCGGTCGGTGGCCGAGTTGGCCATGGGCGAGATCATCCTGCTAATGCGTCGCACCTTTGAAGCCAGCACCCAGTTGCATGGCGGAACGTGGAATAAATCGTCGGCCGGATCGCACGAAGTGCGCGGCCTCACCCTGGGCATTGTAGGCTACGGAAAAATCGGCTCCCAGGTCTCCGATCTAGCCGAGGCTTTGGGCATGCGCGTCGTATTTCACGACGTAGCCCACGTGCTGGCGCGTGGAAATGCCCGCCCCGTAAGCTTTCGCGAGTTGCTGGAAACTTCCGATGTGATCACGTTGCACGTCGATGGCAAGATGTCGAATCAGGATCTGTTTGGCGAAGACGAAATCAAAACGATGAAAGATGGCGCCTGCCTGATCAATTTAAGCCGCGGCTTCGTGGTGGATCATGAAGCGCTGGCGCGGCACTTACAAAGCGGAAAACTCGCCGGAGCCGCCGTCGATGTGTTTCCCCAGGAACCGGAAACCGGCGGCGCCTTCTCCAGCCCGCTCCGAGGCCTGCCGAACGTGATTTTGACGCCCCATATCGGAGGCAGCACTGAAGAAGCGCAGCAGAATATCGGCCAGTTCGTTTCCGCGCGGATGATCGACTATTTCAGAAGCGGCAACTCCCTGCTCAGCGTCAACCTGCCCCACTGTCACCTCGACTACGAACCGGGATCGCACCGGCTGATGCATATCCATCACAACGTCCCCGGCATCCTGCGCGCCATTAACGACATTCTGGCCGATCGCGAGATCAATATCGAAAGGCAAGTGCTGGATACCCGCGGTCCGCTCGGCTACGCGATTTACGACATCAATCGCGATTGCGACGACCAGTTGCTGGCAAAACTGCGCGCCGTTCCGCATACGGTTCGAGTACGCGTCCCGGGCCAAGCCCGCAGTTAGATCCATGGCTCGGAATAGAGCAACTCGCGTCGATCACTTGGTCGCGGCGCGTTGCAGCCGATCCTGGATGGCTTCCCACTCGGGCGTGCCGGGAGGAAGATCTACCGCAATCCAGTTGTAATTTCCACGGTCTGCCTGGTGAAGAGCTTCGTAGAGCGCGGCACCGTAGTCGGCGGCGGATTGTGGCATCTGGCGAGTGGTGATCGCGGGGTTGGCACGGCTGGGCGCGTTGCTGTGCCGCAGATAGAGTCCTCGTCCGCGTCCCTGATTTTCATCGGGCAGTTCCCCATTGGTCGCCAAATACAAGGGCGTCCGCGGGCTGTAGTGGCGCGGGTGCAGACCCGGAGAGGGATGGGGGCCGCTGCCGCAATCTGCTAGGGTAGCGACCGGACCGATAATCGCTTCCAACACCATCCGAGCAATGATGCCGGGACGAAGCAGAACTGGCTCCCTTCCAGCCAGGGATAATACCGTAGATTCGATGCCGACCTGGCACGGTCCACCATTGAGGATCAGATCTACTTCCGAGCCGAGGCTTTCGCGGACGTGATCGGCAGTTGTGGGAGAAAGTTCGGTGAAGCGGTTGGCGCTGGGTGCGGCGACGGGAAGACGAGCGGCGCGGATGAGGGCCAGCGACACGGGATGCGCAGGCATGCGCACAGCGACCGTAGCTAATCCCGCGGTGACGATGTCCGGTATCGCGGATTGCTTCTTGAGAACCAGAGTCAACGGCCCGGGCCAGAAGCGCTGCGCCAATCGCTCAGCGCCTTCCGGCCACTCCGCGACCAGTGACTTTGCCATCTCGATCGATGCTGCGTGCACAATGAGTGGACTGGTGACGGGTCTACGCTTGACGGCGTAGATGCGAGCTACCGCTTCGGCGTCGAGTGCGTTGGCGCCCAGCCCGTAAACCGTCTCGGTCGGAAACGCGACAAGACGACCAGCGCGAATCAACTCCGCAGCATAATCGATTTCAGCGGGGCTGGCCGTTTCGGGCATACCTGATTGTAGTCATCCGCTGCCGAAACGGGCGCCCCGCTCCCGTTTGTACACTTGCTGCTCTATTTCTTCTTGTTGTCTTGTTCCTCGACCGCCAGATTGTTGGTCACTGAGAATACCCCGGGCACGCCGTTCGCCTGCATGCCAGCGATTTGCTTCTCCATTTGGCGGGCCACTACGCCTTCGAGCGTAATCCGTCCGTTATTCACGATGATGTGTATGGGAGGAACCGCGCGCATCTGGTACTGGTTCAGAACTTCGTTGCCGTAAATAGCGCGGTAAGCCTCGCGACGAATCCGGTCATCCAGCGGCGAGTTGGGCAGCACTTCTATGTTATTGAGAACCTTCTCGACGCCTTCAATCCGTTTCACCGAGTTTTCCGCGTCCGACTTAAGCGTTGGACGCGCCACTTGGCCGAACAGAGTCACAGTGCCGTCCGGGTCGACCTTGTACGAAAGGTTGTCAAACACCCCATAGTAAGGAAGCGTCACCAGCTCATGACGTACTTCCTTGTAGATACGATCGATGCTTTTCTGACTCAGTGTGCCAGAGGATTGATTCTCCTGAATGGCGGGACTGGCCAAAGCCGTCATTGAGAAAATTGAGAAAAACAGAGAAACAACGACAATTGCGAGCAGCGATCTCCTCATGTCCTCACCTCACGCGAGATTGATTACAGCCTGGCGAGACTCCCGAAATCTTTCCGGTATTTTGGACGCCGCCCGAGGCTGACGGGTTGCTTTTTCTTGTTTGCGCGCGCAGCCAAGCCATCCCTCACAGCTCAGGCCGTCTTCGGTTTGCGCCGCCGCTCCCGGAAGCCCTCGATCAACAGATAAAGCACGGGAATAAAAAACAGATTCAGAATGGTGCTCATGATCATGCCGCCGAAAACGGTGGTGCCCACGGAATGGCGCCCGTTTTCTCCTGCGCCGCTGGCGAAAACCAGCGGCACAACTCCCAGGATAAAGGCGAGGGAAGTCATGAGGATGGGACGCAGCCGGATGCGCGCGGATTCCACCGCGGATTCGAGAATGGTCATGCCGCGCTCGCGCAACTGCTCGGCGAATTCCACGATGAGGATGGCATTCTTGGAAGACAATCCGACCAGCATGACGAGTCCCACCTGGCAGTAAACGTCATTTTGCTGGCTCCGGATCCACTGCGCGGAAAGCGCGCCCAGGAGCGCCATGGGCACGGCGAGCAGAATGATGAAAGGCAGGACGAAGCTTTCATACTGCGCCGACAGCGTGAGGTAGACGACCAGCGTTCCCAGGCCGAAAAGGATGATGGTCGTGGATCCTGACGCTAATTCTTCGAGTGAAATTCCCGACCATTCGTAGGCATAGCCTTGGGGCAGGTTCTTCACGGCGAGTTGCTGCATCACGTCAATGGCCTGTCCCGAGCTGAAACCGGGCGCGGCGGAGCCGTTGATTTCCGCCGAGCGGAACAGGTTGTAGTGGTTGATCACCTGCGGCGCAGCCGTCTGGGTAACGCTCACCAGGTTTTCCAGCGGAATCATGGCGCCGGAATCGGAGCGGACATAGTACTGCCCAATGTCCTGCGGACGCGAGCGGAATTGCTTGTCGGCCTGGACATACACTCGATAGGAACGATTATTGAAATCGAAATCGTTGATGTAAGCCGAACCCATGTAGACGCTCAGCGTATCGGTAATCTGGCTGAGCGGAATGTGCAGGCTCTTGGCTTTTTCGCGATCGATGGTCACCACGTACTGTGGATCGCTCGCCGTGTACGTGGTGAATAGTCCGGTAAGGTCCTTGCGCTGCCCGCCGGCCCGAGTCAGGTCGTGGGTAACCTTATCGAGATCCTGCAGGGTGTGACTGCCCTGATCCTGCACCTCGAACTGGAACCCGCCGAACTGGCCCAGGCCCTGTACCGCCGGCGGCTCGAACGGAATGACGATCGCGCCGGAAATTCCAAAGAGCGGGCCGCGCAGCCGGCCGATGATAGAGGCGGCGTTATGTTCGCTGCCGTTGCGCTTCGAGTAGGGCTGAAGGGTCAGAAACACCAGGCCCGCGTTCGGCGTCGCCCCGCCAAAGCTGAAGCCGGCAACCGAGAAGGTGCCTTGGATTTCAGGAATATGCTTGGCGATCTCGGTCACCTGCCTGCCGATGTTCCGCGTATATTCCAGCGAAGCGCCGGTGGGCGCCTGAATGGCGACGATGAGATATCCCTGATCTTCGGTGGGGACAAAGCCCTGCGGCACTTTTCCGAAGACGAAGTAGGCCAGTCCAAGGCCGGCGGCAAACAGGATTAAAGCAACCGCCTCGAAACGCAGGAAAGCGCGCAGGGCCCGGACATAGCCATTGTTAATCGCGGCTAGCACCCGATCCACGCGTTTGAAGAACCAGTTCTTCTCCCCGTGTTGGCGGCCGAGCAGAAGGGCGGAGAGCGCGGGCGTTAGCGTCAGCGCGTTGAAGGCGGAGATGGCAATCGAGAAAGCGATGGTCAGCGCGAACTGCCGGAACAGAATCCCGGTCGTACCCGGAAAAAACGCGACCGGCACAAAGACGGCAACCAGTACGAGTGAAGTGGCAATCACAGCGCCAGTGACTTCCTTCATGGCGTCGGAGGCGGCACGGACGGGATTGAGCTCGCCTTCCTGCAGATGGCGCTCGATATTTTCGATGACCACGATCGCATCGTCCACCACCAGGCCGGTAGCCAGCGTGATGCCGAACAACGTCAGAGTGTTGATGGAGAAGCCCAGTAGCTTGACGAAAGCAAAGGTGCCGACCAGCGACACCGGAATCGTAACCGCCGGAATGATGGTCGATCGCCAGTCTTCGAGGAAGACGAAGATCACCAGGATGACGAGCACGATGGCGGTGCCGAGCGTCGACACAACGTCTCGGATGGATTCGCTGACCGCGTCCGTGGTGTCGAAAGCCACCTCGTATTTCATGCCCGGCGGAAAACGTTTCGAAAGGCGGGCAAGCTCGTCCAGGCACTTGCGGTGTACGTCGAGCGCGTTGGCGGTCGAGAGTTGAGTCACGGCGATGCCGACGGCGTCGCGCCCGTTGTAATCCAGATCGGAACTGTAATCCTCCGCCCCGAGTTCCGAGTGACCAACGTCCCGCAGCCGTACCAGGGTCCCGTCCGTATTGCTCTTCAGGATGATGTCGTCGAACTGACTCGTTTCCGAGAGCCGCCCCACCGCGCGCACGCTGATCTGGAACTGCTGGCCCGGAAGAGCGGGCTGGGAGCCCACTTCTCCCGCCGCAATCTCCACGTTCTGTTCTCCGAGGGCATTGACCACATCATCGGCGGTGAGGGCCCGGCTGGCCATTCGCACGGGATCGAGCCACAGGCGCATCGAGTATTTTCGTTCTCCGAAGATGACAACGTCGGCTACCCCGGGAACGCGCTTCAGATTGTCGCGAACGTAGACATCGAGGTAATTGCTCATGAAGAGCGTCGTATAGCGATTGTCCGGCGAAAAAACGCCCGCGCCAAATACAAAATTCTCCGAAGTCTTCGCGACCGTGACTCCGACTTGCTTGACGGCTGCGGGAAGACGCCCTTGCGCCGTGTTCACCCGGTTCTGGATGTCGACCGACGCCAGGTCGGGATCGCGGCTCAAGTCGAAAGTGGCCGTGATGGTGCTCACGCCGTTGTTGGTGCTGGAGGACGTGATGTACTTCATCCCCTCGGCGCCGTTAATCTGCTGCTCAAGAGGCGTAGTGACCGCGGACTCGACGGTCTGAGCGCTGGCTCCGGTGTAAACGGCCGTGACTCCAACCTGCGGAGGCGCGAGGTTGGGAAATTGCGCGATCGGTAGCGTAGGAATGCAGACGGCGCCCGCCAGAATGATCAGCAGAGCGCAGACGGTGGAAAATACCGGACGATGAATAAAAAAGTCGACCATAAGAAAAAAGTTCTCGGCTGCTGGTTCTCAGCCCTTAGAATCCGCTGCCGGCCATGCTTCTGAGCCGTTCTGAGAGCCTTGTCTGGATCTTGTCAGCTTTTGCTTTCTTGCGGGATGACGGGTATGCCATCGATCAGAAACTGAGTACCGGAAATAACGACCTTGTCTCCCGGCTTGATGCCGTCGAGCACCACATAGTCGTTGCCGACAATTTGCCCAATCTGCAGCGGCTTCTGGTGGACGACGTAGCCGCCCTTCTCGTCAGACTCAGCCACAAACGCGAAATAAAGGCCGCCGATTCGCGACACCGCGATCACTGGAACCACTGGCTTGTCGCGGCTGCCCCAGACCACGCGGGCGCGGATAAACTGGGCCGTGCGCAGGCTGTCGTTTGCATTTGCGATGGTTGCCTTGACCAGCACCGTCTGCGTTGCGGAGTCGACCTGCGGCGAGATGAACGTGATGCGACTGCTGGCCAGCGACACTCCCGAACCGTCGACGATCTGGACTGGAAGATTCATCTTCAACTCAGCGGACTTTTCGATGGGAATGTAGACATAAGCTTCGAGACTGCCCGGGCGATCGACCGTGGTGAGTTGCGTGGTGGTGACCACGCGGTCGCCCACCCGAACCGGAACATCTCCCACAATACCCGCCCGCGGGGCCACTACCTGGTAATAATGCAACTGGACCTGCTGCTCGTTGACCTGGGCGCCGAGCGATTGCAGTTGCGCCTGCGCCTGGTCAAGCGTGGCGCGCGCCTGGTCGAGATCCTGCTTGCTGACCACGCCCGCGCTGGCGAGGCCGCTGACGCGTTCGTAATTCTGCTGCGCCCATTTGACCTGGGCAAGTTGCGCGGCCGTCGCACTCTCCTGGCTTTTCACGGTGGCCTGCTGCTTGGCCGGATCAATCTGCATGATAGGGGCGCCGGCAGCCACTTTCTCGCCGGAGTGCACAAAAATCTGCGTAATGATGCCTTCGACTTGCGGCATGACCACCGCCGAATCGCGCGATTTCAAAGTCGCTACGTAGTCCGTGGCGTCATCCACTTCTTGCGCTTTGGCAGTCATCACATTGACCGGCATGGCGTGCGGGCCGGCTGCATTGGCTTCTTTCCCTTTGCCGCAACCGGCTGCAAAAAGAAGCGTCAACAAAGCCGTGCCCGACAGAATCACAGATGCTGTTGCTGGGTAGAATCTAGACATAATCATCTTACCGATAGCCCTCGTAACGAAACCCACTAACTATAACCCTCGGCCTGCTGGGAATTGGGAACAGTAACCGCTGGGGCTGCCCCTGTGAGTGCATGCGGAATCCAGCACTCCATGGCGCGTCGACATGGACGAGTCAATCCTTCAGACCAGCCATTATAGATTCATCACAGGGGTGGTACGCTCCGAAGAATTTTCCATTCTGCTAGATTGTTGGGTCATGAAACCGAGCCGGAGTTTTGCCAGCGACAACAATGCCGGGGTTCATCCCGAGGTGCTGGAGGCTCTCCGGCGCGCCAACCCAGGGCACGCCGTGGGATATGGAGACGATCCCCACACCGAATCGGCGGTCGCAAAATTCCGCGAGCATTTCGGCCCCGATATCGCCGCCTTCTTCGTTTTTAACGGGACCGCCGCCAATGTACTGAGCTTACAAGCGCTGGCCCGGCCGTATCATGCCGTGCTTTGTCCCGAACTGTCTCATATCAATACCGACGAATGTGGCGCCCCCGAAAGGCTTACAGGCTGCAAACTGGTGCCTCTGGCAGCGCCTGACGGGAAGCTCACTGTGGCCGCCGTGGCGCATGCCTATCATGGAATAGGAGACCAGCATCACGTCCAACCGCGGGTGATTTCGATTACCCAGGCGACTGAGGTAGGAACGATTTACCAGCCCGCGGAGGTCGAAGCACTGGCGCATTTCGCCCACCAGCGCCAGATGTTCCTGCACATGGATGGGGCGCGCATTGCCAACGCCGCCGCGGCACAGCAACTCTCCTTGCGGCAGTCCACGCGGGATTTGGGAGTGGACGTGCTTTCATTCGGCGGGACCAAGAACGGTCTGATGGGCGCGGAAGCGGTCGTTTTTTTCCGCCCCGAACTGGCCGAGGATTTCTTATTCGTGCGCAAGCAAGGCATGCAACTGGCATCTAAAATGCGATACTTGTCGGCGCAGATGGAGGCGCTGCTCACCGGCGATCTCTGGCGGCGAAATGCGCAGCATGCCAACCGCATGGCGCAACTGCTGGAAAAAGAAGTCAGAACGATTCCGCAAGTTAGGATTGTGCATCCCGTGGAGGCGAACGGCGTCTTCGTCCAAATTCCTCGAGAGGCGATTGCAAGGATTCAGGACCGCTATTTTTTCTATGTATGGAGCCAAGAAGAGTCCGTCGTTCGGTGGATGTGCTCGTTCGACACGACCGAACAGGATGTTCGGGAGTTTACGAAGTTTGTAGCTGAAGTAATCCGGAATCTAGTAACCTGACCCCACCGCTAGAGGCTCGCCCCGCCACGTCCCCGGCGAAAGAGCTACTTCTTCCCGGCCCTCACTCTGGCCCACCGTGCCCTTTGCGCGGCCGCGATTCGCTTGCGCCCCGCGGCAGAAATCGTCCGCTTCTTTCGCCAGGCAACCGGCCCGCGCTTGCTCCCCTCCAGGTAAACCTTGCCGAAGGAGGTTAAGGCGGCGGTTACACGGTGAAGCTCATTTTCTAGTCGCGAACGCTCCAACTCGAGTTGCTTGACAACAGACTGGATCAAAGATTTTGCCATAGCTTTATTTTATCACTCGTAAGTCGCACCAATGTGGCTCAGGTTGGGTAGGTTGATTCTTACTTTTCGATAATTCCCATTACGGATAACACGGATTGCGCTTACACCGATACACGCAAAAACCGGCAGTTCACTCAATAAGCTTTAGCCCTGAAAGTGAAATTGACCTCTTTGGTCTCGTTGCCCGTAATGGTGACGTCGGCAGTCTGCATGCCGTAGTCCTCATGCCAAGCTGTGATGGTGTACTTGCCGGGCGGGAGGTTTGGCAGTCTGAAAGCCCCTCCGCCCTTGCTTATATCGAAGCGGTTCGTGTTAAGCACCGCGAAGTAGCCGTGCATCCAGGGATGCACGTTACACTTCACCGGGATAAACTCCGCTTTGTCATACTTTTCTACCATGGGCGGCGTGCCTGGTGGCTGGGATCGATTCGACTCGCGATTCACCTTCGCCAGCACGTGAACGTTATGCGACGTCTGATCGTCGTTCACGATTCTGATTTCCTGGCCCGTGTGGATCACTAGAACGTGGGGAAGATACTGACAGCCTTTCTGCTCGAATTTGACCGCTTCAGCTGGTACCCGGCCATCGTCTGGAGCTCCCGAAGAAACATACACGACCACGTTTTCCAACCCATTGCCGGGACCGGTCACAACCGTTTCGCCCAGCACTGGCGTGGCATGTTGACTGGCGCAGGTTGGTTCCTCAGACATCCTGATCGTTCTTGGTTTGGCGGGCGTACCCGTGTACGTCACCCTTCCACTCACCGTTCCAGCAAACATCAGAGACGATGCTGTCAACAGCATTAGACCAAGTTTCTCCAAGTGCTTACAGAGCATGGGACTGCTTCCTCCTTGAATCTCAGTAATAGTCTAGTCGTCCCGCCCGCGAATGTTGCCCGTCCCCGGGCGTGAAGCGCCCGCTTGGAAGAGCCTTTGCAATCGACGCCGATAAAGTTGCCAACGATTCCGTTTGATGCGAGCATAGTCACAAGGAACAGCTACGAAGGCGTGGGATGGCAGCGTGTGGGCTTACAATCGGATGTGGCACGTTCAAGTGTGGGGTGGATGTTGAGACAGGTTTTTTTGCGTCTGCGCGATTATGCTGAACTGACCAAGGCGCGCATTACTACTTTGATCGTGCTGACCGCGTGGTGCGGCTACTTCTTTGGCGCTCACCGGATGGGCGTGTCGTCGTGGTCGCTGGGCCTGCTCCATGCCCTGTTCGGAGTTGCCCTGGTTTCCAGCGGAACCGCCGCGCTCAACGAAGTGCTGGAATCGAAAGTGGATGCGCGCATGCGCCGCACTGCCTCGCGCCCGCTCCCTGCAGGACGCTTGACCACCGCCCACGCGGCCATCCTTGGTCTCGCGTTGACCTTGGGCGGTTCCGCATACCTCGCGATCTATGCCAACCCCCTGACTGGACTACTGGTCTTTCTGACTGCGCTGGTATATCTCGCAGCCTACACGCCTCTGAAAAAAGTCTCCCCAATTTGTACTTTCGTGGGCGCGTTTCCCGGAGCCATGCCGGTCGTGCTCGGTTGGACGGCAGTTCGCGGCAAACTGGAACTCCAGACTCTGATCCTCTTTGCCATCATGTTCGTCTGGCAATTCCCGCACTTTCTGTCGATCGCCTGGCTTTACCGCGAGGATTACGCCCAGGGCGATATTCGAATGTTGCCCGTGGTCGATGGCGATGGCAAATCCACTGTGTGGCGGATTCTGGCCTACTCCGCGGCCTTGATTCCGGTGAGCCTGATGCCAGTGGCCCTGGGCATGTCGGGGCGCGTCTATTTGGTTGGAGCCGTCCTGATGGGCGCGGCGCTCTTTCGCGTTTCCATGGGCATGGCAAATCCGCAACTGCCGGCCACCGCCGCTGCCTCCAAACCATCGGCCCGCCGCTTGCTCCGTGCGACCATCATCTATCTGCCCGCGTTGTTCGCGCTCATGATGGCTAACTCGGGCAGTTAGTAACTGCTGGCAGGGACTGGACGCCGCGGTCTCCGAAGTCACTACGCCAACTCCAACTCCAATTCAATTCTCTTCGTCTCGGCGTCGAGTTTGGCAATGCGAAACTTGCGGATCTGGCCTGCCCGCAAGGCTTCCGGCTTCTCTTCGCTGGCGGGAGCGCCGCTCTTCCAGCGCGCCTGGAGCATCGAACCGAGCGACGAAAGATCGGGCTTCGATGATGTTGATGATGGCACCGGCGAAACCGCCCCAGCGGTCTTGTCTTCTTTCTTCCCGCCTTCGGCAGGAATCCGGCACATCGCCGACACACCTTCGCCGAGTTCCACTCGTGCTTGCGCCGCCACAACCTCGACTATGCGGCCCGTGACCACATCGCCTGCTTTATGTTCCGCGATATATTCATCCAGACCCGTGGGAACCAGTTGCTTCATGCTCAGGCGTATGTTTCGTTTTTCGGTGTCGAGCGCCAGCACTTGCGCCTTGACCACTTGGCCCACCCGCAGCACTTCCTGCGGATGGTTGATGCGCTTCTCGGCGCTGATTTCGCTGACGTGAATCATGCCTTCGACGCCTTCCACCAGTTGCACAAACGCGCCAAACTTCATGATGTTGGTAACCGGCCCTTCAATCACCGTTCCGGGCGCAAATTTCTGCTCTGCCCCAACCCATGGATCGCCCAGCGCCTGCTTCAGTCCAAGGGAAATGCGGCGTTCCGCCGGGCTCACCCCGAGAATCACCGCTTCGACCGTTTCGCCCGGCTTCACCACGTCAGCCGCGCTTCGCACCCGTTTACCCCACGACATCTCGGAAATGTGAATCAGCCCCTCAATGCCGGGTTCAATTTCCACAAACGCGCCGAAATCCATGAGGCGGGTGACCGTACCGTGCACCCGTTCTCCTGCTTTATATTTTTCCGCGACGCCGTCCCACGGATGCGGTTGCAGTTGCTTCATGCTGATCGCAATCCGCCGCTTGTCGGAGTCGATCTTGATGATCCTGGCTTCGATCTGCTGGCCGGTCGAAAGAACGTCCGACGGCTTGTTGATCCGGTGCCATGAAATTTCGCCGACGTGCAGCAACGCGTCCGCCCCTCCGATATCCACGAACGCCCCGTAATCGGTCAGGCTCCTGACCTCGCCCTGCACCCTGTCTCCTTCTTTGAGTTCCGAATAACGCCGCTCTTTGCCCGCGCGTTCCTCATCTTCCGCGATGGCGCGGCGATCGACGACCACGTCTTCATCTTCGACATCGATCTTGATGATCCGGCAGCGGATTTCCTGCTCGACCAGTTTTTCCAGTTCAGCGGCGTCATGCGTCCCGCTGCGTGAAGCGGGCATAAAGGCTCGCACTCCGATATCGACGCTCAGCCCACCCTTGACCACGCCGGTTACCGTTCCGACTATCGTCGCTTTCTCCGCAAACGCCTTCTCCAGCGATGCCCAGTCCGTGGGACGTTCCACCTTGCCCCGGGTCAGTTCGTAATACCCTTCGGGATCGCGCCCCTTGATCGTGACCTGCACTTTGTCGCCCGGCTTCGGCGGCTTATCGGCGGGGAACGCCGTCAGTGGCAGAACGCCTTCCGTTTTGTATCCAATGTCGAGAACGATAGCGTCCGTAGTCACCGCGATCACCGTCCCTTCCCGGCCCTGAGCCCCTGGTTCGCGCTTCCGCGAATGACTCTGCTCGTATTCCGAAAATATGTCTTTGAACGATTCCGTAGGCTCGCTCGCCCGCGCCGTTTCCCCGGCTCCAGCCTGGGCCGCGCTGCCCTCGGACGCGTTTGCTTCCGGCACAATGGGACTGGACGTTTCTGGACTGGACGTTTCTGGATTGTTCATGAAGAGGTGAAATCCCCTGCGGCAAGATCCCAGTTAGGATAACACCGCCGGCGGCTGCTCCGGCGTCCCGAAGGGTTGAAGGCCTCGTCAACATTTAGAGCCTTGGGTGTAAACTATTTTTCGTTCCCAAAGCTCCGAACAAAGTCAAAGTCTTAGAGAATTGCCCGGTTTCGACCCGAAACTGAACTGTTCTCCAGGCACTCGTCCTTAGAAGAAGAACTAGCAAAAAAAGAAATTTGCAGCAAAAATGTGGAGGCTAAAATGCGACTGGAACTTGTGGCTGTGCTCCTCGCACTTGCATTCGTGACCGGCAGTCCCGCCCAGACGCCGACCAAGGCTACGGAGGCGGCGCAGGAAAAGGAAAAAGACAAAAACAAAGAAGTCGATATCCCATACCAGCGCTTCGTGCTCGACAACGGGCTCACCGTAATCGTGCATGAGGACCACAAGGCCCCCATCGTCGCCGTCAACGTCTGGTACCACGTCGGCTCGAAAAACGAAAAGCCCGGCAAGACCGGATTCGCCCACCTGTTTGAGCACCTGATGTTTGGCGGCAGCCAGCACGCGCCCGGGTCGTTCATCGAAGCCATCGACCGGGTGGGCGCAACCGATCGCAATGGCACCACCAATTCCGATCGCACCAACTACTTCGAAAATGTCCCCACTTCGGCCGTCGATTTCGCCCTCTGGATGGAGTCCGATCGCATGGGACACCTGCTGGGAGCGCTGGACCGGAAAACCCTCGATTTGCAACGCGGCGTGGTGCAGAACGAAAAGCGCCAGGGCGAGAACCAGCCCTACGGAGTAACGCGGCAACTGTTGACGCAAAATACTTACCCTGCGGGCCACCCCTATTCCTGGACCACCATCGGAGACATGGCAGACCTCGATGCGGCGTCGATGAAGGACGTCCAGGAATGGTTCAAGACCTACTACGGACCGTCGAATGTCACGCTGGTGTTGGCGGGCGACATCGACGCTAAAACCGCCCGCGAAAAAGTGACCAAATATTTCGGCGACATTCCGCCTGGACCTCCGGTAGCGCACCAGCAGGTGTGGATTGCAAAAATGACCGGCACCCACCGCCAGGTCGTGCAGGACCGCGTGCCCCAGGCGCGCATCTACAAGGTCTGGAACATCCCCGAATTTGGCAGCGCCGACGGCGACTATCTCGACCTGGTCAGCGATTGCCTGAGTAACGGAAAATCTTCGCGGTTCTACAAGCGTCTCGTGTACGAAGACCAGATCGCGACCGATGCCGCCGCCTACGCCGACTTGTCCGAGATTGGCGGCCAGTTTGTCGTGCGCGCGACCGCGCGTCCGGGACAGACCATCCCTCAGGTGGAAAAGGAACTGGACGAAGAACTGGCGCGCTTTCTGAGGAATGGTCCGACCGCCGAAGAAATGCAGCGGGTCAAAACGCAGTATGAGGCCGAGTTCATCCGCGGCATCGAACGCATCGGCGGCTTCGGCGGGAAATCGGACCGCTTGGCCGAAAGCCAGGTATTTCGCGGCACCCCGGATGCCTACAAAATTTCGCTCCAACGCGTGCAAGCCGCGACCGCCGAGGACTTAAGAGCGGCCGCGCAACGCTGGCTTTCCGATGGCGTTTACATCCTTGAAGTGAATCCTTTCCCGGATTACAAGACCGCCTCTACCGGCGCCGATCGCAGCAAAGCGCCCGAACCCGGCACTCCGCCCGAGTTGAAGCTGCCGAAGTTGCAGCGGGCAACACTCTCCAATGGATTGAAGATAATTCTGGCCGAACGCCACGAGGTTCCGCTGGTGAATGTCACCTTGGCGGCCGACGCCGGATTTGCCTCCGACGCCTCGACCGCGCCCGGCACTGCGAACCTGGCGATGCAGGTGCTCACCGACGGGACGCGCACTCGCAACGCACTGCAAATCAGCGACGAACTGGAAGCGCTCGGCGCCACCTTGCGGGGATCCTCCAACCTCGACCTGTCGTTCGTTTCGTTGTCGGCGTTGACCGCGAAACTCCAGCCTTCCCTCGATCTATTTGCTGACGTGCTTTTGCATCCGTCGTTTCCCGAGATCGAAGTGAAACGCGAACAGAAACTCGCGCTCGCCGCCATCGAACGCGAACAAAATACGCCCGCCACCCTCGGCCTGCGAGTCTTGCCAGCGCTGTTATATGGCGCTGACCATCCCTACGGCAATCCCCTGACCGGTTCCGGCACAAGAGAAAGCGTCGCCAAACTCACCCGCGAAGATCTCGTGAAATTTCATGAGACTTGGCTCGGTCCTCACAACTCCACTTTAGTTGTGGTCGGCGACACAACCCTGCACGAAATTACCCCGAAGCTGGAGAAACTTCTTGCCGGATGGAAGAACGCGGCCGCCCCGGCCAAGGACGTAAAGACGGTTTCCGTTGCATCGAAATCCGCTGTCTACCTGATCGACAAGCCCGGCGCCCTGCAATCGGTCATCATTGCGGGGGTGGTAGCGCCTCCGCGCTCCAATCCCCAGGAGATCGCCATTGAAGCCATGAACGACAGCCTCGGCGGTACGTTCGGGGGACGGCTGAATATGAATTTGCGCGAAGACAAGCACTGGTCCTACGGAGTCCGCAGCGTACTCCGCGACGCTCGCTCCCAGCGCCCGTTCTACGCCGTCGCGCCCGTCCAGACCGATAAGACGAAGGAAGCGCTGGCCGAGATGAACCATGAGTTCCGCGGAATTGTCTCCGACCGTCCCATCGCCGACGCCGAGCTCGCGAAAATTCAGGCCAGCGAAACCCTCAAGCTTCCAGGCTCGCGCGAGACTCTCGAAGCGCTCGGACAGTCCATCGTCGATCTGGTGCAATTCGGCCTGCCCGACGATTACTACGAGACCTACGCTGGAAAAGTCCGCGCCCTCCAGACCAGCGACGTCAACAACGCCGCCAAAGAGGTCGTGCGTCCCGATAACCTGACCTGGATTGTCGTCGGCGACCGCGCCAAGATTGAAACCGGTGTTCGCGAACTGAACCTCGGAGAATTTCGGCTGATGGACACGGAAGGGAGAATGCAATAACGTCCGCCGTGTCCCGCTTTCGATAAACCAAGCGGAGACGCCCAGCGCAATACCACATCGGAGGTCCACGATGCCAGAAATTCTGCCCGCCATATTTTTGGGGCACGGTAACCCGATGAATGCCCTGCAAGATAACCGCTACACCACAGGCTGGCGCCAGATCGGAAAACGCCTGCCCCGGCCGAAAGCGATCCTTTCGATTTCCGCGCATTGGTATGTGCCGGCGACGGGCGTGACGATCAGCACCTCACCGCGAACGATTCACGACTTCGGCGGTTTTCCGCAGGAGCTCTATCAGGTGCAGTATCCGGCTCCGGGAGACCCGGACCTTGCGCGCCGAGTGCGCGAAATCCTGAAGCCTCTGGATGTAAGACTTGACGACACCTGGGGACTCGATCATGGAACCTGGTCGGTGCTCAAACACGTCTACCCCCACGCCGATGTTCCCGTCGTCCAACTGAGCATCGACGAAACACAACCGGCGTCCTTCCACTTCGAAGTTGGCAAGAGACTGGCGTCATTGCGTGGCGAAGGCATCCTGATCGTCGGGAGCGGAAATCTGGTGCACAATCTTCATGCTTACGCCTGGGGACGTTTGATGCCCGATCCCTACGATTGGGCGATACTTTTCGAGCAACAAGCAAAGGAAATCATGCGGGCTGGCGAATACAAACTTCTGATCGATTATGAAAGCCTTGGTCCAGAGGCCATGCTTTCCGTTCCAACCCCCGATCACTATCTCCCGATGCTCTACGTGGTCGCCACCACGCAAGCCGCCGAAGCCATTTCTTTCCCCATCGAAGGCGTCGACGGAGGCTCGATCTCGATGCTGGCCGTGCAAGTCGGCTAGCGGTTCGCATAAGCGAAGAGCCTTCAGCGACTCACCTTCTTGGCGCTCGCGTCCTCCACCAGCGACTTCATCGCTCGGCTTGCCGAAGTATCTAGCTTTCCCAGTCCTTCCATCACGCCCTGGCGTTCGCTCTCGGTTCGATTCTGGCTCACTTTCCACTTGCCTTCGAGCCGCTGGATGGGTACCTCCAGACCGACAATCGCGTGCATCATCGCTTCAATAAAGTCGGCGGGCGCATCGCTGACTTTCCAGGGTATCGGCGATGCCGCCTCGTGAATGTCTGTCAGACGATTCAGAAAAGCCAAAAGCCAGTGCTCGTCCTCAATCACCCGCAATGGACCATAGGCGTGAACAACGACATAATTCCAGGTGGGCACTTCTTTGCCGTGAACTTTTTTTTCGGGATACCAATTGGGCGAGATGTAATGCTGATGCCCGGCAAAGATCGCCAGCGCATTCACTTCCGGCACGAAGTCTTTCCATTGCGCATTGCCCCGCGCAATGTGCCCCTGCAACACGCCGAACTCCGACCCGTCCTCTTGCCAGACCATCGGAATATGCGAAGCAAAAAGGCCGGACCCTCCCAGCGTCACGAGGGTTGCCAAAGGGTGTGCAACCATCAGCTCCCGCATCACGGAAACGCGGTTCTCCACGTTCGCGGTTGGAATGTACATCGCCTACATTTTAAACCAGCCGCCAGAACCGCACGGCGGCCGGGCCTCGGCACAAACTAGGCGTGCTTCACAAACTTCAACGCCGCCGAATTCATGCAGTAACGCAAATAAGTCGGTTTCGGACCATCGTCGAAAACATGTCCCAGGTGCGCCTCGCACTCCGCACACGAAACTTCATCGCGGCTCATCCCCAGGCTGTTGTCGACCGACGTGCGCACATTCTCCTTCGCAATCGGAGCCCAGAAACTGGGCCAGCCCGTCCCCGATTCAAACTTCGTATCAGAACTGAACAATGCATTATCGCAACAGATACAGCGATAAAGCCCCTTGTCATGGAGGTTGTAGGTAGCTCCAGTAAAGGCCCTTTCCGTCCCTTGCTCGCGTGTAACCTCAAACTGCAATGGGCTCAGTTGTCGCTTCCATTCGGCGTCCGTCTTGTGCACCTTCTTGACTCGGGCCAGACGGACTTTCTGTCCGGAATCGCTGAACTGGACGATCGTCACAAAGTCCTTCTCGTTGTCGTTTGCGCTATCGCTATTGCGCGATGAATTGGACGATGATTTGGAGGACGAGGTGGAATCCGCGGCGCTCACCCCCGGGATTCTAAGCCAGGCAACAAAACTCGCTCCAGCCGCGGCCATCGCGGAATTGGCCAGAAACTTCCTGCGATTCATCAATTTTCTCCTCTCAACCAGATCGACCCACCCGAACACAGACCCGATTTTTCATTGGATTCATTCGGACCGCGAAAGTTACAGACCAGAGCGGTCCTGTATCCTTAAGTACCGCCGGGTGGGCGAATGACTTAACTGGGATGACTCAATCATGACTCCACGGAAGTATCTGCCCGTTTGTGCAGTCTGCTGTTTCCTGCTCGTGGCTCTGGGGACGCCGGCACAGACGCTCCGAGTGATCAATGCCGAAGGCCATGCGGAGAGCATCACCGCGGTCCAGATCGCGAATTCGCCGCATGTCACCGTAGAGGCGCAGGACCACGATGCCGCGGCGCGCTTTGAGGGAGTGCCGTTGTCCGCCATCCTGGCGATGGCGGGGATTCCGCTCGGCGAAACCATGCGCGGACCCCATATGACCGAGACTCTGCTCGCGGAAGCTGCCGATGGCTACAAAGTCGTCTTCGCCCTGGCGGAATGCGATCCCGCATTTGCCGTGCGCGAAATCATCCTCGCGGACAAGCGCGACGGAAAGCCGCTCGGCCCCAAGGAAGGGCCTTTCCGCGTCGTGGCGCCTGGCGATAAAAGGCCGGCGCGATGGATCCGCCAGGTAACCACGCTGAGGATTGCCGCGGTTCAGTGATTCCGCGGTCGATCTCACATCTACCCGATTCGCTGCTTTCTGGTGAACTCCGGGCAACAGAATAGTTGGAGACGCCCGTCACTAATCGCTGGGACCAGTGGGGGGCGGGTTGAGCCACTTCTTCAGCATTTCGCGAAGTTGCTGCGGCCCAATGGGTTTGGCGATGTAGTCACTCATTCCAGCCTGAAAGCATTTGTCGCGGTCTCCAGCCATCGCACTGGCCGTGACTGCGATGATAGGAATTTTAGGATTGCGCGTAAGCGCCCTACGGTCGCGAATCCGTCGCGTAGCCTCATAACCATCCATCTCCGCCATGTCACAGTCCATCAGCACCAGATCGT
>PLBE01000134.1 GCA_003134435.1 Acidobacteriaceae bacterium
ATACGGCATACGATATCGGGAAATACGGAGAGGCTCAGTTTTACGCCGCTGGCGACCATCGAATTGCTGGAGCCGGGCGATCTGATCACCATCGACTTTCATGCCGTGGTCGCGGAAGTGATGGAGATTGAGGGCGACCGCGCGGTGCTGCGCATTCGCCAAGGGGGACGGGTCGGGAACAACAAGGCTTGCCACGTGCATCGAGAAATCGAGTTGCCAGCCATCACCGATAAGGACCGCAAAGCCATTGGGATGGGGCGAGAGATGGGAGTTGATCACTACGCGCTCTCGTTTGCAAATCGGCCGGAGGATGTGCGCGAGATGCGGGAGTTGATTGGTCCCGAGGCCACACTGATTTCAAAGATAGAATCGCGCGGCGGCATTGCATCTCTTGACGAGATCGCGCGCTTGTCGGACGCGATCCTGATCGATCGGGGGGACCTGTCACGGCAGGTGGCAATGGAACGGATCCCGGCGCATCAGAAGGATATTATCGGGCGCGTAAAGGCCATGGGCCGGCCGGTCTATGTCGCCACGAATCTGCTGGAGTCGATGGTGCACTCGTCGGTGCCGACGCTGGCGGAGATTAACGACATTTATAACACCCTGGACGACGGCGTCGATGGTCTGGTTCTGGCCGCGGAAACCGCCGTCGGCAAATTCCCGGTCGGATGTGTGGAGATGGTTCTGAGGGTCATTAGCGAATTCGAGCGGACCCGGTAAAGCCCGATTCCTCGGGGATCGTTCATCCCAGCTTGGTCCAAACGCTACTCTGCCGCCAACCAGGGCACAACGCTACGGGCGGGGTTCGCGGAGCAAGACGGCGCGCAGGCGGTCGTAGGCGCGGTTCCCGAGCAGACGCTGGGCGCCGCGGCGGGACTCATGCTCAAGGCGCTTCTTCCACAATCCTCTCCCATTGCAGATGGCCCCGAACTTCTCCAGAGTGAGATCGCGCAGCATGGCGACGCGGCCGAGTTCGTAGGGGCTGGTGCCGGGCGAGTTGGCGTGGAACTGGCTGTTGGCAACGGTGCGGAAGCCGGCACGGCGCGCCATCTGGAGCGTGCGTTGGTCGTAGCGTCCTCCCGGACAGGAAAAGTGTTCGACAGGATGTCCGACGATCTGTTCGACCTGGAGTTTAGCGTCGGCGATTTCTCGTTTGAGTTCTGGTTCCGAGAGATCGGAGAGATACGGGTGGGTCATGGAATGGCAGCCGACCTCGAACCCCTGCGCGTCGAGATCGCGCACCTGGCGGGCATCGAGGTAGCCGGGGGTTCCGAGAAATCCGGCGGTAAGGTAGAAAGTTGCGTTGCATCCAAATTCGCGGAGGACGGGCGCGGCGGCGATGAGGTCGGTCTCGCAGCCATCGTCAAAGGTGATGCAGACGCTGGGCTCGGCGGGATAGCGAATGGCCTCGCCGACGTTCAAGCCGCGCCAGCCGGAGTTCTTGACCCGCGCCATCTGACTGCGAAACGTCTCCAGCGGCAAAATGTAGCGTACGTAACCCGGCTCGGACTGGCAGAGCTTACGGCCAGGGAGTTCGAGTTCGTGGTACATCAGGTAGACGATGCGCGGGGCGGACATGATAATTTTCGACAGGCTTGGTCATCTTGTGAAAGGCCAATTGTGAAAGGCCAATCTGAGCGCCTGCATAGTCCTCAGGGGCGCTTCTCGGCGCCAACTGTCTGGGCGTGCCGGTCGAGCAGCGCCAGCAGGGGATCGCGCAGGAACGGACTCCCGGCCAGCAGGCCAGAGATCAGGGGATTCTTCTGGTTGCAGCGCAGCGGAGAATTGTCGAGTTTCAGCGTCCAGCCTCCGGCGCTTTCGACCAGGGCAGCTCCGGCGGCAACGTCCCATTCATTTTTCGGAACCAGCGTGAAGGTGAGGTCGGCGCGCCCGGCGGCGACCAGTCCCAGTTTGTAGGCGACCGATCCCATGGGACGAATATTGAACTCGGCCGACTCGAACTGCTTCCACTCGCCGCGCTTTACTTCGCTGCGGCTGGCGAGCACGAGCGCGCCGTGAAGGTCCTTGCGCTGGCTGGGTTGGGCGGGCTTGCCGTTGTAGGTCACGCCAGTGTCGCGCGATCCGAGGATGAGTTCGTCGGTTGCGGGATTGCAGATTCCGCCAGCGACGGGAATTCCGTTCTCGACCATGGCAATCGAAACGCAGAACTCGGGAATGCCTTGGACGAACTCGCGGGTGCCGTCGAGCGGATCGACAACCCAGACACGTTTTTTGTCGAGGCGAGTGAAGTCGTCGACCGTTTCTTCCGAGAGCCAGCCTTCGCCGGGGCGAAGAAGCGTCTGGCGTAGAACGTCGTCGACGGCGCGGTCAGCCTCGGTGACGGGGTCGTGTCCGACTTTGTATTCGGTTTCGATCGCGCCGGGAGTGAAGCGGTTGAGCACGCCCCGGGCGGCTTCGAGGGCGGCGTGAATGCGTTCTAGAGTTTCGGCGGATGAAGATGAAGTCATTCCTGCTCCGTAAGAGGTTCCCGGTTCTCAGTTCCCGGTTCTCAGTTTCCTGCAACATTTTCCGAAAAGCGATACTCGGGAACGGTTTTCATGCCCACAACATTCTTGCCCCTGTCATCAGCAAAACTGTGCACAGGATTCTTCGCAGCCAAAGGACCGGAACGCGCGTGCTCAGGTGGGAGCCGAGTATTCCGCCGGGGACGGATCCGATGAGCAAAGCACCCACCAGATGGGCGTCGACATTGCCCGCGCGCCAGTGCAGAAGGCTGGTGACTCCGGTCAGAATCACGGCGTGGGTAATGTCGGTGCCGACCATGATTTTAGGAGCGAACGAGTAAAACAGAAGGAGCAACATCATGATGATGCTGCCCGATCCGACCGAGGTGATGCCCACCAGGAAACCGCCGACCAATCCGATGAGACTCATGCCGGCGAATGACTTCATGGTGGGCTCGCGCTTGGCGAGGTGCTCTTCAATGCTCCCCTGAAACATGAGCAGCGTCGGAATCAGAACCAGCAGCAGTCCGACGGCGGATTTGATGAAGTCGTTGACGCCGGTGCCGTAGACATGGCGCAAATGCACCAGAAACGTTACACCCAGGTAGGAACCTGGAATGCTGCCGACCGACATGGCGAGCACGATTCTTCGGCGCACCGTGCCTTTACTCAAATGCATGATGCTGGCGGGAATCTTGGTGAAGAAGTTGAACAGCGCGTCGCTACCGACGGCAATGATGGCGGGCACGCGCAGGCCGAAGATGAGCATGGGCAGCAGCAATACGCCACCGCCCAGACCCGTCAACCCGATCAGCGTTCCTACGATGAAGCCGATCAGTATCTTAAGGAGCAAATCCATGCGTTTTCTGAGTTCCCAGTTCCCAGTAGTCAGTTCTCAGCAAAACCAAGTTAAGGAACCGAGAACTGGGAACCGGGACAGAGAACTATCATCTAGCTATTGCCGTTCGCGCCGACGAAGCCCTCGCGTTCGAGGTGCAGAATGATGGTCTGCGCCGCTTCCTCGGGGCTCAGCTTGGCGGTGTCAATAACGACTTCGGCATCAGTGGGCGCCTCGTATGGATCGGAGATGCCGGTGAATTCCTTGACGATGCCGGCGCGAGCCTTGGCGTACAAGCCCTTGCGGTCGCGCTGTTCACAGACTTCGATCGAAGTGGCGGCGTGCACCAGGATAAAGCCGCCAAAGGGCTCGATCATCTGCCTCACCGCCTGGCGCGTGGCCGCATAAGGCGCAATCGGAGCGCAGATGGCGATACCGCCGTTCTTGGTGATCTCGGATGCGACATAGCCAATGCGGCGGATGTTGATGTCGCGGTGCTCTTTCGAGAATCCCAACTCCGACGACAGGTTCTTGCGCACCAGATCGCCATCGAGCAGGGTGACTGGACGTCCGCCCATTTCGAGGAACTTGGTGATGAGCGCGTTGGCGATAGTGGATTTGCCCGAGCCCGACAGTCCGGTAAAGAAAATGGTGACGCCTTGCTTCTCGCGTGGGGGATAGCTGCGGCGCAGCTCCTTCACGACTTCGGGATACGTGAACCACGAGGGTATGTCGCGGCCTTCGTTCAGGCGTTGGCGCAATTCCGTGCCGGAGATGTCGAGGACCTTGGCCCCCGCCGGTACTTCGTCGGCTGGAACGTAGCGGTCTTCATTCTGCAGATACACCATCATCTGGAAGGGAACCATGATGACGCCGATTTCGGCCTCGTGCTTTTTGAAAAGCTCCTGGGCGTCGTAAGGGCCGTAGAAGTTCTTGCCGTCGGTATCCTTTCCGGGACCGGCATGGTCGCGGCCGACGATGAAGTGAGTGCATCCATGATTCTTGCGAATCAGGCCATGCCAGACGGCCTCGCGCGGTCCGCCCATGCGCATGGCGAGAGGCAGCATGGCGAGCTCGACGGTGCCCTTAGGGTACTTGGAGAGCAGTAACTGATAGCAGCGGGTACGAACGAAATAATCGACGTCGCCCGGCTTGGTCATACCGACCGAGGGGTGGATCAGAAGATTGGCCTCGACTTGCTTGGCGGCGCGCATGGTCAGTTCCACGTGGGCGCGATGCATGGGATTGCGGGTCTGGAAGGCCACGATACTGGTCCAGCCCAGGCGGCTGAATTCGGCGCGCAGGTCGGCGGGAGTCAGGCGCAGCGAGCGGAAATCATAGTGGGACGGAGGTTGAAGCTCTTCAATCTTTCCGCCCACGTACCAGGGATTGGATTTGTTGATGGCGTAGTCGGCGCCCGGATGGGCGGCGCTGGTGGAACCGAAAACGGACTGAGCTTCGGCCTTGCGATCGGGCTGCCACACATCTTCCACGCTGAGGACGGCAAGCATCACGCCTTCGGGATCGCGGAGCGCGACTTTGCTCGAGCCCGGGGTCAGCTTCCTGGCAAATTCCTCGCTCACGTCGAGCGTAATCGGCATGGGCCAGAGCGTGCCGTTCGACAGACGCATGTTGTGGCAGACGCCCTCGTAATCGGCGCGGTTCATGAATCCGCGCAGCGGCGAGAAGCCACCGCTCATCAGCAGTTCAAGATCGCAAAGCTGCCGGGCGGACAAGTCCCAGGAAGGCCAATCCTTCGAATGCGCTTTTAATTCGGCGGCGCGCGCGGCCGGCACTTGCAACTGGACCAGTTCTCCCCCGTGGGGAGCGATAAGGTGACTCGTCAATGCGCTCAAAGCAGTATTCCTCCGGTATGTTGTAACCAAAAAATTGTGCTGAAATCAAAATCACTAGGGGTCTCTTCTAAGCTCGCCCCATTTGCCATCGCTCGTCAAGCTATATGCAGGGGTTGCAGGTGACCTCTGGAACATGAGCGGAGCCACGAAATAGAAGACAGGCGCGCCGGTGATGAAATCTGGCCTAGCTCCAACGGAACCGGGGGAACCAGCAATTCGGATGCCGAAAGCCAGCAGATGGATCCAGCTAAGCTATTAAGAACAGTAGCCATCTTCGATTTTACCTTAAAACGCGCCCGGGCGCTGCAAGGGGTGTGAAACGGACTGCAACCTTGAGCCCAAATGTGGAATAGAATCGGATCACGCGACCGAGTGGACGGTCTGCCAGCAGACTTCAGTGCCGCCTCCAATCGAAAGTAATCATCCCTTCGACAAATCAAACAGTTAGACTTAGGACTTAAAGGGCGTTTTTCGGCTCCAATTTGCTGGATTTCAGGTATCGGAAGGGGCTTGCATTTTGAACGAGGGGCAACAACCGCTGGTGAGCGTGATTATTCCCGCGTATAAGGCGGCGGGGCGTATTCGGGAAACCCTGGATTCCGTGTTCGCGCAAACCTATCGTAATTTTGAAGTCGTGCTGGTCAATGATGGCTCGCCGGACACGGAGGCGCTGGAGAATGCGATCCGAAGTTATGGCGAGAGGTTGATGTATATCCGGCAGGAAAACCGGGGCCCATCGGGGGCGCGTAACACCGCGATCCGCGCGGCCCGGGGCAAGTACATTGCCTGCCTCGATAGCGACGATATTTATTTTCCTGACCATTTGGCCAATCTGGTGCGACTGCTGGAGGAACGCGGTCTGGATCTGGTGTACTCCGATTCCGATTTTACAAAGGACGGAGTGCATGTCGGGCGGGCTTTCGAACGGCAGCCGCAGAATCCGCCGGTGACCTTCGAGAAGCTGCTGTCGGAAGAGTGCGGAGTGACGACTTCGGCCATGGTGGCCTCGCGGCAGGCCATGATCGATGCCGGATTGTTCGACGAAAACCATCGCCGCAGCGAAGACTTTGACCTCTGGGTGCGGATGTCGTTTCGCGGGGCAAGAATGGACCTGTTGCGGCAAGTGGGGATTGAACACCGGTTGCTTGCCGACGGACTGGGAGCTGACGGCTATTTGCTCAAGCAGGGGCAAATCGCGATCTACCACAAGGTTCTGGCGACCCTTCCGGTTTCAGCCGAACAGAAAAAGCTCATCCGGGAACTCATTGCGCGGACTGAGGGCTTCTGCCAGAAGGATCTGTTGAAGCGCTACTTGCGGGAGGGACGTTACCGGGAGGCGCGCGTGGCGGCGGGTAAAGCGGCGGTACTGTTGCAGGATCGGGGCAGCCGGCGTGTGGCGCTGGCGGTGCAGATTGCGCCGTGGGCGGTCCGCGGTTTTCTGGGCTTGCAGGAAGCTCGCATGGCACGGAAACGGAAGCAGAAGCAGTTACAGCGGTAACGGCCGGTCGTGAGATCGGTCGGCTATAATGAAAAAGTTGAAAATAAAATCAGCCTGAAATACTTAGCTTGAATCACCGGTCTTTAAGTACCGGGCTTGAAATACCAAGCTTGAATTACCAGGATGCCCCAACCGGCGCGGCTGCCCCCGAATGGCCGTGTCTCCCCCAAGGTTCCGGTGGGTAGTCGATCAGGATAGGGAGAGGTTCGACCTTTATGATGCAGAAGCTAATCCGCGGCACGCGGCGGGCGTTGGGACTGCACCACCCCGGACGTAATCTGGATGTTTTTCCAGACGATACTTTCATTGTTTCTTACATAAAGTCGGGCAATACCTGGACCCGGTTCCTGATTGCAAACCTGGCCTATCCGGAAACCCCGGCGGACTTTTCCAACATTAATCGGTTGACGCCGGACCCGGAGGCCCTGTCCAAGCGTGAACTGTTGAAGATGCCACGGCCGCGAATCCTCAAGAGCCATCAGTATTTCGATCCGCGGTTTCCCAAGGTCATCTACATCGTGCGCGACCCCAGGGATGTGCTCCTGTCGGGATACCACTTTCAACGCAAGCGCCGCCTGATTGACGACCAGTATCCTTTCGAAAAGTACGCCGCCCGTTTTATGGCGGGAGACTTCAATCCGTATGCCGCGTGGGGAGACAATGTAGCCTCATGGCTGGCGACACGGCACAACCGGCCCGGGTTCCTATTGCTGCGCTACGAGGACATGCTGGCCAACACCGCGGAGGAATTGGCGAAAGTGGCGGTTTTTCTTGGAATCGATCCTGATCCGGAGCGCATTGCAACCGCGGTTCGCCGGAGCGATGCCAGTACGATGCGCAAGCTGGAGAAATCGCAGGCACTGTTGTGGAGTTCGACCCGGGAGACGCGCCAGGATATTCCTTTTGTGCGTTCGGCCAAGTCTGGAGGCTGGCGCACGGAAGTGCCGGAGTCGTGCATTGCGGCATTGGAAGCGCAATGGGGGCACCTGATGACGTACCTCGGATACGAACTTCACACTCGCGCCCCAGAGCAAGAAAAAGACACACATTCCGGTGCACACCCTGAAACCGCTCTCTTTGGCGTGGGGGAACACCATGGCGCAGTTGGGGTGTGAGTTGGTGACGGGCAAAGCGGAGAGTGCGGACCATCGATTGGCAGCGGCAGTATTCGTAATGGGCGTTGCCTCAGTCCATGTCTTGGTTCCGGGGGAGCGGGGATGACGGAGCCCGTCCGATTGGCCATTCTAGGCTGCGGGGCCATCACCCGCAGCGAACACATTCCGGCGGTCATCGCTCATCCTGGCGTGCAATTGGTGGCTCTGGTGGATACCGATCCAGCGCGCGCTGATGCGCTGATCCAGAATCGGGGGCTGAGTTGTAAAGCCGTCGCGGATTATCGCGAAGTTCTGGGGCAGGTGGATGCGGTATTGAACGCGCTGCCCAACCATCTGCATGTTTCCAGTAACCTCGATTGCCTGGGCGCAGGCAAGCACGTGTTGTGCGAGAAGCCGCTGGCGATTACGGCGGCGGAGGCGCGCTCCTGCACGGAATTCGCCGCGGCGAAAAAACTGGTGCTGGCGGTGGGCATGAACCGCCGTTTTGCCGCCAGCCATTGCTTGCTGAAGCTGGTCATCTCCGAGGGACTGCTCGGTTCCATTCAAGACTACGATTTCCAATATGGCGGCGCCTTCGATTGGCGGAGCGCGTCGGGCTTTTACTTTGACCGCGCCAAGGCGGGCGGCGGAGCGCTGGTGGATTTCGGCGTGCACATGCTGGATAGCGTGATCGACTGGTTCGGGCCGGTGACCGGGTTCGACTACCAGGATGACGATTGGGGGAGCGGCGTCGAGGCCAATTTTTTTCTTGGCGTTAAACACACCGGCCGCTTCGGCGACACGGAAGGACAATTGCGGATCAGCCGCACCTTCGGATTGAAGAACCGGATCCTGGTTCGCGGCAGCGAGGCCAGCGCGGAGATTTCCGTGCACGATCCCGAAGTAGTGGTGATCCATCGCCGGATCGGCGGCGCCGCGGTCAGCCAGACTTTGCGACTGGAGAAGATCGCGGGTGGCAGTTCCTACTGGCGACAACTGGACAACTTCGTGCAGAGCATTCAGCACGGCACTCAGCCGGAAGTGGATGGCTGGCAGGCTGTCCGGGTGCTGGAACTGATTGAAAATTGCTACGCCCATAAGCGGCGGATCGAGGAACCTTGGGCGGAAGCGGGGTCGGAAACTGGGCCGGAAAGCAGATTGGAAGCCGGGGCCGAAGGCAGCGGCGGGAAGCAAGCGGCGGCACACGAGGCACGGACATGAACTGGCGCAACCAGACCGTGTTCGTGACCGGCGCTACTGGATTCATCGGCGGGCGCGTCTGCGAACGGATGATGCAAGCGGGAGTGCCCAGAGTTCGCGCCCTGGTGCATGGCATGCATCGCGCGGCGCGCATCGCACGCATGCCGGTGGAACTCTGCCCGGGAGACCTGCAGGAGCGGGAATCGCTGCGGCAGGCGCTGGGCGACGCCAAGGTTGTGATCCACTGCGGGCTTGGTCCATCGAGCACCATCGTGCGGGGAACCGAAAACATGCTGGCGGTGGCGCAGGCCGCCGGGGTGCAGCGCGTTATTCATGTGAGCACGGCAGCGGTGTATGGGATCACGCCGCCGCCGGGGTCGGAGAGCGAAGAGGCGCCGCTGCGTCAGACGGGCGACGCCTATTGTGACAACAAAGCGGCGGCGGAAAAAGTCGTTCTGGATTATGGCAAACGCGGACTGCCGGTGGTGATCCTGCGGCCTTCGATTGTATGGGGGCCATACTCCGCATGGTCCACGCGCCTGATGGACGATCTGCGCGCGGGCCAGGTGGCCTTCATCGAAGGCGGGCGCGGCGCCTGCAACACGACCTACGTGGACAATCTGATTGATGCGATGGTGCTCGGACTGGAAGATGACCGCGCGCTGAACCACGCTTTCTTCATTACGGATGGCGAGCGCGTGACTTGGGGCGATTTCATCAGGGCGCATATGGCGCTGCTCGACCCGGTGCCGGACGTGGGGGAGATTTCACGGGCGGAGATTGCGGCGAGCCGCGGCCCGAGTTCCGGACTGTTTCTGGGCTCGGTGAAGGCGGCGGCACGGGTGGCGCGGGGCAAGGAATTCCGCCAGATGCTGATGCAAATTCCGCTCACCGAAGCGGCCATGAAGAAGGCGTGGAGCTATGTCAGTTCGCTGCCTGCGCAGAAGCGGGAACGGCTGCGGGCGCGTTTTGGAGTGCGCCGGGCGGCGGCGAAGCCAACCCGGGCAAGGTTCATACCGGATGCGGTTACGGAAGCGACGCAGAGCGCGACGGTGTTCTTCAGTATCGAAAAAGCGCGAAAGGTGATGGGCTACGAACCGCGGATACAATTTGCCGGCGGTATGAAACTGGTGGAACAGTGGCTGCGCTACGCAGCCTATCTCTAGGACCAGAACTGACAGCCGAGAACACCCGTCGCTCTGCCAGTTGCGGGAACTGGGCGCGAGGAAGACCGGAGCCGATGCGGAAGTTCGAAAAAACGCAGATCCTGAAAAATGTGGGCTCCAGTTGGTCGGCGCTGGCCGTGAACGTGGTGGTCGGAATTTTTCTGTCACCCTTCATCGTTCACCGGCTGGGCGATGCGGCTTTCGGCATCTGGATCCTGATTTTTTCGGTCACCGGCTATTACGGATTGTTTGACCTGGGAATCCGTTCCTCGATTATTCGCTACGTTTCCAAGTACACGGCCACCGGCGACCATGAAAAGCTGGCGCGCTTTGTCAATACCAGCCTCTTTACTTACACCGCGATCGGCATGGTGAGCATGGTCATCACCACGGTGCTGAGCTTTCAGGTTGGAAAACTGTTTCATATCCCGCTCGAAATGGGTTCCGAGGCTCACGTTCTTCTGCTCATTGTGGGGGCATCGGTGAGCCTGGGGTTTCCGCTCGGCGTGTTTGGCGGGATGCTGGAGGGTTTGCAACGGTTTTACATTCTGAATTGGACAAGCATTGGGGCGACCCTGCTGCGAGCGGGGCTCATCGTTTATTTCCTGAATCGCGGCTATGGACTGATCACGGTTGCCCTGATTACAGTCGGTCTGCCCATTCTGTCGTCGATTCTGCGTGGCATGATCGTGTTCCGCTCGTGCCCGGTGCCGCTCGGGCTGCGCTACATCGAAAGGGAGTCGTTCCGCAACATGGCAACCTATGGGGGGACGACCTTTCTGGTAGTCGTGGCTGGGCGACTTCGCTTCCGCACTGATGAATTAGTGCTGGGATCAATGATGTCCACGGTGGCCATTACGTATTTCTCGTTTGGCGCGCGGATCGTGGATTACGCCCAGGAATTCGTTTCCAGTCTGGCGCAGATTTTTGTCCCCATGTCGAGCCAGTCGGAAGCAAAAGGGGATTTGAACCGGCTGCGGAAGGTTTATATCGCGGGCAACCGCGTCTGTGCGCTGCTGATTCTGCCCATCACAGTAGTCCTGATCGTGCTGGGGAAACATGTGATTCGCATCTGGGTGGGCGCGCGCTACGTGCCGCACAGTTACCCGGTGCTGGTGGTGCTGATCATTCCGTTCGCGCTCATGCTCATGCAGTCGGCTTCGGGACGGGTGCTGTTCGGCATCGGCAAGCATCAAGCCATGGCTAAAGTGACGCTGCTCGAAGGCATCGCCAACTTAATTCTGAGCATTGCTCTTGTTCCCACGCTGGGAGTGGTGGGGGACGCGCTGGGCACGGCCGTCCCGCTGGGTTGCACGTTTCTCCTCTTTATGCCGCGCCATCTAAAGAAGCAGATCGGAGTGCCCGTAGGCAGTTTCGTGCGCCAGGCTTATTCGTTGCCTTTTCTGCTGACGTTGCCGCTGCTGGGAGTGGTCTGGCTGATGAATCGGTACTTTACTCCGCGGAACTTGATCCAGTTGGTGCTGGAAATTGGAGCGGCGTTCCTGATTTACGGCGTTGGAGCGCTTTGGGCGTATCGAACCGGCCGTGTGTTTCAGATCGAAGACTCTGGTGCACCTGTCCCGCCACAATCTCAACAGGTTACCCTGGAACCTGTGATCTCGGTGGAATATCAGGAAGAATCCTAGGTAGTGGCTCAGTTTGAAAAACGCATTCCCTCAGCGGCTGACGCCGGAANNGGAGGATCGGGTCGTAACCAAAACTTTGGTTATTTTGGTTTTCGATGATATCAGCCCAATGATTCCAGATCGCGCCCGCTTCCCAAGAATCGGTCTCGCAGCCGAGAACGCCCGTCCCGCGCCTGTTATCATAGATTCCGCAATTCTGCCCGGGGGGACACTGGCGGAGTGGGAAATCGTACATGCCGCGTCCGCTGTACTAACGCGTCCCTAATGCACTAGTGGCATCTGGGAACCTCCGCTCCTTCCCGGTAGATTTCAGCTTGAGGACAATCGACTAGTCCCCCATCTTTGTACGGTCGAGGGCCGCAATGTTAGAAGCAGTCGCAACCAGGGCAAAAAATAGAGTTTCGCAGAATTCCAGATTTTCCGGTGCGCTGGCGCAGCACCTTACGGTTTTCCTACTCCTGCTGATCGTCGCGTTGGTGACCACCTCATGCGGCACGGTGGCGCAAGCTGCGGGTACGCAGAACAACGGGACCCCGAACAACCTGAACTTATATGGGAACCTTCCCGCAGGCGCGGTGAATCAGTCTTACAATGCGGTGCTCGGAGTAGTGGGCGGAAGTTCTCCCTACTATTTCTCGGTGAAAACCGGCGCTCTGCCTCCGGGCATCAGTTTGAATCCCTCCACCGGCGGATTTGCCGGGAAGCCGGCGACGGCTGGGACTTATTCCTTCGAAGTGATAGTGACCGACGCCCCGCGCATCGATGAGGGGAGCCAGACGTTTGTCATTGATGTCGCGAACGGCACGGGCGGGGATGTCAAAGTCAGCGTTTCTCCGGCCAGTGCGACTTTGCTATCGAAACAACAGCAGCAGTTTACGGCCACGGTCAGTGGATCTTCGAATACGGCGGTGACGTGGTCGGCGACGGCAGGAGGAGTTGATGCGAAGGGCCTCTATACTGCACCCAAGGTGAGTTCGCAAACCAACGTGGTTGTAACCGCCACTAGCAAGGCTGACACTACAAAGTCGGCGAGCGCCGCAGTGACGGTTGATCCGGTAGTTGACCAGGCATTGCAGATCCTCACCGGCAATCTTCCCCAAGGCGAGCAGGGAAACCCTTATAGCCAAGTCTTTGCCGCGATCGGTGGAACGCCGCCTTACAGTTGGAGCGTTTCGGCGGGCACTCCTCCTCCTGGAGTCGCGATGAATGCGGGCGGGGACTTCTCCGGCACGCCCAGCAGTCAGGGCACATTCAGCTTCACGGTAACGGTCACCGATGCCACGAACACGAAGGCAGACGGCAACTTCAGCGTTATGGTTACGGCGGGGGGCAATTTCGATGGTCCGGCGGAACTGCCAAGAGTAACAGTTCCGAGTGCCATGTCCGACACGCCCGCGCCGGGAGCTGTGATTAACGTCAATGCTGGAGGCGATCTGCAAGGAGCGTTGGACAGCGCGCAATGCGGCGACGTAATTCAACTGCAAGCGGGTGCAACCTTCACCGGCAAGTTCATCGTGCCGGCCAAGAATTGTGACATCAACCATTGGATTTGGGTCCGAACCAGTTCGCCGGACAGCGCTCTGCCGGCGGAAGGTCAGCGCCTGACACCTTGCTATGCCGGGGTCGCTTCTCTGGAGGGACGTCCGTCGTATCCGTGCCCGAATGCGAAGAATGTTCTGGCGAAGGTGCAGATGCAAACCCATGGCGACGGTCCGTTCCAGTTCGCCAACGGAGCCAACTATTACCGCTTCATCGGTCTGGAAGTGACTCGTCCAGCCGGAACCCCGGGAGGAGCCCGGCTAATCTCGAACCAAGGCACGGTGGATCATTTTGTGGTGGACCGCTCCTGGCTGCATGGCGCACTGCAGGATGAAACCCACGCCGGCGTGAATGTGAATGGCGCGACAAACGTAGCGATCGTCGATTCCTACTTCAGCGATTTCCATTGCATCGCGATCAGCGGCACTTGCGTTGACTCCCACGCTATTGCTGGAGGCACCAGCGATACCCAGGATGGGCCCTTCAAGTTCCAGGACAATTTTCTGGAAGCTTCGGGGGAGGGCATCATGTTTGGCGGCGGAGAGGCGACATTGAGCCCCTCCGACATTCAGATTCTTGGCAATCATTTCTGGAAGCCGTGGCAGTGGATGCCAGGCAGCCCGAACTTCATTGGCGGAGCGGACGGCAATGCCTTCGTCGTCAAGAATCACCTGGAACTGAAGAATGCGGTTCGCGTATTAGTGGACTCGAACCTTATGGAGAACACCTGGGGAGGCTTCAGTCAAACCGGTTACGGCATTCTGCTCACCCCTAAGAACCAACACGAGCCCAGCGGCAAGAACGTCTGTCCGTTGTGCCAGGTGACGGATATTACGATTCGCTATGTGCACATCTCGCATGGCGGCGGCGGACTCCAGATGGCGACTGTCCTCTCCGGCAACGGTAGCGGCGGCGCGGCGGCGCTGTCGGGCACGCGCTGGAGCATTCACGACGTGGTTCTCGACGACCTGAGTAAGAAGTACGTGGGCGGCGGCACGGCGTTCGAGATCATGAATGCATGGGCGACGAACCCGTTGAATACGGTCACCATCAATCACGTTACCGCTTTCCCAGATCCCAACAGCCACATGATCATCATGGGGGATCTGCCCCACACCGCGCCGATGTATGGCTTGGTCTTCACCAACAACCTGGTGGTCACGGCCGCGCATCCGGTGTGGAACACGGGAGACACAAGAAGCTGCGCCGTAACGGATGTGCCCATCACCAGCATCACCAACTGCTTCACTACGTTTACATTCATCAACAATGGACTGGTTGCGCCTCCGCCGGCTTATCCCCCGTCGGCGTGGCCAAAGAATAACCTGTTCCCGCAAACGATCGCCGACGTCGATTTCACCAATTACAACAACGGCAATGGTGGCAACTATGCGCTGCTGCCGAGCAGTCCCTACAGGAACAAGGGCACGGACGGCAAGGATCTGGGGGCCGATATCGTGGGGCTCGACGCAGCGCTGGCTAACGTCGAATAACCGTTCACCCTGGCTGGAGTTCCTACGCTGCCAAATCGAGGTCCGCGAGTCGTCGCGGACCTCGGTTTCTGTTCTCAGGCAAGCACGACCTACCCGAAGAGTGGACCCTCAATCGCGTGCTATCATCCACTCATCCCAATAGGCTGGGGGCTCCGCAGTGTTGCCAGGCGCATGTGCGGGGCGTGAGATGATCGGCGTGGGATGTTAGAAGGAGAAACTGACGCATGGCTCGATCCTCGCGCCCTGATGCAATGAACAGCTTGTTGCCGAAGAGCTTCCACTTTTTCTGTCTGGTCTGCGCACTGGTCGTAGTCTCCACCCTGCCCGGACTGGCGGCTGCGCCGCCCACCGGTGAGAATGCTTATTGCGGCAAGGGCAACGTCGCGCAGTTTGGCGCCAAGGACGGGATGGCCGAACTTCCCAGGGTCTGTTACTACACCGGGCTCGATGGAACGCCGTCGCCGGGAAAACAGATTCGCGTGGGAGCCAAGTCCGATCTAGCCAGCGCCATCGACGGGGCCAAGTGCGGAGACACGCTGCTGCTGCCCGCGGGCGCTTCTTTCGAAGTGCACGAACTCCCCTCGAAAAAATGTGACGACCAGCATTACATTACGGTGCGAACCGATACTCCCGACTCCAAGCTTCCGGCCGAAGGCACGCGGATTTCTCCCGCATGGGGCGGCATCGCGAGTCTGCCGGGTCGCCCACCCTTTGCCCAACCGGCGGGTGGACCGGCTAAGTTGCTGGCGACCCTGGTGGTCCGTCGCCCTTCGGGCACAACCGTGGGAGATCACCTTCGTTTCATCGGTATTGAGTGGACCACGCCTCCGGGCACCGACATCGGCCGCATCGTTGCTGCCGAGCACTCCGACCACGTCATCCTCGATCGCAACTGGATTCATCCTCCCGATGGCGAGGAAGTAGCCCACGGCGTGGGAGTGATCAAAGGCTCGCACATGATTGCCGTGATCAACTCGTACATCAGCGGCTTGAATTGCATCTCGCGCGCCGGAAAGTGCACGGACGCGACTGGAATAGGGGGTGGCAGCGGCGAGTCTGACGAGCCGGTCACAGCCTTGAAGATTTACAACAACTTCATTGAGGCGGCGGGAGAGAACATCTTATTCGGCGGTAGTGCGGCCAACCAGGTTCCGTCCGACATCGAGATCCGGCGCAATCATCTTTTCCGCCCCATGCTCTGGAAGGAAGGCGAACCCGGCTACAAGCCAACCGCTTCGGGATATGCTTACGTGGTAAAGAATAACTTCGAACTGAAGAACGCTAGCCGGGTTTTATTCGAGGCCAATCTGCTGGAGAATACCTGGGGCGGCTTCAGTCAGACGGGATATGCCATTCTGCTGACTCCGAAGAATCAGTCGAGCGAGTGCCCAATTTGCCGGGTGAACGACATTACGATACGTTTTAACCGGATTCGAAATGTTGCGGGAGTCTTGCAGATTGCCAACGCGTTGGCCAAGACCGGGGCTGCTCCCGCCGACGGCGGGCGTTACAGCATCCACGATATTTTCGCCGACGACCTTCACGATCAGGACTACAAAGGTGGCGGCACTTTTCTGATTCTGGTTTCCACTCACCCGCCAGTGCATGACATTCAGATCGATCACGTTACCGCGTTTGTCACGGGAGTGCTGGCTTCGATTCTGAACACCGGAGCGAAGCTGTCAAACTTCACCATTACCAACAGCGTCTTCTCCCTTGGAGATCGGCGGCAACCGCTGGCCTCGGCCGGCGGAGGTCCGGAGAGTTGCGCGACCAAGAGCCAGGCGCAGGGCGCTGAAGCCGTGCTCCAAAGCTGTTTTGATCCCTATAAGTTCGATAACAACCTGATCGTAAGCGGTCGCGGTTCCTTTCCCAAAGGCACCATCACCGTCACGTCGCCCGAAGCGGCGGGCATTCGCGACTTGAAAGACGGCGTCAGCAAGGATCCAAGGCTCTGTCACGCGAAAGGGCCCGGCTGCCCCAAGGTATCTCCCGGAGCGGGCGCTGCTTCCGATGGCCGCGACATGGGCGCGGACATTGATGCTCTTGAAGCTGCCATTGCCGGCGTGGAATAGGAATACGAGTCGCGCCAGGCCCTTTTTCTACCAGTCGTGTTTCATCGCTTTTGCGAATTGGCGTGCCGGGAGAGCGTTCAGCACATCGTCTTTGGTGAGCCAGGCACGGCGGGCCTGGGTGACACCGTAATGCAGCTTCTCCATGTGCGAGGTGTGATGGGAATCGGTGTTGATGACGATTTTCACGCCCAGTTGTTTGGCTAGACGCAGATGCACGTCGCTCAAGTCGAGCCGGTCGGGATAGGAATTCAATTCCATCGCTACCTTGTGTTTGACGGCCGCTTTGAGAACCGCATCGAGATCGAACTGGTAAGCGTCGCGGCGCAGCAGCAGGCGACCGGTGGGATGACCGATGAGCGACGTATTGGGATTCGCGATGGCTTTCAGCAGCCGGTCCGTCATGGTGGTGCGATCCTGGTTAAACTGGGAGTGCACGCTGGCGATGACGAGGTCCATCTGTTCGAGGACGGAGTCCGACAAGTCAAGCGAGCCATCGCCGAGAATATCGACTTCGATGCCCGCGAAAATGCGGATGTCCTGCATTTTCTTCCCGACGGCGCGAATCCTCTCGATGTGTGCCAAGGCGCGCTCGTCAGTGAGGCCGTTGGCGAAGGCGAGATTTTTCGAGTGATCGGTAATGGCCATGTATGCGTAGCCGCGGCTACGCGCAGCTTCGGCCATTTCTTCAATGGTGTTGCGGCCGTCGGTCTCGACGGTGTGCATGTGCACGTCGCCGCGGATGTCTGACAGTTCGATCAGATCAGGGAGCGTGTGTGCAGCGGCGGCCTCGATTTCTCCGAGATTTTCCCGCAGCTCGGGAGGGATGAAGTCGAGCTTAAGTTTGGCGTAGATTTCCTCTTCCGTCCTGCGCGCGACCGGCTTGTCGTCTTCGATGCTGGAGAGACTGTATTCATTCAGAGTAAAGCCCATTTTCAGAGCGCGCTGGCGCAACGCAACGTTATGCGCCTTGGACCCGGTAAAGTACTGCATGGCCGCTCCGAAGGATTCGGGAGGGAGCAGGCGTACGTCCACCTGCATGCCATTGCGGTGGCGGAAGCTGACCTTGTTCTCGCCTTGCGCGATGACATCCATCAAGCCGGGGAATTGGAGCAGGTATTGGATAAGCTTCTGCCGTGACTCGGCCTCGATGCAGCCTTTGCCGGTGACGAGGATGTCAAGGTCGCCGACGGTTTCACGTCCGCGGCGCAGCGATCCAGCGGGAGTGACCTTCTCGATGCCACCAGTAGGGGAAGCCAGCAGATACTCCTTTAATTTTTCGGCCAACTCTTCCGCCGTGTCGAGCAGGAATCGTCCGGCGATGCGGCGGTAATCTTCGATTGCTTTCAGCAGTTTTAGTTCGTGCTTCTCGCCCATGCGCGGCAGGGTTCGGATTTTGCCTTCGCGAGCCAACTTCTCGACGCCTTCGAGATCGCTGACCTGATACGCGCTCCAGATCAAAGCGATCGTCTTTGGCCCTAAACCCTGAATCTTGAGCAACTCCAGCATCGAGGGGCGATATTTTTTCAGCAGCTCGGCGTGCGCTTCGATGTGGCCATCTTTGAAGAGCATCTGCAGATTGGCCAGCATGCCTTTACCGATGCCTTGAATTGCAAGGAGCTTTTTCGGTTCCCCGATCAGGTCGGCAATCTGCTGCGGCAGGGCTTCAATGGCTTCGGCGGCATTGCGGTAGGAGCGCACTCGAAATGAATCCTGCCCGTCGATCTCCAGCAGGGCGGCAGTCTCGTAGAGAAGTGTGGCAATCGATTTGTTGTCCATGGAGATGGCGTTTATCAGTCAGAGGAGATTGTAGCGAAGAAAGTGCGCCGCGGTGGGTGGCAAACGGCAGGGGACACAACCGGCGTGGGCGGCTAGACGAACACGACATGGTGCGAGATACTTGGCGGAGTTATAGGAACTCCGATTATGGAGTCTTCGTTACATTGGCCGCTTGCGGCCCTTTCTGTCCCTGGACAATCTCAAACTCCACCTTGTCTCCCTCCTGCAAGCTTTTGTAACCTTCGGTGGTGATCGAGCTGTAATGAATGAATACGTCCGGTCCATCGTCGCGGCCGAGGAAGCCGTATCCCTTGGCGTTATTGAACCACTTGACGGTGCCTTTCAAACGTTCCACGTGCTCCCCCTTTTTCCTGCGCTCTCCCCTGAAAGGGCGCTTATTCCAAGGGCGCGCAATCGATTGTGAAGGAATTGTGATGCTCACTGAAGGGACTGTCAAGGCTTGGCGTCACATAGCTTTGGCAGGCCTGAACATGCGATGGGGATGGCGAGACAGGAGACCATCGGCAAAACGCCGGGAGTGGGGATTGGTTCTGGGCGTCGCTCGGAGTGACCGAGCTATCGCTCTAGTCGCGGCCTCTGCGCCAGCCACAAGATTCCGCAGATCGTCTTGGCATCGCGGATTCGCCCATTGAGCGCCATCCCTTTCGCTTCGGACAAATCGACAAATCGAATTGCGATCCTCTCGTCGGCCTCGGGTTGAGCAATGCCGGCCCGGAGGCCCCGAGCCAGGTAGATGGTCATGGTTTCGTCGAGGAAACCTGGGCTTACGTAGAAATGCAGGATCCGCTTCCAATGGCGGGCGCGGTAGCCGGTTTCTTCCAGCAGTTCACGCTTGGCCGCAGTGAGCGCAGTTTCGCCATCGTCGATGCGTCCAGCGGGCAGCTCCCACATCATCGACTGGGCGGCATGACGATACTGACGCTCGAGCAGGATGCGTGGCTCGCTCTTACCGCCGGACTTGGCCGCAGCTATGCTGCCGCCATGGTCGGTCGCTTCGTCGTCGATCGCCAGAACCACGATCGAACCCGCATGCCGGACGACATCGCGCCGCGCACGCACGCCTCCGGGCTCTTCCACTTCATCCGTGGCTACGCTGAATACCGGGCCTCGGTAGCTGACGCGCGAAGAGAGAACGCGAGCCTTGGCCGATCTTATCGCCGCTGATTTTGTTCCTGCCGATTTCGCCATAACAACAATATAAGGTATGCTGCGCCGTTAGGCTGAATCCAAGGCCTGCTTAAAGATAGCTGGAAATCCAAGGATGGCCACGAAAGCGCCAGTTAAAAAAACGATCAAGAGACCGACGGTCGCGATCATGGGAGCTGGGAGCCTGGCGACTTTTTTGGCCGTGGCGCTCGATGCTGCCGGTTTTACCATTGCTGAGATCGTGGGGCGCGATTCGCCTCGGTCGCTCCAGAGCGCGCGCTCGCTCGCCACGAGAGTCGGTGCGCGGGGAGTCACGACTCGTGCCGCTGCGCTCGATGCGACCTTGCTCTGGTTCTGCGTTCCCGACCGGGAGATTGGGGCCGCGGCGTCGGCGCTGGGAGGTCAGTTTCTTGCTCGGAAGTTGGCCGGCCAGGAAGCGCTCCCTCGATTCGCCCTGCACTCCAGCGGGGCGCTCTGCAGTAGCGAACTCGATCCCTTGCGCCCGGCCGGCGTCGCGGTTGCGTCGGCGCATCCGTTGATGACGTTCGTTGGCGGATCGCAGCCTTCATTGACGGGCGTGCCCTTTGCTCTTGAGGGCGATGACCAGGCGATGCGAGTTGCGCGCCGAATAGTCCGCGAGTTGGGAGGCGAGAGTTTCCGATTGCCCAAGGCGCGCAAAGCGGACTACCATGCGTGGGCCACGATGACTTCGCCGTTGTTCATCGCCTTTCTCGTGACCCTCGAAGAAGCGGCTCACGCTGCTGGATTCACGCGTAAGGATGCGCGCCGCAAGAGTCTGCCGATCATCCGGCAGACTTTGGCTAATTACGCGCGCCTCGGTCCCGCGCGATCTTTCAGCGGTCCGCTGGTTCGCGGAGACGCGAAGACGGTCGCGAAACACCTCTCGACACTGAAAAGGCATCCCGGAGTTCAGGAGGTTTATGTGGCATTGGCGCGAGCGGCTCTACGCGGGTTGCCGGTGAAGGATCGGAACGCACTCAAGCGGCTGGTGCGGGCCTGAGGCGAGAGTCAAACCTCAATGCTGCCTCCGGCTGGTGAACAGATGTCCCAGTTTTTCCTGCTTTGTCTTCAAGTATTCTTCGGTATGTTCGGTGGGCGCGACTTCGCAGGGCACACGCTCGGTGACCTGGATGCCGGCGCGTTCGAGTGCAGCGACTTTGTCGGGATTGTTCGAGAGCAGGCGGACGCGCTTAATATCCAATGCCTTTAGAATCTCGACGGGCATGAGGAACTCGCGCTGATCGGCTTTAAAGCCCAGGCGCTCGTTGGCTTCCACCGTGTCAAATCCGCTGTCCTGAAGCGCGTAGGCCTGAAGCTTCGCCATCAATCCAATGCCGCGGCCTTCCTGCTGTTCATAGATCAGAACGCCCGAACCGGCATGGGCAATCATGGAGAGCGACATTTCCAGTTGCTGGCGGCAATCGCAGCGCAGCGAGCCAAATACGTCGCCAGTGAGACACTGCGAGTGGATGCGAACCAGCGGCGATCCGGTGTGCACTTCGCCCATCACCAGGGCCACGGCCTCTTCGGTCTTGGCGCCGTCGCCGGTGGCGGAGGCCCGAGTCGTGAACCCGTGAATGAGAAAATGTCCCCAACGCGTCGGGAAGTCGGCGGACGCTACCTGCTTTACCTTGAAAGAACTCACGTTCAAATTATAGCCTTCGATTTCAGGTATTCACCGGTGCATAGGCGAAATGGATCGCTCGCTGGTAAAATCAGAAAGCAACCTCGCCGCCATATGGGGCTATAGCTCAGCTGGGAGAGCGCATCGTTCGCAACGATGAGGTCGTCAGTTCGATCCTGACTAGCTCCACCAATTATAAGAAAGAAAATCCTTGCGGACGGCCCTTTGGTCGAGAACAAATCCGCAACTGGGTCCGCAATCGTCGATCAATCAGGCTAAGAACGCAGGCTGCTTTAGGAGGCTTCTTGATTTCACCACGCTCGTTTTTTGCGCATTTCGCAACCCCAACGGCAATGGCGACGGCAATGGCAACGATCATGCTCATGCTCGGCCGCGCTCATCTCGCCGTTGCGCAATCTGCCGAGAAAACGGCTATTGAGACTTCCCGTCTCGCCGGGTACTCGTCGGCATCCTCCAAGGTCGAGCGTGAGTGGGAGAAGAAACTCCAAACCGGCATCCTGCGGGACAACTTGCGTCAGGACATGCAGCATTTGAGCGCCCGTCCGCATCACGTTGGCTCTCCCTACGACAAGGAGAATGGGGACTGGATCCTCTCCAAGTTCAAAGAATGGGGATTCGAAGCGCACATAGAGACCTTCCAGGTGCTGTTCCCGACGCCCAAAGAACGCGTCGTCGAGATGATCGAGCCGACCAGATTCCGGGCCCAGCTGCAGGAGCCGGCCGTGCCGGGCGATACGACCTCAGATCAGACCACGGAGCAGTTGCCGACTTACAACGCGTATTCCATCGATGGCGAGGTAACCGCGCCGCTGGTGTACGTGAACTATGGCAACCGCGAAGACTACGAGCAACTCGATCGTTTGGGGATTTCCGTCAAGGGCGCAATCGTGATTGCGCGCTACGGTGAGGGCTGGCGCGGCATCAAGCCCAAGGTGGCCGCCGAGCATGAGGCGATCGGGTGCATTATTTATTCCGATCCCAGGGACGATGGCTTCTTTAACGGGGACGACTATCCCAAAGGTGGGTGGCGGCCGCGCGAAGGCGTGCAACGTGGCAGCGTCATGGATACAGACTATCCCGGCGACCCGCTGACTCCTGGCGTGGGCGCGACAGCGGATGCCAAGCGGCTGGCGTTGAAGGATGCAAAGACCATCACCAAAATTCCAGTGCTGCCGATTTCCTGGGGCGATGCGCAGCCGCTGCTTTCCGCCTTGCAGGGACCGGTGGCTCCCGAGGCATGGCGCGGCGCTTTACCGATCACCTATCACTTAGGCCCGGGCCCGGCGAAGGTTCATCTGAAAGTGGTTTCGAATTGGGATTTGAAGCCGGTCAACGACGTGATCGCGACGCTTCGCGGATCGGATGCGCCCGAGGAATGGGTGATCCGAGGAAATCACTATGATGCCTGGGTCAATGGCGCGGATGATCCGATCTCGGGGATGGTAACGGTTCTAGAAGAGGCTCGGTTGCTCGGCGAGTTGCACAGACAGGGATGGAATCCGAAGCGGACGATCATCCTCTGCGCGTGGGACGGCGAAGAACCCGGCCTGCTGGGCTCGACTGAGTGGGTTGAAACCCATCGCGATGAACTTCAGAAACATGCCGTCGCGTATATCAATTCCGATAGTAATGGCCGGGGCTTCTTCCACGCCGGGGGGACGCACGACTTGCAACACCTGATCAACGATGTGGTTTCAGACATTCAAGATCCGGAGAAGCACATTTCGGTTCAACAACGAGCGCGCCTGTTACGAATTGCCCGGGCAGCCAATGCCGAAGACCGTGCCGAGATCAGAAAAAGCGACGATCTGCGGATCAACGCGCTGGGAGACGGTTCCGACTACACCGCCTTCATCGACCATGCCGGCATCTCGGGCCTCAACATCGGTTATGGCGGGGAGGACGATGCCGACTCGTATCACTCCATCTACGACGATTTCACCTGGTACACGAAATTTATGGATACTGATTTTTCGTACGGCCGCGCGCTGGCTCAGACTGGGGGAACGGCGGTCATGCGACTGGCGGATGCGGACCTGATTCCCTACGAGTACAACGCCGAGGCGGAGACGATCGGACGGTATGTGAAAGACCTGGAGAAACTGCTCAAAGACAAGCAAGAGGAGATCACCGAGCGCAATCTGGAACTGAAAGAAGGCGCGTTCGCGGCCACCGCCGACCCCCGCAAAACCTCCGTCCCTCCGCCCGCGAAGCCGGTGCCGCCGTTCATGAACTTTGCTCCATTAAAGAATGGAGCGGAGGCGATCAAGAAGAGCGCGGAGCGTTACCAGTCGGTGTTTGCCAGATGGCAGACCAGCAACATCGATTTGCCGCCTGCGACCACAGCGGCTCTGAACGCGGACCTGATGCGGATTCAGAGAACATTTTTGACGGAAAAGGGATTACCTGAGCGCCCATGGTTCAAACATCAGGTCTATGCTCCCGGCGCTTACACGGGTTATGGGGCGAAGCCGATTGCGGCGGTTCGTGAATACATGGACCAGGAAAAATGGCAGGAAGCCGAGGCCCAGGTTCCGATCGTGGGCCAGGTGCTGGAAAGCGTTGCCACCGCGATTGGCAAGGCTGCTGACGATCTGGAGAAGGCGGTGGGACCGGGGCAGTAACTCGGATGGTTGCAACCCCAACTTTCTCCCTGGTTGAGAAGGAATCTCAACCAGGGAGGACACAGGGGCAGGGCGGACACTGCTTAGGCTCGCGGACGCGCGATGCTTCTAGAACGTCAGGGTCAGACCGAACTCGATCTGTCTGGGCGCGCCGAGGGCATAGACTCCGGTTCCGACGCCGACCCGATCTGTGTTGTGCCCGCCCGAGTCAGTACCGTTGATTTGGCCGGGTGCCCCGGTTAACAGTCCGTTCATGGTCAAGCCGGGCAGATCGAAGTTGGAAAAGTTCAACAGGTTGTAGATGCCTACGCTCGGTTCTACCTTAAAACGTTCGTAGAAAGTGTGGCTCCATGTGTATTTCATGTCCAAAGCCCGGAGCCAGCCGAGGTTGACCTGCCCCGGCGGCGCGTTCGGCAAGCTTGGAGCTACGCCATCGCCAGTTGGCTGACCGAGATAAGCTGCGCCAATCTGCTGCAGTTGATTCAAGGTGAACAAGCCATTCTGGACCAACACCTGGCCGGCCGGGGTCGGTTGGCCAGCATAAGTAGCGTTGTAGGCGTTGATGACGTTGTTGATGTTGGATTTATCGATGCCGCGGCCGAAGTTTCCCACATGCGTGCCGGGGACGGGATCCTGAACTGTGCCGTCACCGGTGAAGTCGGTACGGAAAATCTCGCCCGGTCCCAATTGTGTGTTCGGAACAATGACCGACACCGCAAGCGGGCTCCAGAAATGGGAGATCAAACTGACCTGGAAGCCGCCGGGTAATCTGGCGAATCCGCCAAAAGAAATCTGGTGGGTGCGATCGAGCACGGATGGCCCGAAGTAGCGGTTGGGCTTGGCGTTGTCGAGCGCGCTGATAATGAAATCCTGATCGGACGCGCCGGGGCTATCGGCCGAACCGCCACCGGTGTTCTCGAAGCGCGACAGGGAGTAGGACACCTGGAAGTTCAAGTAGCGAACCCCGCGAAATGGTTCTTTGACATTCTCAGACAGCTTGGTTTGCAAGCCGTTATACACCGAACGGCCGATCGCTTTCAGGAACGGCAGTGGCGGTGCGTTGGGATTGATACCGCCGAACGCGCAGGGATAGCCGAAGCCATTGGTCGTGTTGGTGCAGGCCACGTCAAAGTCCCCTGATGAAGTCAGTCCATTGCCGGCGAAATCGCTCATCAGCAGAGGACGGTTGTTTCCATTCGGGTCCGTATAGTAACCCGAAGGACATGGGTTGCTGATCCCAGCCTGAATCGAACCGACGCCGCAATCGGTCAAGGTGTTGGCAATCGCCTGTTGCGCCCCAGCCAAGTTGAAGTAGCGAGTGTCGCCAGTGTGGTTTTCGTCGACCCCAAGCAGGTAATGAGTCTGCACGTTGCGCACAAAATCGGCCGTGAGCACCATGCCGGGGCGGAGTTCCCGCTGGATGCCAAAATTCATCTGCACTGAACGCGGGCTGCGGTAATCGGGATCGAACATGGAGGGGCCGGTGCCAAAGCCCTCTCCCTGGTCCAGAAGCGAGCCGACGTAGTTGGGATTAGGCAGCGTTACGCTGAACGGAGACAACGACTGGTACTGCTTCTGGTAAGCCGCGATCTGGTTGGCGACGGTGCCAATCGCAATCGGGTTACCGGATCCGTCTCCGCAAAACGTTGCCAGAGGCAGCGGGCCGCCGGAGGCGACGACCGGCTCAGGAACGTTCGAGCCATTGCATGCTGTAGGGAACTGGCCGAAAGCTCCAGTGGCTTCGCGGTCGGGAGCATCAAAGGCTACGTTGTTCCAGATCGCGTTTTCAAAGAAGAGACCGATGCCGGCGCGAATGACGGTCTTTCCGTGTCCCGAGGGGTCCCAGGCCACGCCGATTTGTGGCGCGAAATTCAGGTTCGGCTGTTTGACTGGATTCCCCAACCCGGGCATCGCCTGGTTAAGTTCTGGAATTCCTGGCAGGTTGCTGTCGGTCCGGCCCGAATCGCGGACGTATCGCAAGCCGTAGGTCAGGGTGAAATTCTTCCTCAACTTCCAACTGTCACCTACGTAGGCGCCGATACGATTGTCGGTGATTCCGCCCGCCGGGAAGCCAAACGAAGGGACGCTGGTGGAGTATCCCAGCCCGTTGCCCAGGTAAACATCTTCCACGGGATAATTCAGCGGATTAGAAGTGCCACCGGGAAAGGGCCCGTTGGCGGCAAAGCTGGTTTCCGTGTTTCCCGTCTGCGTGACCAGATAAGGCGCGATGCTTTGGAAGGCGGCGAGGCCGCCGCCTTCAATGTGGTTCCACCCAAAGCCGTAGCGGATAATGTGGGATCCCAGAGTCTTGCTGCCGTCGTACTTAAGCTGGTGATTGCTTTGCAGCGTGGTCTGTGGGGCGAGGTAGTTCGGGCCAGTGACCAGTCCCGTGCTGCCCATCTGAATTTCCAGGGGATAATTGGCGAGCGGCAAACTGCTGCCGGTCGTGGCGTCCACGATCTGGTTTTGGAACTTGAGATATTCGAAACGGACGCTGTGGGCAAAGCTGCCGGTGTTGAAATCCAGACCAATGACGTGAGTGCGGGTGATGTCTTTGTTGTCGTAGACGGAGAATCCCAGTCCGGCATTGGCCAGCAGGGAATTCTTGAAATAGCTGAAGCGATAAAACAGGTGCGCCGTCTGCGTGAGCTGGTAGTCCGCCTTGCCCATGAGGTTGTCTTCGATGAAGGGCGAATTGAAAGTTCCAGCGAACGCCTGGAACGGCGCGTCCACGACCACCGGCGCTTGCTCATGCTGGAAGGTACGTTCGCCATCCAGGAAGTAAAAGAGCTTGTCTTTCAATACCGGTCCACCGACTCGTCCGCCATACTGCGAGCGCTGGAAAGGAGCCGACAATCCCGGTGGCGTGGGTAACGCGGCTGCCATCGAACTGTCGCGGAACAGGCCAAAAGCCTCGCCGTGAATAACGTTGGTCCCGGAGCGGGTGGTGACGTTGACGGCTCCCGATGAGGTTAACTCGTTCGAAAGGTCGAGGCTGGACTGGCTGAGTTGAAACTCTTCGATTCCGCTGGCGGGAATATCAGTGGTGGTGGTGCCGACGGTTTCATCGGACACGTCCACGCCATCCACCTCGATGCGGGCAGTGCGACCGAAGCGGCCGCCGAAGGATATCGACGACATTCCCGCCTTGGTGGGATCGAACGTGCCGCCGTCCTGAATTTGAACTCCGGGTTCGAGTTGCGCGAGGTCGAGGAAGTTGCGGCCGTTAACGGGGAGGTTCTCAATCTGGTCGGCATTGAGCACGCCTTGCACGGTGGCCTGCTCGGTGTTCACTTGTATCGCTGAGCCTTGCACTTCAACTACCTGGTTCTCGGTTCCGAGCTCGAGTTTCAGGTTGCCGGTCGCGGTGTTACCGACGAGCACGGTCAACCCCACTTCGGTCGTACGGAAGCCCTTGGCGGTGGCTCGGACCTTGTAGTTGCCGGGAATGAGAGCGCCGGCGTTGTAAGCGCCGGAGGAGTTGGTGGTCAGGTTTTCCACGTGACCTGTGGCCAGGTTAGTGATGGTGACCTTGGCTCCGCCGACCACAGCTCCGCTGGGATCGAGAATCGTACCTACGATGCTGCCGGTTCCGACCGTTGATTGCGCCAGTCCCGAAGCCGTAACGAACAGCAGCAGCAGGGCGGAAAAGACCGTTCCAAGGACCAGGGGTAGGAAGTATGAAGAGCCGCGACGAGACAACGGGGAGCAGAACACGGGCCACCTATCTTTCCCGTCTAAGTGCCTTGGTTTCGCAAAGCGCTTGCAACAAGGCAAGAGGCGGATTTTTTTGAGTGCAACATTCTTAGCACTTGGGGCCATGCGTTGGCAACCAAATGTTTGTCATTCTGCGGATGATTAGCGCATTTCCGAATGTGATCCCAGATCACAAGGAGGTGATCGGAGATCACAGACAGAGGAATGCCGCCGGACGAAAATATAGATGGGCTTGAAAAGTTGTTTCAGCTTCGTCAGGGGAGGGAACTATGAAAGGGACTGTTTCTCTGTTGGCAATATTCACTGTCGCTTTTGTCATCCTGGCTAACGCAACCGCGCTGGGGCAGGACAAGACGCCGGTCAAAGTGAAAAGCTCGGAAGTTGTAACCGGAGTGGTCATTGTTCACATCCAGCAGGGAGCAAAATCTCTCGACCTGCAGTGCAACCAGGGAGCGGGCAGTTGCAAAGCTCTGACCGCCGGCAATTACCTGATGGTCGAACTACCCGAAAACCACGGCATGTACGATTGCAAGAACGTGGAGATGTACCAGGGGAGTCAAGACAAACCGGAAGCTGGCGAGAAAGTTGGAGACTACTGTCTGGTGGAGAACTAGAGGAGGGCAGAAAGCACAGAAACTACTTCATGTGTCAGCCGGTGGTGGTGTAAATCCGATCCGCCATCGCCTGCGTACTCCAGACACGGCCCTCTAAGGCCATGGAGGAATCGACATGAACATGAAGGTGAAGACTACGATTTTTCGGCTGGTGCTGACATCAGCCGTGGCTCTATTTACTGGAACCTTATTCGCGCAACTGCAGCCGAATCAAACCCAGGGTTATGGCAGCAACCAAGTGCTTCAGTTCACATATACCCAGAATTTCGATTGCATCGACCAGCCTCTGGATGATCTGAATTACAACGGCATTCTGGCGCAATCGGATCCGGGAGAATTGCAGACTCCCATCTGCGTGGTGGGGACGCAGCCCTCGATCAACCCTCCGGGACAGAAAGGGAATCCGGCGGTTACCACGGAGCCGCTCTACGTTCTGGTTCCCATGTTCTCGGTTGACAACGACCAGAACCCTGGGAGCGCCATTTCCTGCAAGAATGTTGTGAAGGGCACGCTGTGTGGCGAGGCTCTGGGTAAGACGCTGATCTCTCTGTTCGGAGCGGTTCCGGAGGGGTTCAAGCAGAAGCCTCTTGTGTTCACGCAGTGTCCCGATCCAGGGTCGCAGCCCGGCACCTGCACCATGCATGCATCGCGGCTGGACCTGGGCCCGGTTCTGGCGGCTCTTGGATTCATCCCTCCGCCCACTTCCAACGTCTTTTTGCCCACTCCAAATCACAGCCATGTGCTGATCAATCAGGACATAAACATTAAGGCAATCTGGTGGCAGGTGATACCGGTGCTGGTGCTCAAGCAGAGTGACTGGCCAGCGCAGGACGGCAGCAGCGGTATTACCTCGCTCAAGGCAATTCGTGCAGCCGAGCGGGCGGGCGCTGCGGTCGAGGCGCCATCGAACTTCTTCCTATACTTCTCCTCCTCCGTCATGAAAGACATGAAGATGTAACGGGTGGGAATCTGCCAAGGGGTGAGGCTAACAGACGGATGTTCCAGCAGCAGGCCCGACCGCCGGTCGGGCCTGCTGCCTATGCAAGGTAGTTTCCGAATTGGGAAGCCGAATCGCCCAAAGTATTCACTCCGAATGAAATCTCTTGCACAGCTCTGATAAGATGGTGTGTCTTCAAGGCTAAGTTCCTGTTTCTCAGCCGGTTCCGTGCCGCACTTTGGACGCCGAAATGCTCTGTACCAATTGGCTTTCACTGTGTTGTACGGGCTGGCCCACTGCCAGGTAGGAGTGTCGTTTTTGAATGACGAGGTTGTGAAGACCACAGTTGGAAAGCGTGTACGACGGAGGCGCAGCTGGTATCGGCGCCGTCTGCGTATGCAGCGAACTTTGATGGCAGTGGTTATCGGGACGGTGGTCGTCGGCGCGTGTTTGCAGAATGCGGCGAGCTATTTCTCCTTACCCTCGTGGCACGCTTCCCGGACTTTATCCGACTCCGTTTGGACGCGGGGGAATGTTCGGAATACTCTTGCTTTAATGGCGTCCCGCTCTTCCCGACCTGCCAGGTCGCCTGCCCGGATTGCGGGCGTCTACGCTTATTCCGTGGTGCCCGGGGGCGTGAAAGACGTGGATGATCTCCGCTATAAGGCATTACGCGATTATGTAGTGCGGCGCCATTACGCGCATTTCGATTACAGCCACGCCCGGCTGGTGCAAGCTCGGGAAGCTCGGGAAGTGTATCTTTCCTATCGCATTCGCGACAGCGTTTTCTGGACGCGCAGAAAGATTCGGTTGCGGCTTGGTGAAATGCTGCTGACGGACGGGAAAATTACGGCGCGGGCCCGTTGCGGCAACCAGATCTCCGACACCGCCAAACCTGACGTTTCCGAAGAAGAGCCGGCCGAGGATGTGTTCGACCAGCCCGTAGCCGCGGTTGATTCGGCTCCGGGGTTCCCCGTCCGTCCGCTGCTCTCGGCCGCCGACCTTCCCGCCGGTCAACCTACCCCGCCGCAGCTTTTCGCCAGTGGATTTTCATTCCCTTATGTGCCAATCGGTGTGCCCATTCCGGCCCGTGTTTGTTCCCAGAACGACGTGGATGTTGATGGCCGCTGCCGCCCGAAACACCACAAACCGCCGGTGGTTCCCGAGCCCTCGACCATCGTACTTTTTGGTGCCGGACTTGCTTTTATCACATGGCGTTATCGAAGAACCACCCGCGCAGCTGCGTAGCTAGGCAGCGGCCATTCCGCCAGAGGCATCGAAACCACGCCCTGAAAATCGCGTTCTGAAATCAATGTTGACCCTGCCAGCCGTGGCATGTAGACTGCCGCGCAAGAGTCCCCTCAACTCTTGACGCTTCAGATTGAGGGTCGAACTTTCACCGTCACCTTCCCCGGGGTCTCGTGTGGGCCTGCCTGTTTTGTGAGGATCTCGATGATTCAGCGAATGGAACATATGCTTTTCGCGCTGCTGATGGCAGCAATTCTGGTTTGCGCTTCGGTTGCCCAGGACATCCCTCAAACTGTGACCATCGAGTTGATCGCGACGGGAGATGAGACGCAGTTCGACACTTGGGCGCAGGTCGCGCACGCCGCCAGCGGGGCCAATAACAACTACACGATTTCGGGGATCGACCCCAACACGGGCGGCTTCTATGCCTCGCTGCAAGACATCCGATCCTCCAATATTCCTCTCGAAAGAGGCGGACTTTGGGTGGTGTGGAATTCCACCCTGACAAAGGTGTGGTGCTATCTCAATACCGATTCGATCGTGGCCACGCGGGGATTTTTCGCCGTTCCGCGCTCTCAGTTACTACTCGATCCGGCGCTGCTCACCACTCCGGGAGAAAACCTGGAGGCGGGGCTTCCGCCGGACGCGCCCGCTCTTCCCGCCGCGATTTACAACGCCATCAATCATCGGCCGTGGAACGCGATCATGACCGCGAATATGCCCGCGTCAAACTTCACTCAGAGCAATAAAGTTCTGGCTACTCCGCCAGCGCCGCCAGCCAAGTACGGCTACGGTCCCAGCCCCTTCGATCGCGAGATTCTCAGTTCGGTATCCAACAAGTACCGCACTCCCGTAGTCTTCAAGATCACGGGGACGGACCCGATCACCGGCCACGCGATCCCGCCTTACAAGACGACCGCTATGCGCAACTCGCTGGTAGTTCCGTTTGTGAACGCCAGCAATACCGGCGCCGGAGGGATCGGCAGCTTCATCGCCACTCACCACAATGTGACCGAGCCCTGTGGCACGCTGTCGTCCGGCCTGCAGGGGAAGGTCGACACGACCCAGTTGTTTGGGGTCGCAGCGCCCGGCAACGTGCTGACTGTTTTCCTGGACGACCCGCTCGACGGGCCGTGGTATGAAATGGAAAACAAGGCGTACGTCAATTGTGCGCCCATCAAGTCGCAGGAAGCGGGCGTGAATCCCGCGCTGGCTGACGGCAATCCGCTGAACTTGACGAATCCCGGGATCAGCGTGCGCGAGCGCGTGCTGGGGCAGGGACTGGCCACTAATGCAGTCGGCGGCACGCCCGACAGCGTCAGCTACGTGAGTTGGACCTGCAATACCCTGGCTGGCCTTGGCACTTACGTGACCGTTAACAACATCAACCCATTCCTCGGAGGGTGGACGGGGGTGTTTCCCTCCTGCGCCGCTGCGGCAAACGTGGACTATCCCCTGATTCAAACCCAGGAAGTAACCACGGACAGTCCGGTTCCGGCCTCTGTTTCAGCCTTGATTGGGCCGGTCAATACCCTGGTGACTTCCAGGCTGGCGTGGCAATAGAAGGCTTAAGTGGCGCCTGGGGGCGTTTTAAGTGGGCGATGTAGACGGCCGCGGCAGGGAACTCGAGAACCTGGGGACACGGGGCCATTAGTGCTACGACTTATGACGCTGCCGCAGCCTTTTCATAGCTGTTAGACTTTGCTCAAGAGTCTCAATTCCAATGTCACGCCTCTCTTATTTCGGATCCCTGCTGGCGGCCAGCGTGCTGTCGGCGTCCATTTCCGCGCAGACGTCTGCCTCGCACGGGGCTACCAAGAGCGCTCCAGGTACGGCTCGGGTAGAGCACGTCGTTGTGCGCGAAACCGGGGGTGCGCTGGCGGTCGAGATTCAGACTTCAGGAGCCGCAGTCGCGCCCGACACGCAATCCATCACCGGCCCGGATCGCATCGTCGTGGATTTTCCCGGCGCGCTGCCCGCCGCCGAGTTGCGGGCTCTGAAAGTCAATCGGGGCGCGCTGAAGGGGATTCGCGCCGGATTATTTTTCGAAAACCCTCCCATTACACGGGTCGTGCTCGACCTGTCGGAGCCGCAGTCCTATCGAATTTCGACGGTGGATAACAGGATTTTGGTCCGTCTGGGTGCGGCAAACCCGGGATCGGCAAGTCCAAACTCGGCAAGCGTGGGCTCGGTAGCTCCGGGCACGGCAAAGCAGGTTTCCGCCAAGGCGGAGTCGAAGCCGGTGGCGGTCGCAGTGGTTACTCGACCCGTTGTTGCCCAACCGGTGGTTGCTCGGTCTGTCGTGGCTCAACCCATGGCTCCGGTTCTGGTGCCAGCGCCCGAAGCTGCGGAACGGGCGAGGACGCCGAGGGTTCCATCGCAGCCAGATGCTGCGCCCGCAGCGGCGCCAGCAAAGATTCAGAACATAGTGCTGGACCCGGACTTGCGAGGCGTAGGCGATCCCACGCTGCCGCAGAATCGTGTCGTTACCACCCCCGTCCCGGCTGCTGATTCATCGATGCCGGCACTGGCCGACGCCGCGCCAGTGAAGCCGCCCGTGACTGTGACGTTTGCCAACGGAATGCTCTGCATCCGCGCCGATCGGGCTACGATGTCGCAGGTGCTGTTCGAAGTGCAGCGCATGACCCAAGCCGAGATTGCCATTCCGGCGGGCGCCGAACAGGAACAGGTGGTCGCCGATCTGGGACCGGCTCCAGCGCGCGATGTGCTCGCATCGCTGCTGAATGGTTCACCCTACAACTTCATCTTTGTGGGCAACGAACTGAGCCTGGAGCGCGTCATTCTGACCCGCCGGGATCCCAACAGCTTCTAGTATCTGCGAGGAATCGTCTGGGAGAGACAGGGGACCGTCTTGCCTTGGATCTCGCCTGCAATTACGGTGGCGTGATCAGGCGCACGGCCACGGGAGATGCGCCGTTGCCGAGGATCGGGTTTACGGCGGCGGCAGTGCCGCAGCCCGCCAGGTTAATAATGGTGGCATTAATGCTGCCGCTCGGCGGCGCTGCGTTGCCGTCGGGGTTCAAGAATAGTTGGACAAAGCCCACGATCTGCACGGTGTTGGAGGTTGGGCTAAATGTGGCGCCAACGTCAAATACCGGAACCGTGACCAGCGAGTCGCTAACGATCACATCGCTGGTGGCTAAACCAGGAATAGGATTGTCCGCACCCGCAACGAATTGGAGAGAGACTCCCGGCGTAAACGCGCACGTATCGCCCTTATTGTTTGTGGCATGAGTCAGGCAATTGACTGCCGCCGCGGTATCGGCATTTCGAGTCGCGCCGTAAGCGGTCATGTCGATATTGGCCTGGCTCTTATTGGACGCGCTGTTTGGCCCGCCGCAGGAGATCGGCATTTGAACGCAACCCGCAATACTTGTCTGATAGGTGGTAGGTGTTGGTACCTGGCTGCACGTCGGGAGCGCTGTGGTCGGAGCAGGGAACGAAGCCTGATCCCCGGGGTAATAGTTCCAAGGTTTCGGGGCGAACGGCTCGGTGCATGTACCGGACGCACATTCGGACGCCGGAATCATGGGCGTTCCAGCAGGGGCAGTAGTATTGTAGGTCCATCCCACCAAACCCGTGTTCTGAATAGCCCCGCTAACGGGATCAAAAATGTTTGTGGTCGGACTGGTGGGATCCAGGTTGGGCAGCAGCCACGGTTTCACACACAGCGGCGCAACCGGCGTGGTCGTTCCAGTGAGAGCCTTCGCGCCCGACGGATTGTAGGCTTCCGCTGTTGCCGACGCAGCTACAGTAAGGGCGGTGTTCCCCCAAATGCGCGAGAAGAAGGTGGGCAAGTCGGTCCGTTTGGTCGCAACCGTTATTCGAGGGTTGGTGATGTCGTTGGCATTGATGGTGACAGTGACTTCACCGGCGGCGAGCGCTCTTCCTCCAACATCGTTGTGGGTGGCCACCTGAGTGGCGATCGTGCTTGCGAGGGCCTCCGCACCTGGCGCCAACGCGCCGGTGTCGGAGGTCATTCCCGAATTGGCGAGGACGCGTGCGCCGGCGAGGGCGGCGCTGTCGGCGGCCAGTTGCGCTTCGCTGCGGGCGGTGTAGAGCGTCACCACGTCGATGGCCAAGGCAGCCATGGCTCCGATTACAAACAACATGACGACCGCAACCAGGGTGATGACGATGCCTTGCTCGCGTTTTCGTGGGGAGACGTTACTGGCTTGGCGCACTCATGCCCTCACTGCTGATTATGGACTTTCGCGGTTTCACTGATGAATGTGGTGGCAGCGTACGGCGCTCCCGGAAACAGCAACTGAATGACGCTGTTGAAGCGCCAGTGATAGGGGTAACTCACTGTTACCGTGGTGCCGACGGTCTGGGCAGCGCCGCCGACGGCGGGCAACCAACCGCGATTGATCTCGACGGTCAGGACGTCCGGACAACCCCTGATCTTATAGATCCACTCGAGTGGGCCTAACGGGCCCGCTTGCGAGACGGCGGCGCTGGCAACCGTACAACTACCCTGATTCGGTTGCGGCAATACATTAGTGCCGGCCAGGGAATTGAAGACGGCGGTCAATACTGGCTGCAGAGAATCGGGGTTGCCATTGGTCGATTGAATGTCACTCATCGTCTGCGCACCGGCGATGATCGCGCCTTCCTGCGCGGCCTGCGCGATTTTCTGCTTCTGATTGAAAGCGCCGCTGAAATCGAAGATGCCCACCACAAAGACGACGAGAAGGGGCAGGGAGATGGCAAACTCGAGGAGCGCCGCGCCGCGAGTATCGTTCCGCAAGGTGCGACCGACGGCAGCGGCTCGGCTGAATCCCCGCGAAGGATCAACTTTCAATCCAACTCTGTTGGTGGCTCGGTGCACAGCGCGACGATGCAAAATGCGGGTCATCTAGTTTTCCATCCTGCTCTGTGCCTGCGCCGATAGTATGATTTTCTGCATGTTGAGCGAAGTGAACGGCAAATAGAACTGGAAGGGATATTGAAAGCTGACAATGACACCACATTGTTGCGGCTGGGTCTTGCCTGCTGTGGGGTTCAGGAGCGCATTGCGGCAGATGGTGATGTTGCCGGTAGTTTTGCAGGCTCCGTCCGGTGGGGGAGGCGTGCAGAAGGTCGGGGCCGGGGCATTCGTGTTTACCGGAATCTGAGCGGGATCGATACTGGACGCTTGCATCACCGCTTTAATCGTTTTCACCACAGTTGCATCTGCAGCGTTGAAATTTCCGCAGGTGCCGCAGGTCGAACGGGCGGCGGTGATCGCGCCCTGCTGCGCCGCCTGCTGGATAGTGGAGTAGATGTTGAAGGCCCGTCCAAACCAGACCGTGCCCAACAGCAGCATGAAGACCAAAGGCAGGACCAGCGCGGCCTCGGCGATCTCGGCGCCGTCCGTGCTGGCAAGTCTACGCGTGATTGGTTTTCTCTGGGTCATCTCTGTAATGCGCTGTCACCAGAATGCCGCGAAACCGCACATCCTGACGGGTTCAAATGCATAGGTTCTTCGCTCCGGACGACGGATTTTAAGTGGGACGACAAATTACCAATTCCCATTTACAGATTACCAACTATTATCAATCACAAATTTCCAAATCCAATTGCTCTGCCGATGGCGTAGAAGACAACCGTAAGGGCCATGGCCACGCCAAACGGAATCCTGGTCGACTGCGGGTTGTCAAGCGATACTTCCGAGCCGGGCATCCGCAGGCTCAACAACGCCGCCAGCAGGTGCGCGATGTTCAGAAGTGTGCTTTTCAGGCGCCCTTTCCAAATGACTATGGCGAGGGCCATCACTCCCGCCACCAGGACCGTGCCCATGAGCACGGAGAGGAGTTGCCTGGGACCGAGGCACGCTCCCAGAGCGCCAGCCAGCTTCCAGTCGCCCGCGCCGAGGCTGCGGATCAGTACGAACGGAAGCAACAACCCGAGGCCTAAGACCGTCCCCAGCAACGCGGCTTTCAGTCCCGGCCAGTGGTACAGAATCGTGTTGACCGCGACGCCGGCTCCAAGGCCCGACACGGTCAGCCAGTTTGGAATCCGGCGGTAACGCCAGTCGAGATAGCCCGCGCCTGCGGCCAGCAGTAGAGCAGGAAGCCATGAACTGAAAGTTCCGCCAGTCGAGGTCCAGGGCCCGGATTGAAGCATGATTGCCGCTGGCAGACAGGCGCCTCCGCGCGTTTCTCTTGATTACTTTATGGCTTTCCGGGGCCACACTCAAGAGAAAGTTCTCAGCTCCCGGTTCCCAGTTTCAGTCTCAGGGGCATGCAATCGACAGCATGGTTTTTCTGAGAACTGGCGGCTCCGGAGCAAAACAAAAGGCCCAGTTGCCCGGGCCTGAAGTTCAAATTGAAGCAAGTCGTGCCTAGCGACTGACCGGAGGGGCCGAGTTCCTCTCGGCAACTACTTTCTTAGCGTTATCGGCCAGAGCGCGCGCTTGGGGCATGAGTTCCAGCGCCTTGATCACGTCCGGATCGGTTTCCGCCCGCACCTTCAATCCTTCTTCCTGGCCGAAGGCATCGACGAAGAGTTCGCTTTTTAGATTAGAGCGCAGCCAATCGTTGTTCTCGATTAGTTCAGCTTCGGTGTATGGAACTTTTTCACCGTCGAGGAATTTCCGGAAGTCCAGAAGCAAGGCATCATCAACTTCGAAGTTTTGCGTGATCTTGTGAGCGAGCGCATAGCGTTTGGCAAAATTAAACAAAGCGTAATGCTGGAGCAGCGTTTCCTGAAACTTGTTGGACTTGTAAGGCGCGAGCTTTACATCGGGAGTGATGCCGCCGCCGCCGTAAACGGTGCGTCCGCCATCGGTGAGCTTAACTTCATGATTGGCGTTGTTGTCTTCGGCGTTCCGGTTGTAATAGTAGTCGTAGAGAGAAAGAGTCGAATAATCCCGCTGAATCAGGCGTCCGCTGGGCGTGTAGTACTTGGCGGTGGTGAGGGCGAGACCGGTGTTCTCGGCTAGAGGGTAGACGGTTTGGACGAGTCCCTTGCCGAAAGTCACTTCGCCCACGATCAGGCCGCGGTCGTGATCCTGAATGGCTCCGGCTACGATTTCAGCAGCGGAGGCGGTGCCGCGATTGACGAGGACAACCAGGGGATAATCCTTGCCACCGTTGCCGCGGGCGGCCACGTAGCGCTTTTCTGGCGAGGAGCGGCCGTGGTGGGAGACGATGAGTTGTCCCTTCTTTAAGAATTTGTCGGCAACGCCGACGCCCTCGCTTAACAGGCCGCCGGGATTCTGACGCAGGTCGAGGACCAAGCCTTTGAGATCGCCCATCTGATCGAGCGCTTCGGCGACCTCATGCTCGGTCGTTTCCTGGAACCCGGAAACGTGCATGTAACCGATGCCGGGCTTGATCATGAAGTGCAAATCAACGCTGTAGCGCGGGATCTCGTCACGGATGACGGCGAATTCGAGGGGATGGTCGGAACCTTCGCGCAACATGGTGATGCGGACCGTGGTGCCTTTCGGTCCCTTAAGCAGATCGGCTACGTCGGAAGTGCTCATGTTGTCGGTGGGCTTGCCGTCGATGGCGGCGATAATGTCGCCGGGGCGGATGCCGGCACGATAGGCCGGAGTGCCGACGAAGGGAGCGATGACGATCACTTTGTTGTTGCGGGGGCCGACGGTCATGCCGACGCCGTAGTACTTGCCGCGTTGTTCTTCGCGCAGAGCGGAGTAAGACTTAGGATCGAAAAAGTTGGAGTGGGGGTCGAGCTGGTGCAGCATGCTGGGGATGGCGCCGTTGTAAATCGCCTTGTCGGGATTCACCGGGTCGGCATAATTCTGCTCGATGGTTTCATAGATCTCGGTGAACTGCTTCAGGCTGTCGCGTACGTCGGAATCGCTGCTGGGCGTGGAGGCCGGGCTGATTCTTTGCGCGAACAACATTCCGAGCAGTCCGAACAGAGCGAGAACGAAGACAATCAGGAATAGCGAGCGGCGAGAACTACGGGCCATGTGTCGAAAACCTCAAAAGAAATATGCTCGAAATACTGGCAGGGACGAGAAAGGGTCAAATTACCCCATCTAAACGCAGTATAGCACGTGAAACCGGCTGTTTACTTGGATGCAAACCAGCGGCGGAGGTTACATCCGGGCGAGAGCTTTTGGGGCAGGATCGGTGACGCTGCACGATGGCTGCCGGCCTGGGAACGGTGGGGGCGGGGCAGCTTCTCAGTTCTCTGTGGAAGGAGTCAAAATCAAAGGCAAAGTCTGTACCACGGAAATCACAGAGGACACAGGGGGAACGAAATACTCGGTGCAGACGAGGACTGCCAAGCGGGAAAATCCGGGGAATTCCGCCCTGGACGATGGAATGTCAAGGGCGGAATTCTCGGGTGTTTGAACTACGGTGCCGGGTTCACCGTTACGGTGACTGTCTGGCCGGATGAGTTGCTGGCGAGGTGGTTGGTGTCTCCACTGTAGCTGGCAACGATGGTTCTTTGTCCGGTGGTAGTGAAGGTCAACGTGCAGTGGCCTAACCCGGTTCCGGGAGCGACATTTCCAGCACAGAACTCACCCGTGCTGGCCGTTAGAACGACCGCGCCGGTCGGCTTGTAGGACGACACGGAGAAGTCCAACGTGGCGTTGGCGGAGCCACCGGGGCTTAGCGTCACCGTGGAACTCGACGAAGTGATCGAGGTAGCGGTGGGCGCCTGGAGTACTTGCAGGGTCACTGAGCCCCTTGCCGTGCTGTAGTCGGTCGTATCGGTGGGAGTGAAGGTCACGGAAAGAGTCCTGCTTCCCGCGTTCACAATAGCGCCGATTGCCGGCGAGTAGGTGAAGTTACCCGGGACGTTAGCTGTGGCATCCAGTTGAGTTGCGCTGAGCGCCTGTCCGTAGGTGATCGCCAGCGGCGTTGGCCATGTGATGGCCGGCGTCGCTTTGTTGACCGTAAGGTTCACGGTGGCCGTCGCCGTCGGGTAGTTGGGGCTGTTGGGAGTGAAAGTGACGGAAAGGGTTTGCTTTCCGGCGCCAAGCACGGTACCCGCTCCTGGCGTGTAGACAAAGGTCCCCGGCACGCTGGCCGTGGCATTCAACTGGACCCCACTGAGCGGGGTCCCGTAGGTGATTGGCGCGGGGGGCGCCCAGCTAAGCATCGAACCGTTGACTTGCAGGACAACGCTGGCACTCGCCGTGCTGTAGTCGGCGGTGTCGCTAGGAGTGAACATCGTGGTCAGCGTTTGGTTTCCCGCGGTCAACACGGTGCCGGCTGCCGGAGAGTAGCTGAAGCTGCCCGCTACGTTGGCAGTGGCATCGAGTTGAGTTGAACCGAGCGCCGTCCCAGCGGGGACGGGGGCCGGGGTCGGCCAGGTAATCACGGGCACCGCTTTTTCCGCAGTGGTTATGACCTTGGTAGAAGCGGCCTTGTAATTGTTATCCGCCGCCCAGGTTGCAGTGAAGATGCACGAACCCGACCCCTTCAGAATCGTCACTGGATCTGGAGAAGACGATCCAGAGAGCGAGCAGGTGGCTGGGTCGGTCGCGGTGATGACCGCCGCTGTGCTGGCGTTGGTGGTTGCGATCAGGGTGAAGGTGCTGCCGAATGGTGCTTTGGCTGGCGCACCGGTGAGGCTTACGGTTGGCGTCGCGAGACCCGCGAGGGTAATTTCGCTCACCGGTGGGGCTGCCAGGTAGTTAGCGCTGCCGGACTGGCTCAGCCTTACGTTGCACTCCCCGATGCCACTGTCCATGGTGTAAGTGGCCCCGGAGTTAGTGCAGGAACCGCCGTTCGAGTAGGTGATGGGCCCTCCCGGAGCACTGGCCACGACCGTGAACTGAGAGCCGTAAATAGCGCTCGACGGAGCTGGAGTGGTGACCGAGATGGTCTGGCTGGCCTTATTAACGGTCAAGTGGACCGAGCCTGTGGAGGGGGCATAGTCCACGTTGTCGGTCGGAGTGAAGCTGACCGAGAGCGTCTGATTTCCAGCGTTGAGCAACGTGCCGGCTGGCGGGGTATAGACAAAGCTGCCAGGGACCGAGGCTGTGGCGTTCAACTGAGTTCCGCTGAGCAGCGTGCCATAGGTGATTGGCGCAGGGGTCGTCCACGAGACGGTGGTTGCCGCCTGATTGACTTGCAGAGCGACGCTGGCAATCGCGGTCGTGTAGTCGGTCGCGTCCGTGGGAGTGAAGGAGACGGAAAGCGTCTGACTGCCCGCGCCTAACACGGTGCCTGCTGCCGGCGAATAGAGGAAAGTGCCGGGGACGCTGGCGGTGGCGTTCAACTGGGTGGCGCTGAGCGCCGTGCCGTAGGTGATCGCGACGGGGCTCGACCAAGTGATGGTAGGCGTGGCCTGGTTGACTTGCAGGTACACTGTGCCGGTTGATGGGGCGTAGTTGCTGTTGGTCGGAGTGAAGGAGACGGAAAGCAACTGGCTGCCCGCGCCCAGCACTGTGCCTAGCGGTGGCGTGTAGACAAACGAGCCCGCCTGGCTCGCCGTGGCGTTCAGTTGTGTAGCGCTCAGCGCGGTCCCGTAGGTGATCGGAGCAGGCGTCGCCCAAGTAACAGTCGTGGCCTCCGGGTTGACGACGATGGTGTCTTGCACCGACGCGGCGGCGGAGTATTCGGTATTACCGGACTGGTCCGCTTGAACCACTACGGATCCAGCGCCAGTGATGGTCAGGACATTGCCCGAAAGCGTGGCCGGACCTGAGATCAAGGTGTAAGCGATGGGCCAGTTCGAGGTTGCAGTGGCTGCCAAAGTGATGGGCGCGACACCGTAGGCGACCGGCCCAGGGTTAGTGAAGCTGATGGTCTGCGTTTGCCGCGCGGTGCCGTTCGGTTGAGGAATGTAAGCGACGCCGCGGAACACTTCTCCACTCGCCGAGGTCTGCAGGGTCACGAACTGTTCGTTGGCGGGCAGAGTGGTAGCGGCCAATGAGTCGGTGATGCCCACCAGAGAGGTGGGGTCAGGTTCGCCGCTGGAGACAGAGCTGTACTGCGCGGTGATGGCGTAGATGGTGACAGTGCCGTCACCATTGACCGCGCCCGTCATGTTGCGGAGTCCAGTGGGGAAGGTTTGAATCTGATTGCCGTTTTGATCGACGTAGCCGGCTGGGGACTGAGGTTGGTACAGGTTCAAACCAGCTTGAATCGTATAGTCCAGCGTCCAAGTGCCATTGACCAGGCTCCATTTTTCGAGACCGGCGAGGGGATCGGGGATCAGGTTTCCGTTCCCGTCGAGGTTTTGGTAGCCTTCGTCGGCCACATAGAGGGTCGTGGGGTTGGCGAACCAGAAGCCGAACGGAGTGTACTGCGACACGATGTTCGAGTTGGTGGGATTGGTGGCTTGAGCGCTGAAGAGAGGAGTGATCACAGCGTTGGTGTCGGTTCCATTGGCCGAACAAGTCGGCAGGCTCGTGCCCACCTGGAATACACCGTCGTCACCGTTGCCGCCGCTGCCCTTCGATACATAGAGCTGCGGGTTGCCATTAACGTCGTTGTAAATTCCGATGCCGCGCCAGTTGTTATCCTTGATGTGTTTTTTTGCGGTTTCGTCGGGACGATCCGTCGCGACATACGTCCCCAACTGATACGACTGGCTGCTGAGCGGGGTGCCGCAACGGACTCCGATGGTCAGGCCCGGGCCGGTGACCGTACCGTTATGGGCGGTGTATTCGGTCGAGTCGGAGTTGCCCGCCGTATAAAACTCAAGTCCGTCCACCGTAATGGCGGCGCGGGGATTGTCGCCGCTGTTGGCGTTGTCGATGGGAGTGAGGCTGACCAGTCCGTTGTTTCCGATCAGCGCAACTTCGCGGTCGTAGAACGGGTAGGGCACGCCGGAGCCATTGGTATAGGTGTTGGGAACAAGCTGGTAGTTGGGATTCGGCGAGTACGAGTTGGAGACATCATCAAGTTGATCTCCGCCTTCATACCCCATGTAAGTCAGATAATTGCCGCCCGGTGAGAACATCAGCGCGCCTTCCGACTTCGAGCTGAAGCTGGTTGTGATGTAGCTGCCCGGTTCGACCGTGGGATAAGCAGCGGGCGCTCCCGTCGAAGGCAGGGATAGCGATCCAGCCACCGGAGCCAATGGGACGGCGGAGAATTGATCGATGTAAATGCTGCCCTGGATGCCGGCGATATTGCAGATGTCGTTCAGAAGATTGCATCCGGTCTGATCGTTGAAAATTTCGGGAAAACCGAAGGGGCTTACGTAATTGTTGCCAGCGTTGCCGTCGTATTGAACGCGGCTGACTTGAATGCTGCCGGGTGCCAGGGGGGTGGCGGATTGCGCAAAAGCGCTCCCGATTAAGCAAATGACGAGAAGTGTGAAGAGTGCAAAGCAGACGAGTGATCTGGAAATTGTCTTGGACATAGTGGCGCTTCCTCCAACGGGGATCTAGTGATTGCTCAAGACGAACGGCCCCGATTATCGCTGACGGTCGTTGTTGGAAGATGAAGGGTTTGTTAAATTTCAGGCCGAAAACCGCGACGCAAGCCGGAAGTCGCAAAGTGTTTCACTTTGACGCCAATCGGCTGAGGAGTGCATAGAGGGAAAGAAGATCAGAAGGTCAGGAAAAAAAGAGGATCCGAGAATTCAGGAGGAATCATAGAGGAGTAGATCATCAAAAAACGAATGCCGCTCGTGTCACTCTCATTCGCAACGTACTTGAGTCGCAGGTTCGCCGCAATTCAAAATCCGAATCTCTTACTTACCTACGTATGTACGCGGTGAGCCGACGCCGGCGCACAGATCCCAGCCGGCTTTGCAGTGGGAGTTGCCCTGAGTGATGTCGTTGAAATCGGCGCTGTATTCGGTCGGACTGGCCAACTCTCCGTAGATCCATGTGAGTTCGTCCACCGTCGATGGTTGCTTGTTGCCGGCGGCGTTCACGATACCGGCAAAGGTGGGCGAGGCCCAACTGGTGCCTCCGATGGAATACCAGCCGCCCTTCAGGTAGATGGGAGCGCAGCAGAAATCGGAAGCAACATCGGGATATCCCCGTTGGGTTCCGACGATACCGGCAATGCCGCTCTGGTAGCTTGGGATGGGCTCGTAGGGACTCAGGTTTCCTCCGCCCCCTCCGTAGACCTCATTCACAAAGTTACCGTTGCCGTCGCGGTTGAAATGCGTGCCTCCGACCGAGACTACGTTGGGAGACGCGCCCGGATAAATGCTGACACCTATGCCTGAATCGCCGGATGCGGCAAAATAGACGACTCCTGGGGTGGTGAAGTACTTGTCCCAGTTTTTCTCCTGTTTCACTTCGGGATCACCCCAGCTCATGCTGACCACGCCGCCACCGGCTTTGGCCACCAGGCTTGCCGCCAGCTTGACGGCTGCCCACGTCGGATCGGTATTGACCTGTACGGATTCAACCAAAAAGAGTTTGGCTTGGGGTGCCATGGCGTGGGCCCATTCGATATCCAGAGCTTCCTCAACTTCCCAATCCCCATAGACTGGAGGTTTCTTGCCGCCCGCATACTCTACCGTAAAGTCGGCGGCGGGTATGCCGTAGTAACTGGAGAAGGCAGCGAGGTCGGCTGCGGCCGTCGGATAGTCTCCGGCATCCACGATGGCGATCGCCCCCCAGCCGCCGGTGGGCAAAGCGGTGCTGGTAGCGACCGGGCAACCGGCTGGTCCGATGACCAGTTGGTAGACACAGGCCAGAGATCCCGGGGTTTCCACGCCGGGAGGCGGTCCGCTGGGGTCTGGAATGTCGGAGTCAACAAAGAAATAATTGGTGTGATGGCGCCCGGGCTGGGGAATGCTGGATTCCGGGTAGATGATTCTGCGCCCGTCGAGAACGGACTCGATTCGGGTCTGAGCGGAGGCGGGAGAAGAGGCGGCTCCGAGGAAAAGCGCTATCCCGATGACGCTGAGGCACTTGGCAACGGCTTGTACTGCAGGGGTAGGTTTCATTTGCCGGCTCCTGAACTGGGTCGGTGGTTTTCCAATATTTTCCAATAAGAATGATGACGGTTGCAGGACGGAAATGCAACCCCGAAACGGGCGCTGGTAGCGGCATCCGGGGAACTTCCGAACACGCACTCGGCTGCTCAGGCAGCAGTGCCATTTCGCGGACAAGGGTGTCCGCGCCACACCTGATCAGGAACGTTAGCGGATTGTTTTACTGCCGGGTCAATTTTTCAATGAGGGATCTGTATTGTGGATAGGCTTCTGCCAGTTCCTCCCGTTTGGCCAATTGAAAGTCCTCGAAGTCAAAGCCGGGCGCGACGGTGCAGCCCACGAGCGCGAAGGGCTGTCCATTGTTTATGTGCACCCGCACCTGCGATGCGAACCAGCAACCGGCCTTTACCGGGGCTTGCAGGAACTCTCCCGCATCGAGGTCGTTGCCTAGCTGGATACTGGAATAGCCGCCTTGGGGGCTGATGACATGGACTTCCAGCGGACTCCCGGCATAAAAATGCCAGAGTTCATCGGAGTGCAAACGGTGGAAAGCGGAAAAATCGTGGGCTTCGAGTAAGAAGTAGATTGCAGTCGAAGCGGCTCTGGGACCGTTGAATTGGTGGGGCAGGGATTCCTGGGCCAGCAACAGATCGGAGCGGTAGGTCTGGCGATAATAGCCACCTTCGGGGTGGGGTTCGAGCGCCAGCTTCTGAATCCAATAATTCGCTTTTCCGGTCACGTGGATTGGCCTGCTCAATTGGGTCAGCGAAGGTCAGATCTTTCATAACTCAGGAACTTCAGAGCTAGGTTCGCGCGACCACTTCAAAAGATATGGTAAACGAAGTGAGCAAACAGAGCGGCCATCAGCAACAGTGCGAGGCCACAAACCCAGAAAAGAAAATGCTCGGTTAATTTCGGAGAATTGATTTCTTTCTTGTCCATGACGGAAGAATACTCTTCCATGTCGGAGATCCGCATTCCAGATTATCGAATAACCCTTTAGAAAAATCGAGTGACGCCCTCTTCGAGCACAACCACTTTGTCTTTTACGCCGGCCTTCAGGGCTTCCCGTTCCAGCAATTGGAGAGGTTCTTCGATGGGCTCGTGCGAGAGGCGGAAGGTTCCGTAATGCATGGGGACCATCCAGCGAGACTTGAGATCGAGAAAGGCTTGGGTGGCATCGGCGGGGCTGGTATGCACGTTGCGAAAGCTCTCGGGGTGATAGGCGCCGATGGGGAGGAGGGCGAGTTCGGGGGCAAGTCGGACACCGATTTCGCGAAAGCCGGCGAAATAAGCGGTGTCTCCAGCGTGGTAAACGGAATGTTTACCGCTGCGGAGCACGTAGCCGCCATAGCCGCGGTGGGAGTCTTTGATGATGCGCGCTCCCCAATGCCGCGAGGGAACGTGGGTGATATCGATGGAGCCGTGGCGATAGGAGTTCCACCACTCGAGTTCGACAATCTGTTCGAATCCCAGATCGGAAACCAGATCGAACAAATGATGGGGGACGATGAGCGTAGGCGCGGTTCCGGTCTGGCGTCGGGCTTGGCGCGCGATGGTACGCAGCGACTGGCGATGCAAATGATCGAAATGCGCGTGGGTGACGAGGACCAGATCCATGGGAGGAAGATCGCGCAGATTCAATCCCGGTTGGCGGAGACGCTTGAGAACGAACAGCCAGCGGGCGAAGTTAGGATCGATGATGACGTTCTGGCCTCCAATCTGGAGAAAGAAGGTGGAATGTCCGATGAAGGTGAGTCCGAGTTCGCCGTTGGCGGCGAGTTGCGGCTTGTGAGTGGTGCCAGTGCGAGGGGTGACAGCGGAATTCCTTACCAGGCGCGTAAACTGGCCAGCGCGCTTGCGCAACGCGGGGTTTTTAAATGAGGATTTCAGCATGAATTCAACCAGTATTGTCCTAGCGTCGCGATTCGCGTGCGGCAAAGCACTCGCTTGATTTATTATCGGCTTTGCTGACTTAAGTCTCTACTCTAATTAGATGCTCGGGAAGGTGCGAGCGGCGCAGTCAGGGGCGCTTTCTCCGTTGCCCGGCAACGGGCTGTGGAGGGGGTGATTATGAGGAAGTTGGGGTAGCGACGAAAGTGTTGCGCCGCAGCGGGCCCGGACGAAACAAATTACAGTATTTTTTGGGAGGATGAACGCTGATGCGCGTCGCTTTCTTGGGCATGGGAATTATGGGACGGTCGATGGCCACGAATCTGGTCAAGGCCGGACACGAAGTTGCGGTGTGGAATCGGAGCGCGGGGAAGGACGTAGAGGGCGCACGCAGCGCAAGTTCTCCAGCGGATGCAGCGACGGGGGTGGAAGTGGTTTGGATGTGCCTCTCCGACACGAAGGCGGTGGAGAGCGTGCTTCTGGGGCCGGGCGGCGTGGATCGGGTGCTGTCCGCGGGCATGATCCTGGCGGATTCGAGCACGATTGCGCCCTCGGCAACGCTGCGGTTTGCTGAGCGCGTGAAGGCGCGCGGGGTTGATTATGTGGACGCCCCGATGACCGGGTCGAAGATCGCCGCCGAGGCGGGCAGCCTGATTTTCATGGTGGGAGGCGACGAAGCGGTGCTGGCTCGACTGCAGCCGCTTTTTCAGGCGATGGGCAAACAGGTGTTCCACATGGGCGAGACCGGCAAAGGGCAGGCTACGAAACTGGTGATGAATCTGCAGATTGCGATGATTTATGAAGGCTTCGCGGAAGCGCTCACACTCGCTTCCAAACTGGGCGTGGACGTGGAAAAGCTGTTGCCCCTGATTCAGGCGTCGATGGTGCGCTCGGGAGTGGTGGATTACAAAGCGCCGTTCATTCTGAAGCGCGACTTCTCACCGAACTTTCCGTTGCGGCTGATGCTGAAAGATATTCGGCTGGCGCTAGACGCGGCCAAAGAATCGCGAGTGCGACTGCCGGGCTTGGAAGCGGTGGAAGAGGTGTATGACGTTGCGGCCGAGGAAGGGCAGGCGGATTTGGACTACGCGGCCACGCTGACATTGTTGGAGAAATGGGCGGCGGTGAAGGTGAAAGGCGCGGCATCCTAAAGTCAGTGAACTGAAAAAGAACGCCTCAGTCACTGAGTCGTTCTTCGTTGCGGTCTTCATACAATTTCTCCGGCTTCAGTCGTTCTTACTGGGGTGGGCTGCGGAAAGGCCCCAGTTTCTTCAGCGAGGACGCGATGCACGATCGTCTGGCCGGGTTCATTTTTCTCTCGTCAGTCTTCCTGTCTTCTACGGTTACCGCTCTTTACGCCGCTGAAATCCGCGGCAAGGTGGTGAGCGCCGCTGGCGGCGAACCGCTTGCGCGTGTGCAGGTCGCAGTGCTGGAAGCGCGGCGGGAAGCGGTGACCACGAACGATGGCGACTTCGTCATTCGGGGGCTCGATCCCGGTCACTATACGCTGCGGCTGAACGGGGTTGGGTACCGGCTGGCCACAGTGGAGTTTTCGCTGGCGGCGGACGAAGCGGGCAAAGAGTTTGACATCAGTCTGGTGCCCGATAACTTCCGGCGAACCGAGAAGGTTGAAGTCAAGGGCGACATTTTTCAGGGCCCGGATTCGCCGGCCATCAGCGAACTCAACCTGACCAGTACCGAACTGCGCGAAACGTCAACGGTTGTGGCTGACGATCCACTCCGCTCGATCCAGACTTTGCCGGGAGTTTCGGCGGAGGGCGGCAACGATTTCTTCGCGCAATTCTCGGTGATGGGCGCGTCCTACGGCAATAGCAGCATTTACGTCGACGGAATTTTGGTGCCCTCGCCCTTTCACGGCACCAACATCACCCAGGGCGCCACCCTGAGCATTTTCACCAGTGAGACGTTGGAGGACGTCAAGCTATATCCGGCGGCCTATCCGGAACAATACGGCGACTCCGTAGGGGCCGCTCTGGCCTTGCAGACCCGCGATGGCAGCCGCACCGCACCAATCTTCCGAGCCTCTATTGGCCTGGCGGACTCGGAACTGCTGGGCGAGGGGAAACTTGGCAAGGACAAGAAAGGCTCGTGGCTGGCGTCGGCGCGCAAGAGCTATCTTGGCTATCTGCTGCGCAACCGCCTGAACGATACTCACGATAATGTCTCGTTCTACGATGGCGATCTGAAACTTACCTATGATGTGGCGGCGAACCAGACGGTGAGTTTCTATGGTGTAGGCGGGCAGACGCTTTACGAGTTGCTCGATCTGGCCTACGCTCCTACGCCAAACAACATCCAGCGGGCGACCAATGATTTTGAGATGGGTCGCATGGGTTGGCGCTGGGCGGTGACTCCTCACCTGCTGATCGATACGCGGGCAGCGTACTTTCAGGCGCCTTTCTACTATTGGAATCCCAATCGGAAGCCTCTCAATAACGTGCATTATGCGGAGTGGGTCACGGGAGGAAGCTTGGTTTGGAACTGGCAAAAGGATCGCGTGCTGGAAGGTGGATGGACGTCGCGCCGGGCGGCTACAACCGAGGAACAAACGCTTTACAACCCCAACGGCACCGTGGAGTCCGCTGGAAGTCAGAGCGGGGTCGGCTGGAAGAATGACGGATATGTTCAGCAGTCATCAAGCTTCTTTGGCGACCGGCTGCATTTGGCCGGCGGACTGCGCCTGGATAGCAGTCAGCAATTTGACTTTCATCCGATCTCGCCACAACTCGGAGCCTCGCTGCAGGTCGCCTCGGCAACGCAGTTGCAGTTCGGGGTGGGACGCTACAACCAGTTCGAGTTCCCGGGCTATCCTCCCATTTTAATTCCGCCCCCGCTGAGATGCCCCATCGGCATTGAATCCTATCAGGCCGCAAACCACTACACGGCAGGCGTGGAGCAGCGCATCGGGGAAACTACGCGCATAAAGCTCCTGTTGTTTGATCGGCAGAACCAAGAGTTGATCAAGGAATCGTTCGTTGACCCAATTACCGAAACCTGCGCCTCGACCCATGGATTTGTCGCCAATGAGCGTGACTACTCACGGGGCGCGCAGATCGTTCTCCAGAGTCGAACGGCCAATCGCTTGTCCGGCTGGATTGGCTACACGCTGGCATACTCGCGAGAGAGGATTCCTATTTGTTGCGATGTACCGCCGATCTGGATTCAGTTCCCAACAACGGAAGACCAGCGCCACACCCTGAACCTGTTCGCCAGCTACCGCATCAATCCCACCGTGCACATTAGCGGAAAATTTCTCTTCGGTTCTGGATTCCCCATCCCTTCCGGCAGCGCCACTGGACCCAACGTCCTGCGGCTCGGCGACTACCAGCGCCTTGATGTACGCGCCGAAAAGGATTGGGCATTTACCCGCTGGAAACTGGCCCTGTATGGTGAGGTGCTTAACCTGACCGACCACAATAATCCCCGTTATTTTTACACGTCATATACCTGTCCTCCCAATCAACCTGGATGTAGTTCGCCGTCGACCACGGTGGTCACTGGGCAGGGGCTGCCCATCACCCCCACTGCGGGCTTGGCGTTTGAGTTCTGAGAGTCGCAGGAACTTCGGGCGTATAGCGCTCAAAGCGCGGCACAAAATTTTCAGCAGCCTGCTCAAGCCGTGCCCTTCGCCAAAGCATTTCTACTGCGAACGCGGTTGCTACTTGTCTGCTCCGATTTCTGGGCGCTACTTCTTGGCGAACGAGCGGATGTAGTTCACCATATTCCAGATGTCGTCGTCTTTGGCGCGGTCGCCTTCGGGGGGCATTTCTCCCTTGCCTTTCCGGATCACGTAGAAGAGTTCGCCGTCGGTGCGGTTTTTCAACGCGTCTGGATTGGTGAAGTCGGTCACGTTCTTGATGTCCGACGCCATGTCGCCCTTGCCGTCCCCATTTTTTCCGTGACACATCTCGCAATCGAAGCCATAGAGCTTTTTACCTTTGGCGAGCGACTCCGGGCCCGGCTTCACCGGATTTACCCTGGCGGCAGCCTCGGGCGGGATTTTGTATTCGGGGGCGGTTGCGGGAGGCTGCTCCTTCTGTGCCCATAGCGCGAACACACAAAGTAACAAGGTTGGAAGGAGCAGAGCGGTTTTCTTGAAGACTTCCGGTCTGGACAATTTCTTTTTCAACACACACCTCCGTTTCGGAAACACGGTTGAAACCCTCGGTCGAAACACTCAACAATACTCCACGACAAAGGAACGTGCACCCGGAGGTTTGCGGTCCGGGAACCTTCTAGGCTAAGGGGTAATCCGGTTTCGAAGAGTCAGGCAGTCGATGAACCTTAGTTTGAAGAGGCAGATTGGGCCCGGGACCGGACTTTTTCGACGCCCTCATTACGCTCGTAACCCCTTTACTCAGCGAGGATTACCAAACTATTACAAAGTATTTCTCGTGCTCTTGATATGGTCTATGCCGGACCACGATTAAATGGGCTGTGCGGAAAAAAAGACTTGGAGAGAGCTATGAGCGAGACGGTACGGGAGACCATCAGTGAAGCGACGAGCCGGGCCATGAGCGATGCCGGAGAAGGCAGCAATCGTAGAGAGCGGGCGAACCGTGACGGCTTCAACTGGGGCACGGCGATCGCCATGGGCTTGTTTCATGTGGGAGCAGTCGCGGCTTTGTTTTTCTTTACCTGGCCCGCGTTTTTCGTGGCCATTTTCTTGTGGTGGGTGTCGGGCAGCCTGGGGATCGGGATGAGCTATCACCGTCTGCTGACGCATCGCGGTTACAAGACGCCGAAGTGGGTGGAGTACTTCCTGACCTGGTGCGCGACACTGGCGCTCGAGGGCGGGCCGATTTTCTGGGTGGCGACGCATCGAATTCATCATCAGTTTTCCGACGAGGACGGCGATCCGCACTCGCCAAACGATGGCAAGTGGTGGTCGCATATGGGGTGGATCCTGATGGGCAAGTCGATGCATCACGACACCACGACCCTGGCGCGTTACGTCCCCGACCTCACGAAAGATAAGGTGCACGTCTGGCTGACCAAGTATCACTACACGGGAAACATCGTTGTCGGTGTCATCCTTTATGCGATTGGTGGATTACCCTGGCTTCTCTGGGGAGTATTCGCCCGCGTGGTCGTTGGACTGCATGCCACCTGGATGGTGAACTCGGTGACCCACATGTGGGGCTCGCGGCGGTTCGCGACCAAAGACCTTTCGACCAATAACCTGCTGGTTGCGATACTGACTTTTGGCGAAGGCTGGCACAATAACCACCACGCGCATCCGGTTTCGGCGCGGCATGGGTTGACGTGGTACGAAGTCGACATGAACTGGTATGGCATCTGGGCGCTGAAGAAACTCGGACTGGCGCGGCACGTATACAAGATCGAACTCGACCACCTGCCGCCGAAACCGCCGCTGGTACGGGATGTGAAGGCGGCCGCGGTGCTGGCGGCGGCTGCGGGGAACGACTAGCAGCGATCGGACGTTGGCTCTCGGTTCTCAGGAAGGCTCTCGAACCGGCCTCAGTGGCCGGCGCCGGGAGCCTTTTTGGTAGTAACCCTGATTTTCAGACCTTATCCCGATTCGCCCCTGATCCGATCACAATTGCCAAGACGCTTGCCTCGATTCGCAACCGCAGTGGATGAAGATGTGCTTCACCTACTTTGCATCGAAATACACAGCGTCGCTCTCCAGGAAATCCCCGGAATCCGCCGCCCACGCTCCACCTTCGTCCAACTCGCCTCCAGAACTCTGCGGAAGTGCGAAAAGTACGCAGGGAGGCCCCATGCCTTGAAGGCTTCTCCGCCGTCCATGAATGAATAATGCAAGTGTGGAAAAAACCTGACGCCCGCCACCCACACCGCTACAATCTTTCTGTGCGGATCATCAGTCGGCAGAAGGCGATTTATTTTTTCATCACGCTGGGTGTCTGCCTGATTGCGGCGGCGGTCGCGCTGAACGTCAGCTGGGTGATCCTGTATTGGCGTGAAGGACTGAAGCTGTTTTTTGGGGGCATCCTCTTTCTGGTGATCATTGCGGGGCTGGTGCTCAATACCATTTTTCTGGTGCGGGAAATTCGCCGCAACGAGCAGCACGACAGCTTCATCAACGCGGTCACGCATGAATTGAAGACGCCGATCGCGTCCATCCGGCTCTATCTGCAAACTCTGCAGAGACGCGAAGTGGAAGAGTCGCAACGGCGGCAATTCTACGAACTGATGCTGCTTGATACGGAGCGACTGCTGCACACCGTGGAGCAGGTGTTGAAAGCGGGAGAGGCGGCGCAGAAGAAAAGTCCGCCCCAGCGCCTGCCGGTGGAATTCGGTGCGCTGGTGCGGGAGTGCGTGGAACTGGCGCGAACGCGGCATCATTTGCAGGCGGCGGACCTGGAGTATCGCGAAGCGCCGTCGTTATCCGCATCTCTATCTTCGCGGAACGGCGTTGGAATACGAGTTTTGGGCGATGCGGAGGAGTTGCGGACGGCGGTTTCAAACCTGCTGGACAACGCCGTGAAGTACTCGCCGGATGGCGTGCACATCTCGGTCGAGCTGGATGCTCCGGATGAGGAGCGACTGGTGCTGCGAGTGCGCGATCAGGGGGTTGGGATTCCGGAGCATGAATTGAAACGGATCTTCCGGCGGTTTTACCGGGTGACGCAGCGTTCGCTCGCGCAAGTGAAGGGCACGGGGTTGGGACTGTTCATCGTGCGATCGATCGCGCGTAAACATGGCGGCCGAGTCTTCGCGCAGAGCGAAGGAGCGGGGAAGGGAACGACCTTGACCTTGGAATTACCTCGGAGAGTGGCATGAGCCGGGTGCTGGTGGTGGAGGACGAGGCGCACCTGGCGCAGGGCTTGCGCTTCAATCTGCAAGCCGAAGGACACGCGGTGGAAGTTGCCGGAGACGGGGAGACGGCGCTGGACAGGCTGGTCGAAAAAAAGGAACCTTTCGATGTGGTTGTGCTCGATGTGATGCTGCCGGGGAAGAGCGGTTTTGAGGTTGCGGCGTTGCTGCGCGAGAAAAAGAATTTTGTGCCGATTCTTATGTTGACCGCGCGTGGGCGTCCGGAGGATGTTCTGCAGGGATTCGCCTCGGGAGCGGACGATTACCTGCCGAAACCGTTTGAGCTGGCGATTTTGATGGCACGATTGGAGAGCCTGCTGCGGCGCAGTGTGTGGATGAAAGGCGCGGGCCCGGTGGGAACTGGCGGCAGCGCTGGCAAGGGCGACAAGATTACCGGCGATGGCGGCGAGACAGCGGCGACACGGGAGGCCGCGCGGGAAGAGAGCGGCGACACCTTCAGTTTCAGCGGCAAGTCGATTGATTTCGGAGAGCTGGAACTGCGCTCGCTGGGAAATACGATTCATCTAACGGTGATGGAGGCCGAGTTTCTGCGCTATCTGGTGCAGAGCGCAGGCCGGGTGGTTTCGCGGAAGTCGATCTTGGGCGATGTTTGGGGATTGCACGCAGACACGGACACACGCGCGATCGATAACTTTGTAGTGCGGCTCAGGCGGTATATCGAGGAAGACCCGTCGAGTCCCAGGCATTTGCAGACGGTGCGGGGAGTGGGGTACCGGTTTGTGGCGGAGCCGGAGGCGTGATCGCAAAGCTGCTTCTAGGCAGGCGCGACCATGAATTGGGAGTAGAGATATGAAGGCAGCGGATTTCCGCAGGATTGCTCTGAGTTTGGAGGGTGCGGAGGAAGGCTCGCACATGGGAGCGACGGACTTCCGGGTGGGAGGCAAGATCTTCGCAACCCTGGCATCGCAAGACAAGGGCTACGGTAACCTGATGTTGACGCCGGAGTTGCAGGCGGAATTTGTAGAGGAGTTGCCGGAAGTTTTCCTTCCGATTCACGGTGGGTGGGGACGAATGGGGATGACGCACATTCGGCTGGCGGAAGCCAGCGAAGACGTGCTGACGGGAGCCCTGCGCGCGGCCTGGAAGCTGCGGGTGGAAAAGAACGCAAAGCGGTGGAGGACGAGCGACAAGAAGGTCAGTCCTCGCCGATCGTCGCGGTGAGCCGCGCAGGCAGTCGCGACCGGCGCCCCGCTTGCGAAGAGGTGCAAGCCTGGAGCGCCGGCGCGGCAGCGGATCCGTTTTATTTACCGGGAAGGTAACTCAGGTCGGGGCGAAATTGGATGGTTTCGCTTGACTCTTTTTCGATGGAATGGTCGAGGCGATCGACGATGGAATCGGCCTCGGCCTGTCCAAAGGCTTCCTTGAGCATGTCGCGGAAGGGTTTCACGTCGGGTTTATCCTCGAAATCTGCCCAACTGCTGTGCGGCAGCGACAGAACATACGTTCCCGTCAATCCGCCATTCACGAGCTCATACCATTCGAAGTGGAGGGGCCACTTCGTTTTCTGCGATGCCTCGTAGATCCGTTCGATGGCGGAGCGAAAATCCGAGCCCTTGCCGTAGCGCACCTGGAAAACATAAATTTCCGAGAACTTGGAAGGCATCATGTCAGCGGGGGCATTACTGACTTTGGGCAGGAACTCATAGTAGCGAGAGGTGAGAGACTCGACGTAGTTCCCGATCACCTTCTGGTACTCGGCGATGTCGTTTTCGTCCGGAATGGCGGGCTTGTCCAGATCGGCCCAGTGCAGGCCACCTCGGCCGACCATGTACGTTCCCGTATTGTCGCCGGTGAGTGTTTCCCAGACGAGCAATGGTTGCGGGTCGTTCTGCTGCTTGTGCCACGCCGCCTTCTGCTTACGCCCGGCTTCGTACTGTGGCACCATGCCGTTCTTTGGTTTCTGGAACTCGGCGGCGAATAGGTTTCCTTGTTTTTCCTGAGCGGCGAGCGTGCCGGCTGCGAGCAACGCGATCCCAACAAGTGACAGCAACTTGATGCGTTTCATTGATCTCCTTTTTTCGTCGGTAGGTTGTTTTGTTTCCACACGTCAGCTCGACCAGCAACAGTCAAAGTCGCTTGCGTCGGGACCCCAAATCTCAGACCCTTGCTGGAGGCTTGCGGGAAGGTAGACGCATAGTACACGATTTCGAGTAGATGCGGGAAAAAAGTAAACGGGTCGGGAAGAAGCCCGAGCAGTCCGGGCGCCGCGCGAGCAGACAACTCAGTGTTGCTTGGCCGAGGAACTGGCCGCCAGTTCGCGGAAGAGGCCGAGCAAGGCGGCTGCGGCTTTCTGATCCGCGAGATTCTCCAAAGCAACCGTGGCGGTGAAGTGGGGCGATTTGGAGTTGAAGCGGACGCCGACGAAATCCTTATCGCGCCAGGAGGCGAGGGCATTGACTACCGGGCTGAGTTCGACAGGCCAGTCTTCTTTGGTGGTGAGAATCACGGGGCCGGGTCGGCTGACGGTCCAGGAGCGAGTGCCCGTTGAACTTTTCGCCCCCGAGTGGCCTGACCAGCGATGACGGATGACATCGAGGTGGAAACCGGGGGGGAATCCCATGTCGGCTTCGAAGGTAAGCGTTTCCTGCTGCTGGCGCCAGCGGCTCAGCGCCCAGTGCACGGGGAGAGGACGGGGCAAGAGGCGGATGGTCAGACGAGCGTCCTCAAACCAGCGTGAGGAAAGATGCAGGGTGGCCTTCAGCCTGGAACTGCTTCTCTGCCACTGGAGATCGGCGAGGCGGCCTTTTCCAAGGCATGCCGCTTGTACCCACTGGAGCACGTTGCCGGCGCGGCGCCGGTTATAGCGGACAAACCAGGCGTACCAGAGCAGAGACAGCGCTAGCGCCACAACCACGTCGATGAGAATGAAACGCCCCATGGCACTCCCTGTGTCAGAAATCGTACTTCTTATTGATGCGAGTGCGCAAGGGGAACGGCCTGAGGAAATCAGTTATCGGATCGAATGGCGGAAACTGCGAAACCGGCCGGCGCGGATCCCATCGAATTCCTGTTTATAATTTCGGATCGTCGGGGACTGGGTCGGGACATTAAGTGTAATCCCGTTACAATGGCGGCGTGCCGTTTCACGTCCGACAATTTGATAAGGCGGATTTTGACGGGCTCTGGCGGATTGACCAGGCCTGCTTCGATCCGCAATTGGCGTACTCCCGGCCGGAACTGGCGTTCTATATGCGGCGGCCGGGGTCGTTCACTCTGGTGGCGGAAAGCGCCCAAGGGATCCTCGGATTCATCGTGGCGGAGGCTCAGCGCAAGACCGGGCACATCATTACGATCGATGTGGTCGCGGAGGCGCGTCGGGAGGGAGTCGGGTCGGCTTTGCTGCGAGCTGCGGAAGATCGATTGCTGCGGGCGGGGGCAGCGCTGGTTGCGCTGGAGACGCCGGTGAATAACGAGGCCGCGATTCGCTTCTACAAACAGAAAGGTTACTTCGTGGAGAAGACGGTCCCGGGCTACTATTCTGGCCAGTTGGACGCTCTGGTCATGACGAAAGAACTGGCGCGGCCGGTGGCGGGATAGAGTCGAGACGAGGCAGCCGAACACGGATGTTTCTGAGTGCTATCGCGAATAAGGTCGGAAAGGTTTCATGAAGATTGCGATTCAGGGAGAACTCGGTTCTTTCAGCCACGAGGCGGCGGAAGCCATATTGCCGCGGGCGCGGGTGGTGCCGTGCGCGCGTTCGCTCGAGGTTTTCGACCGGGTGAATAGCGGAACGGTCGATGGCGCGGTGATTCCAATCGAGAACTCGCTGGCGGGTTCGGTGGCCGAGCATTTTGACTTGTTGCTGGGGCGCGAGGTTCACATCGTCCGCGAGTTTCGCCTGCGCATTGTGCACAATCTGATTGCGCCGCCAGGTGTCCGGTTCGGAGATGTGCGCCGCGTTTTGTCGCACCCAGTGGCGCTCGATCAGTGCCGCGACCTTTTTGCAAAAAATCCGAAGCTGGAGCCAGTGCCGTTCTACGACACGGCGGGAAGCGTGAAGCATGTGATCGCCGAAGGCTTGCGCGATGCGGCCGGTATCGCCAGTCGGCGGGCCGCCGAAGTGTATCGAGGGGAGATTCTGAGAGTTGGAATCGAGGATGACAAAAAGAACTTTACCCGCTTTTTCCAAATCCGGCGCGGCCAAGCGCGAGCGGTGCGGCGTGCGGATAAGACTTCGCTGGCGTTCAGCATGAAGAATATTCCGGGCGGGCTGTTTAAAGCTCTGAGCGTGTTTGCGCTGCGCGACATCAATTTGAGCAAGATCGAGTCGCGGCCGATGCGCGGCCGTCCCTGGGAATACGCATTTTTTGTGGACCTTCTGCGGGGCGACGATGAAGACGCGCGCAACGCTCTGCGGCATTTGGGCGAAGTTGCGGAACTGGTGAAGGTGCTGGGAATTTATCCGGCGGCGTCAGGTGCATAGCTGTCAGTACAAGCGAGTGCTACAGCGACTGTTACCGCTGCCACTGAGGCATCCAAGTCATTACCTTTCATCACAACCTGCTGTGAGGAGATGCACAGCGGGAACCGCAGGTTGGGTCTAGCCTGAAGGTGGGCCGGTGTGGCCCGGAGCCAACAGGAGGGGTGGTATGCGTGGGATGTTTGCAGGAATAATCTTATTCATGTTTGTCATTATGCTGGGCGCATTTTCGGCGGCCGAGAATGAAATGGGAATCGCCGATCACTATCGAGTGAGCTTCATTCAGAAGGTGCGGGTGGCCGACACCCTCTTGCCGCAGGGAAATTATGAGATTCGGCACGTGATGGAAGGTTCGAACCACATCATGGTGTTCCGCCAGTTGGGCACGAAAAAACCGGTGGAAGTGCGCGCCAAGTGCACGCTGGTTCCGCTGGGCGCGAAGGCCGACAGGGATCAGACGGTTTACATCCTGAATGCGGCGAACGAGCGGGTTCTGCAGGAGTTAGTGTTCAAGGGAGATCGCGCGAAACATGTGTTTTAGCAGCAGGAAGGCGAGAAGACCGGCCGATGTTGGCTGAATACGGCTGACGGACGAGGGACCAGCCGGGACGGTGGGCCGACTCACTTCCGTGTCTTGCAAACGTCTAAAAAACGTATAAAATTCAACAACCTAGAACGAAGGCTGCATCCTTTTGCCCATTCAGTTCATCCAAGGTTGAGTGAAAGTCACTCAAGGGAAAAAATCATGAGCGAACCGATTTCTACCGAGCTCACTTCTTACGATACCACCGAGCGCTCGCTGCCGATTCTGCCAGTGCGCGATACCGTGCTGTTCCCCCACGCGGTGCTGCCTCTCACCGTGGGGCGAGAGAGTTCCGTGCAGTTGATCAATTCTTTGGGCGACGACAAGACGATTGTGGTGGTGGCGCAGCGCGAGGCGCGGGTGGACTCGCCGCAGCCCACAGATCTCTATGGCATTGGAACTTTGGCGGTGGTGCACAAGGTTGTCAAGATGCCGAACCAGAGCCTGTTTGTATTTGCCGAAGGGCTGGAGCGGGTGCGGTTGGCCGATTTCGCGCAGATTACACCTTTCATGCGGGCGCGGGTGACGACGATTCCGGAGACGATTCCGCCCAAGGATTCAGAGATTGAAGCGTTGCAGCGGAACGTGCTGACGTTATTTCAGCAGATCGTAGCCGGTTCGCCGACGCTATCGGACGAGCTTTCTACGGTAGCCATGAACATTGAAGAGCCGGGACGGCTGGTGGACTTTATTGCATCGTCCCTGCCCTCGCTATCGACGGCTGACAAGCAGGAGACGCTGGAGACGAGTGACGTACGAGTGCGGCTGGAAAAAATTAACCAGCATCTCGCCAAAGAACTGGAAGTGCAACAGCTGCGCAACAAGATCCAGTCGGAAGTACAGGACCGAGTGCAGCAGACGCAGCGCGAATACTACTTGCGCGAACAGATGAAGGCGATTCAGAAGGAACTGGGCGAACAGGACGAAGGCGCGCGCGACACCGAGGAACTGAAGCAGAAGATCGAATCCGCGGGCATGCCGGACGAAGTGAAAAAAGAGGCTCTGAAAGAACTGGGCAGGCTGGCGCGGATGTCACCCATGGCGGCCGACTATTCGGTGACGCGGAATTACATCGAGTGGCTGGCGGTGTTGCCGTGGGCGAAGACTTCCGGCGGAGAAATTGAAATCCTGAAGGCGAAAGAGATTCTTGACGCCGACCACTACGACTTGCAGAAAGTGAAGGATCGCATTCTCGACTACCTTTCGGTGCGGCGGTTGAAGCCCAACATGAAAGGTCCGATTCTGTGCTTTGTCGGGCCTCCAGGCGTAGGCAAGACTTCGCTGGGTAAATCCATCGCGCGCGCGTTGGGACGGAAGTTCGTGCGCTTGTCTCTGGGCGGAGTGCATGACGAAGCAGAAATTCGCGGTCACCGGCGCACCTACATCGGGGCGCTGCCGGGGCAGATTATTCAGGGAATACGGCGCGCGGAAACGAAAGATCCGGTGTTCATGCTCGACGAAATTGACAAGGTAGGCAGGGACTTCCGGGGCGATCCGGCGTCGGCGTTACTGGAGGCCTTGGATCCGGAACAGAATGCCACTTTCCGCGACAACTACCTGGACGTGAGTTTCGATCTTTCAAAAGTGCTATTCATCACCACGGCGAACATGCTCGATCCGATCGCGGAGCCGTTGCGCGATCGCATGGAGATTATTGAGTTGCAGGGGTATACGGAGGAAGAAAAGGTACATATTTCTTTCCAGTACCTGATCCCGCGGCAGATTGAGGAGAATGGAATTACGCCCGAGCAGATCGAATTTCCTGAGGAAGCGGTCAGCTACGTAATTCGTCATTACACGCGCGAGGCTGGGGTACGCAACCTGGAGCGCACTATCGGCACCATCTGCCGGAAACAGGCGCGCCGGATTGCCGAGGGCAAGACCGAAAAACTGGTGGTAACCAGGGAAATCGTGCTGGAGTTTCTGGGCGGCATCAAGGTTCGCAGCGAGGGCGAGATTGCGGAACGCACCAAGCGCCCGGGCGTGGTGGTTGGCCTGGCGTGGACGCCGTCGGGCGGAGACGTGCTGTTTGTCGAAGCCAACCAGATGAAAGGCAAAGGTGGACTGACCATCACCGGGCAGATTCAGGACGTGATGCGGGAATCGATGCAGGCCGGGTTGAGCTGGGTGCGTTCGAATGCGAAACAGTTGGGTATTGACGAGGAATTCTTCGCGAACCATGACATTCACATTCACGTGCCTGCGGGAGCGATTCCCAAAGACGGTCCCTCGGCGGGGGTTACCATCGTGACGGCGCTGGTGTCCTTGCTGTCTGGCAAACAGGTGCGTCCTCTGACGGCGATGACGGGAGAGATCACGCTGAGCGGGAACGTGCTGCCGGTGGGCGGCATCAAGGAAAAGGTCCTGGCAGCGAAGCGGGCGGGTGTGCATGACGTGATCCTGCCGGCGGATAACAAAACGAACGTCGAGGAAGACTTGACGCCCGAGCAACTGCTGGGATTGACCACGCACTACGTGAAGAACATCGATGAAGTGCTGGAGTTCGCGCTGCCGACTTCGCCGCGCGAGGAACTGCAGGATGCCGAGGAACGCGAGAAAGTCCTGAGCAATTGAATAGGTTGCCTCTCGAGACGCGGCCCGCCCCGAGCCTCCCGCCGTAGACTGAGACTCGGCGGCTTCCACAGGCGTGGCGTCTGCTGGTCCTAGCGCCAGCCTTCTTGCAGCGACTTCCACCAACGGTGGGTTCGCGTTTTTCCGGCTTACCGGCTTGCAATATCTTGCCGAATTGAGCAAAGTGAAGTGATGGGCTTTCCGCCACGATCACGCCAGACAACTTTATCTTCGCGGTCGAGTTCTTATCCCAGTATGGGTGATCTGCTGACAGTCCGCCGGAAGCAGTCGATTCTAGTGGTCGACGACAATCTGGTAAATGCGGCCTTGTTGCGGGAGTTGCTCGCCCGGCGCGGCTATCAGGCGATGGCGGCGCATAGCGCGGCGGCGGCGGAGGAAGAAATCCGGCGCGAAGCTCCAGACCTGATTTTGCTGGATGTAGTGATGCCAGGGAAAAGCGGCTACGAATTGTGCCGCGAACTCAAAGAGGACCCGAAGACACGGCTGATTCCGGTCGTGATGATTACCGGCCTGAGCGCGCGCGAAGACCGTTTGAAGGGAATCGAGGCGGGCGCCGACGACTTCCTGACCAAGCCCATCAGTCCCGAGGAGTTATTTGCGCGGGTGAAATCGCTGCTGAATTTGAAAGAGTTCACCGATGAACTGGAGACGGCGGATTCGGTGCTGTGCACGCTGGGGTTGAGCGTGGAGGCGCGCGATCCATACACCGAAGGGCACTGCGAGCGGTTGGCGAAAAATGCGGCGGATATGGGCCGGTTTCTCGGCCTTGATGAAGAATCGATCGTGGCCCTGGGGCGGGGCGGTTACCTGCATGACCTGGGAAAGATTGCGGTACCAGACGAAATCCTGAAGAAGGGAAGCGATCTCACGCCGGCGGAATGGGATATTATGAAGCGGCATCCGGCAACGGGAGAAGCGATTTGCCGTCCGCTGAAGTCGTTGCGACTGGTGCTTCCGATCATACGGCATCATCACGAGCACTCGGATGGCAGCGGCTATCCCGATGGACTGCATGCCGGCGAGATTCCCCTGCTGCCACGAATTTTACAGGTGGTCGATATCTATGATGCGCTGCGTACGGCGCGTCCGTATAAACCGGCGCTGGGGCACGAGCAGACTGCGGTTACGATGCGCGCCGAGGCGGAAAATGGGCTGTGGGACGAGGAGTTGGTCGCGGAGTTCTTCGGCATGCTCGATAAGCGGCGGCAGGTGGCGTAGATCATTGAGTCAATGGATGACTTCATTGAGGGATTCATTCGCTGCCTCAATTGTTCAATGACTCAATCACTCAATGTTGACCTACAGTTTCGTCATTCCGGCATATAACGAAAGCGTACGCATCCGGCCGACGCTTGATGAACTTCTCCGTTTCACGCAGGAGCAGAACTGGGACGCGGAAATTCTGGTGGTGAACGACGGTTCGAGGGACGATACGGCGCAGATCGTGCGGGAATATGGCAGGTTGCATCCGCAGGTCTTGTTAGTCGAGAACCCCGGGAACCGCGGCAAGGGTTACAGCGTGCGCAACGGAATGCTGCATGCTCGCGGCGACATTTGCCTGTTCACGGATGCCGACCTTTCTTCACCGATGACGGAAGCACAGAAACTGTTCGACTCCATTGACCGGGGCGCGGACATCGCGATCGGGTCGCGCTGGCTCCGAGCGGAATTGCAGACGGAGCGGCAACCCTTATACCGGCAGGTATTTGGACGCATCTTCAACCTGGTGCTGCGTGTGATTCTGGGCCTGCATTTTGCCGACACGCAGTGCGGATTCAAAGCGTTTCGGCGGGACGCGGCGCAACGGATTTTTCCTTTGCAGAGAATTGAACGCTGGGGATTCGATCCGGAAATCTTGTTTCTGGCGCGACGGGCGGGCCTGAAAGTGGAGGAAGTTCCAGTGTTGTGGGCGCATAGCGAGGGGACGCGGCTGCATCCGTTCCGCGACGGGCTTCGCATGTTCCTCGAAGTTTTGCGGATTCGGTGGTATGCGCTGAGCGGCGACTATACTGCTGAGGGCGTGCCTTCTCCGGGCAAATTGTAAAGAGTGACGAAACGCGGGCGGCGTTCGTCTTATGATTGTTTTAAACCAGTGGGCGTGATTCGAACTGAGCCCATTCAAATCATGAGCAAAGGCCTCAAAGAGCAAGAGCAACAACCGCGGACAGGAGTGTCCGCGCCACGCTAGGATACGGCGCGGCCGGTTGTGTTTGCCGCTAAGCGCACGAACTCTGCGATCTGAGATCCCATTTGTTCCGTGGAGACGGTTCGTTCACCGGGTCGCGCGAGATCGCGAGTGCGGAATCCGCCTCTCAAAGTTGAGATGACGCCAGCCTCCACGCACTCCGCTTCCTTGGGCAAGCGAAAGGTATGGCGCAGCATTAAAGCTACCGAAAGGATGGCGCCCAGTGGATTGGCGACGTTCTGGCCGGCGATGTCGGGAGCGGAGCCATGGACGGGTTCGTAGAGACCGACCGGGCCTCCGATGCTGGCTGAGGCGAGCAAGCCGAGAGATCCGACGACTCCGCCAGCCTGATCGGACAGGATGTCGCCAAACATGTTTTCGGTGAGGATGACGTCGAATTCGGCCGGCTTGAGAACGAGCGACATGGCGGCCGAATCCACGTACATGTGGGAAAGCTGGACATCGGGAAAATCGCGGGCGATGCGGGAAACGACTTCGCGCCACAGACGAGAACACTCCAGTACGTTGGCCTTGTCGACGGAGAGCAATCGGCGACGGCGAGTCTGAGCGAGTTGAAAAGCGACCCGGGCGATGCGCTCGATTTCCGGTTCGCTGTAGCGCATGGAGTTGAGCGCACGGCGCTCGCCGGGGACGCCTTCGAGGGAGCGGGGTGTGCCGAAGTACAATCCGCCGAGTAATTCGCGGACGATCAGAAGGTCGGTTCCCTTGACAATCTCTTCGCGGAGCGGCGAGCAGGCGGCGAGCGGCGGATAAAAGACCGCGGGACGCAGATTGGCGAATGCTCCGAGTTCTTGACGAAGGCGCAAGAGTCCGGCTTCGGGGCGAAGTTCGCGAGGATTGTGATCGAAGGCCGGACTGCCGACAGCACCCAGGAGTACGGCCTGTGAGGCGAGACAGGCCTGAATGGTCGAGTCGGGCAAAGGGTTGCCGAATTTCTCCAGTGCGACTCCACCGATCTCTTTTTCATCGAGTTCGAAATCATGGCCAAAGCCGGTGGCCACTTCTTCCAGAATACAAATTGCTTCCGAGGTTACTTCAGGACCAATCCCGTCTCCGGGGAGAGATGTGACACGGAGTTGCATGGAGTTCTCGATTCGTTGGGTTTTCGAAAGGATAAATGAGGAAAGGCGGCTGTGGTAGTGAAGTCTTTCGTGCTTTGACTCCGTAAAGTGGTGGAGGATTGCGAAAGTTCTTTCCCGAAGCGATCATCGTGCGGCTCGGGGCTACACGCCCCAGAGATAGTCCTCCTGCTCGCTGTGATGGTCGGTGAAGGGAATCGCCACTTGCGCCTGGCCGGCGCTGCCAAGTACTTGAGCCGGATGCGAGTCATTTGAATTGGCTCCAGCGGCAACGGAGGCGGCGCGCGGGAAAGGTAAAGTGGCCGCGGCGGGCGGAAACTTCATTGGATTGCCAGCGGCATCGGTATTGCCGACGTTGCCTCGTCCGGTATCGCCCTTCATGACATCGTGGATGAGTTCGAGCAGATGACTGTCCTGGACTTTCTTGATGCGGTCGGCAAGGACCACAAACTTGCGATAGACCTCGTCGAGTTCGCGCCGTTCGAATTGGTGTCCCAATTGTTCGCAACGCAGAGCCAGCGCGTGACGGCCAGAATGCTTGCCGAGCACCAATCGCGAATCGGGCACGCCCACCGATTGCGGCGTCATGATCTCGTAGGTTAGCGGATTCTTGAGCATGCCATCCTGGTGAATGCCGGCTTCGTGGGCAAANNCGATGCCGTTGATGGTGCACTCGACCTGACGCGCGCCCTGCTGGACTCCGGCGAGCGAGTTTGCGACCGCCAGGCCCAGGTCGTTGTGGCAATGGGTGGAGATGATTACTTTGTCGATACCGGCAACCGTTTCTCGCAGAGTGCGGATGAGTTGGCCATATTCCTCGGGCATGCTGTAACCAACGGTATCGGGGATGTTGACGGTGGTGGCGCCGGCGGCGATCACGGCCTCGACGACCTGACAAAGAAACGGGACATCGGTGCGGGTGGCATCTTCGGGCGAAAACTCAACGTCCGCACAAAGAGACTTGGCGTGCCGAACCGCTTCGCGAGCCTGCTCCAGACACTGCTCGCGGGTGATGCGCAGCTTGTATTTCAGATGGATGTCGGAGGTCGCCAGGAAAACGTGGATGCGCGGGCGTGCGGCCGCCTGCAGCGCCTGCCAGGCGCGGTCCACGTCACCTTTGCAGGCGCGGGCCAGGCCCGCAATGATGGGACGGCGCACCGAAGCGGCAATGCGTTTTACGGCTTCGAAGTCGCCGTCGGACGCGATGGGGAATCCGGCCTCGATCACGTCGACACCCAGGCGCTCCAGTTGCTGGGCAAGGCGCAGTTTCTCCTGCACATTCATGCTGCAGCCCGGCGATTGCTCGCCGTCACGAAGCGTGGTGTCGAAGATGGTAATGTGCGGCCGATCCATTGATTCCGTACCTCCGGAAAAATTATCTTTCTACTCTATCGGCCAATTGGGCCAAAAGAAAAGGTTATTATCGTAACCGTATCATTAGCGGCGATGATAGTATTAGATATTCTAATGGATGTTAGCACTTGCGAAAGGAGGCAAGTCCCCAGGTCTCTGGCCCGGAAACCCACTCTGCGATCTGTGCCTGCGGGCCTTGATCGCCAAGGATTGATCGTATGGACCTTTCCCAACTGGAAGTGTTTCTTACTGTCGCCCGTGAACGCCGGTTCTCGCGTGCGGCCGAAAAGCTGTTTCGCACCCAATCGGCAGTCAGTCAGACCATCCGAAAGCTCGAGTTGGACATCGGTGAACCTTTGTTCGACCGCTCTTCGCGCGAGGGTGTGCTCACGGATGCCGGGCGGGTCTTACAGGAGTATGCCGAGAAGCTGCTCAACTTGCGCCAGGACGCCCAGGTGGCCCTGGTCGAGATGCGCGAGTTGCAAAAGGGCAAGCTAGCCATCGCCGCCAACGAGTTTACGGCGCTTTACTTGTTGCCGGTGTTGGGCGAGTTTCGCCGTTTGTATCCCACCATTAAGATCACGGTGCGCCGTTCACTGGGCAGTCAGATTCCAGACGACTTGCGCAAGCATAATGTGGAACTTGGTGTTCTTTCTTATGATCCGCAGGAGCCCCAGTTGCGATCAGCGGTTGTTTATCTCGATGAACTGGTACTCGTGGTTCCTCCGGGCCACCCGCTGGCGTCGGCGGGCGAAGTCAGCGTCAGGCAACTGGGGGCGGAATCATTCGTGGCCCACATCGTGACGTCTCCGTATCGCGATAAGGTGATCGAAGCGTTCCGGCAGCATAAGACGCCGTTGCACATGGACGTGGAACTGCCGACGCTGCAAGCAATCAAGCGTTTTGTGTGCATGGGCAACGGAGTGGCGCTGGTGCCCGAAATGAGTGTGGAGAGCGAGCTCAATCGGGGCGAACTGGTGCGGGTTCCGGTGCGCGATCTGCATTTTCAGCGCAAACTGCGCCTGGTATATCGGGAAGAATCCACTCTGTCGCACGCGGGAAAGGCCTTCCTGAAAGTGGCGGAGCAGGTGGCCAAAGAGCGTGGTGGACGGTACCGATTCCAGCGCGAAAAGTAGCGCCTATGCGCAGTGGATGTCTTCCTGAGCCGTTTCCTGAACCATGGCTACCATTGCCTCCGGAACGCTGGAGTAGATATCGAGAACCGAGACCAGGTTGGTAATCTCGAAGAGTTGCCGAACCGATTTTCTGGGGCAGGCAAACTTCAGCGCGTATCCGGCAGCCTCGGCCCAGAGGTGGGTCAATACAAGTTCGCCCAATCCCCCGCTGTCGATGGAATCGACTTCCGCTAAATCCACTACCATGCGGCGGGCTGACGGCAACACTTCGGCCACAAGCGTCGATAACGCCCGCGCCTCGCTGCCGAAGACGATCCGGCCTTGACAGTGCATTACCATGGCATTGCCCGCATGTCCGGCTTCGAGAGTGAGTTTGACCCTCTTGTCGTGCCTCTTATCGAGCTTCGGGTTGGTCGCCGAGGACACGCGCGCGATTGTGGGACCCGGGATCGCGGCTGAATTTTCGGGTTTCATGAATAGACGCTAGTCGCGAAACACAAACCATTGGTTGCGCCGAAATGAAAGTTCGGTCAATTTCGTGCACTCGGACTGTGGAATTCGGGGTTGGTTCCGGGAGCCATTTTTAGCACGAGCGGAAGAGCCTAGCCGCCGAGATACGAAGGATCGCCGAGAAACTACTTCGCGGAATCCTTCCGGCGGGAGGCGTCCACCGTGGGTAGGGTTCGTCGTAGCGGCACGATTGCCCCTTTGGAGGGATCCGCGGCGGCGGAGGCGCGGGCGATGACCTCGTGCTGGATGTACTGCACGAACTCCTGAATCTGGTGCTGCATTTCTTCCATCCGCTCGCGCATTTGAAGAATGATAGCGATGCCGCTGATGTTCACGCCGAGGTCGCGCGCCAGCGACAGGATGAACTCCAGCCTGAGCAAGTCCTCATCGGTGTAAAGCCGCGTGTTGCCTTCGGTGCGGCTCGGCTTTAGCAGCCCTTCGCGCTCGTAGAGGCGCAAAGTCTGGGGATGAATCTCATACATCTCAGCCACGGCCGAGATCATGTACGCGCCCTTGGACTTACGCTTGGTCATCGGCTGGGTCCTGCCTTCCCTTCGATTATTATCATCATTCTACTGCCGCCGGTGGTTTCGCACGCTCCAAGCGGTATTTTGCGAGGACGGATTGCATACTGGGATATGGCCAGCGGCGCCTCTGCCAGGGAAGCTTCGACTGGTAAGGTCGTTCGCAAGGAACACGAACGAGTGGAGCGCCCGTTTCTCTATTAAAGTTCTTATTCCTGATCCTGACGGACTATTGCGATGGGCATTCTTGCGGGGGACACGACGGCGCTTGGGTCCGGATGCTGCGAACCCCGTTCTTAATGTGGATGGGCACCATAGCCGCGGGATACGCCCACCAGAGTTTTCGAACGATACGGTCCCCGGGAAGCCATGAGTGCGACTTCTTAAGCTCATAAGCCACGAGCAACTCAGCGGCATAGATTCCGGCGTACTTGCCGACTAAGCGCGGGTTTGAAGGGACACTTGTGACCCAGGGAGCGCCGGCGGCGAACTCATGGACCAATACGAGTTGGTGGGTAGTCAAACGCAGCGTCTCCGCGCCAGCGAGCGTCGCCATCGTGATGATGAACTTTTTGTCGACGACTTTGAGACTGCGCGTGGAAGGAGAATCGGGAAGCGAGACGGGCGAAGCCATGATGAAGGTGGATGCCGCGTCGGAGTTGTTCCCCGCTATGGTTTCGCGAAGTATTTCATGTGGCAGCAGAGTCTGGGCGAGGACGGGGGAGGGGTCCAGAAAGAGAAACATAATGGGAAGTGCTAGAACGAACCGGTGCGCAGTCTTCAGTGGGATATCCTCCGTTGTGTTTGCATCGCGCCAATGGCAAGATCAAGATAAGAAACCGGCACATGGCTGCGCGCTTGGTGCATTTCCACAGTGCAACCTCCGCGCCATCGCAGTTCCCGTTGTGGGAATCTATATTTCAGCGCGGTAGAGTTTGTTTTCCCGGATTGGAACTGATCGCGGAGGGTCGGTATGCAAGATTCTTGACGGATTGGACTTTTATTTTTCCGTGACGGACGAGAGCGTGAGAGTCCCATCGGCCTGCGGGACACGGACCTGATCTGCACCCGTTGCGCTACACATCATGGGGAAGGGGCGGCACCGCGGGTTGACGTTTCCGGGGCGCGTTTTTGACAAACAAATTTCACTGCGCCTTGTCGGCACAGCATCTTTTGCGGGAAAATTGACATCTTAGAGTCAGTGGTCCTGCCAGGAGAGTCTACTTGAAGCTTTGGCGAAATCAACCAGCGCGCCGAGCGCTTGGTTTAACGGTTGTCTTTTCTCTGGCCTTCTTTGTAGCCATGGTCGCGACTTGTCCCGCGGTTGCGGCCGAGAAGACGCGCCTGCGTGTGGACGACTACCAGATCGACGTTGAACTGCTGCCTCAGACTCATAAACTCACTGCCCGCGCCGTGGTTAAAGTGACGGCGCTGGAAGACGTCAACGTGGCGACGTTCCAGTTGAACAACGCACTGCGCATTACCAAGCTCAGTGACGCGAATAACAAGCCACTTACTCCGGAGCGCAACACCCAGGATTCGACGGTTCGTTTCTCGCTCAACAGCGGGATCGCGAAAAACGCGAGCTCTACCTTTACCTTCGAATACGAAGGAACGCTCGAAAACGCCGACGACAGTCCGGTCCAGGGATTGAAGCTTGCCTACGTTGGCCCAGAGACCAGCTATCTGCTTTATTCCGGCCTGTGGTTCCCGGTCGCGGGATACGGCGTCAACCGCTTTACTTCGACCATCAGCGTTACGGTTCCGTCGCACATGATGGTGATCGGCAGCGGCAAGGAGTCGGCGCCGTCCGCGGTCGCAGGCGCGGCCGCAAAGAAGCAGCCGGCGGGCGTGCTGGCCAACTCCAGGACGTTCACCTTTGCATGGGACAAGCCGAGTTTTCCCGGCACCATCATTGCCGGCGCCTTTCAGGAATTCAAGAGCGACGATGCGGGACTCGATTTGCACGTGTTCTTCAAGCCCAACAAACAGGATTTAGGCACGGAGTACGCATCGACGGCGGTCAAGGCATACACCTACTTTGTGACGCAATATGGAAATGCGCCCTCGACGCGGTTGAAGATTGTCGAACTCCCGGATGACACGGTGCCGACGTCGTGGGCGCCGGAAATCGCGGCGCTATCGAGCCGGGCGATCACGGAAAAGGTAAATTACCGGCTGCTGTCCAATGTAATTGCGCACCAATGGTGGGGCGTCTCGGTGAGTCCGGCGTCGAAAGACGACTGGTGGATCAGCGACGGTTTCGCGCGCTACTCGGAGGCGCGCTACGTAGAGAGCGCGGCAGGCGAAGCAGGGTTGGAAGAAATGGTGAAAGACATGTCGGTGGGCGCGTTGGCTTATGACAGCGTGCCGCTTTCGAGCGCCGACAAGCTGGATTATTTTTCTCCCGAATTTCAATCTCTGGTGACGGATAAGGGAGCGATGATCCTGCACATGCTGCGCTGGGTGGTTGGCGAGAAAAACTATCTGAAGCTGATGCGCGAGTTTGCCACTAAATACGCGGGGAAATCCGCTAGCACCGATAATTTCCGCGAACTCAGTGAGAAGATATACGGCGAAAAGCTGGTGTGGTTTTACTCGCAGTGGATGGACTCCACCAGCGCCCCCGAGTTCAAGGCCAAATATACCTGCTACCGTCTGGGCAACAACAAGGGCTTTCGCATCGTCGGAGCGATCCAGCAGGATCTCGATTTGTTCCGCATGCCGGTGGATTTGCGCATCGATACGGATGGCCGAACGGAAGAGAAAAGGATTGAAGTCGTCGGCACCGATTCTCCGTTTTCGGTGGAGACTTTCGGGCGGCCGCGACGGATCTCGATCGATCCCGAGAACCGCGTGCTGACGAACTCCCGGGACATTAAGCTGCGATCATCCATCGTGCGGGGACAGGGCCTGACCCAGCAAGGGGACCTGGCGGGAGCGCTGAGCGAATTTAATAAAGCGCTCGAAGTCAACAAGAACAGCTCCCTGGCTCACTACCGGATTGCGGAGGTATTTTTCCTGCAAAAGAACTATCAGGCGTCGGCCAACGCCTACCGGGAATCGCTCAATGGCGATGGCGAACCGCGATGGACCGAGGTTTGGAGCCACCTGCAACTAGGCAAGATCTTCGATGTTACTGGCCAGCGCGAACGCGCCGTGAATGAATACCGGCGGGCGATCGAGACCAACGACAATACCCAGGGCGCCCTCGACGAATGCCGCCGCTACATGCAAAAGCCTTACGAGCGGGAAAAAGAAAAAGAAGGAAGCTAGGGGGCAAAAAGAAGGCCCGTACCGCCAGGCGAATAGCGGTACGGACCAGGAGGGAACGATTACGAAGATAGCGCAACTCCGGCAGTATGTCAAGTAAATAGATAGACTTTGTTTCTATTCAGTTAGGACCGCCCCTATCTCATTGAAAAAAGAGCAGAACGCCTCGCAGCCAAGTCGTAGGTTAAAGATCTGCGAGCCGAATATCTCTAGCCAAAGCCGCCTTCACGTTATGCCTTTGCTCCGTCAAATCCCTTGCGTCGCTGCTCGCTGTAGCGGTGCAGCGCGTCTTCGATAATGGGATAGGCCCGGGTGGCCGGTTCGATCTCGTCGACTTCGACCGACTTGCCCTCGAGCTGTTTATAGTCCTGAAAGAAGCGGCGCAGCATGATCAAGCGGTGAGGCGGCATTTCCGCGGCTTCACGGTAGGCGTTGAACTCGGGGTCTTCGGTGGCGATGGCGATGATCTTATGGTCCTTCTTACCCGAGTCAAGCATGGTCATCAACCCGATGGCGCGGGCGTGGATGATGGTCAGTGGCACCACGGGCTCCTGGCACAGCACCAGCACATCGATCGGGTCGTCATCTTCGGCAAGCGTCTGTGGAATGAAACCGTAATTCGCCGGGTAGTACACCGCCGAGTACAAGATGCGGTCGAGTTTAATCAGGCCGCTGACCTTGTCCAGTTCGTATTTCACGCTGGAACCGAAAGGAATCTCGATGACGGTGTTGAACTCCTGCGGGAGCTTGCTGCCGGGAGTTACGTCGTGCCAGGGATGGATCATGGGATCTCGCCTGCCTTTGTGAGTGGGGATGAGCTCTGAGAAGCATTGTAAACGCAAGGGAAGCAGCGGGAGTTGTGCTCGATTGCGGCGCAGACAAATTAGCAAATGGGTGGAAGCATATATATTCTGACCTGCGGTGGGCGGGCGAGGGCGCCCGCCCTACACGAGCATCGCGTCTTGACCGGCACCGAGGCAGCGCGTACATTTTGAGCTAGGGGTGGGCTAATTTATGTCGAGCGAAGCCAGTAAATACTTGAAATTCGGATCGGTCACAGTCTTGATTCTGTGCTCGCTCGGCTACCTTGCCTATACCGGCGTGCAAGACAACGAGAGTTATTACGTCACTATCAAGGAATTGAACGGCATGGGGAACGAGGCGTACTCGAAGCGGCTGCGCGTAGCGGGCAACGTGGTGCCAGGTTCGATCAAGCGCTCCGGAACCCGCGTGGATTTTATGCTGAAGGAAAATGAACTGACGCTGCCGGTTTCGTATACCGGGACCGAAGCTCCTCCCGATACTTTCAAGGACGATTCGCAGGCTTTGGCCGATGGCAGCTTCGGACGCGACGGGGTCTTCCACGCCAAGCAACTGCAGGCTAAGTGCGCCTCGAAGTATGCGCCGCAACCCGGAGCCGCTCCGGCAGTTGAGCCCGGCAAGAGGATGTCGCAAAACCAGAATTCCGATGCGAGCGGGATGGCGAATTAGCCCCTCATCCTTAAGATTTCTTGCTTAAGATTTCTCGACTCCTTTGACTGCCCCCGCGCCCGTCATCATAGTCTCGAACCTGATCAAGCAGTTTGGCCGCTTTGCCGCGCTGCGCGGCGTGACCGCCGAATTTTCCGGCGGCAAAATCTTCGCCATTCTCGGCGACAATGGCGCCGGCAAGACTACGCTACTGCGCACTCTTGCAGGACTGAGTCAGCCGTCGAGTGGCGAAGTCAAAATTTTCGGGGCCAAGAAGTTCTGTGACGTTTGTCAGCAGGTGGGCTACATGGCGCATCCTTCGCTGCTCTATGACGAGATGAGCGGAATGGAGAACCTCGCGTACTTTGCCCGGCTGTACGGAATCACCGACATCGAGTACTGTGCGGAAGTGATTCGCGCGGTTGGTCTTGATCCCGGTCTTGTGCGGCCCGTCGGCCAGTATTCGCAAGGCATGCGGCAGCGCATGTCGTTGGCGCGAGCTTTGTTAAACGACCCCAAACTCCTATTGCTCGATGAGCCCTTCTCGAATGTGGATCTTCATTCCGCAACGGAAATGGTGCGCCTGCTGGCGGGTACGCGCGATCAAGGCAAGACGATATTTATCGTCACCCATCAGGCATCGTTGCTGGAGGGTGCGGCCGACGAATTTGTCTGGATGGAATACGGAAAGATTGTGGAACGCACGCGCGATCTGAAACGGCTGGAGGCTGCGCGATGACTCCTCCCAGCGGCATCACTCGTGTCACGCTGCTCAAAGACCTGCGCCTGGAGTGGCGGTCGAAGGATGCCATCAACTCCATGCTGTTTTTCTCGCTCCTGGTGGTGGTCGTGTTCAGTTTTTCGTTTGATCCGAGCGCGGAAGAGTCGCGCCAGATCGCCGGCGGCCTGGTCTGGGTGGCGTTTCTGTTCGCGGCAGTGGTAGCGCTGAACCAGACCTGGGCGCGCGAGATTCGCAACCAGGTGCTGGACGCCTACCGCGTATCGCCCGCTCCGGCGAACGCGCTCTTCATGGCGAAGACGCTGGGCAATTTTATTTTTGTGAGCGTGCTGGAAGCGCTCATGACCCCGCTGTTCATCGTGTTTTATCGGTTGCGGGCGCTTGGCCCGTCCTGGCCACTGTTGCTGGTTGCGGCGCTCGGGACATGGGCGCTGGTTGTGAACGGCACCTTCTTTGCGGCAATGTCTCTGCGGACCCGCAGTCGCGAGATCATGTTGCCGCTGCTGCTGTTCCCGATCTCAATCCCCGCGCTCCTGGCCATGGTGCAGGCCACAACCGCTATACTCAATGGCGAGGGCGCCCGGTTCTGGATCGTATTGCTTGCGACCTACGATCTGGTGTTTACTACGGTGTGCCTGCTCTTGTTTGAAACCATATTGAATGCGGAATGAGAGCATTGAAACATGGAGTGATTGAAGCATTGAGCCATTGAAGGTCTGGATGATGCAATCGCTCGAATGATTTAATGGCTCAATTTCTCAATGACTCAATGAAAAAAGCGTTCCCCATCCTTGCCGTATTGACCGCGATCTTGCTTAGCTATGCGTTGTACCTGGCGCTGGTGTGGGCTCCCACCGAACAGACGATGGGCAACGTGCAGCGGATTTTTTATTACCACGTTCCTTCGGCATGGACGGCGTTCATCCTGTTCTTCATCAATTTCGTGGCTTCGCTGGTCTATCTGATCAAGCGCCGGCCGGCGGCAGACATCATTGCGCTGGTCACTGCCGAAGTCGGCGTCGTGTTCTGTACGGTTGTACTGATTACGGGGCCGATCTGGGCGCGCCCGGTTTGGGGCATCTGGTGGACATGGGACATGCGGCTGACCTCGACCCTGGTGCTGTGGCTCATCTATGTGAGCTATTTATTTTTACGGCGTTTTTCCTCCGGCGGCCAGACTCCGCTGCTGGCGGCGGCGCTGGCGGTTCTGGGCGCGCTGTGTGTGCCCTTCGTTTATTTTTCGATCTGGTTCTTCCGTACCCAGCACCCGCAGCCAGTGATGGGCGGAGGGGGATCGATTGACCCGCGCATGCTGCATGTGCTGCTCATCAACTGGCTGGCTTTCTCGTGCTTTGCGTTTCTGGTTTGCTGGGCGCGGTATCGTTTGGAAAAGCTTCAGCGCGATGTGGACGAGGCCCATGCGATGGAGTCGTTGCTGAATCCTCGCGGGAGTGTGCGATGAGCGGGAACCCCTATCTCTTCGCGGCCTATGCCGTCACCTGGATCATTCACATTGCTTATCTCGGAACCATCGTCTCACGCTATTCCCGGCTGAAGCGCGATCTGAAAAAAACAGGTGGCAGGTGAGACTCGCACACTTGTTTTGTTGCAACCATTTGTCCCGCTTTCAGCTTCTCACTAAGCGGTCTTTGCTGTCCGCTTGGCTTGACAGCGTATCTGTTGAATGTAAAAGTATTTGTTTGGTTTCAATCCCAGTATTCTGGTGACAGGTACGCATCCGCTTCCCCGGGGCGTCGCGGGGTGGCGGAGTTGGCTTGCCATTCTTGTTCTCACCCCACGAAATTGGGAAATCGGAGGATCTTCGTGAATCGGAATTGCCCTGTGTCGGTAGGAGGCTTGGTGAGACGTTCGTTGGCGGAAGAAAAGGGAAAAAACGGGACCGGAAATTGGATGAAGGTCGCCGGTTTGGCGGTGGCAATTCTAGCCACCGCAGGCGCTGCGCTCCATCTCGGGCAGGCCACGAATGCCGCCGATGGCAGCCAGCGGGAATCCGCCGAACAAGTCTCCGCCGGGCAAAGATCCGCTACACGGCTGTCGGCGAAGGCGCTGTCGGCGCCGCTATTCTTCGAACCGAACCAGGGTCAGACCGCCTCTCCGGTGAAGTTTCTGGCGCACGGCGCTGGCTACGGCTTGTTTTTGACCGCCGACGAAGCGGTGCTGGAGCTTCGGCATCCCGTCGTTAGTTCGCCGCGGGCGGTGGGTTCTGTCATCCGAATGCGTCTGGACGGCGCGGAGGCTTCTCCTCACGTTTCGGGCGTTTCGCCCCTTCCGGGCAAGAGCAGCTACTTCATCGGCAAAGATCCCGCCAAGTGGCATCGTGACATTCCGCAATTTGGCCGGGTGGAATATCAGAGTGTTTATCCCGGGATCGATTTGGTCTACTACGGCAATCAGGGACAACTCGAGTATGACTTCCGGGTGGCGCCAGGGGCCGATCCCAAACAGATCACGATGAGCTTCGCGGGTGCGACCGCCCATATTGTTGCCGGGAATACGAATTCAAATTCCAAGGAAGCCGGGGATCTGATTCTCTCGACCGCCAACGGAGACGTGTGCTTCCACGCGCCGCGCGTCTATCAGCCTGTTGCGGTCGGATCGGGAAATGCATCTGGTGTTGGTGAGACGACGGTAGCGGGAAGTTTTCGCCAGCTCGCGGATAACAAAATCGGGTTCGAAATTGGCGCCTACGACCACAGCCGCGAGCTCGTCATCGACCCGACCCTGACCTATTCGACCTACCTCGGAGGCAGCGGTACCGAGGGCATCGGCGGCACCGAGCCTTTCGATCCCTTGGCGAACTCTCTGGTGAGAATGGCGATCGATGGCAATGGCGGGATTTATCTTGCTGGCTCGACGAACTCCGCGGACTTTCCGCTCAGCCCGGCTGGCAACTCCTCGAAAACCGGCGTGCAGAACGTGTTTGTTTCCGTGATCGATACTTCACAGACGGGTGCGGCGCAGTTGGCGTACTCCATCTATCTGGGTGGTTCGCAATCGGACTACCTGGAGGGAATCGCGGTCGATTCGGCCTCTAATATTTATGTGGCCGGTTACACCACTTCCGGTTCCGACTTCCCCGTCACTTCGAGCAACGCCTTCAACCCTGGCCCCGTGACCGGGACGCATGGATTCATGAGCAATCTGACGAAACCTGGCGGCGGTAGTTATTCGCTTACGTATTCGACGTATCTGGCCGGCAACGGCACCGATATGGTCTCTGGAGTGGCCGCCGATAATAATGGAAACGCTTATGTGACCGGGACCACCACTTCCACGAATGCCGCGAGCAACGGCTTCCCGGCGAATCCGAACGGTCTCCAAATTCAATCGAACGCGCCCAGCCAGTTTTTTGCCAGCAAGATCGATACCCAGTTAAGCGGCAGTGCCAGCATGATCTATTCCACCTATTTCGGCGGCGGAAACCCACAGTCGGGTCAGACCGTTGGTGGTGGCATTGCAGTGGACACGGCGGGCAATATGTACATCACTGGCGGAACGAATTTTCTGCCGGTGACGGGGGCGACCGGCGAAGCGAAGTTTCCGCTCAATAACGCGGAGCAGAGTTGCCTGGACGAAGCCAACCAGACAAAATGTACTTTAACAAACCCGACGGCGCTGGATGCCTTCGTGGCCAAGATTACTCCAACCCTGGGATTCACCTTGCCTGTGTACGCAACGTACGTCGGTGGATCGGGCGACGATATAGGTTACGGCATTGCAGTGGATGGTGGAGGCAACGCCTACATAACGGGATCGACGGATTCGCCGGATTTCATTCCCCCGGCGTTTGAAGGCACGGCGTTCCAGCAATGCCTCAACAACACTGTTTATAACGCGAATAATGCTCCGCCCTGCCCGCCCACTACCGCGCAGGATGCGTTTCTCGCCAAGATCAATAACCCGGCGTCCGGGGGCACGATTTACCAGTTGAACTATGCCTCCTACATTGGTGGTTCGGGCAACGACGTGGGCGAGGGTGTGCAGGTGGATACGGCGCAGGGAGCCCACGTCGTCGGTTCGACCTTGTCGCCGGACCTCCAGGTCCTGAATGCTTTGCCCGCTTCCGGCGGTCAGAACAATGGTACTGGTGGAGATGCTTTCGTGGCGCAGATCGTTACCACATTGCCGGCGAGGGCGGTTGGCGATTACCTCACCTATCTTGGCGGCAGCCAGTTGGATCAGGGCACGGGAGTCGCGGTCGACCTATACGGCGCTACGTACGTGGCTGGCACCACTCAATCGACGGACTTTCCCGTCACCGCGAATGCGTTCCAGCCAAATTTGGATGGAACGGCGGGCGGTCCGGCGGACGCCTTCGTGACCAAGATCGGCGCCCTCAGCGGGCTCACTTTAAACGCCCTAGCGCCATCGCCTTCCCCGGTCCAGGCGGGCAGCCAGGTTGCGTTTACTTTCAGTATCACCAACAACGGACCTGACCCCGCAAGCCAGGTTACGTTCGCCGCCACGGTGCCGACGACCGGCGTCACGAATGTCTCGGCCACGGTGACCAGCGGTGCGGGAAACTGCACTACGGAGTTGGAAGCAACAATCCTTTGCTATGTTCCGACGCTTGCTGTAAACGCTGTCGCGTCAGTTCAAGTGAACCTGACGCCGACAATTCCCGTGCTTACCCCAACCGTTTCCGTCTCCGGCATCGCCAGTGCGAATAATGGCAGCGTGGTTGCCGGCCCTAAACAGCAGACGGTGACGGTTACCGACTTCGGAATCACGGTCACGCCCTCGACAGTCTCCCTCACTGCCGGCCAAACCACCACGTTCCAAGTCAGTTATTGTCCATTGAACACAGCGCTCGGCTATAGCGCCACTGTTACGCCGAGCCAGACCACCACGCCTTCGATGGTGACGGCTACTACTCCTACCTTTAACCCAACCACGGTTGTGCTTTCTGGAACAGCTTGCGGGACCACGACGCTGAGCGTCGCTACCGTGGCGCGTCCCGTGAATACTGGAAGCTTGTTGCGGCGCGGCTCGTTCTATGCTGCATGGCTTCCCATTGGAGGGCTGAGCCTGGTGGGGTTGGGGATCGGTGTCGGCGGCAAACGGCGTCGCCGCTGGTTGACGGGAGCGGCTCTCGGCCTGGTTGCAGGCATGATTCTGCTGCAACTGGCGTGTGGATCTTCGAGCAGCAGCGTGGCTTCGAGCGGCGGCACGCTGGCGGGAAACTATATTGTCACGGTCGTCGGTTCCGCCGGAACCCAAGCCTCGCACAGCGCCGCGGTCACCATGATCGTGAATTGAGTTCTTGAAGCATCGAGTGATGGAGGCGTCGGGTCATTGCAATCAATGAGGCATTTCGATCATTCGATCATATTGACTCATGGAAATTGTGACCCGCCCGTCGGTCGCTCAGTTCGCTCCGTTCCTTCAGGCCAATAAGACCCGGCAATTCTGCAACCCTCAGGAAGTCTGAGCTAAGCCCCTGCAAACAGAGCAAATCGACTGCTTGACAATATTTCATATTGCGATACTATTATCGCGATCTGAAATGTATGACACTTGGCGAAAAAATTCGTTACCTCCGCGAAGTGGAAGGCTCTTTGCGTGGATTGAATCGACCGCTGACCCAGCAGGAGTTGATGAAGGGGATTCAAGCCGAGACGGGGAAGACGATCAGCCAGTCGTATCTCTCCCAGATCGAGGGTGGCAAGCGGCCGCATATGACGCAGTCCTCGCGAACGTTGCTGGCGCGGTTCTTCAAGGTGCACCCCGGCTTTCTGGTCGATGACCCCGAGGGTTACCACACCGAGTTGGTCTCAGACCTGCGCACGACCGAGGGACAGCTTGATGTCTGGTTGCTGCAAGGCTCGGAGCGGTTTGCGAGCGACCCGGAAGTAAGTGAGGTATTGATCAAGGTGGCGCGGGACAAGGACACGCGGCGTTGCCTGCTGCTGCTTGGCGAGATCCTGAACACGCCGGGATTGTCGGAGCGATTGTTTGAAGCTTTGCGTCCGGAAGCGGCGCGCACCCCGAGCGTCGCGCCCAGGAGGCGAAACGCATGACTGGCACTGGGAATATGAACTGGGCCGACTTTTATCTGACCTGTTTTGCGGTCGGGTTTCTGCTGAGTGCGGTTTCGTTTCTGGCGGGCGGGTTGCGCTGGCACTTGCACCTTCCGCATTTTCCGCATGGCGACATTCATATGGGTGGCGATGCCGGACATGCGCCTGTGTCGCACGGAGGTGCCGGCGACAGCGCTGCTTCCCACGGCACGGCCTCCCATGCGGGGCACGACTCGCCGGTCTCGCCGTTCAACTTCGTCACTCTTACGGCGTTTCTTGCCTGGTTTGGGGGAACCGGCTTTCTGATTACGCGTTTCTCCAGCATCTGGTTCGCGCTGGGGCTGGTCATTGCTATGGCAGCAGGAGTTTTCGGGGCTGGCATTGTTTTCATGTTTCTCACGCGGGTGCTGATCTCGCACGAGGAAAACATGGACTCCGCCGACTACGAGATGGTGGGCGTGCTGGGAAGGATTTCGATGCCGATCCGTGAAAGTGGCACGGGTGAAATCATCTACTCGCAGGCCGGAACCAGGCGTACCTGCGGCGCGCGCAGCGATAACGGCAGTGCGATTGAAAAAGGCGCGGAGATCGTAGTGGCGCGCTACGAGAAGGGTATCGCGTACGTGAAGCGCTGGGACGACGTGAGTGGTGAATCGTGAGCCTAGTCTGCTCAGAGCTAGTCGCTAAGAACGAGGAAACGCTTCCAATGCAACGTCGAATCTTCCAATTCGCAATCGCATTACTCTGGCTGGCGCTGCCTTTGACTGTGCTCCAGTACTGGCAGGTGTGGGACCGACTCCCGGCTCACGTGGCCACGCACTTTAACGCCCCAGGCCAAGCCAACGGGTGGATGTCGCGCCCGCAAGCGCTCAGTTTCGGCGCGGGAGCGATAGCACTTCTGCTGGCAATCTTTACTCCGCTACTGGTCTATGCGATCCGCCGCCAGGTAGAGGTGTTTTCCTGGGCGCTGCTGGGTTTCGGCGCGCTCGTTCTGGGATTCATGGTCGAGGTAAACCGGAGCATTGTGAGTTACAACCTGCAAAGTAACCTGCAAAGTGGCCTGCAAGATACGGCAAGGCTGCCGGGGGTGCTGCTGATCGTGTTGCCAATTGCAGTTGTCTTGCTGCTCGTCATCTACATTGCGTCCAAGCGTGAACCAGCGCTATCGTCGAGCGCACTATTATCAAGAGATCTTCTCGCAGAAGAAACGCATTCCGGAGGAAGGTCGATTCTGTTCATCCTGCCGGTTATGATCGGCCCCGCCCTAGCGGCTGCCTTGGTGAACGAGCCTGCCGTGCGCTTGTCGATGACCCTGGTCGCGCTGATCGGATTCACGACTAGCGCCGCCGCATGGAGTGGATTCCAGTATCGTTTTCTGCGCGAAGGCGTCGAGGTTCGCACTCTCGGTTTTCGCCTTCGTTCCATTCCCCGGCATCAGATTCAGAGTTATGCGTCCGAGGGTTGGAGCGCGTTACGGGGCTATGGGATTCGCGGCGTTGGTAACTCTCGCGCCTATGTCTGGTGCAACAAAGTCGTTCACATTAAGACTTCGAACGGGGATGTCTTTCTTGGCCATCGCGATCCCGACCGCATTGTGCACGATCTGGATAGAGTCATGAGGTACTAGGCGTGGGTCGCGGCTGATGAGCCAGCAGTCCTCGCGCAGTTCGCGAGCAACGAGTTTTTCAGGAGGCGATATGTTCGGCATACCAATGGAAATCTGGGTCATCGCGGGACTGATGGTTCTGGCCATTCTGTTCCTGATGAGCATGCTGGCCCGCTTATACCGCAAAGCGGGACCACATGAAGCGCTGATCGTTTACGGTTTTCGCGGAACCCGGGTGGTTCAGGGACATGGCACCGTCATCTTTCCGATGGTGGAAAACTGCAAGGATCTTTCGCTCGAACTGATGTCGTTCGACGTCGCTCCGCAGCAGGACCTTTACACCAAGCAGGGCGTGGCGGTTACGGTGGAAGCCGTGGCTCAAATCAAGGTGAAATCCGACAAAGAGTCGATTCTCACGGCGGCGGAGCAGTTCCTTACCAAGAGTGACCAGGAGCGCGAAGGCCTGATCCGTTTGGTGATGGAAGGCCATCTGCGGGGCATTATTGGACAGCTCACCGTGGAAGAAATCGTCAAACAGCCGGAGATGGTGGGCGATCGCATGCGGGCTACCTGCGCCGACGACATGAACAAGATGGGCCTCGAAGTCATTTCGTTCACCATCAAAGAGGTCCGGGACAAGAACGAATACATCACCAACATGGGCAAGCCTGACGTGGCCCGCATCAAGCGCGACGCCGACGTGGCCACTGCCGAAGCCGAGCGCGACACGGCCATCAGGCGCGCCATGGCGACGCGAGAGGCGGCGGTTGCAAAAGCGCAAGCCGACCAGGAGCGGGTGCTGGCGGAAACGCTGTCGCAAGCCAAACAAGCGGAGTCGCAGCGCGACCTTGAGGTCAAGAAAGCGCAATACCTCGAAGTCAGCAAGAAGCAACAAGCGCAAGCCGACAAGGCATATGACATTCAATCGAACGTCATGCAGCAACAGGTGATTACCGAAAGCGTGAGGGTGCAGCAAGTCGAAAAAGAAGGACAGGTCAAAGTTCAGGATGCGGAAATCAGCCGCCGCGAAAAAGAACTGATCGCGACCGTATTGAAGGGGGCCGAGATCGAGCGTCAGCGTATCGAAACGCTGGCCGCGGCCGAGAAGCAGCGCTTGATCGCGGAGGCCGAAGGCCAGGCGTCGGCGATTCGAGCGCAAGGAGAAGCGGAAGCGGAAATCATATTCAAGAAAGGGGAAGCCGAAGCCAAGGCGATGAACGTAAAAGCCGCAGCCTATCAGGAATACAACCAGGCGGCGGTGGTCGACAAACTGATCAGCGGCCTGCCGGAAATCGTGAAGGCTCTGGCTGCGCCCCTGGCGAATGTGGACAAGATCACGATTGTCTCCACCGGCAACGGCGACACGGCTGGAATGAATAAGATCACGGGCGACATCACAAAAATGGCGGCACAAGTGCCGGCGCTATTCGAAACGCTCTCCGGCATGCCGCTGGGAGAGTTGTTAGGCAAGGTCCGGCAGATTGGCGACAAAGCGCCGAAGCCGGAGGAGAAGCAGTAGAGCAGGTCGTTGGTCGTTGGTCGTTGGTCGTTGGTCGTCGGTCGCTTGCTGTTCGCGAAGTGCAGCGCAATCCATCGAACCAGTTGGCTAGCGACCAGCGACCAGTGACTGAATATGCGACGGCCAACAGCTAACGACCATCGACGAAGGACGGATTTTCACGAACGACCGATTTCAGGAGGTATCGTGCAAGAAGAACTTCATCACGCCAGATCACTAGGCCTGTCCGTCGCTCTGGGCGCCGCTATGGGGGCGGCTCTGGGCGCCGCCACTGGCCACATGGGCGTCTGGGTAGCCGCCGGGATCGCAGCCTACATCGCGATCTCCGTGGTAGGCGGAGCCTGGAGCAACAAGCCCAACGACAGACGACGAACGACCAACGACTGAATTTCACGAGGTGCTTTATGGCTTTACTTGAACGCGTTTCCACCTTAGTCCGGGCCAACCTCAACGACTTGATCGACAAAGCCGAGGAGCCGGAGAAGATGATCAAGCAGGTCATCCTTGACATGAACAACCAGCTTTTGCAGGTTAAAACGCAGGTCGCGATTGCTATTGCCGACCAGCATCTGCTCGAAAAGAAGAAAGTCGAAAACGACGAGAAAATCCAGGAATGGATGCGCAAGGCCGAGCTCGCCGTCGACAAGAAGCAGGACGACCTGGCGCGCGCGGCGCTGCTCCGGGTGGAAAGCTACCGCGACCTGAGCACCAACTTCGCGCAACAGCTTGAAGACCAGAAAGCCCAGGTGGAGAATCTGAAATCGGCCCTGCGCAATCTCGATCAGAAATTGGCCGAAGCGAATGCCAAAGCCGATTTGCTGATCGCGCAGCACCGCCGCGCCCGGGCCGCCAGCCGAACCACCGATGCACAATCTGGCATGGACGCCAACAGCAAGTCCGCCACCTTTGATCGTATGAAGAGAAAGGTGGCTCGCGAAGAAGCCATCGGGGGAGCCAAAGCGCAAATCCTGGCCGACGACGTGGAAAATCGCCTCGCCGCTTTGGAAAAAGAAGATCGGATTGAGCAGTTGCTGACGGAATTGAAGACGAAGCGCGGGGCGTAGAGTGGCTTGATGTCTGACAAAGCGAACAAGACTCGTCTAATTGGAATGCTCATCGGCATTGTGGCGTTGCTATGGAAGCGCATTGGATAAAGCGCGATGGACCGCGAGTTTGCTCGCAATGCCCGATCAACCTGTGAGGCGACGGGCCTAAGCGCCGTCCAGTGTGCTGAGTCAGGTGTCATGGGTTTGCGCAATTTACATCTGCAATTAGAATCAAACGGAGCTGCTTATGCGCAAGATCTTCCATTTCGACTCGCCTCCCGCCCCTTACGTCGCCGATGCAGCCGTGCTCTGCTGTTTTGATCATCGCATCGGCACGGCGGTGAGAAAGTTTCTCAAGAAGCAAGGTGTCGAGCGCGCCGACATGATCATTGTCGCCGGAGGAGCCAAGACCCTGGCCTCGCCGCGCAACGACTTCGAACAGGATTTCATTCTGGAACAGGTTCGGATGTCGATTCGCCTGCACCAGACCAAACGCGTCATGGTGATGAGTCACTCCGACTGCGCAACCTACGGCGGCCTGGCGTATTTCAAAGGCGATCAAGCCGCCGAGGCCAGTCACCACCGCGGCGAACTTCTGCGTGCGGGAGAACTTCTCACCACGAATTTCCCGGAAATTTCGGTCGAACCCTACTTCGTGAAGTTCGATGGAATCTGGGAAGTGAAAGGCGCGGGCCACTTGAGATCGGCGGCTCAGGGAAAACCTGCGGGCAACGCCGACAAGATCGCCTAGTCGCGGTATTGATTTAGAGTTGCCAGTCCGGCGATGACTTATGTTTCGACCGAGAACTTACAGATGGTTTGCGACCGGTAGACTTGTCCCGGTCTGAGAATGGTAGAAGGGAAGTCGGGATGGTTGGGCGAATCGGGAAAATGTTGCGTCTCGAGGCAGAATCCAGAGCGTCGCTGGTAGTTGACTCCCCGCTTGCCGGTGAGGGTTCCATCGAGGAAGTTTCCGGAGTAAAACTGCACCGCGGGTTCGGTTGTATACACCTCTAAGACTCGCCCCGTTCCCGGTTCACGTACCCGAGCCGCCAACTCAAGACCGGGTCCAGTTCGACGAATCACGAAGTTGTGGTCGTAGCCTCGGGCCAGAAGCAGTTGCTCATCATTCTGGTTGATGCGCGCACCGATTTGGCAGGGCTTGGTGAAGTCCAGGGGAGTATTCTCTACGGCGCGAATTTCGCCGGTCGGAATGAGAGTCGCGTCCACCGCAGTGAAGTCGTCGGCATTGAGAGTGAGCTCGTGTCCCAGAATCTCGCCCCGGCCTTCGCCCGCCAGATTGAAGTAGGAATGTTGGGTGAGATTAACAGGCGTGGCTTTGTCGGTGGTCGCCTCGTAATCAAAAATCAACTCGTCCTGATTGGTCAGCGTGTAGGTCACATTCACTCTCAAACGCCCCGGGTAGCCCTCCTCTCCATCTGGGCTGGTGTAGGTGAACATCAGACCGACGCCCTGCGAATTGCCGAAGGATTCCGCTTGCCAGATTACTTTGTCAAAACCTTTGTTTCCGCCGTGCAGGGAATTTCGACCATCGTTGGCCGCGAGCGAATATTCTACTTGGTCCAGCGTAAACCGCGCCCCCGCGATGCGATTGCCGTAACGGCCAATGATCCCGCCCAGGTAAGACTTGTTATCGAGGTATTTCTGGAGCTTGTCAAAACCAAGAACCACATCATCCGTGTCGCCGCGCTTGTCCGGCACATGCAGGGAGACGATGGTGGCACCGTAGTTGGTGGCGAGTAATTCGAGGCCGCTCGCGCAGGTCAGCGTATAGAGTTCCACAGCACCCGCTGACAGCGCGCCGAAAGGTTGTTTTTTCATAGGCGGTGTCGATCTGCACTTGCAAAAGGGGCCGCACGTTGGCAGTCAAGACCACGAACGCAGCGGTCTGAAGTCCCTCTTCTTCAAGGTTTGCTTCCTGAGGTGGAAAACCTGCGCAAAACATCGATGAAAGCGGTAGTGGCGCAAGAAAGTGTCCGGTCGCGGCGGTAGGCTAGTCCGAGTTCGCGGAAAAGTTCCGCGTCTTCCAGATCGATCAGCTTTACTCTACCGGCGGCTACTTCATCACGGGCGAATGATGCACTGATGATGGACACTCCGAGGTCGGCAGCCACAAAGCTCTTGATCATGCCGACGCTGGGAAGTTCCATACGGACCTGGAGTTCGTCGCGATGAGGACGGAACAACTTGTCCATGATCCTCCGCGTGTGCCCGGTCTTGGGCAACAGAAGGGGGTGTCTGACGATGTCGCGGATGGCCGCGGTTTTATGTTTGGCCAGGGGATTATTGGGACTCACCATCAACATCAGTTTGTCCCGGAAAATAGGTTCAATTTCCAGACTCGGAGAGGTAATGGGCAGAGTGAGGATGCCCACCTCGACGGCGCCGTTCTCCAGTTTCTCGGTGATCTTGTAGCTGAAGTTCCGGTAGATGTTGATCTGCACGGGTGGGTAGCGGCGGCAATATTCCGCGAACACTTCGGGCAGAACGTAGAGGCAGGTTGCCTCGTTGGCGCCGACGCGAAGCGTGCCGCGCGGCGTGCTGCTATGGTCTGCTACCGCGATCAGCGATTCCTCGCGCAGCTTTTTGAGCCGCTCGGCATAGTCAAAAAGGACCTGTCCTGCCGGGGTCAGCTTTACCGTTTTGCCGGATCGGTCGAGCAGGCGATCGCCATACTCCTGTTCCAATTGGCGAATTTGGGCGCTCACGGCGGACTGGGATCGAAAAACCTTCTCGCCGGCGCGTGAAAAACTACCCTGTTTGGCCACTTCCAGAAACGTGATGAGCTGGTCGAAGTCCATGGGCTTTGATGGACGGATTATAACGGACGAGGTAGTTTGGCGCGAAATGAGGAAGCGCGGCGCCCCGGAAAACCGGCATATTCTGAAATTTGCATCCTCGGCATCAAAATTCTGAATTGTACTTTCGCGGTTAACTGGCTGTAACTAGGAAGCTACGGAAGTGTGTTCCTGAGACGAAGTGCGACGCCCGCGAACCGTTGCGGCGAAGTTTGAACTGCTAACTCAAGAGCAATCATGGCTGCGCGGCGGGCTAGCGTCGCGATTTCGCCAAAGCTGGAAAACGTGCCCATGACGACGCGTCTGAAAACAAAGAACGCTCCTCCGCCGGCCCAGGGTCTCTATCATCCAGCACAAGAGCACGACGCCTGCGGAATCGGATTCGTGGCTAACATCCGCGGCCAAAAAAGCCACGAAATCATCAGCAAGGGAATCAAGGTGCTGCTCAACCTCACGCACCGTGGGGCCTGTGGATGCGATCCCGAGACGGGCGATGGCGCTGGCATTCTTCTCCAGATCCCGCACCAATTCTTTGCGCGGGAGTGCGGCCAGATGGGCTTCGACCTGCCCCACCCGGGCACTTACGGTGTGGGCATGACGTTCTTACCGGTGGAGAAACACGAACGTCTGCAGTGCGAGGGAATTCTGGAGCGCATCGTGCGCGAGGAAGGATTGACGGTGCTCGGCTGGCGCGACACGCCGGTCTATGCGTCCGCGATCGGTCGCGAGGCGCGAGCTTCCCAACCTTACATCCAGCAGATTTTCCTAGGTTGTGGTGCGTTCCCAGATGAAGACGCTTTTGAGCGCAAACTCTACGTCGTGCGCAAGCGCGCCGAGAGCGAGATGGCGGCGTCCGGCATCAAGGATGCGGAGATGTTCCACATTCCTTCGCTTTCTTGCCGCACCATTGTCTACAAGGGTCTGCTGCTGGCTCCGCAGATCACCAACTTCTACAAGGAACTCTCCGATCCCGATGTCATCAGCGCCTTGTGTCTGGTGCACCAGCGTTTTTCCACCAACACGTTTCCGAGTTGGCAACGCGCGCATCCTTACCGTTACATTGCGCACAACGGCGAAATCAATACACTCAGGGGCAATGTCAACTGGATGCACGCGCGTCAGTCTCTTCTGCAGTCTCCTCTGTTTGGCGACGACATCAGGAAGCTCTATCCCATCATTGCGCCCGATGGTAGTGATTCCGCGAATTTCGACAATGCGGTGGAACTGCTTCTGCAGGCGGGGCGCAGCCTGCCGCACGCAATGGCCATGCTGATTCCAGAAGCGTGGGCGGGCAATCGCCATATGAAGCCGGAGAAGCGCGCGTTTTACGAGTATCACGCGTGCCTGATGGAACCTTGGGATGGTCCAGCGGCCATCGCCTTCACCGATGGAAGAGTGATCGGCGCAATGCTCGACCGCAACGGATTGCGGCCCGGACGCTACTTGGTTACGAACGACGGCCACGTGATCATGGCGTCCGAAGCTGGAGTACTCGATATTGAGCCGGAACAGGTCAAGATGAAGGGGCGGCTGCAGCCCGGGAAGATGTTTCTTGTGGACACCATCGAGGGCCGAATCGTTCCCGACAAGGAAATCAAACACCGGCTGGCTTCGCGGCAGCCGTATGCCCAGTGGGTCAAAGACAATCAGATCACCATTGATCAGCTGCCGGAGCCTACGCGCATGCATCATCCGGATGCGGAGACTCTGCTTCGGAGGCAACGCGCTTTTGGTTACAGCGATGAAGATTTGCGGATGATTCTCGGCCCCATGGCTTCCCAGGGGCAAGAGCCGGTTGGTTCCATGGGCACGGATACGCCGCTGGCTTGCCTTTCGGACCGGCCGCAGTCGCTCTTCAGCTACTTCAAGCAGCTTTTTGCGCAAGTGACGAATCCTCCCATTGATCCGATTCGCGAGGAGATTGTGATGTCGCTGATCAGCTATATCGGGAGCGAACGCAATATTCTCTCGGAGAAGCCCGAGAATTGTCACATGCTGAAGCTGGCACACCCACTGCTCACGAACCTTGAACTGGAGAAGCTGCGGCGCGTTTCGACTGGAGATCTGCTGGCCATCACGTTGCCCGCGCTCTTCCGCGCCAGCGAAGGCGAAGCCGGATTGAAGCGGGCGTTGGATGAATTGTGCCAGCGCGCGTCACTCGCCGGAAAAGCGGGATACACGTTGCTGATTCTTTCCGATCGTGGAGTAAATAGAGACTACGCCCCCATACCCAGCCTGTTGGCATTGGCCGCCGTGCACAACCTGCTGGTCAAGGAGGAGACGCGAACTCAGGTCGCACTGATCACGGAGTCGGGTGAACCGCGCGAGGTGATGCACTTTGCGCTGCTCAGCGGCTATGGGGCGAGCGCCATCAATCCTTATCTTGCGCTGGAGAGCGTTGAAAGCCTGGCGCAGCGCGGCGACCTATCGGATAGAGTCACTCCGGAAACTGCCGGCAAGCACTTTATCAAGGCGGTCAACAAAGGCTTGTTGAAGACGTTCGCCAAAATGGGTATCTCGACTTTGCAGAGTTACCAGGGGGCGCAAGTCTTCGAAGCGATTGGTCTTAACAAGGAGCTAGTGGATAACTATTTTTCGGGAACCGTGTCGCGCCTGGAAGGTATCGGCCTCGAAGTGCTGGCACGGGAAGCGCAAATGAAACACGAGCACGCCTTTCGGCCGTTCACGGAGTCCGAGACCGAACTAGCGGTTGGCGGAAATTATCACCAGCGCGCGAACGGCGAGTATCACCTGCTGAATCCGTTAACCATCGGCAAACTGCAGCAGGCAGTGCGGCAGCAGAACTTCCAGACATTTGAGGAATACACCGATCTCATCGACACGCAGAGCAGCAACATGGCCACGCTGCGCAGTTTAATGAAGATAAAAAAGAGCGCCAAACCGGTTCCGATCGAAGAAGTGGAGCCGGCCAAAGAGATTGTGAAGCGTTTTACTACGGGAGCGATGTCGTTCGGTTCGATCAGCAAAGAAGCACACGAGACCTTGGCCATTGCCATGAACCGTATCGGAGGAAAATCGAATACTGGCGAAGGTGGCGAAGACGAAGAACGATTCCAGCCGGATGCGAATGGCGACCTGCGGCGAAGCGCGGTGAAGCAGGTTGCTTCGGCGCGCTTTGGCGTTACCGCAAACTACCTCGTGAATGCGGACGAGTTACAGATCAAGATGGCGCAGGGCGCCAAACCGGGAGAGGGCGGCCAACTTCCCGGGCACAAAGTGGATGAGGTGATTGCGCGCCTGCGGCATTCCATCCCCGGCGTTGGGTTGATTTCGCCGCCGCCTCACCATGATATCTATTCGATTGAAGATCTGGCGCAACTGATCTATGACCTGAAGAATGTGAACCCGCAGGCCCGCATCGCGGTGAAGTTGGTGGCGGAAGTTGGCGTGGGTACGGTGGCGGCCGGCGTCGCCAAAGCGCATGCCGACGTTGTCCTGATCAGCGGCGATAGCGGAGGCACGGGAGCTTCTCCACTAAGTTCAATCAAACATGCGGGCATTCCCTGGGAACTGGGTTTGGCGGAAACGCAGCAGGTGCTTTTGCTGAACGATTTGCGCAGTCGAATCCGGGTACAGACAGACGGTAAACTTCAAACCGGCCGCGATGTCGTGGTTGCGGCCCTGCTCGGCGCCGAAGAATTCGGCTTTGCCACTACGCCTTTGATCGCCATGGGATGTGTGATGATGCGCAAGTGTCATCTGAATACTTGTTCGGTGGGCATCGCCACCCAGGATCCCGTGCTGCGCAAGCGTTTTCAAGGACAGCCCGAGCATGTGATCAACTTTTTCTTCTTCCTTGCGGAACAGGTGCGCCACTACATGGCTGATCTTGGATTCCGGCGTGTAGACGAGATGATCGGCCGCGTCGACATGCTCGACGTGCGGCCAGCCCTGGATCACTGGAAGGGCCGGGGCCTGGACCTGTCGGCCATCCTATATAAACCGGAGGTACCTTCACGAGTGGCACGCCGCTGTGTAATGGCGCAGGACCACGGTCTGGAGCAGGCGCTCGACCATCAGATTCTTGCGGAAGCGAAGGACGCGTTGGAGACGCTGACGCCAGTCGAGATCAAACTGCGCGTGCGTAATGTTCATCGCTCCGTGGGGACCATGTTGAGCGGATCGATTGCGCGCCGTCACGGATCTACCGGACTACCTGATGACACGATTAAGCTTCAGCTGGAAGGATCGGCGGGGCAGAGTTTGGGGGCCTTTCTCACCCGGGGCGTTACCCTTACGCTCGAAGGTGAGGCGAACGATTACGTGGGCAAGGGGCTGTCTGGCGGGCGGCTGATAGTGTATCCGCCGCGGCGGTCAAGTTTTGCGCCCGAAAGAAACATCCTGATTGGCAACGTGGCTCTCTACGGCGCCACCAGCGGCGAAGCGTTTTTCAACGGGATGGCGGGTGAGCGTTTTGCGGTGCGCAACTCGGGCGCGACTGCGGTGGTCGAGGGCGTTGGCGACCACGGCTGCGAATACATGACCAAGGGGTTGGTGCTGGTGCTCGGAGCTTGCGGCAGAAATTTTGCCGCGGGTATGAGCGGCGGTGTCGCTTACGTGTTTGACGAACGCGGCGACTTCACGGAAAAGCGCTGCAATCTGGATTCGGTTGACCTCGAGCCCGTGCTCGAAGCGCAGGACGCTCGCCTGGTTGAAAGCCACTTTGGAGTGAAGTTCGCGGAAGCGAATCTGGTAAAAGTGCTGGTGGCGCGGCATCGCGAACTGACCCGGAGCCCGCGCGCAGCCTGGATTCTCGATAATTGGCCGGAAGCTTTGTCCCGTTTCATCAAAGTCTTCCCCCACGAACATAAGCGCGTGCTGGGCGTGAGCCGCCGGCGACAGCCTTATATCCCGAGCGCGCCGTTGGCCGCAGTCGCCGCAGTTGAGCAGGTGCAACATGGGTAAGGACACGGGTTTCCTGGAGTATTCGCGCGAACTCGCGCCGCGCCGGGCGGTTACGCAGCGGGTGAACGATTGGTTCGAGATCTATCTTGATTTTCCGGAAGAGAACCTTCGAACTCAGGGCGCGCGCTGCATGGATTGCGGTGTGCCTTTTTGTCAGACGGGATGCCCCGTCAACAATCTGATCCCTGACTGGAACGATCTCGTTTATCACGGGCGTTGGAAAGAGGCGGTGCGCCAGTTGCACGCGACCAACAACTTCCCGGAATTCACCGGACGGATTTGTCCCGCGCCTTGCGAGGCGTCTTGTGTGCTGGGGATCAATCAGCCTCCGGTCACCATCAAGCAAATCGAAAAAAATATAGTAGAGCGGGGGTTCGCGGAAGGTTGGATTCATCCGGAACCGCCAGCATTCAGCACTGGGAAAAACGTTGCCGTGGTTGGTTCGGGCCCGGCGGGATTGGCTGCGGCCCAGCAGTTGCGTCGCGCCGGACACGCCGTCGCGGTTTACGAAAAAGCGGACCGCATCGGCGGTTTGCTGCGTTACGGCATTCCGCAGTTCAAGTTGGAGAAGCACATCGTTGATCGACGGCTGGAGCAGATGGCCGCAGAGGGCGTTAAGTTTGTTACCGGAGCGGAGGTTGGCAAGAATGTCGCGGTTGGCGATCTGCGCGCTGAATTTGATGCGATTGTGCTCGCCGGAGGAGCCGAGCAACCGCGCGATCTGAACGTTCCGGGACGCGAACTGAAGGGAATTCATTATGCAATGGAGTTCCTGCCACAGCAGAACCGGCGTTGTCTGGGCGATACGCTCAAGCCTGAAGCTGAGATTGTGGCGGCTGGAAAGCGCGTTGTCATTATCGGAGGGGGCGATACCGGCGCCGATTGCCTCGGGACCTGCCACCGTCAAAAGCCGCTTTCGGTGAACCAGTTTGAGATCCTGCCCAAGCCTCCCGAGGAGCGCTCACCGCTGACGCCGTGGCCACTGTGGCCGATGCAACTGCGCACCGAAGGCGCACATGAAGAAGGGGGCGTGCGCGATTGGAGTTTGGCGACCACAAAATTCACGGGTTCGGCTTCTGGTGAGGTTGAATACCTCCATGCCGTGCGAGTCGGGCCGCCACCGAGGTTCGAGCCAATTCCCGGAACTGAATTCACCATGGAAGCCGACCTGATACTCATTGCGATGGGCTTCCTGGGACCGGTAAAGGATGGCATGGTTGAGCAACTCGGGGTGAAGCTTGACGGGCGGGGTAACGTCGCCACTGACCAGGACTATATGTCGTCGGAGCCGGGCATTTTCGCTGCGGGCGATATGCGACGCGGCCAATCCCTAGTGGTGTGGGCGATTGCCGAAGGCCGAAAGGCTGCCGCAAGCGTGGATGCCTATCTAAGAACGAAAGCGATGCCCATTAAGACGGCGCTGGTCTCCACTGCCAAAGAACAAGCTTCCTGATCGCGCTGCTGAGAAGAACACAACTACTCCATCTCAAACGCCAGCCACTGCAATCCGCCTCCGCGTTCCACCTGTAGCACGACCGAATCATGGGGCTTGATTTGGCGGAGGGCGGCGCGGAGGGAGTTCAAAGAGTCGATGGATGTCTGGTTCACGCTGTGGATCACGTCTCCAGTCTGCAGGCCGCTGGCAGAACTCAGAAAATCCGCGACTCGCGCCACCACAACGACGCCCGAGGGACTGCGAAGTGTCCCCAGCATCGACCGCAGTTCGTCGGTCAAGTCGAGGCCAAGAATACCCAGGCGTGAAACCAGGTTGTCGCGCGGATTGGCCAGATCAGGGAGAGCGTCCATTGCGTCCTTCATCTCAAGCGCCACGATGAACAGTGTCTTTCGCTCGGTGCCGCGGAGAACTTCGAGCTTAAGCGATTCGTCGAGACGATGCAGGTAGAGCGCGGCGGTGAAGGCCGGCAAAGTACCGATTAAGCGGTCATCCGCCCTTATCACAATATCGCCGATCTTCAGGCCGCCAGCGTCCGCCGGACCTCCGGGCGTGACGTCGTCGATAACGACGCCCCAGTTTCGCGCCAGGCCCAGTCCTTTGGCCAGGTTTTCAGTGATGGTTTGAGCGCCTGCTTTGATCTCGATGCGATGCACGTGCCCATACTTGCGCAGGCTCTCGTAGACGAAGCTCACGATTCGCGCCGGAATGGCAAACCCCAGCCCTTCGCTTCCTCCGGCTTCGGAAAGAATGAAGGTATTAATCCCCACCACATAGCCGTCGGCATCCACCAGCGGGCCACCGCTATTGCCCGGGTTGATGGGAGCATCGGTCTGAATGTAAACCAGGGGCCGGTTTGGATCCGCCTGCCGGGCAACGGAACTGACTACGCCCATGGTCACGGAGTTCTCCAGTCCTTCTGGACTACCCATGGCAAACACGAGCTGCCCCTGGTGCACGGGCCGTCGGGTGCCCAGAGAAAGCACAGGCAACCCGGTTTGCTCGATCTTGAGCAGTGCCAGGTCAGTCTCTTTGTGCATGCCGATGAGGCGCGCCTCCACGATCCGCTGTTTGCCTGTGGGAGCAATCTGGTCGGGGAAATCCACCGAGGGCATGGGCAGGGCTACGTGGATGCGTTGCGCTCCTTCGACCACGTGGGCATTGGTCATGATGTAGCCGTCGGGGTCCACGATAACCCCGGAACCAATGACATTCTCGCGAGTGACGAGCGCGGTTTGACTGTGACTGTTCTCGTCCAGGGCCCCGTAGCTGGTGACCAGGATTTGAACCACGGCGGGCGAAATTCTGGCGGTAAGCTGTTCGATGGCAGAGTTAAGCTGCTGCAGCACGGCGGCCGGCTGTTCCGGACGGGTTCCGATCTGCTTCGCTTTATCGTCCCTATCTTTGTCTTTGTCTTTGTCTTTGTCTGTGCCCGGCTTGGCGTCTGGCTTCATCGCTTCCACGGCGCTCCCACTGAGTTGCTGAACCGGTTGCTGCGAAAAGCTCAGCGCTGCACACAGAAAAATCGAGCAGGCAAAAAGGCTGTAAAGCAACCTGCCAAATTGAAATTTCGGACGGCAAAATGGAAAGAACATAGAAACGGCCCCTCGAACACCACTGTAGCTGGTTAATCATCAGATGATCGCAATCCGGCCAGAGTTCCGTTGAAGATGTTAAATTAGAAGATTCATGTCTGCTCCCGACTCTCTCTTCATCCGCGCCGCCAAGGCTCAGGCCACTGAACGGACTCCGGTCTGGTTCATGAGACAGGCGGGACGCTATATGGCGGAGTATCGCGCCATTCGCAAACAGTATTCCCTGATCGAGATCTGCAAGAAGCCGGAGGTCGCGGCCCAGGTCACCATTGAGGCGGCCGAAATCCTCAAGGTCGATGCCGCGATCATCTTCGCCGATCTGCTTCTTCCGCTGGAGGTCATGGGGCTGCCTTTTCACTTTTCCGCGGGCGAGGGCCCGAAGATCGAAAGGCCGGTGCGCTCCGCCGAGGACATTGATCATCTGCGCACCGATCGTGCTGCTGACCTCGGCTATGTTTCCGAAGCGGTGAAGCTGGTGGTCAAACGCTTCGGCGACAAACTCCCCGTCATCGGTTTCTGTGGCGCGCCCTTTACTCTGGCCAGCTACATGATCGAGGGGGGAGGATCGCGCAACTACATCTTCACCAAGAAAATGATGTACTCGGCGCCCGCCGCGTGGAATGAGTTGATGAGCAAGCTGGTCGCGGTGGCCGCCGAATATTCCGCGGAACAAGTGCGCGCCGGAGCCGACGCCATCCAGATTTTCGATAGCTGGGTGGGTTGCCTCAGCGTCGAAGATTATCGCCGGTATGTTCTGCCCCATGTGACCGACTTGGTAAGGCGTCTGCAGAAAACCGGAGTACCCATCATCTATTTCGGTACCGACAGTTCGACTCTTCTTCCGTCCATGCAGGAGACCGGCGCCGAAGTCATCGGACTCGACTGGCGCATTCCGCTCGAAACCGGATGGCAGAGCTTGGGTTTCAAAGGGGCGGTGCAGGGGAATCTCGATCCCGTGCTGCTCTTCGCCGATTGGAGCGAACTCAAGTCGCGTGCCGGAGACATTTTGCGGCGGGCGGGTGGGCGCCCTGGCCACATTTTCAATCTCGGCCACGGCATTCTTCCGGAGACTCCGGTAGACAATGTGAAAGCGCTGTGCGATTACGTCCGCGAGAACTCTGCAGGCTTCAAGAAAGATCGCAGTTGAAGTTCGTATCAAGGCGTCGCTTTAGAGAAGCCGCAACCGCTGCACGATGAATGCGCTTTCAAACGCTGAGGGGAGTGAATCAATGACCGCCTGCCCACTGGGGCTCGCCGGCCAGTGTTATTGCGCCAGCCAAGTGAGTTCGTTTGCTGTGTCGGCAGACACTTCTGGATCGGGATCGAAGACCGCGGTGCTTTTATTGGCGCACGGCAGCCCCGAGAGTCCCGATCAGATTCCTGAATTCCTGAACCACGTCACTGGCGGACGGCCCTTGCCCCCAGCGGTGGTGGAGGAGATTCGTCACCGCTATTCGCTGATAGGTTTCTCCCCGCTTGCCTGCTGGACTCGGTTGCAAGCCGATCAACTTTCGCGGTTATTGAAGATGCCTGTCTTTGTGGGTATGCGCAACTGGAAGCCCTTCATCGGCGATGCGGTGAAGACGATTTCATGTCAGCAATTTGAGCGCGTGATCGCCATCTGCCTCGCACCGCAGAATTCTCGCACCAGCGTCGGACTCTATCGCAGCGCCGTCAACGCTGGCGGAAACATTCCTTTCAAAATGGACTTTGTCGAGGAATGGCACGATCTGCCCCTGCTGGCGAAAGCTTTCGCCGAAAGACTGCATCTTGGCTGGGAGAAGGCGTCCGCGGAAAACGNNAGTGAAGTTGCCGATCATCTTCACCGCGCACAGCGTCCCCGAGCGCACCATTGCTGAGGGCGATCCCTACGAAACGCAAGCCAAAGAAACGGCAGCGTTGGTGGCAAAGGAGGCTGGCATAGCGGGGGGTGACTGGACTTTTGCATTCCAGAGCCAGGGCATGTCTGGAGGCGCGTGGATCGGTCCGACGGTCGAAGACACGATCAGAAATTTAAAAGCGAAAGGCCACGGCGGTGTCTTCCTGCAGCCGATCGGATTTTTGTGCGATCACGTGGAAGTGCTTTACGATATCGACATCGCCTTCAAAAAGTTCGCGGAAATAGAAGGCCTGCGGTTATGGAGAGCCGAGTCTCTCAACGGTTCCTGGATTTTAACCGAGGCCCTTGCAGAATTAGTTCGCGGTCGCAACTGACCTCGTGTAGATTGTGTGGCGCGGACACNNCCCCCCGCCACAGGAACCCGGAAAGTACTCCGTTTCATGAAACGAATTGCCATTATCGGCGGCGGAATCTCAGGTCTTTCGGCCGCATACACGATCGACGAAAAACGCCGCGCCGGCACGCCCGTCGAATATGTTCTTTTCGAGTCCAGTCCGCGTCTTGGCGGTGTTCTGGTCACGGACCACGTTGACGGATGCCTGGTCGAGGCCGGCCCCGATTCCTT
>PLBE01000060.1 GCA_003134435.1 Acidobacteriaceae bacterium
CTAGAACGGTTATATATACCAAAAAGTTGTAAATAACGCTGGATGTGAGTGAGTTACCGTATTTCTCGAGGTGTCACCGTCCAGATAAACAACTTTGTGTAAATAAACCTAGCCCTTTTCGACGACTATTGACAGTTTTCCCTGGCTGGAAGGCTGGCCAACCCCGCCAGCCGCGGACAGTGTGCCACGAACTGTAAGCCGTGTGCACGAGGTGTTGCCTCACTTTTCGGCGAATTCGAGGTGGTCCTCCCTGGAAGCAGGTCACTACCTGAGAGAGCAGACCTTACGCATAGCCACGGTCGGGTAGTCCTCGGACGAAACCTTGTTCCACTTGCTGATTCGACCGGTCAACTTCTCGTTGGACCAGGTGAAGTCTCCGGTTTCGTACCGTTCCACTAAGAAGTCAGCTCGCAATCGATTCGAATTGCAATCGAACGCCAACAGATATCGATACGACTGCATGTGGCCATGTTCGTTGACTTTTTGCTTGGCATCTTGGCCCACCATGAGCCATAGCCACGCGCGCCTGATATTCCCATAATCGTAAGTTACGTGAGTGAGATCGATCAGAACGGTGATACCTTTCATTGGCCATTTTGAGGTCACTTCCTCGTACCTAGTCTTCTCGACTTGAGGGGCAGGCGCAGGCGCTATGTATCCGCCTGCATTTCCCGGTGCTGTAGTGTCAGTTGCGGCGGCAGCATTCGTGGTCGAAGCGGGCGATGCCTCAGAGCCGCCAATAATCAGCACATGCTTCGAGTTATCGATCGACCAACTTGAGAGGCGTCCGAGAAAGCTTTGGCCGAGCAACAGCGAGCTACCAGCGGAGCAGACGGACCCCGTCACATCGTGAAGCTCCACCTCACCAACCCGTAACGAATGAATGCGGAATCTTTGGTTGGTTTGTCTTGAACCGTCGGCCAACTCGTACACTCCGTCATCTAGGCTATCAGCAGCGCTGATCGTGTCGGCGCGCTTGAGCGTTGAATAGACGTCCGCCGGTACACACACTTCTGATGCGCCACTGTCTACCGTGAAATTCAGGGATATCTTGCGATTGATGGTGACCGGAACCAGATAAGTTCCCCCTGCGCGCACCAGTGGCACTGTTTCGGAGTGGGCATCCAATGAAACGAACAGCAAGGCGAGCAGCAGCAGTCGAGGCATACCCAATCCTTAGGTCACCGGGAAATGAGAGGTGGCGAAGTCTAACGCCCTCATCTGTCCCACATCAGTGACCGACCTCAAGGAAATGCCGTAAGGGGACAAGCTCGCGGCTCGCACCGCTGCGATCCCGGAGCCGAAGTGAAATGGGCCTGCCGGCAGCGTGGAGTACACCCGCGCGGCGTCCGCGGCGCCGGTCGCGCTTGTGTCGGGTATCCTCGGCAATGCCGGTCTCGGAGAGGCATTGCAAGATGTGTACTCGATAATCCGAGATTGCCGGCTTTAACGCTAATGGGAATGTCTTTCTGTATGGTTCGACGTCCGATTTGCGTCAATGAACGAAAATCTACCGAGCAAGCGTTACTCGCAGCGGAAGATAACGTCCGCGTTAGCGGCTGTGCCAGGATGCACAGCTTGCGCGTGGTAGGTCGCTGGAGCACCAGGAGCATACGCGCTCCCGTTCGCCGACGCTGCGCTGCCAACACGACCGTCGCTCGACTCCGCGCTGACAAGGCTCGCTTGCTTGCCTTGTTGGGCGCAGTACTCGTTCGCGGTTTTCAGCAGTTTAATTTTTTGGCTTCCGCCACTCGAGAGCGCCGTCGCTGACGATCCTGTGATTTCGTAGGCACCATTGCCGATCGGAACGGGCCCAGAATTCGTTGCGCAGCCAGCCAAGATCCAAAAGCTCACGGCGGATACGAGGAACAGCGTCTTCATAAAACATTCCATCCGATGATTCAGAATTGCCGCAGTGTATAGGCGTTGCCGTCACGCCCACTGTGATCACTATCCCAACTCTGCCGCTAGGGACTTTGACGTCGCCGACTCCCGGAAGCAATGTGCGCCACGTCGCCCATTCGGGGCCATTCTCGGGAATGCTTGGGCACCGCGCTAACTACGCATCCGTTGAGTCGGCCGCGCTCGCCAAGGCAGCAGCCTTATTTCCGTACGGTGTGACATCTCGCCTCACGTTTCAGCGAACTCGAAGTGGCGCTGGGGCTCAGGAGGCTTGTGGGACTCGCGTAGAAGACGCCCAAGGGCTTTATCCAGGTTGACCCGCCTACCGACCGCACGCGGCTGCGAGATCGTGGCACGTCGCGCGGCAGCCTCATCCCCCACCAAGATCACTTGACGCTGCGCGCGCGTCGCCGCGGTGTACAGCAAGGTGCGATCGAGGAGCCGATTACCAGTAACCGCAACGATCACTCGGGGCCACTGCGATCCTTGCGCCTTATGAACCGTGACGGCATACCCAAGTTCAAGATCATCGAGCATTTCCGCGAACACCGGTCGGCGCACCCCGTCGTCCCACTCCACCCACGCGAGCGCATAACCAACTTCGTTGCCATCATCGTCGGTGAGCAGTCGAGGTTCCGCCTCAATCTCAACGAGGCGTCCCAGCGAGCCATTCTGAAGCCCCCTATCCCAAAGATTCCGCGTGCAAAGGAGAACGTCGCCCAAGTGCATGCCGGTGTGTTCGTGACAATCGTTGGTTGCATTCCATACCAGCAGCGATTCGCTCTTGGCGGTCAGTGCTGCCTGGCAAAGGTCGTTGAGCCTCTTTGTACCTCCCGGACCGATCCGACTCGAAGATAATATCTGAGTGTTGTTTGGGTCTTGTTGGTACAGCTTCACCACCAACTCTGCGATGTCCCCGTCGGCGCGATCGCAGGGAAGAAAGGAGATGTCGCCGTTTTGATCGCGGTCGAGCGCCGGCCAAATCCCCGAGCGGATCGACGAAGCTGCCTCACGGATTCGATCGCCGTAGCGCTTCACGACAGTAAGCTCGGTTACGGGCACTTCGGGTATCGAGACAAGCGTATGCAAGACAAGACCGGGCCCGATCGGCATCAATTGATTTGGGTCCCCCACGAGCACTAGCCGCACATGTGCCGGAATCACCTCGCAAATTTGGCTCATGGCGATGATGTCAACCATGCTCGCCTCGTCTATCACCAACACCGAAGGCCCGTCGAGATCGCCCTCCTTGAAGGAGCGAAGGAAACTTGCGATGGTAGTGGCCGTGCGCGCAGATGCTTCATGCATTCGTTTCGCAGCGCGACCGGCAAGTGCCAACTGCACAATGCGATGGCCCACTCGGTCATAAATTGTGTACAGAGCCTTCAGAACAGTGGTCTTTCCAACGCCGGCTCCGCCGGTGATGCAAACAAACGCACTATCGCATGCTGCTAGAACCGCCTTTCGCTGTTCGGCAGCGAGGGTCATCCCTTCGCTCGTCTCGTATTCGGTCAGAATCTCTTCAATAACGTCACTGGAAAGCAGCCGGGCAGACGATCCAGCCGCGATGCGCGCGGCCAGTGCATCGGCGACGACCGCTTCCATGACTCGGGCCCCAAGCGGCTGGATACAGTCCTCGGCGATCACGAAGCTGCCGTTGGTATGGCCTTCGTCCAGTGATTTGAAGATGAGTTCATACCACTTCGGTGTTATTGGGTGCGTTCGCAATACTTCACCCACCGTAGCCATAAGCGTAGCCCTATCCGTGGCCGTGTGCCCTGCACCAAACAGGCGATAGCAAGCCTCTTCGATCGCGCCACGTAGGCGCCGAGGATCCTCAAGCTCGAGCTTGAAACGAGACAGCGCCAGGGCGTCAACATGGGACCACGAGGCACTGAAGCTCAGTAGCCTATAGGGGTCTTCTTCGATTTTGGCGGAGGCCTCGCGCCCGAAGAACTCCAACACCTTGCGGCCCAGTACTACGTCAAAGCCCTTGGCCTGTAGCCATTGGAGTGTCTTGGCGTCTCCGTAGATTGACCAAGCAGCAACCGCTTTCTCGGCACATTCCCGACTAAGGACTTTGGATAGCAACTCGACATCGGCGTCATCAAGGATCTCGTAGAGTTTCTCTCCAAATTTCTCCCAGCACCGTCGAGCTTTTACCAGGCCAATACCTTCAAATTCGGGGTTCTCTGCCAACAGCGTGACAATGTGTTCACCGGAAGGCCGCATCAACACCGCACTCACCGCGGTCAGTTGCTGCTCTGTGATACGAAAGCCTCCAACGTCGAGCATTCGTGATCGGACTTCGCCCTCAACTTTCCACCACTGGCCCTGCTCAACGACTTGGCTCGCAATTACGCGGCCCGACACCCGCACCACAAGATAGGTGCTTGCATCCAATACAGCGCCATCACTTCCAATCTGTTTGCCGGTGAAGATGGCCCCACCAAAGCCCCGCGGATTTTGTGTTCTGATTGCTGTAACGCGCAATGTGTACGATGGCGTCATCGAGGTAACCGGCCAGACGCTGCTAAAGCTTCACGCAATATGGCGTGTTTGCCAAGCAAGCTCTTGAGCTCCGAGTTTTCCGCTTTGAGACTGGCATTTTCCTGCTCCAGCCGCCGCAGGCGTTCTGCATCGAGTATGGCGCGACGAGTTCCAGCTTCGCGTCGCCGCGGTTCGTCAACGTCCGCGGTCGATTTACTCACCGCGAGCGGCAGTACTCCTTTGCTGCGAAGTGCTTCTTCCAATTCTCGAAGTGCCACCTTGATGCGAGGGTTTTGGTCGAGGGCCGATTTTGCAAAGCCACACTCTCGGGCGATTTCCTTTCTTGACAATACGCCCCGGCTCGCAAGGGCTCTGTAGTCTTCGTCGGTTTTGCTTGCTATCCATGCGGTGAAGCGCTGCAAATTTTCGTGCGCAACTTGTCTACCACTTGCCATTTGTCGCAGCTCCTCAGCGGCCCGGACGCTTCGTGGGTTTGAGTGGTTGCGCCGTCTGGTCGCGATTGACGGCCGGTAATGGACGGCTCAAAAAGGCGTGATCGAGTCCGCGCGTATGCGCGTTGTACGCCCAGCACGCAAACTGCTCCAACAAGCGTTGATTCTCCACCTCGAGTCGTCCGTTCTCTCCTTCCAGCCGACCTATTCGTTCTAGCGCGGCTTTCAGTTCGGGGGAGCCACTTATTTGTTCGGACGCTGGTTCCGACGAAAGGGCTTTCCTTCGATGTACAAAAGCCTGCTTGATCCGTTCGTGTTTGTGCAAGGTCTGACGGGTATAGTCGGCTCGAAGATGCCGGCGAATGGCGTCGATGAGCAAATCCCACGTGAGCTTGCCCGACCATCCATCGAGTATTGCCACAATGCGAGAAATTGCCTCGCCGTCTAGATTTCGTTCTCGGCTAGAGTTCATGCATCCGCCTCCTCCGATGTAACGGGGAGCAGATTGTCTGCTGCCAACTCCAGAAGGCCGGTGGTCGGCGCCTTCAAACCCCGTTGCTGTGCCGCCTGTTCGAGCCGTGAGACTGGAACGATCCCAGAGGGTTGAATGACTGATCCCACCGGCACATTTGGATCGTCGATTATTTCGCAGAGCTTATCGAACCGGACCAACGTGCGTTCCTGATGCTCGACCCACCTATTTGCACCCGCATACCCCTGTGCGGTTGCGCTTCGGGCTTGCTCGAGAAGAGCCGCCGTCTCGGCTCGGCGCATACGGATATTCGCTTCTCTTACTTCGTCCCCTTTGATACACACCTGCTCGTCGCAATTCATGCAATCACGATGGATCTGGCAGGGCAACATCGTGAAATCGTGGATACAGTAGCCAAAGTCCGTGGTGTGCGCTGTTGGCACCTTCAAACGCGCAAACTCGTCACGCGGGATTAACGCGAGCCTGTCTGCTCGTGCCAGCGGTCCGTGCATGCGTTTCTCGTCTCCGACCACGCTGCGCACCAGAGCAAGCACGTCACGATCAGACTGATGATCGTAGGCCTCATTTTGACGGACGTCTTTTCTCCCTGACCACTTCGCAATATCAAGCTGGCTTAAGCCGCCGATTTGCGCCAGGGTATTCAAATAATGCCGAAATTGATGCGTCGTCACACCGATCGGACTGCCATCCGGCTCGGTAAATCCTAAGCGATCAAACATCGATCGTTGTCCGTCCACCCGATTGGCTAGTCGATTGCTGAGATGCTCGTGGCTGACCATTCCCACTTCGCCTCGCAACGTTGCCTTATTGAAGTGAAGAAGGTTTTCTTGAATCAGACAGAGCGCATCACTGTATTTCAGACCAAGCTCTGCGTTGGCGACAGGAAAGCCGTCCGGCAGCTTTGCCAATATTGCGGCCTGCACTTCCGCAAAGCTGTACGTGTTTTGGAGTCCCTTGCCCGTTGCCCCAACTTTATTGGACCTCGCCCATATGCGGACAGCAGCGGGGAGATCAACGGGCTCCACGAACAACACGTCCGCCAACTCTTGCGTCGAGAGTCTCCCACAGTCACGCAAATGTGCCAGGGACGGCGGCAAAAATAATTGTGTGGGATGCTCCTCGTACCACTTTGCAATATCGCGAGCTTCCTGGGTCAATCGCCTGATGTTGTTCAGCGCCTCCTTGACGACATCCGCCATGGCAGGGATTACCCATTTGATCATCGGCTCCGCACCCTTGGCGGGGCGCCACCGAAGGCCATAGGCGAGTTGTCCCGTCGATGGGATAGTTTGCGTCACCTCACAATCGGATTCCAAATACAACAATTCATTGATTCGATCCGGACTCGAACACAGGATGGCTACGAGTGAGGAGACCAAGACGTCGGACGGTTCCCGTGCTATTCGAAAGATATTAGCGAGTGCCGATAGCGCCGCGGGTGATGGCAGCTTATCGTGGCGCTCTTGATCGAACTCTTTGCCCACTCGGACCGAATCCCTCGGCCGACGGATCGGATTTTTCCAGTGGACAGGAACGGCCATCAAGTGGCTGTCCACCATGAAACTACTGAGCATTTCGAGCTGCCCGCCAACCCTGAATGCGGTTGCCTTTGTGAACTTGTCCGCACAGAGTTGCGCCGCACGATTGAGTATTTGAGGATTGATATTCAGCGGGTCAGGCACTAAACCGTTTTCGGAGAGCGCCGCCTCCACCACACGCAGTGCCGCTATACGGGTTCCGATCGATTTTGTCGGTCTGAGGCCATGCTGATAACGGAGGTAAGCTTTTGCGAACGACAGAAACGGTTCGGATAGTGGCGTTGGGTTAGTTGCGTTGACGGAACCCCATGTGCTGAAGACAATGCGCTCCCGTTTGCTCCGCTTCAACCCAAGCGCTTCTGTCACGTCCCACACGTTGTCGTCGAAACACAAAGCCGCGCCGAATGCCGTTAGCTTGGTTCGACAGACTTCGATAAAGTCACGTACGTTGGCGCTCGCCTCGAGCTCTGATCGTGGAGTAAAGTGGACAACTTCAGCCACGAGGCACATCCGCCGTCGCATCACGACAGAGTTGAATCACTTCCGCGACCGCTAGGATCGTTCTGTCGTTGATTGCTGCTATCCGTTTATCGGTCGATACTAGAAGCTGCTCGCGCTTTTCCAGCAAATGCTCCAATACTGCCTCGTGCGGGCCGTCCAGCCACGGTTCGAAATTCCTGCAGGTGTAGCAAGCGATCGGTGCGTTAAAGCCACAGAATGAGTTCTGCCCGCACGAGCCCATTGGCTTCATGGTTCGATCGATTCGCGGATCGAGGATGCGGCTCGCCGGGTCACCGCATCGCGTTGCTTCAGATTCGTCGGTGATTAGAGCACCCTTGAACGCTTGGGCGAGAGGGGCCAGCTCCATCGCAATGGCTCGATCTATGCGCTCCGCGATTTCCGGCACGGACGCAACATACACGCCGACGTTTTGAGTGTCAGAGTGATCAAGCATTTCCGCGATTACCAGCTCACCATGTCCTTCCTGGGCTGCTCTGGTTCCAAAGGTCCGACGAAAGCGAGTCGATGTGATGTGCAATTGCTCGCCTGTTCGTTCAGACCGGATGTTTAACTGGGAAAGCGCCTCGCTTAATAGGACACCCAAGCTATGGCTGGTGTGATGATGCTCATATCCATGAGCCCATTCACCGGGGACTGCACATGGAAACAATGGAGCGTTTTCTGGATGATCCAGTTCATCTCGGAATGCGTCTCGTATCCGGTTCGCATAAGCTAGTAGCGGCTTGCCTATTTGCGATACGAGCGGCCTGTCCTTGAGTTGTGCTCTAGGATCTGCATTCCTTTGCTTTGCGCGCGGAACTTTGATGTTGTAGAGGATCGAGCCATCTATCGTCAGGGCTGTAATATCAGAGACCTTTAATGCAGCGAACTGAGATGGCCGTTGCCCGAGGGCCATAAACAGCCACGCTAAAAGGTAGGTGGACTCCGCGATTCGACCTTCGGCGAAGGCATCGTTCAGTGCGTCTTGAATTTCCTGTTGTTCGAGATCTGTGTACGGGCCATTGATCGGATCCATCGTCAAGACGGCAACGCCCTTTGCATTGCCGCGCACCTTGAGGGCTCTCAAAAGAGCAACGGCGTCGTTGGCAACGCCAGGATATCCCAAGCCGTGCCACTTCTTTAGTATCCCGGACAAGGCTCCCAGGTACCAGGCCGTGTCCGGGCTCAAAGAAGATTTGTAATTTAATAGGTCAATCTTGGAGATTGCGTTAATGCGAGTAGATTGCTGCGTGGACAGGAACTGCACGAGATCTCGAACTCGCGCGCGCATACTGATCAAATGGCTTGCAGATGAGTTCTGCGCGTACCAGACGAGTACCGACTTCAAGGAGTGCTGCATTTCAGACGAAAGAGCAGCAGTCGCAGCGAAATTGATAGTTACCTTCGTGACACCTTCTCTATACGACCAGACGTCCGCGCGCGGATCGAACATGGCGCCCCCGCGCGTTCGCGCGCTTGACGGCAGCATCCCCGTGTTTGCTCTTGTACCTACGACGAGGCTAGAACTACGATCCATCTTTCGGCCTCAACTTAAATTTTGATTGAAGGTCGAGGGACGCTTCTCTTGCTTTGCGCGCCGTATGTCTTCGCGTGTACATGGCGGCGGTGCCGGAAGTCTCCGACCACCCCATGAGCTTGGCGCGCATTTTCTTCTCGGTTTCTTCCGATACTTTGCGAGTGTCCATCACGTCGGAAAACCTATCGTTCCACGTGTGCCGAAAGATGTGGGGATACAGATCGTCAGGCAAGCTTGGGCACTTCTTACGAAGCACGACGAAGATCTTGTTCACGCCGCTCAACGATAGCGGCTTACCGGTTCCATTTGAGACGAAAAGAAATGGGTGTTTTCGCGCGCCTTCAATGCGTCGCCGCACCCCTGTGACGTAGCGCCGGGTGAGGACGGCAAGATCCTCGTCCATCGACAGTAGCCGGTCGCGGGTTTTGGTATTTGGTTCATTAGCGCGAGGATCATCCGGATCGTCAGCCCGGCGAGCAATCAAGACTTCGTTGGTCTGGAAATCAGTGTCGGACACACGCACGCCCAGCAGTTCGCCGCGGCGAATTCCAAGAGTGAGGAACCACCGTATGATCAGCGCATTTCTTTCCTTTGCGTGTTCCCCCTTCCATGGATTCTCCGGTGAGTCAGGCTGAATAATCTCAATGAGCTTAGCCAGGTCCGACTCCGACATGCCCTGACGTTGCTCGGCATCATTGCGACCGTGTGAGGAAGGAATGTGCTCATCAAGGGATCGGAAGACGATTTCGGAGTTGATCTTAAGGTCCGACAAACCAGTGCCAGCTCGATTGCGTCCCAATTTCAGCATGTGACCATCGGCTCGCCATTTTAGATAATCCCTTATGTAGTGAATGCGAATCGCGACGGTGTTCGGGTCGAGTTCAGCGTGGCCGGGCGCGGGGGATTTCATGCGGGCCTTCTCGAGGGTCACGACCCGCGAAGGCGGTGCAGGTCGCTCCTGGTCCCCTGTGAACGCCTCGAGGGGCAGGCGGCACCAACGAACCAATTCTTCGATTTCGCCGAGCTCAAGCAGCCTGCCTTCGCCCAAGCGCTGGTCTAGGTCAATCTTCAGGCGTTCGAGCACCAGGTACAGCACCATCACGGCGCGCAGGGCTTGCTGAATCGTGGCGGATGCCCTGTTCTGCGCCCTTAGCTCTGTAATGGCATAAACGGTAGGCTCGAACAGAGGCGTACCTGTCGAGCGACGGCAAAGAAGCGGAAGCCGCTCACCCGAGGTGAATACCACAAGCCGAACCGCAAAAGGGTTAGTTTGTTTACGCATTGAAAAGGTAGTCTATAACTCATAGCATAATCCTACCTTGGTAATTTGTAAACAAAGAAAAAACCCGGTACTTTGTGGGTACCGGGTCTGAATGTTTACACTTTTTTAAAAGTACGTCCTAGAACGGGATATCGTCGTC
>PLBE01000256.1 GCA_003134435.1 Acidobacteriaceae bacterium
CAGCTGTCGTCGGGCACGAAGAGCGGCTATAGCTTTGCTCTGTCGGGTGTGACCGGAACTCCGGCTTCCACCTATCAGGCGATCGCAACGCCGTTGACTCCGAACCAGACCGGCACGCGCTACTTCTGCTCGTTCGCCGATGCTGTGGTGCGCTACAACACCGCCCTGATCAGCACCTGCGACACCACGCAGAACCCGCTGCAGTAAGTTTGAGTTTGGCAAAGTACCTGGGGGAGNNCCGACGATTCGACTCTCCTGCCACGGGTTCGGACGGCACGAATAGCCAAAATTTGGCACTGCGATCCAGGGAGACCTGACAAATTGTGTCAGCCCGGGTCGCCCAGCCACGGGGCCATCGCCACCCACATTAGAAATTCCTCAGCAAATACGGGCATGACCCGGCTCTTGGGGATCTCGACTCGGAATGAAAGATCGGCCCCCAAAGTGCAAATCTGTGATGGCAACCGCAGTTTACGCAGTTCCCGAAAGCAGAGGAGCTACGCCAGCCATGCGGNNAACAGAAGGGCTTTTCGCTGATCGAGTTGTTGATTGTGGTGGCCATTATTCTCATCATCGCGGCCATCGCGATTCCCAACCTGCTGCGGGCGCGAATTGCAGCCAACGAGTCGTCGGCGGTGGCATCGCTGCGGACGTTGAATACGGCCCAGATTTCGTATAACTCCAGTTATCCCGCGGTGGGCTTTGCCACGGCGCTGAGCGCGTTGAGCGGAGTGAGTTGCACGCCGCCGGGAAGTTCGGGCGCTTGCCTGATCGACACCCAGTTATCCTCGGGCAGCAAGAGCGGGTACTCGTTTGCGTTATCGGGCGCGGCGGGAACTCCGAATGGAAGCTATCAATTTATCGCGACTCCATTGACTCCGAACCAGACAGGAGTCCGATACTTTTGTTCCTTCGCCGACGCGGTGGTGCGATTCAGCGCGACTTCGCTGAGCACCTGCACGGCGAGTGTTTCGCCGTTGCAATAGGTGTGCCGCCCTTGCAACAAAGGTTTGATTTTGGCTACGTACCTGGGGGAGGGTGCAAAGCCAAAGAAAGGCAGGGGAGAAATCCTCTGCTTTTTTTATGGATCTGTTTGCGGAGTGGGTCCTTCACAGTCGGTCGTCGCCCGGCGCCAAGACGGGCTGACACAAAATGTCATTTCCGAGCAATGGGGAATGACCAAGAGGTCGAAACTTGGCGGCAGGAATTGTGAATGGTTCGCATTCTCAAGGACTTAGGCGGTCAGATCCCTGATCCTCGTACGGCACGCAAAGTGCAACTGTTGTCAATGAAATCTTGATTGGATGTGCTTGTCCAGGAACGTCATCCTGGAACAGGGAGAGGCAATGCAAAGGACCAAGGGATTTTCCCTCATCGAATTGCTGATTGTCGTAGCCATTATTCTGATCATCGCAGCGATTGCGGTGCCGAGTTTCCTGCGTTCGCGGATGGCGGCCAATGAATCGGCCGCGGTGGCCTCGATCCGAACCTTGAACACGGCGCAGATCTCATACAATTCGGCCTATCCGTCCGTGGGCTATGCGAGCACGCTCGCGGCACTGGGGGGCGCGAGCTGCACGCCGCCGACTTCAAGCGGCGCCTGTTTGATCGACTCCGTGCTGGCTGGGGGGCAGCGGAGCGGCTACAACTTCACGCTGAGCAATGTAACCGGCACACCGAACTCAACCTACAATTTTATTGCTACGCCGGTATTGTGGAACTATTCAGGAATTCGCTATTTCTGTTCGTTTGCCGACGCAGTAGTGCGCGCCAGCATGACTACGATTTCAACTTGCGACACTACGATCAGCCCGCAGAACTAACGTCGAAGTCAGTCGTAAGCGTTGTGGGACCACCCTTGGTCCAGCCAACCGGTTTACCTTGGTAACCGCTGGGACGGCCCGACCGCCGCATGGCGGTCGAGCATTGCTTATAATTCTGTCATCAGTGTCTAATTCCATACGACTTTCCACGCCCGGAGCGTGGCATTGCGCGCATAGCCATGGCTGCGATTGAAATTCTAGACTTGGAAAAAAGCTATCTCGTGGGATTCTGGCGTAAACGGCAGAAGCTCGCGCTTCGACCGCTACGCTTGACGATCGAAGAAGGCGAGGTCTTCGGATTCCTCGGCCCGAACGGAGCAGGCAAAACCACCACCCTCAAGCTGCTGATGGGTCTGGTGTTCCCGACCGCGGGGACGGCGCGCATTCTAGGCAAGAACCTGGACGACCCCGAGGTGAAATCGCAGGTAGGCTTTCTGCCCGAGCAACCCTACTTCTACGACCATCTGAGCGCCCGGGAATTGCTTAACTACTATGGGCAACTTTCCGGAATGCCGGCAAAAGGAAGGTCGGCCCGAGTGGAGCAGATGCTGGCGCGGGTGGGATTAAGCGATTCCGCGGGATTGCAGTTGCGGAAGTTTTCCAAGGGCATGTTGCAGCGGGTGGGGCTGGCGCAAGCGATTCTGCACGATCCGAAGCTGGTGTTTCTGGACGAGCCCATGTCGGGACTGGATCCGATGGGGCGGCGCGAAGTTCGGGATCTGATCCAGCAGCTGCGGAATGAAGGCAAGACAGTTTTCTTTTCGACCCACATTCTGTCGGATGCGGAGGCGCTCTGCGACCGGGTGGGAATCATTCACCAGGGCGAGTTGCGCGGGGTGGGAGCGGTCGCGGACTTGACCTCGGAAACGCGAGGTAAAGTCGAGATTATTTTTTACTCGCAAACAGTGCCGGTGGGATTAACCAGCCTGGGTGCGGAAGCGCGGGTCAGCGGAGACATGGTGAACGCGGTTGTGCCGGAAGAGCAGCAGGATGCGGCGCTCGAAGTGCTGCGGCGCGAGCGGCTCAGGTTGATTTCGCTGACCCCGGTGCGCAGTTCGCTGGAAGAATATTACATTCAGAAACTGCAGCCCGCGGAAGCCGGGGACGATGCTCGGGCGGATGACAGCCGGGACAAAGAAAATCGCAAAGGAGCGGGTGTATGAACTCCAGGATCGGTTACATCGCCTTCAACACTTTTCGCGAGGCGGTGCGCGACCGGGTGCTTTACAACCTGATCGCGTTTGCGCTGCTGCTTTCGGGAGCGGCGATTCTGGTGGGTGAAATTTCGATCGACATCGAGCGCCTGGTGGTGGTGAATCTGGGGCTGACGGCGGTGTCGCTGTTCGGAGTCGTGATCGCGATCTTCATCGGGATCGGCCTGGTGTCGAAAGAGATCGACAAACGGACGCTGTACACGGTGCTGTCGCGGCCGGTTCGGCGTTGGGAATTCGTTGTGGGCAAGTTTTTTGGGCTCACGGGGACGCTAGTGGTGAACACGTTTTTCATGGCGCTGGGCGTATTTCTGGCGCTGCTCTATGTGGCGCACAAATTCGAGAAGATGGATGGATGGGTGCTGGTCGCGCTGTATTTCATTGTGTTGCAGTTTCTGATGGTGTGCGCTCTGGCGCTGTTTTTCTCTTCTTTTTCGACGCCGCTGATGTCGGCGGTATTCACCTTCGCATTGTTCGTGATTGGAAGTCTGGCGGAGGATCTGCGGGGCTTTGCCCGAATCACGCATGGACTGGCCGGCTGGATCGCGACCGCCGTTGCCTATGTGGTGCCGAATTTTTCCGCCTTGAATGTAATCAGCCAGGTGGCGCACGGGGACGCTGTCCCCGGACGCCTGATTCTGTACAACAGCGTGTATGCGCTGCTGTATTCGACCATGGCGATTTCGGGAGCGGTGCTGATCTTCCAGCGCCGGAATCTGAAGTGAGTATGACGGCGGCGTGGCGCGTGAACCTGGCGGCGGCCGTGGTGCTTTTGTTTTCCATGGCCGGCGTCGCGGCGATGCTGGATGCCATCGATCGCACGCGGAGCGGAAACGCGGCGGAGGAATCGCTCTATCTGCGCTCTCCTAAAATGCTGCGGCGCTTGAGCTTGGGATACACCGGGCTCCTGGCCGATATTTACTGGACGCGCGCGGTGCAGTATTTCGGGGAGCAGCATCACAGCGGGACCGGCGATTTCCGCCTGTTGGCGCCGCTGCTTGAAATCACCACGGAGCTGGATCCCAAGCTGCTTCCGGCGTATCAGTTTGGGGCGACCTTTCTCGCTCCGAAACCACCGAACGGCGCGGGTTTGCCGGGATCGGCGCTGGCCCTGATGCGGTACGGCATCGAGCACAATCCTGACCAGTGGCGGCTCTATTACAACCTGGGATTTCTGTATTACACCGAACTCAAGGACTATGCGCATGCGGCGCAGGCGTTTGCGCAGGGAGCGCAGCTTCCTGTAACCAACGAATTCATGCCTATTCTAGCCGCACGGATGGCGCAACATGCGGGCGAATTCGATACGGCCCGCATGTTGTGGTTCACCACCTACCAGAGCACCAAGGAATCACAAATCCGGGAAAACGCGGTCGAGCATCTCCTCGCGCTGCAGGTGGATGAAGATGTAACACGACTGGAGCAGGTGGTGGAAAAATACCGCTTGCAGACCGGACGATGGCCCGGCAGCATGAGCGATCTGGAGCGGGCGGGGTTGATCCACGGGACGCCGACCGATCCGAAGGGGCATCCTTACCGACTGATGGCGGAGGGGCGGATCGAAGTGCAGGACCCGCAAAATATCTACTTCATCACCAAGGGACTGCCGCCGGGCGCGGCGCCGCCCCAACCGCCGCGACAAGCGTCGAAGTAAACGCGGCTTTGCGCTATTTCACGGAAGCTGGAGACGACTGGCGAATGACGTCTTCCCGACTTTGTTAGCAACTTTCATTGTTACCAGCGGTGTTTGTTAGCATCCTTAGCGTGTTCTCAGGTTCTTCCCAACCCCACTGGACGGCGCTGCGCACCTGGTGGCGCGAACAGGCGCGAGCAAAAGGCTCGATTGCCGCCACTTCCCTGCTGGCTCGAAATCTTCGGGATTTTTTGCGGGACTCCACTCCCGAGCGGAGAAGGCAGCGCTATGGCGACATGGAATACGACTGGGAGCATCGCGTCAACACGACCAGCGGAACCGTCGGATGGCGGGCGCGGTTGCTGGGGTGTTTCCATTCTCCGTACCAGCCGACCGAACCCGCTCTGTTTCACGAGATGATGGCAGCTCTGCCGATTGCCTTCGAGCAATTCACGTTCATCGATCTCGGTTCCGGCAAGGGACGAACGCTGCTGATGGCTTCGGAGTATCCGTTTCGAAAAATTGTAGGCGTGGAACTGATTGCGGAACTGCACCAGGCGGCGGAAGAAAATATTCGTGCTTACCGTTCCGCTACGCAAGAGTGCTCGGAGATTGAAGCGGTCTGCGGCGATGCTTGCGACTTTTCTTTTGCAGGTGAGCAGCTTGTGCTCTATCTCTTCAACCCGTTGCCGGAGGCGGGCATGAGACGCATGATGGCGAACCTCGAAAAAAGCCTGGCAGCGAATCCCCGCGCGGTGTATGTGCTCTATCACAATCCGTTGCTCGCACACCTCATCGCCGGAAGTTCGGCGTTTGCGTGGCTCGGCGGGACTGAGCAGTACTCCATTTACTCCGCCCGTTCCGGGGGCCAAACCGGCTAGTTTCGGGGTTCATTCTCTCAACTACTGGCGGACAAACCATACCAGAGGGCTTCGGGCGCGATCGGGTGGCAGTAAAATTGAATCGGGGAAAACCAAATTGAACCTTCGCTGCTTTTGTTTGCCGCTTTACTGGCTGGTGCTTATAACTTTCGCCGTTCCTGTGCGTGCCCAGAATGTCGATGTCCGGCAACTGGCGCGGGCGGTTGACGAGCACTACAACCACCTGCGCAGTCTGGAATCGGATTTCACGGAGATTTACCGGGGCGATGGGGTGGAGCGCGTGGAAGGGGGGACTTTGTGGCTCAAAAAGCCGCGCAAGATGCGGTGGGAGTACCGTTCTCCAAAGGAGAAGCTGTTTATCAGCAACGGCGAGGTTGTGTGGTTTTTTATGCCGGCGGAGCGGCAACTGCGGAAAACGCCACTGAAAAATCTGGACGATATGCGCTCTCCGATCGCATTCTTGCTCGGCAAGACTAAGCTGGAGAATGAGTTGCGAGGACTTTCTAAGGTGGTGGATCAGCCACCACTGGGAGCCAGCGACGTGATGCTGCGAGGAGTCCCAAAAGCGCCGGTCGCGGGTGCAGTGAACGAGGTGCAACTGGAGATCTCGCCTTCTCATCAGATTGTCCGCATCGTATTGATGGAAGCCGACGGGGCGGCGACGGAGTTCCGCTTTGCCGGGTGGAAAGAAGATCTGGAGTTGAGTGACAGCCGGTTTCAGTTTATCCCTCCCCCGGGAGTCGAAACGGTTGAAGGAGAGTTGGGGCCATAGCGGGAAGGCCCTTCGGAATAGGTCGCGGCCCTCTCGATTAACTGATAACTGGTGAGGGCGGCTTGGTTACTTGCGTACCACCGGGAAGGGCGAGTTGCGGTAAGGGCTTTGGCAACAGAATGTTACACTTGGGTCAGACGCCCAGGTTTCTTAGGAGCCATTAGAGCAGGTAGAGACGGTATCCAATGCCAGAATTCATGGTCAAAGTCGCTGACGAACAGGGCCATCTGCGGCAGCAGGTGGAGATTGGGCACTCGGAGGCAGAGGTGCATGATCGGTTCGTGCAGCAGGGATACCTGGTGTACTGGGTCAAGCCGCGAACCATACTGAGCCGGGGCGGGAAGTTCGGGCAGCGGGGCAAACTGCGGCAAGCGACGTTTCTGATCTTTAACCAGCAGTTTTTGACGCTGATTAAGGCCGGGCTGCCGGTGCTGACGGCACTGGATCTTCTGATCAAACGGCAGCGGGACAAGTCATTACTGCAGCTGCTGGAAAACGTTCGGGAACGGGTTAAGGGCGGCGAGTTGCTGTCGGATGCGTTTGCGGCGCAGCAGGTGTTTCCGAAGATGTATACAACCACGCTGCTGGCGGGCGAAAAGAGCGGCAGCATGGAAGAAGTGCTGGGCCGCTATATTACTTACCAGCGGATGGTGCAGACCTTCCGCAAGAAACTGCTCGTGTCATTGGTGTATCCGGCCCTGCTGGTGTCGGTGGTGACGCTGATGCTGATTTTTCTGATCACTTACGTGGTGCCTAAGTTTGCCGACCTGTTCAATAACCTGGGCGCGGACTTGCCGGCGATCACGGTTTTCATGTTGTCGCTTGGTCTGAACGCGCAGAAGTATGGATGGATCGTGTTGCTGGTGGCAGTGGCGGCCGGGTTCCTTTTGTGGCGGTGGAAACAAAGCGACAAAGGGGCGGAGCACATTGACAAGTTTCTGCTGTCGCTGCCGCTGATCGGGGAGATCCGGCTGAAGTACCAGGTGGCCAATTTCTCGCGCATCCTGGGAACGCTATTGCAAGGCGGATTGCCGCTGGTACCGGCGATGGAAACGGCGGGCGAATCGCTGAGCAGCCGGCAAATGTTGAACGGGGTCACGGCGGCGGCGGAGCGCGTAAGAGAAGGACAAAGCCTGGCGCACAGCCTGGAAACGCAGAAGCTGTTTCCCGACTTGGCGGTGGAAATGCTGGAAGTTGGCGAGTCTACGGGCGCCTTGCCGGCGATGCTGGCTTCGGTGGCGGAGTTTTACGAAGAGGACGTACAGACGGCTCTGAGCGCGGCCATGGCGCTGATCGAACCGCTGATCCTGATTGTCATGGCGGTGTTTGTCGGCGGGATATTGATTTCTCTTTATATGCCGATCTTTACGTTGGGAGCGAGCGTGCACTAGGGTGCCGTCTCCGGCTGAAAAGCGAGCCCCATGCTGGAAGCGGGGTTCACAAAAGAGATTTTGAAATGGCAGTAGACTGGAATGGGGCATGGCGGACAAGAAAACAGTGGTGGTAACGGGTGGGAACGGCGGCAGGTCGGTGCCTGAAGTACCGGCGGTGATTCCCGATGAACTGGAACGGGCGCGGGATATTGCCCGGCGCTACCGTTGTGAATTCGTCGATTTGAGCGATTTTCAGTTGCACCACGATCTGTTCGAGAAGATCCCCGTACACCTGATGTTCCGCTATAAGTTCGTGCCGCTGGACGAGACGGCGGACGGGCGTCTGGCGATTGCGATTGCCGATCCCAGCCAGTTGATGATGATCGATGAGATCAGCCTGCTGCTGGGTAAGCGCATCCTGACCAAGGTTTCGACGCTCAAACAGATTTCCGACATTCTGCAGAAGACGGAGCAGTCCAAGCGCGTGCTGGAAGACGCGAGCGAGGGCTTCACGCTCGACGTGATCCGCGAGGACGAAGCGGGGAACGACGAGACCATCTCCATCGACAAATTGACGGCGACGGCGGGCAGCGACATGAGCCCGATCATCCGCCTGGTCGATACTACGATTTTCACGGCGCTGCAGCGGCGGGCGAGCGACATTCACATTGAGACGCGGGACGACTCGGTGGTCATCAAGTTTCGTATCGACGGCGTGCTGACGAACGCCATGCCGCCCATCGGCAAAGAGCATCACTCCACCATCATTTCGCGCATCAAGGTCATGAGCGAACTCGACATTTCCGAGCGCCGCGTGCCCCAGGACGGACGCTTCCGGGTGAAGTACAACGGGCGCGCCATCGACTTCCGAGTGTCGATCATGCCGTCGATTCACGGCGAGGATGCCGTGCTCCGCGTGCTCGATAAAGAGTCGATGAGCGAGAAGTTCAAGAAGCTGACGCTCGAGGTCGTGGGGTTCGACGAGGACGATCTGCGCCGCTTCCGGCGCTACATCAAGGAACCTTACGGCATGGTGCTGGTGACCGGACCGACGGGCAGCGGCAAGACGACGACGCTCTATGCCGCGGTCAATGAGATTAAGACCGACGAAGACAAGATCATCACCATTGAAGATCCGGTGGAATATCAACTGCGCGGCATCACTCAGATTCCGGTCAACGAAAAAAAGGGACTGACCTTCGCCCGCGGCCTGCGGTCGATTTTGCGGCACGACCCGGACAAGATCATGGTGGGCGAAATTCGTGACAACGAAACGGCCCAGATCGCCATCCAATCGGCGCTGACCGGGCATCTGGTCTTTACGACTGTGCACGCCAATAACGTGGTCGACGTGCTCGGGCGCTTCCTGAACATGGGCGTCGAACCTTACAATTTTGTTTCCGCGCTCAACTGTATTCTGGCGCAGCGACTGGTGAGAATCATCTGCGATTCCTGCCGGACGGCGGTGCATTATCCGAATGATGTGCTGGAGGCCAGCGGCCTGGATCCGGTGCAGTGGTCGCAGGTTCCTTTGTATGAAGGGCAGGGCTGCATTGAGTGTGCGGGGACGGGGTTCCGGGGACGAACGGCGATTCATGAACTTCTGGATCTGACCGACCGCATTCGCGAGATGATTCTGGAACGGAAGCCGACCTCGGAGATTCGGCGGGCGGCCCGCGAAGACGGGATGCGGTTCCTCCGGGAATCGGCGCTGGACAAGGTGCGGGGCGGACTCACCACTCTGAAGGAAATCAACAAGGTCACGTTTATCGAGACCATGCGCTGAGGGGAGACGAGAGCAGTTACCCGGTGCGTGGCCGACGGATCAATCCCGGCATCCCAGAGGTAACTGTCCTCTTCATGAAAGTACGGGATATCATTAAGGTTGCTGGAGCGAGATGGCTGGTATCTGAAACAGACGCGTGGAAGTCATCGGCAATACAAGCATCCGATGAAAGCCGGACGCGTCACATTGCCGGGGCATCCGTACGACGATCTTCCTCCGGGCACTCTGAACAGCGTCCTCAAACAAGCGGGGTTGAAGCTTTGAACTACGTTGTCGTTTACGAGAAATCCGAAACTGGATGGCCGGCGTACGTTCCCGACTTGCCGGGAGCGGTGTGCACAGGCAGAACCAGGGCCGACGTCCGCTCTTTGATCCAGGAAGCGATCAAGTTCCATCTGGATGGTCTTAAAGAAGACCACTTACCCATTCCGCAGCCGAGCGCTGCAGCAGAGGTAATTTCGATCAGACCATAGTACGGCGATCAATAACAAGAGAGATCAATAACAAGAATGACCAACTCTTCCAAACACGTTCGCCGTCCCACGCTGGCCTGTGAAATCGCCGCGGACCGCGTTCTGGCGGGACGCGCCGCCGATCGGGGGCGGATGGTGGAAGTGTCATCGGCGCGGGAACTGGCGCCGGGCACGGTGGTGCCGGATCTAATGGAAGCGAATCTGCGTGATGGTGGAGCAGTGAGACGGGCCATTGAAAGCGCGCTCGGCGGCGTCGGGGGGCGGTCGCGCGACGTGATCGCAATTTTGCCCGACAGCGCGGTACGGGTAGTCCTGCTCGACTTCGAGACCCTGCCCGCAAAACGCGACGAAGCGGAAGCGGTGGTCCGATTCCGCTTGAAGAAGTCACTGCCGTTTGATCCCGACAGCGCCCGAATTTCTTATCACGCGCAAACCACGCCAAAGGGCACACGGGCAGTGGCGGCGGTGGTGCTGAACACGGTTCTGGAAGAATACGAATCGGCGTTTCGCGATGCCGGCTACAACCCGGGCATGGTGATGCCGTCGATGCTGGCGGCACTGGGAGCGGCGGACGGGGAACGGCCAACCCTGGTCGTGAAAGTGGACGCGCGCACCATTAGCCTCGCCATTCTCGATCAGGAACAATTGCTGCTGTTCCGGACGCTGGAGAATGTCCGGGGCGTGACCATCACTGGCGATCAACTGGCGGAGGAAGTCTATCCCTCGGTAGTATTTTTTCAGGACACCTACAAACTGAATATCGAGCGCGTGTATGTGGCGGGACTGCCGGAAACGGGAGGGGCCGCGCCGGCGCTCAAGAACCAGTCGGGGGCGCAGGTGGAGGAGTTGATCGCGGCATCGCAGATCGGGTCAACCACCGGAGCGGTTCCGCGCTGGCGTATGGCGGGAGTGGTGGGAGCCTTGATTTCGTAGGCTGCTGTTCGCTGGTCGCGTTTCGCTGTTAGCCAAGAGCGAAGGGCGAAGGACGAGCAGCGAAAAGCGGGTTTTGCTGATGGTGTTTGCATTCGTATGCGTTTAGATATCAATCTCGCAACCCGGCCCTACGAAGATGCCCGTGAATTCTGGCTGCGCTGGGGATTGGGCGTGGGGTTGCTGGGCTTGCTGACGCTGGTTCTGCTGGGCTGGGCGGTGCAAGGCTGGATCAATGCCGGTAGAGATCGGCAGACCATCGCGCGACTGCAACAGCAGATCACAGAACGGGATAAGGAACGGGCGCTGGATCAGGCCGAACTGGACAAGGCCGCCAACCGCAGCACACGGATCCAGTCGCAGTTTCTGAATGGCCTGATTCAGCGCAAGTCATTTTCGTGGACGCGGGTGTTCGAGGATCTGGAGCGGGTCATGCCTCCGAACCTGCACGTGGTTTCGCTGCGCCCGGAATTGAACGATCAGAATCAGATGGAACTGGATATGAAGGTGGCGGGCGATACGCGATCGGCGGCGGTGGAATTGGTGCATCGCATGGAGGGTTCGAAGCATTTCCAGGGCGCGCAACTGGTGGAAGAAGGTCAGGGCACGGAACCGGGGGCGGGCGTAGTGGCGTCGGTGGTCTCGATTTACATTCCCGATGCGCCCGAGCGGAGCGGGAAATAATGCCGGACTTAGGAAATTCGCGGCGCAAGTTGAAGATTGCGATTGGGGCCATGCTGGCCGCCGATCTCGTGGCGGCGGCCATCCTGTTCTCGCCTCTGGTAGGTTCGGCGGATTCACGGACGCTGCAAATCAACGAACTCCGGGCCGCACTGACCAAGAAGAATCGGGAAGTAGAACCGCTGCGCGGTATGGACAAGAAAATCGTGCTGGCGAAGGATCAGATCCACGGATTTTACAAAGACCGGTTCGCCGCGCAGGATTCCGAGTTGCTCACCGCCTTGGGGAAACTGGCGACGGAGAACGGCGTCCGGATGCAGCAGATGCGGTACAAGGAGGAGGATTCGGAAAGCTCGGGTGTGATTCCAGTGGAGATCGAGGGCGGGTTTTCCGGAAACTACCTGCAACTGGTGCGCTTTATCAATGCGCTGGAACGGTCGAAGATGTTTGTGGCGGTGGACAGTGTGGACCTGGCGGGCGAGAGTTCGGGACAGGTCAAGCTCCAGATCACCTTGCACAGTTATTTGTGGTTGGGAGCCTGAGTGAAACTCGGAATCGAAAATCGGAAGCAGCTCTACGCGCTGGCAGTGTTGGGCGGGATCGCGTTACTGATGCTGGGGCGTGCGCTCTGGCCTTCGCCGGACGCAGCGCCGGTGGTGGGACCCGCGACCTCGACCTCGGCGGCGGCACGACCCGGCATGCGACGCTCGGCATCGGGAAAAATGGTGCCCATTGTCGAACCGAGGCTCGATCCCACGCTGGACCTGAATCTGCTCGGGCAAAGCGAGGAGATCAAGTACGCGGGGAACGGCAGGAATATTTTTATCGCGGGATCGGTAGCCACCATCGACAAGCCCAAGGGTAACGGGACGACCGACAAGAACAAGGTTGCGGTGTATACGCCTCCGGCGATTCCGCAGCCGCCGCCGATTACGCTCAAGTTTTTTGGCTTTGCCAACAAGCCCGGAGATCCCAAGAAAGTATTTTTGTCGCAGGGCGAAGACGTTTTTGTCGCCGGTGAAGGCGACATTGTCGACCGGCGCTATCGCGTGTTGCACATTTCGCCGACTGCGGTGGACGTGGAAGACGTGCTCAACAACAACCGCCAGAGCCTGCCCTTGACGCAAGGCTGAAGCTGGGTTGTGTAATTTTCTGTGATTTGGCTTTGGAAGGCGAGTGAGACTTATGCGACGTCGGGATTTGAAGTCGGCCAAATTACAAATTACAAATTACAAATCGCAAAATCCCCAGCGCGGTTACATGCTGATCACGCTGACCCTGGCCCTGGCGCTGATCACGATCGCGCTGCTGGCCGTGCTTCCCGAAATCGCCCAGCAAATCAAGCGCGACCGCGAAACGGAAATGGTGCATCGGGGCACGGCGTACATGCGCGCAATTCAACACTACTACAAGAAATTCAGCCGCTATCCCACCAAGATCGAGGATCTCGAGAATACCAACAACATCCGTTTCATCCGCAAGCGCTATACGGATCCCATGAACCGGGATCCGGTCACGGGCAAAGAGAGGGACTTCAAGTTCCTGCACCAGCAGGACATCAGCTTGAATACCGGATTGATGCTGGGACAAACGGCGGGACAGGGTTTGATTCCGGGACAAAATGGACAACCGGGACAGGGACCAGGTGCACTCGGCGCGGCGCAGGGAGCTTTGGCTGCCATGCAAGGCGGTTTGGCTGGAATGCAAGGCGGACTCGGCGGCTTCGGCACGCAACCGGGCGGGATCCAACAAAACGGCACGCAGAATGGCCTGAATGGAACTTCAGACACCTTGGGCACTGCGTCCGATGCGGAGGGAAACTCAAATTCGCCGGGATCGCCTTCCTCTAACCCTAACTCCAATTCCAGCCCTAATACAAATTCGAGTCCCAATTCGAGTCCCAGTTCCGGCTTCAGCGGTCAGGTTTTTGGCGGAGGACCGATCCTCGGAGTCGCCAGCACGAATAAGAAGGATAAGAGTATTCATGTGTATTACGGAAAGGACCACTACAGCGACTGGCTCTTCGTCTACCTGCCTCAGGCCGACCGCGGCGGGTTACTGACGGGCCCGATCAATCCTGGCGCTCCGAATCCAAACCTGAACGGCGGCAACTTGAATCCAGGGCAACCGGGCGGCTTGGCAGGCCAGAGCGGCGGTCTGTCGGGACAGGGGTTCGGACAGGGACAGGGACAAGGACAAGGATTCGGGCAGGGGTTTGGATCGAACTCCGGCCCTAGCCAGGGTATGGGAACGCAGCCTGCTCAGAACCCCGCTCCAACCCAGCAACAGTAAATCGGGCTTCCGGGAAATCGCAGCAACAACGGAAAAGCCCCGCATCCAAGCGGGGCTTTTTTCCTGCACGCGAAATTCTGAAGCGGCCCTAGACACTACTTAAACGTTGAACGACGAACCGCAGCCGCAAGTGCTTTTCACATTGGGGTTGTCGAACTTGAATCCGGCGCCTTCCAGAGTCTCGACGTAGTCGACATGCGCTCCGCCAAGATACATCAGAGAGGTGGCATCCACGTAAACCTTGAGGCCGTCGAAGTCGAAAACCTTGTCCATCATCCCGGCGCCATTCTCGAAGGCCATGGAGTATTGAAAGCCGGAGCAACCGCCACCGACTACGGACAAGCGCAATCCGGAGGGGACAGGCGATTGCGATGCCATGATTTCTTTGACCTTGGAGATCGCGCTGGGAGTCAGGACGGGCGCCGCAGTCTTGGGTTGTACATCCGGTGTGGTGGTCGTTGCCATCGGTTTATCTCCTTGTAGCTGCCCATTATAACAAAGCTGGGGACCGGCCCGGCAAGGCTTTTTGGGAGCCGGTACTCCTTGTACTATCTGGCTTTTAGATGCGCCGGAGGGGCAAGAAGTCGCCCCCTCTTGCCAAGGGGTCTATAATCGTGCGCAGTAGGGGCCTGTACCCGAACGCCGGCGATACCAGGAAGTTTCGCTGGGGCGCAAAGTGCAATTCTGGGATTGGCTCGATCTCTGGTCCGAGGTGGCATATGTCTCCAATGTATGGGCTGCTGGTCGCGTGGGGTATTCTGACGGGAGTCCTCATTGTTCTCCTGATCTATCGCAGCACCCTCACCATGCACGAGGATGATTCGATCTTCCTCAACGAAACTGAATCCCANNGCGCCACCACGCTGCAATAGACCGGTAAGTCGCGGATTGGCGCGGTTTTTTTCAACCTCGCCGCGGCCTGAAACTCGCGACAGCGGCGGCGAAATGTTGCTGCCCGCTGGGAGCGGTTTTTGTTATGCGTCAAATCATTGCGACTGCGCCGCCAGAAGATGAATGGGCAAGGCTCCATAGCGATCGTCGGAGGCGGTCCAGCGGGCGCTCTGGCAGGGGCGCTGCTGGCGAACGGCGGCCAGGAGGTTCTTCTTTTTGACGAAAAACTGGCATGGGAGAAGCCTTGCGGCGGCGGACTTACGCACAAGGCTTTGCAGCGCTATCCCTTTCTAGCCGATGCCGGCAGCGAAGGCAATCCGGTTGAAGACTGCGAACTGATCAGTCCCGCAGGGCAGCGGGTAAGGTTTCGTTTGCAATATCCGGTGGCGATCTTTTCGCGCCTGGCGCTGAATGGACTGCTGTTGGAGCGGGCGCGCCGCGCCGGCGCGGCGGTGCGACAGGAACGCGTCACTCGGTTGGCGCGTACCGGCGCAGGCTGGCAACTGACCACTCCCCAGCGGGAATACCAGACTTCACAATTGATCTTCGCGGCGGGGGCGCGCAATCCCTTTCGCGGGCAGTTCCTCCCGCCGATTTCCCCAAGCGATTTTATGGTCACTGCCGGCTACTTTATCCCGGGCCGCAGTTCCGTGATGCAGATTCAGTTTCTGAAGGGGATTACTGGATACATCTGGGTCTTCCCGCGTGCGGATCATGTTTCCGCCGGGATCGCAGGCAGGATGGGCGAGGTTGCGACGGGCGAGTTGCGCCGCATCCTGGAACTTTGGCTGAAAGAAAAGTGGCTCGACCAGAACGGGTTTTCTCTCGATGGATCCCGCTTCTATTCGCACATTCTTCCGTCCTTCCGCGCCCAGACTTTTGAGACGCTGGAAGTCTGTGGCGAAGCTTGGAGCATGATTGGCGACAGCGCCGGTCTGGTGGATCCGATCACTGGAGAAGGTCTCTACTACGCGCTTCGATCGGCGGAATTGTGCGCCGAAGCGATGCTGGCTGGACGACCGGAGGAGTACCGCGCCCGACTGCAAGAAGAAGTGGTGGCCGAACTGAAGTTGGCGGCACGAGTCTCACCGCGCTTCTACAACGGGCAGATTTTCGGAGACAGCGTTCTAGAAAAAATGGTGTCTCTGACCGCGCAAAGCGCCAGCTTCCGCGATCTGATGAGCGACCTTTTTGCCGGGATTCAGGGCTACCGCGATTTGAGGGCGCGGCTGTATCGTATCTTGCCGGCAGTGATGGCGGAAGGCTTGGCCGGAACACTGCGACGGCCATGGAATAAGTTGAGCGGATCGGAGTTTTCGACCGACCCGCTAGTAGAATAACCGGCTGTTTCCGCGACTCGAGAGGCGCGATCAGGCGGCCTTGGCCTTCATGCCCTCGATATCGGTGAGCAGAACCTTATCGTGGCTCTCGGGATTGACTTTTTCGTATACCTTGCGAATCACGCCCTTGGGATCGACTACAAAACTCGTGCGCTCCCAGAACTTCATTCCCTTCCATTCCGCCTGGCCAATGCCGAGGGTCTTCATGAGATTGGCCTCGATGTCGGAAACCAGATCGATGGCGAAAGCGAACTTGGTGTGGAAGTTCTTGTGCGAAGTCACATCGTCGGCGCTGACGCCGATGACTTTGATTCCAGCATCGTCGAAAGCCGCTTTGGACGCCGTGAACGACTTGCCCTGGACGGTACAACCGGGCGTGTCGTCTTTCGGATAGAAGTAAACCACCAGCCAGTGTCCGGCAAAATCGGAGAGCTTGACGGTCTTACCTTCCTGGTTGGGAAGGGAAAAGTTTGGAAAAGGGTTGCCAGCGGAGAGCATGGGAGAATTCCTTTCTGAGGTTGTAATTACAAATTGTATAAAGGGGCGCGGTTCGTCGGGCACCCGCAACCGCGTTAAGCCGCCGGCATCGCCTTCTTGGCGCGCTCTTTCATCTCTTCGGGCGAAACATCTTCCTTGTGAGTTGCAACGCCCCAGCGATGTCCGAACGGATCCTGAATGAAACCCATGCGATCGCCGTAGAACTGGTCCACCACGGGCTTCAGAATCTTAGCTCCATCCGCGACCGCCCGTGTCACCGTGGCATCGACATCTTCAACATACACCAGCATGCTCACGGGGGAGTTGCCCAGCGTAATCGGGTCCTGATGCCCCATCTCTGGACACTCATCGGCAAGCATGACGTGGGAGTCTCCGATTTTCAACTCCGCATGACCGATGCGGCCGCCGGGACCGGGCATCCGCATAAGTTCGTCCGCTCCGAAAACCTTTTTGTAATAATCAATCGCCCGAGCCGCGCCCTTGACGATCAGGTAGGGAGTGACTGAGTTGTAACCCTTGGGAATGAAATGGACATCGCTCATAGTTCTTCTCCTCGAGGCTGAAGTTGATACTTGAGGTAAAAGCCGTGCAGACGGCCCCACGGCGCGTCGTGATCAATGAGAACACAGATTGCGGAGAGGCTCAAGGGGTGGTAATGCCGCTGTGCGGTGAGGCTGATCTGGCGAGAATGCGACCCAGGGACAGGAGTCTAAATGGCAGGCAGTTGATCGTGCCTCAGACCGAGCAAGCGCCTGTAGATTCCCTTATTCGCCCCTTTGATCAACCACAGTACCGCCGGATGCATGCGGAGTGCAGCGGGAAGAGACAGCACACGAGCTCCACGGACGAAATAGTAATCATTGATGCCGGGATTCTGCCCGAGCATGCTGTCGTAAATCTGACGGATCGCCGGTTGCTCCCGGCTGCCGCTCCGGTAAGTATGCAACAACAGGTCAGCGGCGCCAAGTTTGAGCGCTCTGTCGGAATTGACCAGTGTTTTCAAGCAGAGCGTGTCCTCGACCACGCAGCTTATTTCATAAGACACTAACTCTCGACCGGCGAATGCTCCGAGGATCACTGTCTCCGGAAACTGAAACAAGGTATGCGCCCAGCGGGCGAACCCGTCTTTCTGGGTCCGGCGCTTGTCGTAGCTGTACTTTGTGCGCTGGTAGAAACACATATAACACGGGTAGGCAATCTCGGCGAACTCCTTTTCATCGACAATACGGGACACGGTGACGCCGTTCTTTAGCGCCTTCTTGATGTGTTTCTGGGCGCTGTAAGGGAGAGCCTTGATCTCGTACTTATCGAGTTCCTCGAACATGATCGGGTTCAGATACGAATTGTGGGGTTGCCCATCTTCCACTCCAAATTGGAAAGCGCCGACCCGGTTGAGCCCTGCCATCGTCTTCCCCGAATCGTATTTCTTGTAGGGCAGCAGTGGACGGTAAAGGAAGGGACGCACTTGATGCCACCAAATGTCACCGACCTTGACCACATTCATGCCCGTCAACTGCTCGAGCGCGGCATACCGGTCGACCGTCATCGACTGCCAGGGCGGGTTCAGGTTTGGGATTTCAGGGGTCGCCATGGTTTCGCGATTACTGCTTTTTGTATCGGTATTGCATCCAGCCGCGCTAACATTTCAGTCGCATCAAAACCGACGGAACGGCAGACTCTCGAACTCGGGCCGCGCCTTTGATCACTCAATCCCCAACTCCCGCGCCAGAGCTCTCCACTTGCCATCGACCAGCGCCCGCGTCTTCGAGTCCATCACAATCTCGTCCGGCCACGGACGTCCGAAGCCCTCGGTTGGCCACTTGCGGGTGGCGTCAATGCCCATTTTTGAGCCGTAGTTGGCGAGGCGGGCGGCATGGTCGAGCGAATCGACGGGACCCAGCGTGAACTGGATGTCGCGCTCGGGATCGATGTTGTTCAGCACTTTCAGCGTGACGTCGGCCACGTCCTGCACGTCCACGTCTTCGTCGACCACGATGATGCACTTGGTAAACATGGCTTGTCCCAGCGACCAGATGGCGTTCATCACCTTGCGCGCTTGTCCAGGATAGGACTTGCGAATGGAAACCAGCATCAGGTTATGGAAGACGCCTTCGATAGGCAGATTAATGTCGATGAGTTCGGGGATGGTCAGCTTCATCAGCGGGAGGAAGATGCGTTCGACGGCCTTGCCCATCCAGGCATCTTCCTGCGGCGGCTTCCCGACGACGGTGGTGGCGTAGATCGGGTCTTTTCTGTGGGTCACGCAGGTGACGTGAAAGACCGGGTATTCGTCCTCGAGCGAGTAGAAGCCGGTGTGATCGCCGAAAGGGCCTTCGGTGCGGAGTTCGTCGAGGTTGACGTAGCCTTCGAGAATGATTTCGGCGTCGGCCGGAACTTCGAGGTCTACGGTCTCGCACTTAACGAGTTCGACGGGCTTCTGGCGCAGAAATCCGGCGATGATGAATTCTTCCACGTCGGGCGGGGCGGGGACGATGGCGGAAAACGTCAGCGCGGGATCGGTGCCGATCGCTACGGCCACTTCCATCTTGCCGGAGGGGCGATCGCCTTGAGCGACGATTGCGCCGCCGGACGATCTTGCCATGATGTCAACGGCGGCGGTGGCCGGGCTTTGCCCGACAGGACGGACGAGGGCGTCCGTCCCTGCGTGATTTGGGGCAAGCGCGGCTTTGCGTATATGGTCGCGGTAATGTTCGGCGGCTACTTTCTGTCTTTGCCAGTGCATGCCGGTGGTGCGTTCGTCGTAGACCTGCATGCGATACATGCCGACGTTGCGTTTGCCGGTTTTCGGATCGCGGGTGATTACGCAGGGCAGCGTGATGAAGCGTCCGCCGTCCTTTGGCCAGCATTGCAGGATGGGAAAATCGAGCAACGAGAAATTGTCGCGCTTGATCACTTCTTTGCAGGGGCCGGTGGCTACTGTCTTGGGGAAGAATTTGCCCATCTCGGCCAGCATGGGCAGCATCTTCACTTTATCGAGAAAGCCTTGCGGAGATTTCACGTCCATGAAGGCACGAATGCGGTCGGCGACTTCGTCCAGGCTGTTGACTTCGAGCGCCAGCCTCATGCGCCGGGCGGAGCCGAACTGGTTGATGAGAAGTTGTGCGCCGGGGTAACCCTTCACGTTCTCGAACAAAAGGGCCTTGCCGCCGACAGTTCCCTGCCCGTTTTTTTCTCGAAGTAGGCTCTTCGAAACCCGGTCGGCGATTTCCGCAATCTCTAGAATTGGGTCCGCTTCGGTGCGAATGCGTTTCAGTTCGCCGGATCGTTCCAGTGCTTTGATCCAGTCGCGCAGATCGTCGTAAGCCAAAATTCCTCCCTGCATCAAAATGAAGACGGTTGAAAGACGATGGACAGACGATTATATGATGGCGCTGGCTCGAAACATGAACCACGGGGACTCGGGCGAGCACAGGGTAAAGCGGCAGAGGCGTGCTCTGGTGCGCAGACTTGCGCGTCAGCGTGTCGGCCAGTTCCCGCGGCGAGTTTGACTCTTCCACATTTCGCGCCTTGCGACTACGATATGAAAATCGAATTTGCCGTCTTCAGGATTTGACATCCATAAGGTCGAGCGAGGGCTACATGATCCGTTTCAAAGTGAACGGGAAAGAAAAGAGTTTTGACGGCGATCCTGATATGCCGTTGCTCTGGTATTTACGCGACGTCGCCGAATTGACGGGCACGAAGTTTGGCTGCGGCATGGCGTTATGCGGCGCCTGTACCGTGCATCAGAATGGCGCGGCGATCCGCTCCTGCACCACTCCGATGAAAGAGGTGGGAGGCGCCGAGATCACGACGATTGAAGGTATCGCGCCCATGCATCCGGTGCAAAAAGCCTGGATGGAAATCCGGGTGCCGCAATGTGGCTACTGCCAGACGGGGCAGATCATGCAGGCGATCGCGCTTCTAAAGGAGAACAAGAATCCCAGCGACCTGGAAATCGACACGGCAATGTCGGGCAATCTCTGCCGCTGCGGAACGTATCAGCGGATTCGGGCGGCGATTCATCAGGCTGCCAAGGAGACGGCATGAATACGATCGAGAGTGTCAGCCGTCGTGTTTTTCTGCGCGGAGCACTGGTGGGCGGTGCATTTGTACTCAGCGCGCGCTTGATTCCCGAGAAACTCTGGGCCGCGGAAGGTGAAGCGGCGGCAGCGCCCTTTGAACCGAGTCTTTGGATGTCGATCGCCCCGGACGGCACGGTCACAATCGTCGCTCATCGTTCGGAGATGGGGTGCGGCAGCCGCACTGCCCTGCCGCTGGTGGTGGCCGACGAACTCGACGCGGAGTGGTCCAGGGTCAAGATCGAGCAGGCGATTGGCGATCCGAAATATGGCGAGCAGGATACGGATGGATCGCACTCGGTTCGGAGCAACTTCGATTTGATGCGGCAGGTGGGCGCCACTGGACGCATGATGCTCATCAGCGCGGCGGCCGCGCAATGGGGCGTTTCGCCTGGAGACTGTACGACGGAACCTCATTTCGTGGTGCATCGCGGTAGTGGCCGCAAACTTGGCTATGGCGAAGTGGCGGCAGCTGCGGCCAAGCTGCCCGTTCCTAAGAAGGAAGATGTGCCGCTCAAAGATCGCTCGCAGTGGCGTTACATCGGGAAGGAAAAGAATTCCCTCTTCGACCTGCCCGAGATCGTCACCGGTAAAGCGATTTTTGGTATGGACGCGACCATGCCGGGTATGGTCTATGCATCGATTGAGCATCCGCCGGTGCTGGGACAGAAGATCAAGTCCTACGATGACAAGGCTGCGCTCAAGGTTCCGGGCGTTCAGAAAACTCTGACCATGGAGACGTTCAAACCGCCGCACCTGTTCCAGCCTTTGGGCGGCGTCGCGGTGATTGCGGACAATACCTGGGCGGCATTCAAGGGACGCAAGAGCCTGAAGATCGACTGGGACAACAGTCCACACTCGGTATACAACTCGGGACCGTTCCGCAAAACGCTGGAAACGACTTCGCGGCAGCCGGGCAAAGTGGTGCGCAACGTGGGTGACGTGGACGTGGCGTTTGCCAAGGCGGCCGAGACCGGTGGAAAGATTATCGAGGCGGAGTACTACACTCCGCACCTGGCGCACGTTTCCATGGAGCCTCCGGTCGCGGTTGTCGAATACCGCGACGGGAAAGTGCTGGCCTGGGCTCCGACGCAGAATCCGCAAGCCGTGCAGGAGACGATCGCGGGCGTGCTCGGCATCAAGAAAGAAGATGTGACTTGCCACGTAACGCTGCTCGGCGGCGGGTTCGGGCGAAAATCGAAGCCCGATCAGGTCGCGGAAGCCGCCGTACTCTCGAAGCAACTGGGCAAGCCGGTGAAAGTGGTCTGGAGCCGGGAAGACGATATTCACTTTGACTACTTTCATTCCGTGGCTGCGATGTATATGAAGGCCGCAATTGGGCCGGATGGCCGCCCTACAGCGTGGCTGCAGCGCACGGTGTATCCACCGATTGCTTCCACTTTTGACGCGACCGCTCGATACGCCGACGACGAGATGGGCTTGGGATGGAACAATCTTCCGTTCGATATCGCCAATCACCGCGCGGAAAATGGGCCTGCCGATTACCACGTTCGGATCGGATGGCTGCGCAGTGTGGCCAATGTCTATCATGCGTTCGCCATTCACTCTTTCGCCGACGAACTGGCGCACAATGCCAGGAAGGATTCGGTGCAGTATCTCCTCGACCTGATCGGCCCCGCGCGCATCGTGAACCTTGATGCTAAAGGTGATGACGCGCAGGATGCCCTGAAGTATCCGCTGGACACGGCGCGATTGCGGCGGGTAGTTGAGATCGTGGCGGAGAAATCCGGCTGGGCGAAACGTTCGGCCGACAAGGGTAAAGGGCGCGGTATGGGCATCGCCGCTCATCGCAGCTTCCTTACTTATGTGGCGACCGTGGTCGAAGTCGAATTGGACAACCGGGGACAGGTGCATATTCCGAATGTGTGGACCGCGGTGGATGCGGGAACGGTCGTCAGTCCCGACAATATCCGCAACCAGTTCGAGGGCGCGGCTGTGTTTGGGACGAGCCTGGCATTGTTCAGCGAGATCACGGCAACCAATGGAATGATCGACCAGAGCAATTTCAACAATCATCAGATCACGCGTATGAACCGGGCGCCGCGTCATGTGGACGTGCATATTGTGCAGAGCGAGGCGCCGCCGGCGGGGGTTGGCGAACCGGGCGTGCCACCTTTTGCCCCTGCCCTATTCAACGCGGTGTTTGCGGCCACGGGCAAGCGGGTGCGGGAGTTGCCGTTGTCGAAGACGAAGCTCGTATAGTTCGACGGGAAAGAAGCGGGTGCTATCAAGATGCTGAGGCAAATGGGAATGTCTGCAATGCGGAAAGCACTCGCGCTGCTGCTTCTCTTGGCAGGAGCCTTGGCAACGGCGCAGGAGATCACCGTGGCTGCGGCGGCGGACATGAGTGCCGCTCTTCCTGAACTCGTCGCAGCCTATACCAAGAAAACCGGGCAAGCTGTAAAGCTGTCATTTGGAGCATCGGGCAATCTGACGAACCAGATACGGAACGGCGCGCCGTTCGACGTATTCTTTTCCGCCGATGAGCACTACCCGCAGCAACTGATCTCCGAGGGACTCGCTTCGAAAGATACGCTGTATCGCTATGCAGTCGGGCGGTTGGTGCTGTGGGTGCCGAACGAGTCGCCGCTGGATTTGTCGAAGCAGGGCATCAATGCTCTGCTCAACCCGTCGGTCAAGACGATTGCAATCGCAAATCCCGCGACGGCTCCTTATGGGCGCGCAGCCGAAGCCGCGTTACGGCATTTTGGAATCTACGATCAGATTTCAAGCCGGCTGGTGGTGGGGGAAAACATTTCGCAGGCGGCGCAGTTCGTCGAATCCGGCAATGCGCAGGCGGGACTCGTCGCCCTCTCGCATGCGCTCGCGCCTGCAATGAAAGACAAAGGCCGGTACTGGACAGTGCCGCCCGACGCCTATCCCACGTTGAACCAGGCGGCGGTGGCGCTGTCTAAGTCAAGGCAGCAGGACGCGGCCCGCAAGTTTATCGAGTTCCTGCGCAGTCCAGAAGCCACTTCCCTGCTCAGTCGTTACGGCTTCAGCCTGCCCGCGGAGAAACAATAGAATGAATTGGGAGGCGTTCTGGCTGACGGTGCGTCTGGCAGCCATCGTCTCGACGCTGCTGCTGGTCATCGGAATTCCCATCGCCTGCTGGCTGACCTACTCGCGCTGGCGCTGGAAATTTCTGGTCGAGGCCGCGGTCGCCCTTCCCATCGTCCTGCCGCCAACGGTGCTCGGCTTCTACGTGCTCGTGGCTCTCGGTTCGCGAAGCCCTCTCGGACGCTGGTGGGAATCGATCACCGGACACACTCTGGCCTTTACGTTCGAAGGGCTGGTGATCGGATCTTTGTTATACAGCTTGCCTTTTGCCGTGCAACCTTTTTCGGCGGCCTTTGGCGCGGTGGATGGCAGTCTCCTGCGGGCTTCCGCGTCGCTTGGAGATTCGCCGCTACAGACCTTTCGCCGTATCGTGCTTCCCCTTTCAAAGGCGGGTTTGGTTACCGGATTTGCGTTGAGTTTCGCCCACACGCTGGGTGAGTTTGGAGTGGTGCTTATGGTGGGCGGCAACATTCCCGGAGTGACTCGTACGATCTCGATTGATATTTACGATCAGGTGCAGGCGGCAAATTATTCCAGCGCGAACCAGACGGCGTTGCTGCTTCTCATCCTCTCATTCCTGTTGTTGTCGGTGGTATACGGACTGCACCGATTTGGCCTCAAGCGCAGTACATGGGCGGTAGGGCCATGGCGTTAAAGATCATCATCCCTGCTCGAATCATCCCGTCGCGACGGGCGGCGCCAACTTTGATTCGGCCAATTTCCGCCGATCTCGAGGTCCGCATTCGCAAGCGTTTCGCGAATCCCGAGGGCACTTTTACCCTGAACGTCCACTTCCGCGCGCTGGCCGGTTTCACGATACTTTTTGGCGCGTCGGGTGCCGGGAAAACCACGCTGCTGGATTGCATTGCCGGACTGACCCATCCCGACGAAGGGCGTATCGCGGTTGGCGGTGAAGATCTTTACGACTCGGAGATGCGACGCGACGTCCCTGCCTGGAGGCGCAACATCGGGTACGTACATCAGGACCTGGCGTTGTTCCCTCACCTGACCGCCGAAGAAAATGTGGGGTACGGACTGCGCGAGTTGAGCACGTCAGCTCGTCAAGAACGCAGCCGGGCGATTCTCACTTTGTTCCGCATCGAAGACTTGCGCGACCGTCGACCGGCACAGATTTCAGGAGGTGAGCGCCAGCGGGTCGCCCTGGCGCGGACTCTGGTGACCGAACCTCGCGTTCTGTTGCTCGACGAGCCTTTGGCTGCGCTCGACCGGCCGACGAAATCATCCCTCATTGGGGATCTCCGCCAGTGGAATCAGCATCACCGCATCCCCATTATCTTTGTTACCCACAATCGTGAGGAAGTGTTTGCCTTGGGGAACGAAGTCATCATGCTTGACAACGGGCGGATCGTGGCACAGGGACAACCTTACGAAGTGATGCGGGCCCCGCAACTCGAAACGGTCGCTCAACTGTCAGGGTTTGAGAATGTCTTCGATGCCACGGTGCGGGCACTGCACAACGATCGCGGCAGCATGACCTGCCAACTGGGGAGCAGTCCGGTGGAATTAGAGACTCCACTGGTTCGAGCCGAGGTGGGATCGCATTTGCGTGTGGGCGTTCGTGCCGGTGATCTGCTGCTGGCAATCGAGACCCCACAGGGGTTAAGTGCTCGCAACATTCTGCCGGGAACCCTCCGGCGACTGGAGCAGCGAGACGTGATCGTCTCGGCATTCGTGGATTGCCGTGGCGCGGAGTTCGAAGTGCACGTGACCCTGGCGGCGCGCGAAGAACTTCAACTTCGGCCGGGCCAGAATGTGTGGGTCGTGGTCAAAACGCATTCCTGCCACTTGATGGGTATGTAAACGCTGGAACCGGACAGAGCCCCGTCAGCAGACGACGATACTCACTTTTGACCGCTCACCTTTTGATCAGGATTATTGCGATCCATTGGCCGTTGATTTCTTTGTGATAGACAACCGTTCCGCCCATGCGTTGCGCTATGTCTTCGGGCAGCAAGTCGCGATGGAAGCCAAAGAATTGTTCTTTTATGCGCTGCCATGCCTCCCAATTGTCAAGGAGAGGATGCGGTGGCTGATACTTGGTGGAGAAGACCAGGGCGACATCGTAATAGGCGCGTCCCCGGACCGCCAGGTCAATTTGCGGCGGCGAGAAATCTTCGATGCGCGACACCTGAAAGGGTCGAGTCGTGCTTGCAACAGCATTGAAATTGACATATCCAAGCCACGGGCGCGTAAGTTCGTCGGACGCGGGCCAAGCCGTCAGAACACGGGCGCCAGGATATTGCGCGGCCAGGAAGCGTTCCGCGTCCACATGCAAAACGATGAAGTCGCGATAAGCCAGGTTGTCTTCGAGGGAGAATCCGTACTGAGGATTCGTGAAAAGTCCGGCGCCAAACACAATAGCGACGACGCCGACAATCAGTTTCCAGTAGCGCACTCGTCGCCACAAAGTTGAGACCCAGGCCAGAATCACGAGCGGGACGACCGGCAACATGTAGCGAGCCAGCACCGCGCCACCCACTACTGACATGAAGGCCAGATAAGCCAGCAGCACCGACAGCAGGGCCGCTTGCATCCAGATTTGAATGCGCGGCCGGGCGATTCCAGCCCGCGACCGGGGCGGACGGGACATGGCCAGCGCTCCGGCGAGCGTGAGCAGATAAAGACCGAAGTATCCAAAGAGTTGCCACAGCCGCATCCCGAAAGCGAATGGAACGCGCAGAGGATTAAATGTGGCGGCGACGTTGTAGCGAAAGAACTCGGGATTGCCCAACAGGAAGCCTGTCTTCGCGTAGTGGTAGAAGTACCAGAGGGCCAGCGGCAGCACCGGAAACAGCAGCGGACGCCAGTGCCTGAGTTTGCCGGCGGGCGGAAAAATTTCGTTCCAGCGATCTTCGTTCCCTCGATTTTCGTTCCACCGATTTTCTTTCCGGCCCCGGCGTACGAAATCGACAAACAATGTCCAACCAATCAGAGCTAGGGGCGCGAGGATGGCAGTCTCTTTCGCGACCGCCGCCAGCGAGAAGAAGACCCCTTGCCGCCACGGTCGATCTTCCAAATATGCGGCCAGCGCCCAGAAGGTGAAGCCGGCGGCTGCCAAGTCGACTTGCGCCAGCGAACTCTGCGTGAAGTAGACGGGATAAATCGCCACCAGCGCGATGGTGGCGCAGGCCACCGGTAAATTAGCGGCGGCTCGCGACAGGCGAAACAGTCCGAGCAGGCAGAATGCGCTCAGCGCCAGCATGGATGTGCGAGTCACTAGCGGGGAGAATCCACAAATCCGCCAGGCCAGCGCCAGCCACGCCATCACCAGCGGCGGATGGGCATTCGACGGTGTCGAATAGGGGATGAGCGCACCCTTGAGATAGAGGTCGCGGGCCGCCGGAACGTAATAGCCGGCCTCATCCCAGAAATATGGAAGGCGCAAAAGGGGCGCGTGCAGGAGCATCAATCCGGCAAAGAAGATCGCGAACAGAAGAATCTGGCGCGCCCACGCGGAGGATGGCGGTTCAGATTTCGCTCTTACATCGGGATGCGCCAGTGGCCGCGCCGGCATCAGTGGACGGGGCCGCCGGGGGCGCGTGGATCAAGCTTGATCTCGCCAAACGCGGCCTCGTAGTTGGACACGTTCTGCTGCAGCAGCGCCATGAGCGCCTTCGCCTGTTGCGGGCTGAGATAAATCCCCTGGAAGTTTCTTAATTCCACTTGCGTCTCCGAGCTTTGCTGCATGGTTCCAAAGACGAGGAAAAAGTCCCACACGTTGACTCGAATCTGCACGCTGTTCGAGTAGTTGTCGCGATAGTCGTCGGTTTGCACAAACTTCACATTCGGTTGGTTCGCGGTATTCATGTCCGCAGTGTAACGCGGGGGAGAGCACAGGGCAAAGGAGCTTGGGAGCGGCGTTGAAATCTCGAGATGCCCCAGAGTGGCTTCCGCCCTGTTTCCGGATTCGCCGCGGCAGAAAAAACTTCACCACAAAGGTCATGGAGGAAAACGGGGAACACGCCGTCAAAGATTTTCAAATTGCCAAATCAGCTTAACTATGGAACTACAAAATCGTAATTACAAAATCAACTTCGTGCTACTGCACGGTCAGCGCCGTAGTGCCGGAAACCTGGGTCGAGTTGGAGTTGACGATGACATTCATCGTGGCGGTGATCACAGCGGAGGCCTGGGCGGTTCCGGCGGTCACGGTGTACGTTCCCTGCGCGGGCGGAAGCGCGGGGAGGGCGAAGCTGATGTCGCAGTTCAGGCCGGGCTTGCAAGCCTGCAGGTGCTGGCTATCCGCCGGATCGCTTTCGCTGAAGATGGTGAGTGGAATGCCATTGAGCAGCGAAACGTCCCCCGAACTGACGCCCAGTCCGGTAAACTGAAAAACCGATCCAACCGGCCAGGGGAAGACGTTGGTGGTCGAAGGATTGACCATGGTGACTCGAACTAACTGAGGGCCCACGACCAGATCGGACGCAGCCTGCAAAACGGTCGCGAGCCCCTGTCCTGTCGGATAAGCAAGACCGCCGGGGTAAACGATGGCTATATCAGGATTCAGACTGCTCCACTGCACCGAGGGGGTGAGATCCTGTTTGCTGCCATCGCTGAACAAACCTGTGACCTTAAACTGTTGTGGAGTCCCGAGCGCGACAATGCCGTTCGCCGGGGTGATGGTTAACGATTGCAGGCTTGCGCCGCTGACCGTCACGCTGGTGCTGCCGCTGATGCCGCCCGCGGTCGCAGTGATAAGGGCTGTCCCGCCCAGAATCCCACCGGTCATGACTCCATGGCCGCCGACTCCGGTAGTAATTCCTGGAATGCCGGCATCGTTGCTGACGGTCGCAGCACCAGGAGTGGCCGAACTCCAGTGGACGGCCCCGGTCAAGTCCTGACGGCTGCCATCGGAGAACGTTCCGATCGCGACCAGACCGAATTGCGTCTGATTGGCAAAGCTGATGGCCGGCGGAGGAGTCAGCGGATCGAGGGGCGGGCAGTTCGAAACAGGGTTGGCAACGGTGGCAGCACAGATATCGATTCTTGCGAGCGCGGCTGGATTCACCACCAGCGAGGCCGAACCCGCTACCGTAGACGAAGTCACGGGGTTGAGAAAACTGGCTCCGATATTGGTCTGGCCAGGCCCGCTGGCGCTCATGAATCCATAAGGACTCACGGTCGCGATCGCCTCCTCCGAGGATCCCCAGGTGGCCAGCAGACTCAAATCCACTTGAGAACCATCGGTATAATTCCCGGTCGCGAAAAATTGCCGGCTGCCATCGAGCGGAACCGCCGCGCTTCCAGGCGCGAGATCGATGGAATCCAACTGGGCGCTGCTGACGTTCAAAGTGGCGGCAGCCACCGTCGGAGCGCTACCGGGAACAGCGAAACTGGCCGAGAGATTTGAGGTGCCGGTGGCGACTCCGGTCGCCAGTTCTCGCAGTCCATTGGCGTAGTTCAACGTTGAATTGGTGTCGCTAGTCCAAGTGGCGACGTTGGAAACGTCCTGCTGAAACACCGTAATGTTGTCCGGGGCCAGGAAAGTAGCCAGGGCGACGACATTCTGTAATCCACCCAGCGCAACCTGAGCGTCGTTTGGAGCCACTACCAGGGATTGTAGAGTCGCGCTTAGAACGTTCAGAGAGGTGCTACCCTGCTGGCTGCCCAGGGCAGCCGTAATGTCGGACGTTCCCGGCCCCGTCGTGGTCAGCAGGCCAGTGTCCGGCGCGATGCTCGCGACCCCTACGTCGGAGGAATTCCAGGCGATTCCCTGAATGCCGGTGACGTCGAGGGTGCTGCCGTCGTGGAATGTCGCGAGGGCCCGCATCTGCCGGGCAGTGCCGTTCGCCATGACTGGCTCCGGAGATAGAGTTCCGGAAAGCGTTACCATTTCGACCGGAAGAACATTCACTCCCAACACCGAGCTTTCATCCACGGTGATGCCCGTGCTGGCGCTTATCCCGGAAGAGGGCGCAGTCGCGGTGATCGTCTCATTTCCCAAGCCCAGGCCAGTTACAATTCCAGTGGCAGAAACGCTGGCCACACGCGAATGAGTATTCGCGGTCGTCCAGGCCACAATCCGGCTGAGATCCTGCGTCGTACTATCGTCAAAGGTGCCGGTGGCGGTGAGTTGCTGCGCCGTGGCTAGCGGCACAGTTGGGTTTGCAGGGCTAACGGATATCGAGGTTAGATTCGCGTTCGACACGGTCAGAGAAGAAGCCGGACTGCTGGCCGTTCCGAGCGATGCCGAGATGCTGGTCGAACCCTGAGCCGCGGCTCGCGCCAAGCCTTGCGTGCCCGGAGAAGAACTGACGGCGGCGATTCCGGGCTGAGTTGAGTTCCACGTTACCAGCGCGGTGATATCCGGCGAAGTTCCGTCATTGTACTTGCCGGTGGCGGTAAATTGCTGGGCCGTTCCCTTGGCAATTTGCGCGCTTCCCGGACTGATCGTAATGCCGGTTAACTGCGGAACCACTGTGAGAATGGTAGTTACTTGAAATGTCTTCTGCGAAACCGGATCCAGAATCGTTCCCGTGATCACGACCCTGCCCGAACCGACAGCCGTTGCGACACCCATGCTGTTGATGGTGGCGACGGTTGTATCCAGGCTCAGCCACGTGAGCTGGCCGGTTATGTTCTGGGGATTGCCAAAGCTGTAGTTGCCAATCACATCAAAGGGCTGCGTGGCCGCCGGCGATTGGCTCAAAGTAATGGTTGGGTTGAGCGGAGTGAGCGAAATGTTCGTCAAAGCTGCGCCGCCGCCAGTGCCGATCTGGCCGTTCTTGCCGCCGCAGCCGCAGAGAGCGATCAACGCGCACACCATCGCGCACAAAATCGAAGTCGATACAATCGAACGCCTGAACATTCAGAACACCTGCAAGCGGGTACGGATCACCGCGTTCAAATTAACGTCCTTGCACTTCAAAGAACTTTCACAATCCTTACTTCCAAACTACTTTGCCGGCCCGGAACCCGGGGCTGGCAAGGTTCCCTTGGCGGCTTCGCGAGCTTTGGCATTGGAATCCGGGGCCTTGATCTGGGCTTTGATCCAATCAAAAACTCTGCCTCGGGAGGCGACCGAACTGAAGAATGCCATATTGGTGTCATACCGTCTGTGCTCGGCCTGCGCGGGAAGGGCCGCTTCGATCTGCTTCTTGGCTTCTTCGGGCGTGCTCGGAAAATCATCGTTCAGTTGGTTGAGGCGGATGTGCGGCGTCTTCAGTCCCGGCAAGAGCTTCACTGGATCGAACTCGGCTACTCTTTTCAGAAACTCGGGTTTGACGTAGGCGGCCCGCTCGGCCTCCGGAATCACGTTGGATTTGCGCATCCACACCGGCCAGTCTCCCCAGGGGTTCAGCAAATCGATGGCTTTGATGCGGGAATCGACGGATGCCGCCATGATTGCGATCGTTCCCCCCGCTCCAGCCCCGAACACACCCACGTGATTCATATCGAGGTCGCCGCGCTCCGACAGATAATTCAATACCATCTGGACATCGTGCGCGGACTTACCTAAGGCTTCCTGCAACTCGCTGACGAACCACTGTTTCATGGGCCGATCGTGATAGCGATGCCCGGTGAGGGCGGGTACAAAGCCAACAGCCGCGTAACCACCGCTGGTCGTGCGCCGGCACCAGCCATCGTCCATGAATCGGTCGGTATCGGAAGGATGTCCGTAAAGATAGATGGCGACCGGCGGCTTCTGATCCTTAGCTGGCACCGGCCGGACTACAAAGAGATAAATCCGATCGCCGGGGCGCCACTGCACAGCGACAAATTCGCGAGTGAAGTCCTTGTTCTCGGCGGTTTCAAGCAGGATGGGCGCGTCGGCGCGCAGGTGGCTGCCGGTCAGCGCAGGGTTGGAGAAATCCTCGAGGCTCTGGTTCGAAACCGCGTTGGGCTCGCTAACAGCCTTCCTGGAGAGGTCTTCCAGTCGCTGGTTGGTGGCCGCATGGGCGTCAGTGCCCGCGCTGGCATCGTTTTCTTTTTCTTTCTGGGTCGTCGTCGTAGCATTCTGGGCATCGCCGATCAAAGGCAGAGCGAGAACCAGGGAAAGGACAACGGAAGAGAACCGGGAGCCAGCATACTTCATAGTGTTTACGATGTGTTTACGATCTTGATAGGACCAGTCGATACGTTTAAAACTCTGCAACACCGCAGCCTGTACAAAGGGGAGCAGGCTGGCCCCTAAGGTCAGCCTGCCCCGGTTCAAGTTTCACTCACCGTCAAGTTACTTCTTGAGGCTGAGCAGTTCCGCGCCGGTGTCGGTATGGTAGTCCAGATCGGCTTGGTTGGTGAAGACCTCGCCGCCCACATCGCCGCCATCTTCCGGCCAAACGTTGCCATTGTGCGGACCGGTAGGAGCGCCTCCGCCATCGGCGGGGAACGGAACCCCGGTCGGCGAGAAGTGCGAGTGGAACACCTGGAGGCCAGGTTCTGTCGAACCACCGATGTTGCAGGTGGTGGGGTTAGTGCAGACGAACGGAACGAAATCGGCGTTGGTGTTATTGACTTCGTTCTGCGCGGCCGTGACCAGGGCCTGGGTGTTGGTGAGGTTCGCGCCAGTGGCGTCGGTGATGGCACGAATGATCGTCCACGCAGGGTAAGATCCGTTGCGGACGTTCGGGAGCGAAGTGCCACCATTGGCCTGGCACGGCGCGACGCAATTCGGCAGTTGGCCAGCGAGGTAGTTCTGGCTGTCAAAGGTATAGGGACCGTAGCCCTGGTTGATGGGATCGACTCCATCGAGCGTAACGTAGCGGCCCTTGCCGCCGGCCGCGCCCGACTGTCCGGGTGTGCCCGCGAGCGTGTTCACGTTGCCGAAGGAAAAGAAAGCGTAGCCGATGCCGTCGGGCGTGTTCTTTACTCCGCCGACTCCACTGGAGCCGCCGAGTTCCGCGCCAGTACCGATGGCGCGCTGACGGACCGAGGCAGTGTCATGGACTGCCGGCAGATAGAGCGGATCGGCGCAGTTCACACCCACGGTGCACGTGGTGCTGAGTTCAACGCCGGTTTCCTGTGAAGCTGCGTTCGGGATATTTTTCAGCGTCACCGTATTACGGAAGACGTTGAATTCGGTGGTTGTCATGGTGCCCGAAAGGGGCTCACGCAACCAGGGGAAGATCGGCCCGTTGACGCTAAGAGCTTGAAGAGCCGCGGTGAGCGAAGGATCAAGATCCTGAGCGCGAGTCAACGTACCATTGAAGACTTCCGTTGCGGTGAAGCTGTTGAGGTTCTTGAAGGCAACGTTCGTGCCATCCGGTCCGACTGCGCCCAAACCGCTGGCGTTGGTCACGTTGTAGACGAAGACCACAGGCTCGGCCCCGACTTCAATCGTCTTATACTTCCAGGCAGCCTTCTTGGAAAAAGGATCCGTGCCTTGGATGGCGTACTGTACTGGAGTCGCTCGGCCGCCGACACCATACACCGGGCAGCCCAGGTTCGCGCTTACCGGCCAGTTGTCCGTACCCTGAAAGCAGGTAGCATTGCCGGACGTGCCGTAGCCCAATCCGTTGCCGTTGATGTTGTACGCCGCCAGGACACGATTGATTTCGAACTTGGCGTCCTCCGGACGAACGTCACTGATGGCAGCCGTGAAGGTGGTGCTAATGGCGGCGAGCACACCCGTGGGAATACCGGTGGTCGAATCGGCCTGATCGGCACTTGTCTGGCGGTTATACAAGATCGCCGCGGGAACGAGGTTCTGACCCGTCGCGGAGAGCGAGCCGGAGTCAACCTGCAGAGTAGCGCGAGGAACCGCGAAGAAGAGGCGGTTGCCCAGGACGCTATCCACGCTCAGGTAAGCCCAAGTCTTGTGGTTGGTAGTATCCCATGCCACAAATAGATTTCCGGCTTCTACTGGAATCGAAGTGCTGCGGCTATCAACCGCCTGGGCCCAGTTCTGGCCATCTCCGGAATTGGTGCCCTTGGCGCTCCAGTGCTGGCAGGTGCTGCCCGATACGGAAGAACAGAGGTCGGTGAATGCTGCCGCTGATAGTGTATTGAACATGGCCGAAGAGCCAACACCCAGGAATTCCAAAGTATAGGATTGGGCGTTGGCGACCGGAGCCAGTCCGACGATTGCGGCCAGAACTGCGACCGCCAAAATTGTTTTTGTTCCTCTCATCACAATATTCTCCTTAAAGCTGCGTTCAGAATTTATCCAGTTGGAGCGTTGCCAGTTGAAGCGCCGCTAAACGTTCGGGCCCGCTCTGGCCCCCGAGGCCGCTGCTTACTCCGGATTCGGCCATCGCAACCGCATCCCGAGGCGCGCCGCAGGCACGAAAAGCTCCCAGTGACCCGGAAATTTCGCGCTTGAGGTGCGAGAGAACTATCAGGCAAGGCTGTTAATCGGAAGTGACAGCAAGATGAACCGCAGGTTAATTTCCGGGGTGCGTGATCCGCAAAACGCTTCGTCCTGTGGATTTCCTTGTGCGTTACAGACGTCGGGCGCACAACGCAAAGTGGCACGCTGAGCTTCCTGCGCGCGCGGTTTGCCTTGACGTCTCAACATCTGGAACGATCGGAACCAAGAACAGATCACGTTGTCGCATCGCGTCGAGTGGCAAGACCTGGTCACTACGGACCTAGTTCACGACTTGGGAGAGGCTCTTCGCGATGGTGGTAAAGCCGGCGCCGGCGAACTGGGCGGTGATATTCACCGAGCCCGTTTTCAAGGAAGACAACGTGATCGACGCCACGCCGCTGACCACCGGTACGACCCCTATCACTTTGCCGTTCGCGCGGAAAGTGACGCTACCGACCGGCGCGGTTCCGGTGGCGCTAACCGTCGCCGTGAAAGTGACGGGCTCACCCTGGACCGATGGGTTGAGCGAGGAGGCCAGACTCATCGCCGTGGGCAGCGGGAAGCCCATGTGAATCGTGCCGATCGCCAGGTAATCGGCAGTACCGGAAAAAACGATCGATCCGGCAGGCGCACTGAGCGGCACGCCCACTGGAGTCCAAACGCAGAGCTTATAGGTTGTACAGCCGCTGTTGTTCGGCGTCAGCATGACGCTGGCAAGGATCGTGCCAGTTCCGTTTGCCCCGGAATACACTGTGGCTGCGCCCGGCTGGATCGCGGAATAATAAAACCACAAAGCAGTCTCGATGCCGCTGGTGGCCGTCACCGTGACGTTTTGCCCGGTCTGGAAAAACATGACCGGATACCGGCCGGGATTGTTGACGAAATTTCCCGAGCCGCCCTGGCTGGCAGAGACGATCGCCTGGGCGGTAGCGGTGAACTGCAGTCCGTAGTTTGGCCCCGGTCCCGATCCCAGGCTGCCCATGCCCCCGTCGTAGAACTCATTGACCAGCTCCAGGTTTTTCAACCCGCCGAAACTGACAGTGCCTTTGGTCTGCGCAGCAGAAAACGCGGATAGAGCAAACAGTGAAAGAGCGAGGATTCGAATTCGGGAACTGGACAAAGAAGTCTCCGCGCGAAATGAACTGGCCGCGACCACCAACTTTCGACGATGAATGTTACGCCGGAATTACGGTTGTGTTAAAGGATGGTGAATTCCGGCGCTCGATCGAAGCCGCCACATCGCGTCGCGCAGCCGTCAAACTGCTGGCAACACTTGGCTTGCGATCTTCACTTGAAATTAACCGAGATGTCACATTGCCGTAACAATTCTCCGGTAGTCATTGTTTCTTTTGGTTCGAGGTTTCTCCTGGTTCGAGGTGTGTTTCTTGTGAAGACCCTGAAGTGTCTATTGCCTCTCGCCTCTTGTTTCCTGGCGCTGGCCCCGCTGGCGCTGGCACAGGTACCGATTGGGCCCGATCTGGTTCCGCCGACGGTGCAACTGCCCGAGCCGCCGCCGGGCGTCAAACCGCCTGCCGTGCAGACGACGGAGGCAGCCGCGCCCATCAAACCATCGGCTCACAAGGAGAGCGAGTCCCAGGTTTATGGTGCGGTCACCGATCAGTCGAATGCCGTGCTTCAGGGCGCAACCATCACGCTGACCGGCGCTTCGGGCGCGGCTCAAACCACCACCAGCAATGCCCAAGGCCAATACTTCATCAACGCGGCTCCGGGAACCTACACGCTCAAAATTGTGAACAACGGCTTCAAGAATTTTACGGCGGAGAATCTGACCCTCGTCGCGAACCAGGAAATCGAAATAGACGGCGCGCTGGAACCGGCAGCGGCCAGCCCCGAAAAAGTCGAGGTAGTGGGCGAGAACATTGGCCATGTGGAAACCGAGAAGGCCGAGGTTAACGAGGTTATCACCGCGAAGCAGGTGGAGGAAACGCCTCTGAACGGGCGCAATTTTGTCAGCATGTTGACATTCGCTCCGGGCGTCAGCAACCAGAGCGGACAGGATGAGGCGCTGGTGGGCGTGAAGGGCAGCGTCAAGTTCAGCGTGAATGGCGGCCGGGTCGAATACAACACCTTCAGCGTGGATGGCGCCGACGTTCTGCACGCCGGGATTCACGGCAGCGAAAGCACGCTGGTGGTCTTTCCCAGTCTGGATGCGATTAACGAGATGAAGGTTCTCACCTCGAACTACGGGGCGCAGTACGGCCGCAGCGCTTCGGGGACGATTCTGGTCGATACCAAGTCGGGCGGATCAACTCTGCACGGCAGCATGTATTACTACGGGCGCAACGAATTGTTCAATTCCCGCAACTACTTCGATGAAACGACGCGCGCGCCGCTGTATCGCAAGAATGATTTCGGCGGCACCATCGGCGGCCCGCTGTTTATTCCCAAGCTCTATCCCCGCAAGGATCGCACGTTCTTCTTTTTCTCAGAAGAGGCGCGCCTGGAAAAAGATCCGACCGACAACAACTTCAACCAGGCGGTGCCGTCGCTCGCGGAGCGACCGTCGGTGCGGACGAATGCGGATGGAAATCCATACATCGGCGCCGATTTCAGCGACGTTTGCCCGATCTTGCCGCCCAACTCTCAAATCACATCGTTCAATCCCGTGCAGTTCCCCGACTGTCCGCACATCCATGCCGGCACGACCTTGCCATACAACATCGTGGGCTACAACGACAGCACGCACGCGGGTTTTCCTACGATCGATCCGGTCGGCGCCGTTCTTTCCGGCTCGAGCTCGACTGTATTTACCAACCCGCAAAACGGCCAACCGTTCAACGGCTCGGGAATGATTCCCCTGCCCAACTCGTCGGCGGGGTGCAACTCCACCGTCGGTTCGTGTTACGACTACGCCTTCGCACAGCCAACTTACTGGCGCGAAGAGTTACTGCGGGTTGACCACGATATCAAGCCCGGGAAACTGCGGGCCACGTTCCGCTACATCCACGACTCCTGGGATACGACGGAGGCGCGACCGATCTGGGGATACGTGCGCAACAGCTTCCCCACGGTGCAGGGCCGTTTGTTCGGGCCGGGCTCCAGTTCGGTGGCGCACTTGACCGAGACCATCTCCAGCAGTCTGCTCAACGAAGTTGTCGTGAGCTACACGGCATCGCACATTAGTCTCTTCTCTCGCCCCGCGGCGGGGGTCAGCGTCGAGCGACCGGCGGCGCTGGACGGGTCGCAGGGCTATCTTTTCAACAACAACTTTGGCGGCAAGTTGTCGGGCGTTGAACTCGCGCCTGGAAACCTCGCGTATGGAGGCGGCTTCGCGGTGGATCCCGGTTACGCGCCCTGGCAACTGGCTAATCCCACCTGGAGCGCGCGCGATGACATCAGTAAGGTGATTCACCGGCATACCTTGCAGATGGGCCTGCAGGTGATCTTCGGGCAAAGGAACGAAATCAATGCCACCAACGGGCCCAACACCGGAGACGTGCAGGGGTTGCTGACGTTCAGCAACTTCGGCCTGCCTAACTTTTTCACCGGAAACGAATACAGCAACCTTCTGGTCGGCGCCATCACTTCGTTCCAGCAGGACAGCGCCCAGCTCAAATATCACAACCGTTACGACATTTATGAGCCTTATGTGCAAGACGACTGGAAGGTCAACTCGCGATTGACGGTGAACCTCGGAATACGGTTCAGCCTGTTCGGCAACTATCACGAGATGAACGAGCAGGCGTGGAACTGGGATCCCACCAGGTATGTGACGCCCGGCCCGGATTTGAGGTTCAATCAGGACGGCCGTTTGTTCGACAAGAGCCACCCCATTCCGGTTCCGACCGGACCCGGGGATGTCAGTCCGTACCTGGTCAATGGATTGGTCGATTGCGGGACTCAGGCTTCGGGCGTTCCCGCCACTTGCATGCAGCCGCACCGGTTCAATCCCGCGCCGCGAGTTGGATTTGCCTTCGATCCAAAGGGCGATGGCCGCACTTCGATTCGCGCCGGCTACGGGGTGTTTTTTGAGCATGGCACGGGCAGTGAAGCGAATACGGGTTCGTTGGTGGGCAGCGCTCCTCTCAATTTTACGATGACGCAGTTGGCGCCCGCCGGAATCGCCTCCGCCTACCCCTGCATCGGCGGCATTGGGGGCAGCAGTATTTGCGAATCAGGTACGGGCGCATATCCGATCGACGTGACCTCGATCCCGCGCAAGGCCATCTGGCCCTACGTGCAGCAGTGGAGCTTCGGAATTCAGCGGGAGCTCTCGCACAGTCTGGTGCTCGGAGTGGCCTACGTGGGCAGCAAGGGCACGCACCTGACGGCTGTGCTGCAGCCGAATTCATTCGCTCCGGTGCCTTCCCAAGCCGACAGCGGCGTCCTGCTCAGCGGCAATCCTTATGGCGCGCATCAGCCCATCATCAGCAATTCGCAACTGGGGGCCAACGACTGCGTAAATCAGGGAACGCTGCTGAATCCGGTTTTCTCGGTCAATGGCGTGGCGATCAACCGGACCCAGCCCGCCTACATCAATCTGCTGGCCGCCTGCGAATACGACAACGAGCAGGGACTGCTGCCGATCAACGCTTACCGGCCCTATCGCGGACTGCAGAAGATTTTTTCTCTGCAAAACGTGGGGGATTCGAACTACAACGCTTTCCAGACTACGTTGCGCCACACCCGTGGTCCGCTCACGATGGACATGTCGTATACCTACAGCCACTCGATCGACGACTCATCGGACCGGAACGATACGACGATTGTGAACACGCTGCTGGCTGCGGCTAACAAAGCAAGTTCAAACTTCGATCAGCGGCATTTGCTCAATCTGAACTACACCTGGACTCTACCCAATTTCAAGTTCGATTCGAGCCGCATACGGGCGTGGGCGAATGCCGAGCCACCACCCGCCGCGCCCGCCTCGGCAGGCTTCTTCGACCGCATGGCCTCCGACATACTCACCAACTGGTCGCTCTCGGGCGTCACCACGTTCCAGAGTGGAACGCCGTTCACGGTCATCAACGCTGGCTATGGGGCCCTGGGAATTTCTGTTCCCGACAACGCAGGAGTCGCAGGCGGAATCTCCTCCGTCGCGTCTTTCCCTGATGTGGTGGGAAATATTCACAGCCGGGCGCCGATTGGGGCGACCAATCCGGAGAGCTTTGGGCCGGCGCTGGGGAACGCGGCGGCCTTTGCCGCGCCGCGCGGCCTGACCTTCGGCGACGCCGGGCGCAATCTCTTGAACAACCCCTTCCGCTGGAACTTCGATGCGACCTTGACAAAGAGCTTCAAGGTCAAGGAAGGCACTAGCCTGGAGTTCCGCTCCGAGGTTTTCAACGTCTTCAATCACACCCAGTTCCGGGTGTACGATCCCAGTCCGAATTTCGGAAACCGCGCCAACAACACGGTCAGTTGTTACGGCGTGGAATCGTACGGCGCGGCCGGCGACGCGGAAACCGACTGTCTCACGGGCAACTCCTTCCTGCATCCAGTGAACGCTCACCGTCCGCGCACCATGCAGTTTGCCTTGAAACTGAGCTTTTAGATTCTGAGTTCTTAGTTGGCGAGTTTCTGACTGCCGAGTTTCTGAATATGGAGAGATGGTCTTCGTGAAATATCCGAGCTTTGGTCTGGTCATTCTTATTTTTCTGCTGGGCTGCGGCGGTGTCAGCAAGAGCGGCACCGGCAACTGCTGCGGCGTTCCGGGAATCAACGTTCAGGTTGTTTCTCCGGTGGGGCCGGCGGCCGTGGATGGCAACTCGAGTCAGACCGTGGCGATCACGGTCCAAGTCAGCAACGACTCGTCGGGTGCCGGAGTCACCTGGACGCAAGTGCCAGCGGTCGTCAATGGCCCCACCGGAACCCTATCCAATCCGCAATCGCTTTCGGTGACTTTCACTCCGCCGACCGGCATTACCTCGGCGACACAGGTGAACGTCACGGCGACATCGGTGACCGACCCGACGCGTTCGGCGACGATCCCCATCACTGTCTATCCGCCGCTCACCGCTTACTTCAACAACTCATACCTGGGGCTGGCCACTGCCTTTTTGAAAACTAACTACATTTGCGTCGGCATCGGGGATACGCAGACGGCCTGCGAAGTCGGCGTATTGGGAGGACCAGTTAACCCCGCCAGCGGTGAATCGCTTCCGGTCACTTGGTCGCTCGGCAACACTTCCCTGCCGCCGGGTTTGGAGTTGGCCACTGCGCAAACCGTGTTACCTCCTCCGGCTCAGCCTGCACCTCAGAACACATCCGCGATTGCGATCGTCGGGACACCGACGGCATCGGGTATTTACCCGTTCACTCTCACGGCCACTGACACGACCGGGAACACGATCACTCAGTCTTTCACGATCAACGTGGCTCCCGGGCAACTGAAGGTGGCTACACCGACAATTCCAGAATTTGTCCCCAGTGCTCCGCCCATCCCGTCGTACGCGCCGTATGCGCCCGTACAACTGCAGGCGAGCGGCGGAATTCCGCCCTACACCTGGAATGTGGCTCCCGGATTTACTCTGCCACCTGGAATGCACTTGAGTTCGACTGGAGTCATCTCTTTGGACTCCTCGTATGTCGGCCCCGGTAGAACCGGGATCGCGGTGCAAGTAGCGGATAGCCAGACTCCGGTTCCGGCGCAGGGTCTTTTCCCCGCGGCAGCGGCGAGTGGCAGCACCCCCGCTCTGATCAATATCGTCCAGTCTGACACCGACACCCCTCCCGCTGGCTCGAATAGCTTTCCCTGTGCTATCAACAACACCGTCCTGCCGCCCGGCACTGCCTATACGTTCGTTTACAGCGGCTTCGGTCCGGGGGATGTTCCGGTGACGTTTTCGGGCAGCTTCACCATCGCTGGTGATGGCAGCGGCAACATAACTGGATTCGAGGACGTTGCCGGCGTGTCGCAACCGATCAGGCTAACCGGCTCCATCTCCGCCGATAATCTTTCGAGCCACGGCTGCCTGACCCTGACCACTTCGAGTTCCACCAGCCAATTCCGGTTCGTCCCGACGGCGCTGGACTCAACGTCAACCTACTACACCGCGGGCCGCCTCATCGAATTCGACGACACGACCGGAACCGGAACCCGAGGCTCGGGATACTTCTACAGTCAGAACCAGGCGGCGTTCACCACCCCGACCGGCACATTCGCGTTCCGGCTTTCGGGTTGGGATGCCGGCGCCAACCATTTCGCGATGGCCGGCACGGCCACCGCGGGGACGGGCGCGCAGGCGGGATCGGTCACTTCGGTTTCTGCCGACGTAAACGACGGCGGAACCCTTGCTGGCGGCCTGACCGGGGGCAGCGGCAGTATCGGCGCCCCCGACGCAACCGGCCGAGGCAAGGTCACCTTCACGGTGGGCGCCGGCACTTACGAATTGATTTACTACATCGTGGACGCAAGCCACTTGATCTTCAACTCCACCGACGGACAGTTGTTCATCACCGGAGAAGCCATCCCCAGCAGCACCGGTTCTTTTTCGCAAGCTACGCTGAGCAACAGTCACATCTACCGCTTCGGAGGTTCCGTGCCTGGCAGCCCGGACGTGGGCGTCGGCGTGCTGCATTTTGATGGTTCGGCGGCCGTCAGCGGCACCGCTTATGAACGGAGCGGGGGAACGGCAACCACCACCGCTCTGACTGCCCAATATGCTGTCGATCCCAATACCGGACGGTTCACCTTCTCCGGAACCGGTGCTCCCGTGGTGGGATATGCCATTCCCTCCGCCAGCGGGGTCACGGGATATCTGGTGGGCACGGGCGCTTCCGCAGCCTCCGGCACAATGGAGTTCCAAACCAGCTCTTATCCTCCGGGATATCAGATCGGGCCGATCATTGGACAGTACGGGCTGGGCAGTGAGGAGATGCTGGATGCGCAATCGACAGTGCTTGTCGGCAACGAATATCCCGCTCGCAATGGCAAGTTCAACTCCACCGCCTACGTTGACTATCTTTATTCCAGCAATCTAGCGGGCTTGTCCCCGTTTCAGGAGTTCGATCTTTTCCAGTACACATGGAGCGCGGACGGCTCGGGAACTTATGGCGCCTATACCTACATGGTCACCAACGGGGCCACGCTGGGAGCAAAGTTCTTCTACATCGACACCTCGCCGCTGAACGGACACCCGGCAGTGGTGGTTGGGCAGTGCTGGACGAACTGCCAGCCAAATTGACGAGACCGCGCGCCATGCGCTCGATCGTCGCCGGGCGCAACGAGCAAATTAACTCTCCTTTAACACTGACGCAACATTGCCGCAACAAAGTCTCTCTAGTGTGAAGTGAGACTCTTGACGCAAGAAAGCAACTCCTTCTGGCCATGGAACCCTTGATGGCGACGGAAAAGTCGCGATATCCCGATCTCATCTACGTCGTCGAAGACGATCCCGATGTATCGCAACTGATCGAGCACAATCTGCGAACCGCCGGTTATGAAGTTTCCACGTTCCTGTCGGGCGTGCCGGTATTGCCGCAGGCAGCCATGGTGCAACCGGCGCTGTTTCTTCTCGATATTATGTTGCCGGGGATCAACGGTTTCGACCTCTGCCGGCAGATTCGCCAGCATGAACAGCTCGCCAAGACGCCGATTATTTTTCTCTCCGCCAGAACTCAGGAGCCAGACCGCCTGCAGGCTTTCGACGCCGGAGGGGACGGATACATCACCAAACCTTTCAGCCCCCGCGAACTGATTGCGCGCATCCGCAACGTTCTGCGCGCTCAGCCCGAGCCCCCCAGCCACGAAGTGATCCAGTTAGGTGAGTTGGAGATTGATATTGCTTCCATGACGGTGCGCGTGCAGGGTAGGACGGTGCTCACCACGGTTCGCGAATTCCGCTTGCTCGAATATCTGGCGCGCCACCGGGGACGCGTGTTTACCCGCGACCAGTTGCTTGACGCGGTCTGGAAAGAAGGATCGTTCGTGACCCCGCGCTCGATTGATGTTTTTGTGCGGCGGTTGCGTGAAAAGATCGAACGCGACCCACGGCATCCGCGGTATCTGAAAACGCTGCGCGGAATCGGCTATCGTTTCGAAAACGGGCGTTAGGCAGGGTCTGGGCCGCCGCGGTCGAATGCCGCAGCCACGGCGGATCTAACACGCCACTCCGGCTCATTGTGTACTATAATTCGCACGCTCCCGAGGAGCGGTTCTTGCCCCCGCGAGATGCAGCGCCCCAATGGCAATTTGCCCGAATTCCCAGGCCCTGCATTTCCCTTCGGCATTACCAAAGATGCTAAGGAGAAACCCCCATGCGTGTGCTTCGTGTCGTTCTCGTTGTATTGCCGATGGTATTGCTGATCAGCGCCTTCGCCACCGTGAGTCAGGCGCAAACAAACGCAGCGATTTATCAACCTACGTTGACTCCCCAAAACAGCGGCACCAAGCAATTGCTGATTGCGGTCAGTCCGGTCAACGCGAAAGTGGTTTGGGCGGCCGGAACTGGGGGAACGTTTCTGCTCACGACCGACGGCGGCCAGACCTGGAAGTCCGGCGTGGTGAAAGGAGCCGCGAGCCTGCAATTCCGTGACGTGCAGGGGGTGAGCGCAACCGTCGCGTATCTGCAGTCGATTGGAACCTCCCCCTCAGACTTTCGCATTTACAAGACTGAGGATGGAGGCGCGACTTGGACGATGCAGTTCAAGAACCAGACCGTCGGGGCATTCTACGATTGCTTTGCATTCTGGACCCCGAAGCGTGGAATTTCACATAGCGATTCCGTGAATGGAGTATTCCCCGACATCCGCACCATCGATGGAACGACGTGGCAGAGCATCAGTGCGAATATGCCACCGGCATTGCCTGGCGAGTTTTCGTTTTCGTCGAGCGGCACTTGCGTCGCAACTCAGGGTGAAGACAATGCCTGGATCGCGACCGGGGGCTCGACCTTTGCCCGAATTCTGGCCACCACCGACGGAGCGAACACGTGNNACGACGGAGCGAACCCGTGGAATGCCTATGACACTCCCCTGGTGAGTTCGCCGAGCGCCGGAGCGTTTACAGTGGATTTCCGCAATCCCACGAACGGCATCGTGGGCGGCGGCGACCTGGACCCCACCGATCCGGATCAAGCACGAACTGCAATCTCCGGCGACGGCGGTCAAACCTGGACGCTGACCAACCCGCCTCCAGTCACCGGAGCCATTTTCGGACTGAGCTATGTCCGGCAGCTCGGCCCTTATTGCGGTCCAACTTGCCAGGCGGTTGCGCGTTATGTGGTAGTCACCGCCAATACCGGCGGAGCGGCATGGACTCCCGATGAAGGGACGACGTGGTATGTCCTGCCGGGTGTCACCGGTGAGTGGGCAGTTGCATTCGCGAGTCCGAGCGCAGGATGGCTCGTGGGCGCTGGAGGCACGATCCTGAAGATCAGCTTCTGAGCACGGCCACCTCGAAACACGACCCAGCCGAGACTATCAGTCAGGGTTGGGTGAAAAAAGGGCGCAGCCATGGCTGTGCTCTTTTTTTGTGGAGAAGCAATTCGCGCCATGACCGCCGTCACTGCAGGGGCGTAATGCTGGAGTCGCACGTGGTGATGGGCGTAACCGCGCCTCGAACCACGGCGTCGGCGAAGGAGCAGAAATAGCGCACGCCCGTCTGGTTGGGAACCGAAGGCGCGGCGATTACACCGTAAGTTGCCGCCGGGGTGCCGGTCACTCCCGAGAGCGTGTAAGTGTAACCGTTCTTCGTGCCGGAAGCGAGTTGCGTATCAATGAGGCATGCGCCGGTTGAACTCGGGGGAGAACACGAGGTCCCGCCCAAATCGGCAAGCGTGGCCGCATAGCCCACGCTCGGATACGCGGAATTATACGAAATCTGCGCCGTGTTCAGAGTTCGCACTGCTCCGACCGCGGACGCTTCATTGGCCGACATCCGGGCGCGCAGCAGGTTGGGGATCGCGATCGAAGCAATGATGAGGATGATCGCCACTACGATCAACAACTCAATCAGGGAGAATCCTTTTTGTTTCCGCATGGCGAACTCCGTTCGACGGGACTAAGAATGCGTGCTGACAGGCAGCGGGTTTCAGGTCGGCCTAAGTCTACACCCGTGACTCAAATAGGAGTAGCGGTCTTCGCAGGCGCGGTTCCCGCTTACAGCGCCGAATCTACCTGCGCAAATCGGCTGACCGAACGGCACCTGCCTTCTATTTACGCTGTTCCAGTTTGACTGGCACGGATAACGTTTGACCATCGCGCAATACCTTCACCTCAACCACGTCGCCCACTTTGCTGCGGCGGAGGGCATCGGTGAAGTCGTAAAGATTCTTGATCGGCTTGTCGCCGAATTGCACCATAATATCTCCCGCTTTCAGGCCTGCCTTGGCGGCCGGCGATCCCGGCTTCACGTCGGAGAACTTCACGCCGGTTTCCACCTGGCCGAAATCCGGGATCGATCCGAAGTACGGTCCATAGCCACCGCTGCCTCCAGACCGGCCTCCCGGCTTGTCTTCCGCGACTATGACGAACGAGGGCCGCTCTTCCGCGTCCGCCAACAGTTCGCCCGTTGCACCAACCACTTTCAGCAATCGCGCGGCAGAATCCGGATCGATCTTGTCCCAGGTGTCGGAAGGCTTGTGATAGTCGGAGTGCAATCCGGAAAAGAAAAAAAGCACGGGAATTTTCCTGGCGACGAACGAGGTATGGTCGCTCGAGGAATATCCGCCGGGCGAGTACTCGATCTTGAGTCCGGAATCCTGCTGCGCTTGCTCCACCGCGGCTTTCAGGGTCGAGCCCGTGCCCACGCCTCCGATGTAAACTTTCTGATCTTTGATGCGGCCGATCATGTCCATGTTGAGCATGGCGACGCATTTGTCCAGCGGACGCGTCGGCGATTGTACCCACGCCGCTGAGCCGAGCAGTCCAAGTTCCTCGCCGGCGAAATCCGCAAACAGAATCCCGCGCCGCAATTGACCTCTCTGGGGCGCGAGCAGGCGCGCCAGCTCCAGCACTCCGGCGGTGCCGGACGCGTTGTCATCCGCTCCAGGATGGATCTGTCCGATCTGCGACGGCGCCAGCGAATCGAAATTGCCCCGTCCCAGGTGGTCGTAGTGCGCGCCGATGATCACGTATTCGTCGGTCTTGCCCGGAAGATACGCCAGCACGTTGTTTACGGTGGCGCGCGTGGTTCGAATGCTCACCTCGATCGCCGCCGTCTGAAGCTCGGGCAGGGCGAACGACGCGGGCTTGGCCGAAGTATTGATCTGCTCCTGCAATTCCGCCAACGATTTGCCCGCCGCTTTGAACCAGCCCTCGGCAACGCTGTTTTTGACCTGAACGAAAACGATGCCGGCATCTTCGGGACCGCTCACGCTCCCAAATCTGGTGAGCAGGTCTTCTTCGCCGTCGCCCAGCTTTCCATTCAGCAGCACCAGTGCCTTAGCGCCGTGGTTCCTGGCGTTGATGGCTTTCGTGACCAATTGAGAATGCTGGGTCATGCCTTGATTGCCGGCCTTCGCCGCGAAGGAAGGAGGCTCATAGCGCAGGACCACGACAATTTTGTCTTTCACATCGATGCCGGCGTAGTCGTCGTACTGAAATTCATCGGCCGAAACCCCATAGCCGGCAAAAACCATGGACGCGCGGACTGCTCCCGAGGCGGAGAAACTAAAGGGAACAAAATCCTGCTTGGCTTTCAACTCGTGTTTCTGATCGAGAGTTTGCACCGCGAAATTGTTCTTGCCTTTCAGTTGCGCGCCGGTGATCACGGAGAACGGCTGCAAATAAGTACTTGTGCCGGCTGGTTCGAGGCCGAGGCTCTGATAGCGCTTCTCGATCAGGTGCTGGGCGCGGATTAAACCTTTCGATCCAGCGCCTCTTCCCTCCATGGCGGGCGCGCTCAACGCTTTGATGTCGTCCAGATAGCGATGGGGGTCGGCGGCGGGCATGGCCGGCGGCCCAGCCAACGACAGCGGCGCGAAGGCCAGCAGGATGAAGAGGGCTGCCAGACTCTTCACGGGCGTGCTTTTCGATACGACGCTGTGCGTGGGCTGCGAATCTGTTAGACCCGGGCGCTGGAGTTTGGACTTCTGCATGGTCCCAGAAATCGTAGGTGGGATGAAGATCGGTGTCAAATCCGGTGTCAAATCCGGTGTCAAATCCATGATACCGAGGCTGATGGTCCCGGCAACGGTCAACCGGAAGACATTTTGGATTCATCACATTCTGTCAGTCCATTCCTCACAGACAGGCGCCAGCGACCTGTACTAGCATCCGCGATCAGTACCGGTTGGCGATAATCCCGGACGGTGATTCTCGGACGACAGGTCGCGAAGTTGGTCAATATTGAACAGCCGGGCCGGAGGGAACGGAGCTAATCTAACCAAATTCTCGGATCAAAACCAGGCTAAGGCTAATTGAGAACCAGCCGATAGATCTTGAAATGCAGCGTTCTAGAAAGGAGCGGGAGACGCGCTAATGCCAGCCAATTCCAGGTTCACTCGAGTTCCGCTGTTCTGGGTTCTATATCCATGTCTCTCAATCTTCGTTGTTTTGGCTGCAGGCCAATCGCGCCAGCAGGCTGCTGACAAGAGCGCTCCCTCTCCCAGCGCAGCTTCGTTGGAAAGCTCTAAGTATGTTGGAGCGGAAACCTGCAAGAGCTGCCACGAAGACGTTTATAACGCATGGGAGAAGACGCCGCACTGGAAGACGACTCTCGATCAGAAGGGTGGGCCTTCGCATCAGGGTTGCGAAGGTTGCCATGGCCCTGGAGCGGACCATGTGGCGGGCGGCGGCGACAAAACTAAGATATACACCTTCAAGGATGGGTCACGGCAGCAGACCAGCGCTCGCTGTCTGAGTTGCCACGGCGAAAGCCATGAGCAGTCGCATTTTGCGGAATCAGGCCACTCCAGCAGTGATGTTGGCTGTCTTGACTGCCATTCGCCGCATCACGCCAAGGAAGAGCAGCATCTGCTGGTCCAGAGCCAGCCCCAGTTGTGCTACGGGTGCCATACCGCAGCCAAAGCTGATTTTGCCAAACCCTTTCACCACCGGGTCAACGAAGGCCTGGTGCAATGCAACGACTGCCACAATCCCCACGGCACGGCCACCCTTCGGCAAGTGCGGGCCCTGCCGAGCGGGGATGCGGTTTGCTACAAGTGCCATGTCGACAAGCAGGGACCCTTCGTTTACGAGCACGTGCCGGTGAAGACCGAGGGCTGCGGCAGTTGCCACACGCCGCACGGTTCCACCAATCCTCGCCTGCTCAAAGTGAGCCTGGTGAACATGCTTTGCCTGCAGTGTCATACCTTCTCGACCCAGTTGACGGCTGGCGGTCCAATCGGTCCCGGGCACAATCAATCGGCGAAATATCAGGCTTGCACGATGTGTCACACGCAGATTCATGGGTCGAACTTCAGCGCTGTCTTCTTTAAGTGAGGGAGAACCGATGCCGTCGCCAGGAAAACTCGACTTGCAACGTTTGCCCGGCTCTTCCGTGATCGAACCCACCGCGCTGGTGAAGAGTTGTGTGTCCGCGGCCGTTGGCTGGTATCACCGATCCTGTCGCGGCCGCTGCGGCCTCCGTTCCACCGGATTCGCGCTCATCCCCGCAAAGCTCGTCGTTCTCGCGATTCTGATGGCGTCGTCTGCAGGCTTGATGGCGCAAGCCCCTGGTCCGGCACCGAAACCAGCGGCCGAGTCCGACGGAGTTAGCAGCGGTGGTTACCTGATTCGCTCTTCGGTCGAGGTCGGCTACCGGAGCATTGACACAACCGGCAGTGTCGATATGTACGACACGTTGGTAAACTTGCAAACTGGTCCACGCCTCCTGGACGAGACGCTGGCCATGCATTCACTGGATCATCAGGGCCTGCTTTTCGACAATCTCTACCTCAGCAGCTTTGGATGGGGCGGCGACCCGAACAACGCACTGCGGCTTCGGGTGGACAAGAACAACTGGTACGATCTTGCCGGCAGCTTCCGGCGGGATCAGTATTTCTCGAACTTCGACTTGCTGGCCAATCCGCTAAACCCTCCGCCTCCACCCGCCCCGGGGGGATCCAGTCCGTCGATTCCGGAACAGAACTCGCCCAACCTGTTTGATACGGTGCGGCGGATGAGCGACATTGACCTCACGCTCCTGCCCCAGTCGCGGGTGAGCTTTCGTCTGGGATTCTCGCACAACAACATGACCGGGCCTTCCTACAGCAGCGTGCACGAGGGCACGGAAGGACTGCTCCTGCAAGACTGGAACACCACCATGAATTCCTACCGTTTGGGAGTGGACTGGAGAGCCGCGCCCCGAACCGTGATCAGTTACGATCAATTTTTTGATTACTACAAGGGAGACACCGACTATCAACTGGCAGCCTTTGCGCCGGCCACGCTGTCCACCGGAACCCCAGTGGAGTTGGGGTTGTCCATTGACACGGCCAACAAGGAACCTTGCGCCGGGGCGCCTACGGGAACGCCTCTGACGGTCGGTGGAGTCTTGACCAACAACACCTGCAGCGCCTACTTCAGCTATTCGCGCAACCAGAGGGTTCGCACTTCCGCTCCCACGGAACGTCTGCGCATGCGCAGCAACAATATCCAGCGTTTGGACCTGCTCGCTTCTTTCTCTTACAGTTCCGCCAGCATGAGCACGCCCTTAGATGAAAATTTTGCCGGCCTGATCACCCGCACCCATACCTTGGCCTTCAACGGCACCGGTGCAGCCAGCGCGAACCGAATCTCAAGCGTTCTCGATGCCGAGGCTACGCTGCATCTTACCCAACACCTGCGACTCATCGAGAAACTCTACCTTTGGGCATATCGCATTCCGCAGGATGGCAATTTCAGCGAGGTGGACAGTATTTGCATCGTGACCGGGACGTGCACGCTCCTGACGCCACTGAGCGCAACCACACCAACCACGACACCCACGCAGATCCTGTCGTCTTTCAATCAGACCTGGAAGAGAAATCAGACCGACTTAGCTTGGGACATCTCGAAAAAAACGGGGGCCCGCGTCGGGTACCGCTACGGCGAACGAGTCTTCAACCACTTCAACGACTATCTGCCGGGAGACGAAGACCATTTCGCGGGCCTCGAGAAAACGGCGCTCCTCGGGCTCTGGGCGCGGCCCAGCCATGCCTTACGACTGAATTTCGACCTGGAGCACACCAACTACAACAGCGTGTTCGTGCGCATGGCTCCACGCAAGGAAGCCCGCTATCGCCTGCAGACCAACTACACCCCTCGCCCCTGGGCGATCCTGGGCGGATCCATCAGTGTCCTGCAGGAATCGAACGCCGACGCACAGACCCAGTATGTGGGCCACAACCAGAACTATGGGCTCACCGCCACGCTGGCGCCCCGAGAATTCCTAGGGCTCGACCTGGCGTACAACTTCAACAGCGTAATCCAGAACGCGCTGATCTGTTTCGCCGATACTCCGCCAACCGGCGTGGTTCTGCCCTTTGTTGCCGGCGCCGTCAACAATAATTGTGCAGGCAACGATACCGCCAATAATCTACTGGCCAACTCGTACTACACCAACCATACTCATTTCGGAATGGCGGCCATCCGATTCAGGCCGGAGAAGCGCCTGACGGCCAACGTCGGCTACAGCGTTACCAGCGTGGACGGCAGCGTCCCCCAGTTCAACGTGCTGCAACCCCTCGGTTCGTTACAGTACAAGTACCAGCAACCCGTAGCCAATCTGAGCGTGGATATTGGCCATAGGCTGGCATTCAACCTGGGCTGGAACTATTACCAATACAACGAAGGGTCATTTGTCGGGCCAACCGCGCCACGCTATTTTCACGCCAACTCGGTGACTGAATCACTGCGCTACGCCTTCTGACCAGCAACACCCGGCCTCAATGTTTGTTCAACGTAGTTGGTTCACTGCGCAACACCTGCAAGCGGACTTGCGCCAGGCATCCAGCAGTCCATAGTCGAAGGTGACGCGTACGCGGCCGTCGGCTTCTTCGCGCTGCGGCTTCAAATCCGGAAGCAGATGGGCCTCGTAGCGCAGCGGAAGGGACGCGGGGGCATCCAAAACCAAACGCGTGTGCTGCACCGCAACGGAGCTTCCGAAATAGAAACGCTCTACCGAGCCAGCGCCGAAGAACGGCGCAGTCTCTTTCGAAGTCTGCTCCTCTTCCACGAGCGAACCCGGCGCGACCGCCGGCAGAGGTGCCCGCAGCACGCGCCGATCGCTGAATACATTATCTTGGCTCTCCTTTGCTGGAGCGTCGCTAATGGTCTTTTCATCCAGTAAGTGCACCACGTTGTCGGAGGTAATCACCCGGACGCGCAGGCCGGGACGCTCCTCGTGCCAAGGCTCCCAACTGGAAGCGATATCGCCCCAGCCGCTCGCGCCTTTCTGGGTCAGGATCTTGTAAAGGAAATAGCGCGTACGAACGGCCCGCCCCTCGCCGTCAAATACTACCGTCTCTTCATCGTCAACAAAGAGTACATCTGCCCCAGCCGGTGGAGTTACTTGGGATACGCGCTGATATAGGGCAGCCGTGTCCGGCGAAAAACGCGTCTCCGAAGGATCGAGACCCATGGCCATGATGGGCGAGCCCAGAATGGTGCAGAGCAGAAATATCTTAGGTGCGAAACTCCGAGCAAACCGGTTATACAAATAAGTACACAAGGGCGCGCCTCGCTGGACTCTCAGTCGGGATGAAGTTGAAAAGGTAACTCGAAAAGCGCCGGGTCGCAAGGCTCGACTCAAGGATCAAGGATGCCGGTGATCTCACCTTTCCCCGCCTTGCTGCTATCCTAAGAAGGCCTTGCCCCTTTGAAGGCACCTATGAAATCCAAACTCCGAATTTCACCGCTCGCCTGGGCACTGCTTGCCGTCTGCCCGCTGCTCTCAGCCCAGCAGGCTCCCTCTGGCACAGAAGGCCTTTCCCCTTCTCATTTCGACGGCCAAAGCTGGTGGAAGCACGTCAAGTTTCTGGCCGACGACAAACTGGAAGGCCGCGACACAGGCAGCCGGGGCGAGCGCAAGGCGCAAAAGTACGCCATTAAGCAACTCAAGAACGCGGGCGCAGAACCAACGGGTAGCAATGGCTTCTACCAGCCTGTTAAGTTCGTTTCTCGCCAGATCGTCGAAAAACATTGCAGCCTTGAGCTGATTCGCGACGCCAAACCTCAAGCGCTCACCCTGGGCGAAGATGCCATCATTGGCACGCGCATCATGCCCGCGCCAGAAGTCGAGGCACCGCTGGTTTTCGTGGGCTATGGCCTCAAAGTCCCTGAGAAAAATTATGACGACTTTGCGGGCGTCGACGTTCGCGGCAAGATCATCGTAATTTTTTCCGGATCGCCTGCTGAGATTCCGGGGGCCCTGGCTTCGCACTATCAGACGGCCGCCGAGCGCTGGAAAGTACTCCGCGACGCCGGCGCTCTAGGCATCGTTTCACTGATCAATCCCGCTTCCATGGATATTCCATGGTCGCGCATCGCTCTCAACCGCGCCCATCCCACCATGGATCTTGACTATCCCGAGTTCAATGAAACGGAGGGCGCCAAACTCGCGGTCACTGTCAATCCCGCCAGCGCCGAAAAAATCTTTGCCGGCTCCGGGCATACCTTTGAAGAAATCGTTGCCCTGGGCAAAGACCGCAAGCCTCTTCCGCATTTTCCGCTCGCCGCTTCGCTGGCGGCGAAGACGGAAGTCATAGTCAACAAAATAGAGTCCGCCAACCTGGTCGCCCAAATCCCGGGAAGCGATCCGGTGCTGAAAAATGAATATGTCGTACTCTCGGCCCACCTCGATCACATCGGCATTGGACAACCGATTAATGGCGACCGCATTTACAACGGCGCCATGGACAACGGCTCGGGCAGCGCCCTGGTTCTCGATATGGCTGCCAGTTTCAAGAAGAACCCGGAAAAACTGCGCCGCGCTTTCCGGCGCTCGATCCTCTTAGTCCTGGTCACTGGCGAAGAAAAAGGACTGCTTGGCTCCAAGTATTTCGCTGCCCACCCGACCGTCCCGCCACAATCCATCGTCGCCGACGTCAACGTTGATATGTTTCTGCCCATCGTCCCCCTCAAACTGCTCACCGTGCTCGGCCTGGACGACTCCGATCTGGGGGAGCGCGTGCGCGAGGTCGCGCGTTCGATGGGGGTAAAAATTCAACCCGACCCGGAGCCGCTGCGCAATCTTTTTGTGCGCAGCGATCAGTACAATTTCATCCGCCACGGGGTACCCTCAGTCGTGATGAGCGTCGCACCGGAACCGGGATCGCCCGAGCAGCAGATCTTCAAGGACTGGCTGACCCAGCGCTATCACGCCCCGTCGGACGACGTTGACCAACCCGTGGATCTCGCCGCCGCGGCAAAATATGAGGAGATCGTCCGAGCCTTACTACTCAACATCGCCAATGGCGAACAGCGGCCGGAGTGGAACCGAGATAGCTTCTTCCGGCGTTACGCTGAACCTGCGAAAATAGGACAGTAGGTGCCCAGGGCGCATCAAACCCGGCCAACCACGTCGCTACATCCGCGGTAGAAGGAACATTCGTTCTGGAGAGAACCATTCTGGAGGGAACCAGTGAATGACTATCTTTTATCTGTAATTCTTGGAATTGTCGAAGGTCTGACCGAGTTCCTGCCCGTCAGTTCGACCGCCCATCTGCGCCTGGCCGAAGAACTGATGCACGTGCCACTTTCGAGCGGCTATTGGAAGATGTACTCGATCGTCATCCAGTTAGGTGCAATCCTGGTTCTGCCAATTTATTTCCGCAAACACATCGCCAGACTCATCTCTACTTTCCCGGAAGGCGAGAAACGGGACTGCGATTATCTTACCCACCCCCTGACGCTAGTGTTGATCGCCTTTGTGGTCACCGCCATCCCGTCGTTTCTTCTGACCAAGGTGATCGGGAAGAACCTCGAGAGTATTTTTGTGATGGGAACTGCTTTGCTGATCGGCGGCATCGTGATGTGGATCATCGACGCCATGAAGGCGCCCTGGGAACAAGCGGGGCCGCACGCGCCGGGTTCACCGATTCACACTTGGAAAATGGACGACATCCATGGCGGTCAAGCCATCTGGGTCGGCGCTTGCCAGATCCTTTCGGCTGTCTTTCCCGGTACTTCGCGCTCCATGTCGACGATCGCCGGTGGACAGTTGGCGGGAATGTCGCGCGCCGCCGCGCTTGAATTCTCCTTCTTTCTTTCGATTCCAACCATGACGGTCGCCACGCTTTACACGCTCTATAAGTCGCTTACCGGGAAAGATGAAAACCCGATCGGCGTCCACGAGATCAGCTCGCACGAATGGGTGATCCTTGCCATCGGATTTGTCGTCTCCTTTATCGTCGCCTACGGGGCCGTAGCCTGGTTCATGGGCTACGTCCGCAAGCGCGGCTTCGCGCCCTTTGCGATGTATCGTATCGTGCTTGGGATCGCAGTACTGGCCTGGGCCACGGGACTGATCGGAATGTAATCTGCCGGCGAGTCTGAGAGAGTCCTCGCATCGGAATGCAATCTCCAGTTGCTCATGCGCGGTCCGTTTCGGTGTCGCCGCGACCAGAAAATGCATCATAGCGACAAGAACATTTTCATGCCTCTTCGACTCAAGTTCGGACTGCTGGCGTTTGCGTTTGCCGCTTTGAGCGGCACATCGCCCTGCTTAGGACAAACTCCGCAGGCCCCACCTGCCGGCACGCAAATGCCGGATCAGCAACTGTCGGGCAGTATCAGCGGAACAGTGATCGATGAGAGCGGTGCGGTTGTCGCGGGGGCACGCGTCCACCTTGCGCGCGGAGATCAAAAATCCGACACGTCCAGAAGCGGACAGACAATCTCGGACATAATTTCGGACACTATTTCCGACACTATTTCGGACACTATTTCGGACAACGACGGCCACTACCTGTTTGCCAACATTGTCCCCGGGGCTTTCCAACTCACCATTACGGCGGCAGGATTTGCGCCGCAGACATCTTCCGGAATCCTGCATCCGGGGGAGAATTATGTTGTCCCGAGAAGCGCGCTGGCGGTTGCTACCGCGGTCACCGATATGGAAGTTGGCCTCTCCCAAACCGAAGTGGCGGAAGAACAGATTAAGGTTGAGGAGAAACAGCGAGTACTGGGAGTGATTCCCAATTTCTATATCAGCTATGTCCCCAATGCGGCTCCCTTAAACCCCCGGCAGAAGTTCGGGCTGGCCTGGAAGTCGGTGGTGGATCCGGTCACGATTCTCTTTGTCGGCGCGGCGGCTGGAGTTGAGCAGGCGCAAAATCACTTCATCGAGTATGGGCAAGGCGCGCAAGGTTATGCCAAGCGCTTTGGCGCGGGCTATGCCGACACGGTTTCTGGCACGTTTATCGGAGGCGCGATACTGCCGTCGCTTCTGAAACAAGACCCGCGTTATTTCTACAAGGGCACGGGCAGCAAACGCGCGCGGGCGCTGTACGCGATTGCGAACGCGTTTATCTGCAAAGGCGACAATGGGCGCTGGCAGCCAAATTACTCGAACGTCCTCGGAAGTCTGGCGGCGGGCGGCATTTCAAATCTCTACTATCCCGCCCTCGACCGCGATGGAGCGGAATTAACGTTTGAAAACGCTGCCTTGGGGCTGGGCGCCAGCGCCGTCGCCAATCTCTTGCAGGAATTTGTCATTCGCAAGTTCACACCGAAAGTACCCAACCGGCCTAACCCAGTTCCTGATAGCGGCTCGGGTAAACCCTAAAGCAGAGCTGGGACTGGCGATCCCCGTTTACTGACTGCGGTTCTCGGCGGAATTTCTCTTCCGACGGTCAATCAACATCTGGACAAACACTCCCGAAACCATTGCACAAATAAACCCTATCCACAGCCAAAACGCGTCCTTCCGCGCACATCCGAGGCCAAATACCAGCACGCTCAGAAGACTCATTACAGCAGTAAGAGAAGCTCCGAGCCTCCTTCCGAATCGCTTCGCCGACGGATTCGGCGTCGAGCCTCGGGCGGACGAGCCAAAGTTGGACGGGACGCTCTCCATGACTGAATCCGATCCCTCTTCACCGATGCCTGTCTGCTCTTTGGTCTTTGTCTTTAATGCTCTAGCAAAAATCGTAGGCTTGGCGGTCAGGCAAGTCAATTCGCCGTGATCCGATTGGCGGCGTCAAGCCACTCCTTCCCCGGCCCGAACCCAACTTGCCACCCCGGCCCTTTTCCAGCATTGCCCGAACTGCCGCTTCTTGTCATAATTATCAAGCTCTGGCCATGTCACGGTGTTGTGGGCGAATTTCGCCCTCAGCCACGCCGTCGCTTGCCACATGACATTTTTCTCGAAGATTTTTTCGCCCACCAGGAACCGGCGCCTCAACGAGCTTGTCGGGTTCCTGTTGTGCGTCTCCGCGCTCCTTCTTTTCCTCGCGCTGGCGTCCTATTCGCCGCTTGATCCCTCCTTGAACAGCGCGTCGATTCTCACGGGATCACACGCGGCCCGCAATTGGATCGGCATCCTGGGAGCTTACCTTTCCGACTTGATGCTGCAGTTCTGGGGAGTGGGATCGTTTCTGCTGCCCATCTTCATGGCCATGATTGGCGTCCGCTGGTTCCGGTCCCGAACCGTGCAGACTCCGATCGCGAAAGCGCTGGGCGGAATCTGGCTTCTCCTGTTCGTACCCGCTCTGCTCGCCATTCTGCCGGGGCATCTCCGCTGGATGGGGGCCATCCCGATCGAAGGCCTGGCTGGCCGCATCGTCGGTGACATATTAATCCGTTACCTTAACGTTGCCGGTGCATACATTGTCTGCACCACGGTTTTAGCCGTCGCGCTTTACCTTACGACGGCCTTCTCATTCTCGGCCATTGAACTGTGGGCGCCGACCCGCTTCGCATTCGTACTTGCGCTGAAAGACCGCTTCAAGGATTGGCAGGATGAGCGTGAGCGCAATCGTCAACAGAAAGAACTCGAAAAGCGTCGCGCCGAAAAGCCCACCGTCACCGCACAACTGGTGACGCGATCCAGCCCGCGCCCCGAAGCGACGCATTCCGAACCGCCCCGTCAGCCGCAGGAAGTCGCCACGGTCCCGTCGGCCGTCCCGTCCACAGTTCCATCCGCGAACCCGGGTCGAATGACCGGCATTGAACGCATGGCGATGGCGGAAGAGAGTGCCGAGGACATTCAGGGGGGCGCTACCGCGACGCCGCAGTCTGGTTTCGCCACCATCGAAGTCACCGAGCGCGCCGATACCGAGCACAAAGCCAAAACGACTCTCCCCAAGATCGCGGGTAGCTATAAGTTGCCGCCATCGAGCCTGCTGAACCGTCCTGACGAGCAACAATCGGTCCACGAAGACGAACTCAAGATTGTGGCCCAGGTGCTGACGGCGAAATATGCGGAGTTCGAAGTCCACGGTCAGGTGACGCAAATCAATCCTGGTCCGGTGGTCACCACTTTCGAGTTCAAGCCGGAAGCCGGCATCAAGTACAGCCGCATTGTTGGCCTCACCGACGATCTCTGCCTCGCGTTGCGCGCCGAAAGTATTCTCGTCGAGCGCATGCCCGGCAAAAGCACGGTCGGCATTCAGGTGCCGAACCGCGAGCGCGAGATTATCTGGCTGCGCGAGAACATCGAGTCGCAGGAGTTTCTGGGCTCGAAATCCAAGCTCACCATCGCCATGGGCAAGGACATCAACGGGCGCATCGCCGCCGCCGACCTGGCCAGCATGCCCCACCTGCTGATCGCGGGTTCGACCGGAACAGGCAAGAGCGTTGCCGTCAACTCCATGATCATGTCGATTCTCTACAAATCGACTCCCGCTGAAGTGCGGCTGGTGCTGGTGGATCCGAAGCGCCTTGAACTGGGCAACTACGAAGGTGTGCCCCACCTCTATACGCCGATCATCACCGAGCCCAAACTGGCCGCCAACGCGTTGCGCAATGCGGTCCGCGAAATGGAGCGGCGCCTCAAGTTGCTGGCGGCGCGAGGCGTTCGCAACATCGACAGCTACAACCGGCTGTTCGACGATACGCCCAGCCTGTTTAGCGAACAGAATAATCCCGAAGACGGGCCGATTCCAAAAATTGTCATCATCATTGACGAATTGGCCGATCTGATGATGCTCGATGGCAACAATGTGGAAGAATCCATCACCCGACTGGCGCAAATGGCTCGGGCGGTTGGGATTCACCTGGTGCTGGCGACGCAGCGGCCATCGGTTGACGTCATTACGGGACTGATCAAGGCAAATTTTCCAGCGCGCGTTTCGTTCCGGGTCGCCACTAAAGTCGACTCCCGCACGATTCTCGATGCCAATGGCGCCGAATCGCTGCTCGGACGCGGCGACATGCTCTATCTGCCTTCCGGATCGGCACGGGTGCATCGACTGCACGCTCCCTACGTCACCGAAAAGGAAATCGCCGCGGTGGTGGAATTCTGGAAGGCGCAGGGCGTGGCACAGTATCAGGAGAAATTCCTCGAAACGCCGAAAGAAGATCGGGAAGCTTCCGCGGGTGACAGCGACGATTCCGGCGAACTTTCCGGCGACGAAAACGATCCGCTGTTCAACGACGCTGTGCGCCTCGTGATCGAGTTCGGCAAGGCCTCCACTTCCCTGCTGCAGCGCCGATTGCGCATCGGCTACGGACGCGCCGCGCACCTGATCGACCTTATGGAGCGCGACGGCATCGTCGGCGCGGCCGATGGTCCCAAGCCACGCGAAGTCCTAAAACGCCCGGATTGGATCTCGGAAATCGAAGAGTCGATGCGCTAGGAGTTGATGCGTAGCCCTTGTGGTGACGCGGTCCTGCCCCCTTCCACCACCGAAACCGCGCTGTCACTTCGCAGCGGGCGCTCGGCTGGTAAGCCCCTTCAGCGCGAGCGCGGCAAGCACAGCTACGGCCAGCAGCATGGTTCCCCACATTACCCACTGATGCCGTTCCGACCACGGACGCTCGTCGGGCCGCCTGGTATGGTTGGGATTCTGACTTTCGACTCCTAAAATAGCCTGAGCCGCATCCGCGTCTTTGTTGAAGAACTTTGCATAGTCGTAGTCGGGAGCGGGCAGCTTTTCGTCGCCATAATAAAGACTGATCGCCGTCCTTCCGGCTGGATCAAAATATATCCGCCGCTCAACCGACTGCGGTTCGACCTTCTCCACGGTGAGGGGCGTGTTGTCGCCATTGTCAATTTCGATCAGAACCTGGAATACGTTTTGGGATTCGTTTCTGGTGTAGAAGCTGGGTGCCAGCTCTTCAGTCACCACTTCCCTGCCGCCGCTCTTCATCCGAATGCGACTGATGCTGCCGCTGCCCAGTTCGGAGGCCTGCGGACTATCACCATTTGCAGCGACGCTGCGCACACGATAACTGCGGCGAAAGTTGACTTGCGCGGAAGGAACGGTGAACAGAATTCGTCCTACGGGAACACCTGGATCGAGGTCGCAAACAATCCGGGTAACGCGGCCCGCTTGTTCGGGAGAGTGACAGCGACCGGCGGAGATCCATGCCGTTTGCGCCTCGCGCTGCACCGACGTGCTGGCTCCAGCAACATTACGCGGCAAAATCGCGGGCGTGATGCTGACGTGCAGATAGCGAAAAGTAGAAAGTGGCAGGTTCAGCGCGAAGTGATTGCCCAAAGCTTCGCGTGAAAAATCATAGAGAGTCGAGGTGGAAAGCTTACGGCCCGTAGTTTCTCCGGAGACGCCTAGCGCATCGCGGCCTTCCGTTGTAGCCGTGGCTACAAAATTAGCGGCCTGCAGATGAAGCAGCACCCGGTTGTACTCGGCTTCGCCTCCGATATCGAGGTCGAACTCAGTGCGTCCGCTGCGCACTCCAAGATTGAGGATCCGCGCCGGCCGCTCATCCGTCGAAGACGCGGATTGCTCTTCGCTGAGCTTATAAGGAACCTGGGCCTCATGGTCATACAGGCGCACATCCGACAGATCGCCGCGGGCATGCGCCCAGATGGCGGCATCGACGATCAGGTAGTTCTGCTTCGCGGCTTGCGAAATCGCCGCGTCGCGCGTGTAGCGGAAATACTCGCGCGCGGCAGTGACAACGTTGGACTGCGCGAATACGGAACCAAAGCAGCCCAGGACGCAGATGGCGAGAACACGGCTGCTCTGGCAAACCGAGGCCAGTAAGTTGAGAATCAGTAGTACGCGCCGTCTGGTCACCTGTGTCATCCTCCTGCGTGGCTTCCACTCGGCGGAGACGACAGTTTGAGCCAGTCTTTCTGGTACACGAACGACACCGCCAGTAGAAGCACGCCGAGGATCAGGAAGCTGAGAATGCGGAACCCGCGATCGAGTTGCGAGACGTCATAGGTGAAGACCTTCACAATCGTGGCTGCCATCAGAAACAGCGCCTGCCAGCGGAAAAACGCCGACTTGCGCCAGAACCCGATCACCATGAGCAACGCCCCGTAGGCCATCCACAAGGCGGAGTAAGTAAAGTATTCGGCGATCAAAAGCCGGTGGCGTCCGGCCGCCAAAGCCGTGGACCACGAGTTCGCGGCGCCAGGACCCTCCGGTATTTGCCGGCCGTAGTAGTCCCCGATCTCGCGGCTCAATCCAATAAGCGCCAGCGCGTTCAGGGCCAACACCGCGCCGGCCGCAAGTTGACCATCGAACTCATTCTCGCGCTTCACGCTCAACCAGGCGAACATCGCCAGCACTGCCATGGCAAGCAGATACGTCGCCATCCGGGAATTCAGCAACAAGGTATCGACCACGAAGTTATCCACCGCCAGAAGTCTCACGACGCCCAGGGCAAGCGCCGCAGCGGCGAGATAATGCAAAAAGCGCGCGGCAATCCGGTCCGCGACCCAGAGCAGCACTCCCGCTTCAACCAGCCATCCCACCGTGATCCAGTGCCCGTCCAGTCGTATGGGAATGGCGATGGTGACCAGGGCGACGGCGAGGGCAAGATGCAACAGGCGCAGCATCTCCGAGTTGTCAGGCTCCTGGCGGCTGATGATGCGGCTGAGTCCGATGTGCACCGCAGCCAGCCCGAGCGCAAACCAAGCCATGGCCAGCTTATCGATCTCCTCGACCATGGCATAGGCCTGGAGGAAATAGACACCGGTGTTAACGAAGGTAAGCAGGCCCGGAAGATATGGCAGGGAAACCGTGCCGCGAGGGGACCTTGCCAGCAACGGGGCCACGGCGAAGATGGCGAAAAAGATGGTGGCAAAGGCAAAGGTAACTGTAAATTCAGGACGGCGATAATACTCCGCGAACCAGGCAATATAGAGCACCAGGGTGCCGAAATAACTGAGGATAAGCAATCGGCGCCAGGGCTTAAAGACAACCAGAGCCACCGAAGCGGCCGCAAGCAGTGCCACGTAGGAGAAGAGTTGTACCTCGCGGTTCTGGCCGGTCGAGAGCAGCAAGGGCGTGGAAAAGCCGCCGGTTAAAGCGATGGCGGCGAGAATCTCGGCATCCTGTTTGATCGCCAGCGCCGCGGTGGAAGCAGTCACAATCACCATGGCGAGAAAAGCAACAGCGCTCGGAATCAGGCCATAGACCTGGAACGCCGCCCACAAAGAGAGATACAACACTCCCACACCCACTGCCTTCAGCGAGTAGGAAAATACTTTGTAACCACGGGTACGGAAACTCTCGCTCCAAACAATGACGACAATCCCGGCCAGCAAACCAATGGAGACGCGCCCGGTGGGGCCTATCCAGTTGTTGTCAAAGGCAAATTTCAGGAAGTAGGAAACGCCTACCAGCACGGCCGAGATTCCGATCCGGTTTAACCAGTGCGAACCGATACGCGATTCCAGATCAGCTTCCGGTGCGGGCTCGGCGTAGTGCGGAGTGGGCAGCGTCGGTAACGGAAGCACAGGCTGCTGGGTTGCGCCCGGTCTTGGCGGCGCCGGCGGCGGTCCGGGAGACGCTCTGGGGTCCAATTTCGGCAGTGGCTCAGGCGCCAGATCCCCGGTCGCGGTTCTGCGCTCCAGACGCTCAACCCGGGCGACTAGGTCGACCATCAGAGCGCGTAACGATTGCAGGTCGTTATCTTGTGGGTTCACGGTTGGTTCCAGCCGAACAAGAACCATCTACTATAAGTGAAGGAATCGGCGATTGCATCTTATTGTTGGCTTCGGTTTCGTGTCTGCTTGCAAGGTCGGCAAGCGCCAAGGACCGAAGGCCCCCGAGGGGAAATTTTCGTTTCCATTCAGGCACTGAATTTAGGATCAAGTCATGAAATTCCATACCGAATATCTGATCATGCACACGAAAAGCAAGCGCGCCTATGTTCACATTACCCCGCAGGTGGAGAGCGCGCTGAAGAAGTCCGGAATAAAAGACGGGATGATCCTGGTCTCCGCCATGCACATTACCGCCGGGGTGTACGTGAACGACAACGAGAGCGGGCTGATGAAAGACATCGATCAATGGCTGGAGACCCTGGCGCCCTTCCGGAAAAACTACCAGCATCATCAGACGGGCGAAGACAATGGAGACGCCCACCTTAAATCGCTGATCATCCATCATGAAGTCATCGTCCCGGTCACCAGCGGGAAACTCGACTTTGGCCCATGGCAGCAGATTTTCTATGCTGAGTTCGACGGCCAGCGCGACAAGAGAGTCATCATTAAAGTAATGGGAGAATAGCCAATTTGAGTTATGCTCTTAGCCCATAGAGTTCTCAGTTTCCGGTTCTCAGTTTTCCGAAAGGGTACTTCAGCCCTGCGAACTGAAAGTGCAAAGACTGTCAACTTACAGGAGGCCTTCTAGAAAATGGCGGAACTTCACGAATTACATGAACAAGCGGAACATGGGCGCGAGCATCCCGACCTCGCCCCGGTAACCCTCACGATGGCGGTGCTCGCCGTTCTGGTGGCCACGGTGTCGCTGGTTAGCCACCGCACCCATACCGAAGAAATTATCGTGCAGAGTAAAGTCGCCGACCAGTGGGCCTACTACCAGGCCAAGAATATCCGCCGCCACACCGACGAATTGTTCGCCGACCTGGCCGGCGTGGTAACCACGAAAGACGCGGAGGCCACCGCCAAACTGCAGGAAAAATATCGCGCCGAAGCGGACCGCTACAAGGACGAGCAGAAGGAACTCGACGCCAAGGCTCGTGAACTGGAAAACGAAGTCCAACTTGACGGACGCAAGGGCACTCGCCTGGATCTCGGTGAAGTCTTGCTGGAGATCGCGCTGGTCATCACTTCGATCACCCTGCTCTCAGGGCGCCGCTTATTCTGGCACGTCGGCCTGTTGCTGGGAACCGCTGGAATTCTGCTGGCCGCGTCGGCCTGGCTCGTTCATTAGATCGTGCGCGAACCAGATCGCGCCCGAGAAGACCGCGAGGTTTCCTACTCTCGCGAACTCGGTGTATGATCCCTTCGCCGTTAACTTCGCCCATTCAGGAGATTGATTATGAAGAAAATCTACGGGTTCGTATTTTTTCTGTTGCTGCTCGCGCCTGCGTTGTTCGCGCAGGAGCATTACACGGAAGGCCCCATCTGGCGGATTCAGCTCATCCGCGTAAAGCCCACTCACTTTGATGAATATCTGGCCAGCCTGCGCAAGTCCACCAAGCCGATGATCGAGGAAGAGAAGCGGGAAGGAATGATCTTAGATTACAAGGTTTTCCTCAAAGAGACCAAGACCAGCCCGGAGGATTGGGACATCTGCGTGGCCGTCCAATACAAGAACTACGCTGCCATGGACGGGCTGGCGGCCAAGGGCGAGGCGGTTCGCGACAAGGTCATGGGTGGTAAGCAACCGGCTCAGGAATTATCCGAGAAACGCGCCGAGATCCGGGAGATCATCAGCTCGGAGCTTCTGCAAGAGATTTTCCTGAAATAGCGCCTGGATCAGCCAACCGGAAGGGCCGTGCCGGAAACTCGGCCCTTGTTTTCCTCGAAATTTCTTGCGAACTTTCTTCCGAACTTCCCGTGAATGAACCGGCGTCCCGCGGTCAAGCCGACGAACAGTCGTCGGCCGTGACTGCTGTCCGTCAATCGCCCTTCAGGGCGGCGAGGTCTCTCGCGGGCTCCAGGCAGGTAAGCACTTGCATCCGCAGGGTAAGGAAATCCTAATCTTCCGGCGAATTTTTCGGCCACTGGCGTGCACTATCCGCAACGCTCTCGGGCAAATCTCCTAGCAGAAAAGATTGGACACACCGCCATGCTTCATAAGTGCGCCAACCCCACGTGCACCGTTCCCTTTCGCTCGCTGCGCGAAGGCAAACTCTTCCTCGCTGAGACCTTTCCTTCCGATCTGAGCGCTCCCTTCGAAGGCAATCGGAGGAAACTCCGGCGGCGTGAGCACTTCTGGCTGTGCGACGCCTGTTCCGTCCATTTCACTCTCCGTTTCGATCCGGCCGTCGGAATGTTGACGGTTCCCGTGAGCAAGCCCCTGAACCCGCCGTTCCTGACCCGCGCCGCAGCCAGCGCTTGAGCTGTCGAGAGGAGACGCCGATGCATTCCCTGATGATCGACTACCCAATCACAAAACGTCTGCCTTGCTCGGTCTGCGGTTTAGACACCTTTCGCCGCAAGGGATGGTTCCTGGTGGTGGAAAATCGCTGGCTCGACCGCCTGAAGATCCTCTCCTGGCATTCGTCGCTGGCGGTGCAAAAAGACATGAAGAGCGTCTGCTGCCGCCAGCATCTCAAGACGCTGATCTCGCACTGGCTTGACCAGGCCAGTCTACGGCTGCCTCCGGGTTATAACCCTCCGCTACCGATCAGCAGTGATCCGACTCTGACCGATGTGGATCTCGGTCCCAACTCAGTCGGCCTCCTCGTCGGCGAGTTGGCGGTTCATCGCCAGTCCTTTTCTCGCGTCTGGTCGGGTTCGCCCGAAACTCTGGAGTGCATTCTCGACGCCCTCCTTACCGTGGGGGCGGAGAACAAGCCCCACGCTCTGGAATTTCAGCTCTTCGGTTCACCCCACTCCCCGCACGGACTCTCCCTCCAATAAAAGGCGCCGGCAGGGTCTAACTCTGCCGGCGCTCCTTCCATACTCGCCAGTCTTTCTCCATCGCTTCGGCCATCGCCTGTGCCGCGCTCGCCAGCCAGTTCCCTTTTCTTCCGCGCAAGTCCTTAAGGATTGCCCGCCGCTTTTCTTCCGTTCCCACGTGGATATTCGCCGTCTCTCTCCCCATGGCCTCCAGCAGGCGCAGTTCTCCGCGGCTGGTTCCCAGCGCTTCCAGTTCGATGCGTGAACAATGCGGCGACAACCGGCGCACAATCCAATGCCCCCGCATCTGCACATAGGGGTCGGGACAGCGCACCGCGCGCTTCAGGATCGCGGCATACAAAATTTCTTCGGGCACGCGTTTCGGATTCATGAAGTGCAAGGCCGAGGGCAAAAGCGCCTTCGCCTCCCGCGCCACCCGGCCACCTTTCCATTCCGCGATTGCCACCAGCCGCGTCCGCCCCAGACTCCCGAGACCTGCCACCCGCCGCGCCAGCCGGTATCGCAGGCCACGTTCCGGCAGCAGATGCTCAATCGCCTCGCGCGCACTCTCCGGCACATCTCCTTTCGCCGTCGGGAGACTGTCGATCTTGCTCCAGAACACGACCGGATCGCGCAACTTGCTTTCGGCGATCGCCCGCAACCAGCCGTGGCTCTCGCCCAGAACAAACGGCCGCCCTCCTTCCTCCATCCCCAGTTCGTAGCCTGCCAGAATTGCGCTGGCCGAATCTTTCGGTTTCATCGCCAGGCGATTGTCACGGGTTGCTAGTAACGCGCTGGTCGCGAGCCGGACCAGATCCATGGTGTAGGGAAACACACTGGCTTCGTCAAAATCGTTCACTCCCCACACCAGACGCCCGTCAGTGTCTCGCCAGGTGCCAAAGTTCTCCACGTGCAGATCGCCCACGGATAACAGGCACGGCACCTTGTCCAGATGAGTGCAGACTTCGGGCCACACCTGCACCCAGCGATAAAAAGTGGCCCGGAAAAACGGAAAAAGGGCAGCCGCCATCTGCTCGTGTTTAAAGCGCAGATCGGGCTCCACGATTCGGATGTACTGCCCCAGCCAACCCTCATACTTCTTCGTCGCTTTAACGATGTTCATAGTTGGTGTTCGTAGTTGGTTCTCGATAACACACGGCTAGCAACAATAAGAAGATCGTCACACCCTGTCAAGGCAGCGCCTCGATACCGGGACCTCAAGACCCGTGCCATCTTAACAGTGTCGTCCGGTCCTGTTATATTGGCGGCGTCTATGCTACTGCGTTCGAAACCATCCCCGTCGAAGCGAGTTGCGATCGCGCTGGCCATCATGGCCGCACTGTTAACTTCCGTTCCCGTGGACGCGCTCCCCGTTCCCAAAACGCCCGCGCCACGCAGCGTCCAGATGGTCCAGCAGTGGATTCCCATGCCCGACGGCGTGCGGCTCTCGGCCACTCTCTATATGCCGAACGATCCCAAGCCCGGCGACAAATTCCCTGCTCTGCTCGAATATCTTCCCTATCGCAAAGACGACGCCACCGCCGCCCGCGACTATCCCGTCCACTCCTGGTTCGCTGCCCACGGATACGTCAGCGTCCGTGTCGATATCCGCGGCTTTGGAGCGAGTGAGGGCGCACCCACCGCGCGCGAATATTCCGAACAGGAGCAACTGGACGGCGAGCAGGTCATCGCCTGGTTGGCGGCCCAANNGACGTACATTACATCGACGGCATGATGCACTTCGACGAGTTCGAACTGAACATGGACCTGGCGCCATCGATGACTGGCGCTCCCGACTATACCCTCGACGAAAAAGTGCTGGGTCCGCGCTTTGAATCCGCGCCCTGGTCCCTGATGTATTTCAAGCATCAACGTGACGGCCAGTTCTGGCATGCTCCGGTGCGCCCGCTCAGTGACATCAAAATTCCCTGTTTCCTGATCGGCGGCCTGCTCGACGGCTATCGCGATTCTATCCCGCGCATGTTCGAGCAGGTGAAAGCGCCCCTAAAGGCCATCATTGGCCCCTGGAATCATACTTTCCCGAACGATGCCGAGCCCGGCCCTGCGATCGAGTGGCGTGATCAAGCCCTGCGCTGGTGGGACTACTGGCTCAAGAATCGCAACACCGGAATCATGGAAGAACCGCCCCTGGCCGTTTATATGCAGGATTGGCACCCGCCCGACACTCATTTGAAAAACGTGCCGGGAAGATGGCGCGCCGAAATCGGCTGGCCTCCGCGCAACGCCGTCAATACGACGCTATATCTCTATGACGCGCACGTCCTGTCAACCGAACCCGCCAAGCCCGCCACTCACCAACTCCGCTATCTTCCATCCATCGGCGTGGAAGCGGGATTCTGGTGGGGAGAGCTACTCACCGATCAGCGCTCGGTCGATGCCTTCAGTCTGACTTACGATTCCAGTCCGCTCCAGCAAGAACTCACCCTGCTCGGGCGACCGCATGCTCTGCTCCAGGTAAGTTCGAGCGCTCCCCAAGCCGATTGGTTTGCGCGCCTCTCCGACGTCGCGCCCGACGGCACCGTAACTCAAGTTGCCGGGGCAGGACTCAACGGTGCGCAGCGAGATAGCCCATCCGACCCTAAAGACTTAGTTCCAAACCAGACTTACTCGCTGGATATCGAGATGCACTTAGCGACCTGGACATTCCCCAAGGGACACCGCGTCCGTTTGGCAGTGTCGAACGCCCTCTGGCCCATGGTCTGGCCCACTCCCTATGCGATGACGACCAGCCTTCAACTCGGCGGCGATGGGGGATCGCGACTGACCCTGCCGCTGGTGGCGCCTTCCATGTATGCCGCTCCGCAATTCGCAACGCCCGAAGCCTCCGAAGAGCGCAGCGATATCAAGGATGAAGGCTACCCCTGGCCCGGCGATTGGAAAACTGAACGCGACGAAGTTAACTCTAAGACCAAAGTGACATGGAGCGGAAAGTCCGAAGAGACTTATCCTTGGGGAAAAGAAACCGACTTCGAAGGTATCACTTACTCGGCCGATGACAACCGGCCGGAAACGAGCTCCGTACAAGCGGAAGCCCAAATCACGATGGCGCTCAAGCAACAAACCCTGACCTGGCAAGGCCATCTAACTCTGAGCAGCGACGCTAACAATTTTTATTACAAATACACGCGGCAGTTACTCAAAGACGGCCGGCAGATCAAGCAGAAAACATGGGAGGAGACCATTCCCAGAGATCACCAGTAGGAATCCTGCTGCACCTATGTTTACTCGCGAGTTAATTCACGCTCGGTCACGCCCGTTAAAGTAACGAATCGAATTACGCCATGGGCGTCTTCGAAGATCAGTCCCGTCGCTCCGTTATTCACCACCGCACTCACCAGATGGCCGTAGGATCGAGGGATGCCGCCGTGGGTGGGAGTGGTGTCGTAGCGCGCCAGTTCGCCTTCCTTCATGCCGTTGACGCTGACGAACCGGATCACGCCTTCCGCATCCTCAAAAACCAAGCCCGTGCCAATCGAGTCTGGGATGGCGGCTACAAGCTTGCCGTAGGATTTTGGAACCACGGCTTGTGTGGACGGCCCGGCGTAGGCCACGGTTGCGTGGTGAGTTCCGGCCATATAGGCAACGATCATTAGAATTCCACTTAAAACCACCATCAACATTCGTCTGCGCATGTGTCGTTACTCTTATCGCCTGTTGCTGTTTAAGGTTCGACCAGTATCTTGTGCATCATGCCGAGATCCTCATGCAACAAGATATGGCAGTGAAACAGAAATGTCCCGGCAATCGTCGGATCGCGGAAATCCATGCGTACTTTCACGCTGGGATACGGCCCTTTGCCGCTCCAATAAGGAATCTCGATGGTATCGCGCAGGTCGCTATTCGCGGCAGGCTTTCCGTCCACTTCGAGTACTTGGAAGTGAATCTGGTGGATATGAAAGGCATGGGTCTCAAGAGCGCGATTTTCTATCGTCCAGTCTTCGACGGCACCAACCTTGGTGGTGATCACCGGCTTTTCATTCGGCTCGAATACCTTCTGCTTTTGCCCGTCCACCGTGATGTAAAACTCGATCGGGCCGTTGGTACCGCCAAATTCCTCTGAAAAATAAAGCTTGCGCGTTGCTGTTACCGACTGGTGCGCCAAATCGGAAAACTTGATCCCCGTTGATGGCGCAGCCGGTGCGGATGCGGGCGCCCTCGTACTTGCCATTGGCATTGGCGCTTGCCCTCTGGACGAGGAGGAGGATTGCCCGTTGTCGGTAACCTGGATATTGGCAATGATTCCCGCCAGATCGGCGTTTCCGGTCGGTCCAGTGGAGTAGCCCGCAGTGTAGAAAGTCGCGCTTCCCCCGGCCGCCGGAGCTTTCACAATGAACTCAGCCCGGCCCGCTGGCGGAACCAGAATCGTGGTCTCTTCCCTGGTCTGAGCCAGAGGATAGCCATCCAGTGCAATCAGCTGCAATGGCTTCGGATTGTCATTCTCCAGCACCTGCAGTTCCAGAAAATCCTGCAGAGACGCGTTGGCCACCCGCCAGAACTGTTTCTCGCCTGGCTGCATTTGTATGATCGGCTTAAGACCGGCAAAAGGAGCAACCTGGTAGTTAATCGTCAACTGATAAGGTCCGGGGATCCATGGAACCAGATACTGCTGCCGGATTACAAACACGTGTTCCGTCAACCCCTTGACTTCGGGTCGGTATTTTTCCATACCTTCGACAACAATCGCCCCGGCCGCGCCACCATTCACCTGGAACTCGGTAAAACCGTGAACGTGCGGATGGTACCAGTACAAGCCCGGCGGCTCGGTCGCTGGAATCTGCATGCTGAACTTAAAAGCAGGAGAGCCGGGTTGTATCAGAGTGTCGATCACGTCATCCTGATGACAAATCGGAGGAACATTCAAGCCATGAAAATGGACGTTCGTGGAATCAAGCGTCGCATCGCCGCCGTCGCCGCACGGCGCATTACCCGTGCCCGCCATGTTCATTTTCATCTTCGTCTTCATCGCGTCGTTACCCTCGATGCGATTCGCGACCTCGAGATTCAGCGTGTCTCCCGGATTGAGGCGCAGAGTGGGAGCCTCGACCACCTGACCGGCTGCGTCGTACTTATAGCAATAGTGGGTATAACCAGTCTGATCCACCGAATGCTCCAGAGTAAACTTGGCATTGAGCACGCCATTCTGCGACAAGATGGCATAGGGATCGGTGACCACGCTGCCGGAGGCGGGACGGTCGGGACACACTGCGGCCGACAGCTTCACGACCAAAAATCCGCACAGCAGGAAGGCCAGCAACAATCTCGACCGTGGGCGCATATAAAACTCCTAATCGTTCTGCCCGGGATTATTTCCTCCCGGATCATGCTTCTTCGGGACTAATGCTTGTTCTTCAGGACTAAATGCGAGCGAAACGATCAACCCCTTCTCATTATTGCTCAGAAAGATCGCGGCGGGAAAGTACCGATGGAGAGTAGCCCCGGGCTGCCCGCGTCTACAAAGGGCGACTTCTTCGCTTCCTGCAGGGAACACTTTTGTCCCGATATTGTGAGGCTCACGAGCGCGACGCCGGACGTGGTACCGTACTCGGCAACATACACCCCGCCGCCGTTTCCCATTTGGCTGGCCAGGCCCATCCCCGCGAGATAAGACCAGTTGACCGACAAGCCGCGGAGCCGGCCGGAGGTGCAGCCTCCGGACAGCGCGCCGGTTGTTTTACTAAAATAAATGACGCTGACTGCGTCCCCTTGCGTGTTGATCACCCAGAGCAGCGTCTCATCCGGACTCAGCATGACGTTGCTGGAGCTGATGCTCGCCTTCGATGTGTGAACTACCGTCGGCGTTAACTTGCCAGAGGAAATGTCGGACACTTCCACCACCACCGAGGTCGAGGTGTCGCCGAAAATCGCATAGTGCCCATCACTCGTGATATCGATGGAATTTGGATACGTGGCATCCTGCGAATTCAACGTCGCCGTCGAGTACTGCTTGTCGCCATGCGATACGGGAGCGCCCGCCGATATGTCAAAAGACTCGATCGATCCATCGGTGTAGGTAGCAATCAGTATGCTGCCGTGGATCGCCATGCCGTTGACGATGCCGCCAGCTAATCCGCCCACCGACACATCATTGACAAACGCCAGGCTGCAGCCTGGCTTCACCTGAAAGGTTCCGATGGTATTCGAGTCGGTGAAGCTGGCATATAAATACTGGCTGTTCATCGCGAGGCCGATGCCATTGGAGGTCCCGCCGTCCGTGGGAGAGCCCGTCGCGCTGCCGCCGACGGTTAAGGTGTTCACCGAGATTCCAACAATGTCCCCAGTCGACGCTTCGGACGCATAGACGCACTGCTGATTTCCGCCGTCGAGTACGCTGAGCCGGTTGGTCCCGAAAAAACCACCCCCGATACCATAGCCACCGGTTTGCACTCGCTCGACGAATGTCAGCGAACCGTCGGGCGCAACCGAATAAAAACTGACGCCCGTAAGAAACGGGAACGCCGCGTCATCGTTGCTCGCGACGTACTGAGGTGTAGCCACGGCCAGTCCGCTCATGACCAAAACTCCTACCAGCAGCGCACCCACTCGCCAAGCCCTGGAATCGCCGAATCTTTTCATAACCCAACCCCTTCAGGAGGACCAGTTCGGACAGAGTACCACGGGGTCGCCGCGATAAAGCATGAGACCGCGGAAGACACTCGCAAACAATTGCCGACAAATGGTAAGCTGCTTCCACTTGCACACCATCTCATCGGTGTTTGCGGGGGTTGCCGGCGACCCCGCCGTTCACGAGCCACCCCATCGTCCCTGCTGTTCAAGCGCTTACCGTGCGCAAGCCGGCACCCCAGCCGACTTGTACACTTTTCCGTCCTTCATCACAAACTCCACCTTTTCGAGCAAGCTGATGTCCATCAGAGGATCGCCAGTCACCGCGATCAGGTCCGCGTCCTTACCCACCTTAATCGACCCGACCTCGTTCGCATGTCCTAGCAAATCCGCCGCATTCGAAGTCGCGGCCTGAATCGCCTGCATCGGGGTCATCCCGTACTTGACCATAAACGCGAACTGCTTCGCGCTGGTTCCATAAGGGCACACCCCGGCGTCGGTGCCAAAGGACATCTTCACTCCCGCACGCACCGCCTTGCCAAAATTGTCGCGCTGGAGTTGCGCCAGACCTGCCTCATGACGCAGGAAGTCGGGCGGCGTCGTTCCCGCTTTGCCGCCCGCCTGAATGCATTCATCATCGTAAATATCCATGTCGAGATATGTCCCATGCTGCCTGGCCAGCGCGATGATGTCATCATCGAGATATTCCGCATGTTCCACCGAAACCGCGCCCGCCAGAATGGCATTCCGTATTCCCTGCGCGGCATGAGCGTGCACCGCCACCCGCAGTCCGAAGTGGCTGGCTTCATCCACGCCCGCCCGCAACTCCTCTTCGGTAAACTCGATCGACGCCGGACTGCTGCCATGCGTCAGCACCGCTCCCGTCGACAACATCTTGATCAGATCGACGCCATCGTGCGCCAGCAAACGCACCCTCTGCCGCACTTCCCACGGGCCGTTCGCTTCGCCGTAATGCAGGTCCCAGGGCAATTGAATGTCGGGAGCCTGTCCCGTCATCGCGCCCGCGCCACCAGTGATGGTGATATAAGCGCCCGCCACAAACATTCGCGGGCCAATCACATCTCCCCGAGCAATCGCATCGCGCAGCGCGACATCGTTCAACGCCCGGTAAGTCCCAACATCGCGTACCGTCGTAAAGCCCGAAAGCAGCATCGCACGCGCATTGGGAACCGATTCCAGAGCAATCTGCGAGGCCGTTTTGCGCAGCACGTTAAACGGCTCTCCATCGCCCTGCCCATCCGCCACATGAGTATGACAATCAATCAGGCCCGGCAAGACCGTCCTGTGCGAAAGATCGATCACCTCCGCATTTGCGGGAATTGCGAGCGCTCCGCCTACTGCCTGGATCTTTCCGTCCTTAATCACGATCACCTGATTCGGAAGGACCGTCCCCGAATCGGGATCAACCAGTCGCCCCGCCCGTACCACAGTCACCTGCGCCACCGCTGAATTCGCGAACGCCATGACCACGACCGACCAAAGAATGAGTTTCACAGGGCCCCTTAAAGTCAGAAGGATGTCAGACAATATGATTGAGAAGCGATCGAGTTAGCAATGCCCAAAACCGGCAGACATCAGACAAAAGAGTCTCACGGCCACGCATCGCGCCTGGTGTCAACGCTCGCAACTCGCCGCCTGCCCCAATCCACTTTTCAAATCTTCCGCCAGTAACTGGTGAAACAACTGCTCCCCGGCCTCGCGCCGCGCCGAGAGTCGACCTGCGCCGTAGGCCCGGGATTTCAATCCCCGCTGCACTGCTTCGCAAATGCCCAGGTCTTCATCCTGCACCTTGTTTCCCACCGCAACACTCTGCTCGTTATAAGTGCGCGCCGCCTCGCTCACGTCGCTAAAGTAAAAATCAAAAATCACCCGGCAATGATCCACATCGACCGGAATCACCAGGTTTGTGTCCAGATATCCCTCATAGCAATTGAACATGAAATTTGGATGCAGCCAGAAATACCAGGCCCGGTCGCCTCGGCGCGTTGTGCCTGTCGCCGCGTCCTCATGCGAACTCACCATCGGACTCGACTGCAGGCAATAGCGATCTTCATTCTCGATCGTGTACTGCTTGTAATCCAACACGGAACTTAGTCCTTTGTGAAGGTGCGGCACATGATATCCGCCATCCAGATAGTTATCGACAAATACCTTCCAGTTACAGTGAATGTCGTAACTTCTGGTCGTAAAATAATGAAGCTTCGCCAATCCGAGCGGCACTACTCTCTTCACGATTCCGCCGAGAAATTCCGCCAGTGGAGCCGCTGCGTTATCCAGATTCACGAATACAAACTGTTCCCAAGTCTCCACCTTCACTGGGACCAGGCCGTTGTCCTTGCGCTCAAATTTCTTCACGCCCTCGAACTCAGGCATCCCCTTGAGCGCCCCATCCAGCCCGTAATTCCAGCCGTGATATGGACAATGCAGAAGCGACGCCTGCCCGCACTTCTCGGCTACAACCGCCGCCGCATGATGCCGGCAGACGTTATAAAACGCGCGCAATACACCATCATTCCCGCGCACCGCCACTAGCGGTTCGCCGGCCACCGTCGCCGTCACAAACTGTCCCGGCTTCTCCACCTGGTCGACCCGGCCCATCACCTGCCAGGTGCGCGAGAAGACTGTCTGCCGCTCCAGTTCCGCGATCCGCGCATCGACATACCACGAAGCTGGAATTGTGGAAGCTTCCGACAACGGCGCCTCGGAGTCATAACTCGCAACGATCTGCTCCACGCTCATCCCATTCATGCTTTCTTCTCCGCGATTTGCGCTTTCTCCGAACCAATCGCCCGTCGCAGTAACTCCACAAACTGTTCGATGCGCCTTTCCTTCTCTTCCGGTATCGGACCTGACTTGCGGAACAGGCCCGGGTCTAACTCCTCGGTTAAGAGCGCATCCTGAAATCGGTCCATCGTCCATTCTAAGATCGATCCGATCATGTCCACATCCAGATCCGATCTCAACTCTCCCCTTTTCGCGCCGAAGCTCACAAAATCACGCCACCCGTAGGGGTCTTCCGCCACCAGAAAACGGTTGATCTCCCGCCGCAGCGCCAGATCGGTTCCATAATTGCCTACCAGATAAATTCGATACGATGACCAGTTGTCGCGCACCATGTTCTCCGTGCGCCCCAGCCAGTAGCGCAGCACTTCAAACAATCCCCGTTCCTGCACCGCGGCCGGAGCCTGCATATATTTCGGAAACGACTGCACCGCCTTCTTGTAGGCCTCAAAAAATAATCCATCCTTGCTCTTGAAATGTTGAAAGACTGATCCCTTGGCAATGCCCAACTGCGCCGCGATATCCTCAACTCGCGCCGCGCTATACCCGTGCTCTGCGAATTGGCGGATCGCCACCTCCACAATCCGCGCCCGTTTCGCCTCCGAGCGCGGGCGCGGTTTCCCGTCCCTCCTCATCTGCGTCGGTTTCGCCAGACTGCTTGCAATTCCTTCCATGGCCCCACTCCCTGAATCTGTATTGACCTTCGGTCAACGAACGATACAGCACTGGTAAACAATTTTTCAATGGCTTTTTTCTTGCCCTTTCGTTAGTTTCTTCAACCGGGGCAGTTTCTTTCTTTGACCAGCGGTCAACGCATGGCTCGCCGTCCAATTTCGATTTATGATGCCGTCCTCATCGGAGCCGGCCACAACGGCCTCACTGCGGCTGCATATCTGGCGCGCGCCGGATACTCCACCTTGGTTCTCGAACGTCGTGACATCGTCGGCGGCTGCTGCGTCACCGAACAAATCGCGCCCGGTTGCCGCGCTTCCACTACCTCCTACATTGCCAGCATGCTTCGTCCGGAAGTGATTCGCGATCTTCGTCTCGCCGATCACGGACTGCGCATGATCCCGTGCGATCCCGCGCTCCAAGTCCCCTTCCCTGATGGCCAACTCGTCTCCTGGTGGGCCAGTCGCGATCGCGTCATTGCAGAACTGCGTAAGATTTCTCCGCTTGACGCCGACACTTTTCTTCGTATGGACGATCGCCTCAAACAATTAGCCCGCTATCTCCAGCCGTTCTTTCTCGAACCTCCACCCGAACCCGGCACCCAGTCTTTCGACGGATGGTCTGGATTGTTTCGCGCCGGCAAGCGCTTCCGCGGAATCTCCAGCAGCGAGATCTCACAGCTCGTCTCCTTCCTCACCGGTAGCCTGGGCGATTTTCTCGACCGCAATTACGAATCCGAGAAGATAAAAACATTGTTTCTCGCCAACAATGTCTACGGCAAACACGGAGGCCCATATCAACCCGGCAGCGCGCTGGGCCTGCTATTCCACTTACTAAGCGGTGGCGAGCACCAGCAACAGGGATTTTACGGGCATGTTATGGGAGGCATGGGATCGATCACCAACGCCATGGCCAAGGCCGCTCGCGCCTTCGGAGCTGAAATCCGCACCAGCAGCCCTGTACTGCAGATTGATTCCCGCGATGGCAGAGTGCGCGCCGTGGTCCTCGAAGACGGAACTGAAATCCGGGCTCGCGTCGTGCTCTCGAATGCCGACCCCAAGCGAACTTTCCTCGGAATGCTGCCGCAGCGCGATCTCCCCGCCGATTTCGTGCATGCCATTCGAGGCATTAAAATGGACGGGCCCTGTGCCAAAGTCAATATGGTTCTCGCCGAAGAGCCCCGCTTCACCGGCACACCCGCGAGTTATGACCCGCAACAACGCTCCCTGTTCACTTTAGTGCCCTCTCTGGAATTCGCCGAGCGCTGCTATAACATCGCCAGGTTCGGACAGATTCCCGAGCAACTCTGGGTCGATTGCGTCATCGCATCAAACGCCGACCCTTCCCTCGCACCTCCCGGCAAGCATGTCATGACCTGTTTCGTGCAATATGTTCCCTACTCACTTCGCGAGGGAACCTGGGATGAACATCGCGAACTGTTAGGCGACCGCGTGGTGAACAAAGTTGCGGAATACGCTCCCAATGTTCCGACCGCGATCGTCGCCCGCCAGGTTTTAACCCCGCTCGATCTGGAACGCACCTACGGACTTACCGAAGGCAATATCTTCCATGGCGACTTAAATCTCGAACAGTTATTCTTCAATCGTCCGGTTCCCGGATGGTCGCAGTACCGCACCCCCATTGCCGGCCTCTACTTATGCGGGGCTGGCGCCCATCCCGGGGGTGGCGTCACGGGAGCTCCCGGACACAACTGCGCGCACCAGGTGCTGCGCGACTTGAAGAAGGGTAAGTTCAGACAGGCTGTAGCATGATAATGAACCCGAGAGTTGGCCAGCCGCGATTCCACGGCAAATCGGCGAATCACACGAGATGAGGAGGCTTCCATGTCCGAGAGCGCACAACAATATACTCAACGTATTCTGAGCAATGCCGAGGGACAGGATCCGATTCAGGTTCAGTCCACTACTTCGAAGAAACTGACACGCCTTGTCAAACGCGTTTCGCCCGCCAAACTTCGCAAGCGTCCCGCACCCGGCAAATGGTCTGTGGCCGAAATCCTCGCTCATATGGCCGACGTCGAAATCGTAGTGGGCTGGCGCATGCGCTCGATTCTCGGAAATCCCGGAACGCCCATCCAAGCCTTCGATCAGGATGCCTGGGTCGTCGCTGGTCACTACGAGAAGCGCAACCCACGCGAGTCCATCGAACTCCACCATGTTTTGCGAACGGCTAATCTTGCGCTCCTTAAGTCCCTGTCGCGCGAGCAATGGAAACAATACGGCGAACATGCCGAGCGTGGCCAGGAAACCATCGAACGTATCGCCCGCATGCTAGCCGGACACGACATCAACCACATCCAGCAAATCGAACGCATTCTAAGACTAAAGAAACAGGCAGCATCCAAGAAGGAGCACTGATGCGCAAGCAAGGTATTCTCGAGCGTCTGAAACACGGCCCCGTCCTGGGCGACGGCGGCTATTTACTTGAACTTGAAAAGCGCGGGTGGGTGCGCCCGGGTCCCTTCACGCCCGAGGTCGCGATCGTCTATCCCGAAGCCCTGCGCGAATTGCACATCGAGTTTCGCGAAGCCGGAGCCGAAGTGCTCCAGGCTCTCACCTTTTATGCCAGCCGCGATAAGTTAGCCACGGTTGGCTTAGAGGACCGCGTGGACGACATCAACCGCTCCGCCGTCCGCGTTGCTAAAGAAGTGGCTGGAGAGCAATGCCTGGTCGCAGGCAATCTCAGCTTGACCTGGATGTATGAGCCCAACAGCCCCGCCGCTGCCGACCGTGTCCGTCAGACATTTGACGAACAGTTGACGGTGCAGTGCGATGAAGGTGTTGACTTCATCATTGGAGAAACATTCTCCTGGCTAGGTGAGGCCCTGCTTTGCGTCGAGCGCGCTAAAAAAACCGGTCTTCCGGTCATGGTAACTATCTGTTTCGAAAATAAAGAGGAAACATCCGAAGGCACGAACGCCGCCACCGCCGCCAGGATACTGCTCGACGCAGGAGCAGACATCGTCGGCATGAACTGCCTGCGCCCGCCGCAGCACATGCTCCGCCCCATGGAAGAAATGCGAAAGGCCGTCGATGGGTACCTGGCATGCCAACCGGTTGCCTATAACACTCCCAAAGACAGGCCGGATTTTACCAGCCTTCCCGAATTTCCCTATGCCCTCGACCCGCTTCAGCTTACGCGCAAGCAAATGGGCGATTACGCTCAGCAAGCCAAGGAAATTGGCATCAACTACATTGGCTCCTGCTGCGGATCGGTCGCGATGCATGTAAGAGAGATGGCTCGCGTGTTAGGCAAGCTCCCCGCGGAGAGTCGCATCTGGAAAAAAGGCGGAGCTAAACCAATGTCGGCCTATGAATATTACGATCACGACCATGTAACTACAAAATAGATAGAAAAAATGCGGGAGGCATGACAGCCTCCCGCATCTTCCTTCCCAACAACCACTGCTATTTCTGTGTAAACGGCAATCCGGGCAGAGTTTCGGTATGCTCGGAATTCACCGCGCTCAGCAGGTTGGGATTCAACCCCAAAGCCTTGAGAATCGTGGGAGCTATCTGCCGTGTCTCGACCTGATCGTTAAAGGTGGAAGGCTTGTAACTCGGGTTGGAGACGACCAGCAGAACGTTTCTGTCGTCATACGCAAAGCCGCCATGCTCGGCGACCTTTTTCGTCCCTCCCGTGTAAATAACCCCAACATTCGGAGCCACGATGATATCGGGAGTCCGGGAATCAGTGAGGGGATCGTTGAATTGCAGGGTGAGCGAAGGGCCGGAGAAAATTTCTCCCTGGCCAAACAAGTTTTCATTTGCGGCGATGGCTAAGGTTGCCACTGAGCTCTCGGTCTGGCTCTGATCCGTCAGCCAGAGCATGGAGATATCGTCTTCGTCCGCTTGGGCCACGGGCAGGCCGGGCCCGACTCCGTTGGGAGATAATATCTGCGACGGCGGCTCATCCGATGCGACGTCTCCCGGAATCCGCAGCACCCGACTGGGATCGATCGGCGACTGCCCATGCTTCGCCGACACGATGATTAGAGTCGAATCAAAGAGCCCCTGCTTCTTCAACTCGGAAATAAACTGACCAATGGCGCCATCCACATACTGAATTTCGGCGAACAGCGAATCACTCGGTGTGCCAAGAGCGTCCACATAGCCGCCGGTCAGGCTGAGCGTTTTTTCGACTAACTTCTGGCCCACGCTCACTGACTGGAAGTTCATGCCAAACAGGTTCGGCACCGGCGCGCTAGCGCTCCCGTCGTGCGTTTTGCCATCGATCCAGTTCAACACCGCCTGCACTTTGAACTGGTCATAACAGCGAATGTTCTGGAAGCTGTCGGTCCATGCATTGCTTGATGTAGCCGCCCCCGGATCCGGAAGTGGATTGCAACCCGGCACCGTCGGCAGCGCTACTGGAATCGAGTTGATCTCCGGCGACCATAAGTCCGCCACGCCATCGCCACTCGGTCCATTGGTAAAGTCATAGGAAGGATGCTTATCCGACCAAGCCGTGTAACCGCCGGCATTGGTGACCACGTTGAAGATCGTGTTCGCGCGAATGAAGCTGTGCGGATAGACGGGCGCGCAGCCATTTTTCGGATCGCGCGGCAAATAGTCCGGATTGATGCCGTTGATTCCGGAACTGCCGTTCGTCACGCCCGAGTCCAGCCTCAGATAGTTGTAGTCAATTTCTTCGTCGAACCCCACCTGCGTGCCAATCACGCTGGGGCAAAGCTTGGGGCCGCCGATGATCCCGTAAGGCGTCGTCTTTTTCGGAGGAGACAGTGCGCGATCATAGCTTACATCGTAATACATGCCGGCGGAACGCGGCGTCCCACCAGTGATCTGGGCCACCAGGCCAGGGAAAGAATCTGAGGGTTTCGGAGCCAGGGCCTGCAGGTAATGCACGCCCGTGGCCGAGAGCGAAGACAGATGTGGACAGTACGTTTGATTGCCATAGAGCGGGACGCCCTTCACACAATTGGCAAAGTCAAGCGAGTGCATGCCGTCGATGCTTATGAGTAGAACGTGCTGAATCTTGCCGTTGTTTTGGGCGGCGGCGTTCGCGGAAAACAGACCCGCCAACGCCAAAGCAAACAACCCGAGGGGGAGAAAACGACGATTGGACACGTGTAGCCTCCTGGAGCAGAAAAGAGTAGACAGCGCAGCCATCAAGTATTCGCCGTTTGCCCCAGGCTTGGGTTAAAGGAATGTGAATCGTAGATGAAAGGACTGTCAACGATGCACGAAAACTGAGATTGGGAACCTCCGCCTGTCCCCTTGTAAATTAGGGTTCCGCCGGCTCTTCTTGAACAGCCTTTCCCAGCAACGAAGCAGCTGGCTTCCGGGCGCGGGTGGTCGTGATCACGACCACGCTGACCAACACCAGCAGCGTTCCGAGCAGCGTTCTCGGACCGACGGCCTCCCCGCCGAGAAAGTAGCCAATGATCACCGCTACCACTGGATTGACATACGCGTAGGTGCCAACCTTGGTCGGCGATTCATGGTGAAGGAGCCAGACATAAGCGGTGAAGCCTACGATCGAGCCGGCCACGATCAAGTAGACGAGCGCGAACCATGCGCCGCGGGAAACCGTGTGTGGATGAAACCCGCGGAATTCACCGAAGAGCGCCGCCGCCACAGCGAGCAGAATTCCTCCCGCTAGCATTTGCGCCCCGGAGCTCATCCCCTTGGACATGGGCAGCGGGAGTTGGCGGGCCAGGGCCGATGCAATGGACCAGCTCAGCGCGGCAATCACCAGGGCGATCGCTCCGCGACGATCAATCGCCACCTCGCCGAAACTCAGCGAACGGCTCATCAGAACTGATACGCCCCCGATACCGATCAAGAGCGCGAGCCCCAGCCGGAACGTAAGCCGCTGAGTGCGCAGGATAAGAATCTCCGAAAGCGCCATGAAGAGAGGGATGGTAGCCAAAACCACGGCGGCAATTCCCGAAGCCACGCGCTGCTCGGCCCAGAACAACAGCCCGTAATCGACTACGAAGATGCAGATCGCGAGTAGCACAGCGGAAATCCACTCGCGTCGCGTCGGCCACGGCGTACCCATAAGCCGCATCCACCCAAAGAGTACGGCCCCGGCGACCGAGAAGCGCATACTGGCGAGCACCAGGGGCGGGACTTCGCGCACCCCTACGCGGATCGCCAGAAAGGTCGAGCCCCAGACGAAATAAATAATAGCGAAGGCAAGCACCGTCTTCCAAGCGGGAGGATGAACCGGCGCTTCCATGCAAAATAGATTACCGGCAATGGCGCGCGGACACAGGTTTATTCTTTCCTTCCGCTAGATGCTCCTGCCATTGCACAATTCAACGGCACCCTCATGAACTGCCAATCCAGATCCCCACAATGAACACTAATACTCCCCCGACTACTACCTGAAACGCCGCCGACAGCAGCGGAGTATCCATATAGCGGTTGCGAATCCAGGCAATGGTCGCGAGTTCCAGCGCTACTACAATCACCGCCGCAATGAAAGCCGTATGGAAATTCTTGAGCAGGAACGGAAGCGTATGGCCAATCCCGCCGGCCGCCGTCATCAATCCCGTCACCGCGCCACGCAACACTGGGCGTCCGCGCCCGGTCAGCGATCCGTCATCCGACAGCGCCTCCGCAAACGCCATGGAGATGCCCGCGCCCACCGATGCCGCCAGACCCACCAGAAAGGCGTCGTTGCTGCTCTTAGTGGCGAATGCGGCTGCAAACACCGGAGCCAGCGTCGAGACCGATCCATCCATCAGTCCGGCCAGACCCGGTTGCACGATCTGCAATACAAACAGACGCCGCTGCGCCTCGTCCTCTTTCTTCTCGACATCCGGCGTGATCCTCTCCTCCAGAGCCTCGGCCGTGATCTGATGTTTGCGCTCCGCTTCCTCCAGATCGCCGAGGAGCTTTCGGATGCCGGCATCGTTCACTTGCCCGATTGCCTTCTGATAAAACTGGCGCGTCTCCAGTTCCATCAGTTCCGCCTGTTTCCGCACCTCCGCTATCTTCAACGGACGCGTCAGCCAGAACGGCCTGCGTTGTATAAACCCCTTCACATCCTGCCGCCGAACCAGCGGAATATGCTCTCCAAAGCGCTCCCGGTAAGTGGCAATCAGCGATGCGCGATGACCGGACTCTTCGGCCCCCATGTCGTCAAACAACGTCGCCGTCGCCGGGTAAGTATCACGTAAGCCGTCAGCAAAGTCCGCATACACACGTCCATCTTCCTCTTCCAGCGAAATCGCCAAGGCCAGAATTTCGCGTTCCGTCAAGTCTTTGAAGTTTCGTGCCATGCGACAAGTTAACTGTTTCCGGATTCGGTTTCAAGGAATTGGGTTGGCACATCCCTAACCGTGTCGATTCCTCCAAAAGACTGGTGCGACCCCTGAAATGTAGCCCGAAACCACGGCCCTGGAACGCGCCGTACTGGGCAAGTCTTGCCTATCAATTCCGGCAAGCTTTGCCGACGGGCTACGCGACCCGCCTCGCTACCGGGCCTTTCGGCCTGCAACCATCACAGAATGCTGAATCCTTGATCGGAATCGGTAGCTTCCACGTTTGGAATCGAACGTGCATTCACAGTTTCGGGTTCAGTCGGAATTTTCGCTGGCTGCCACAGTCGTTTTCTGCCCGCGAACTCCTGTCCGAACGCTTCTCTAATTTGTTCATCGAGGCACATCAATGTCGATTTCCGGGATCTTAAGCAGCAGCTTCCTTCAAAATCAAATCGGTGCCGCCAGTTCTCCCAACCACAAGAATCTCCAGCAACTCGGCCAGGACCTTCAATCCGGCAATCTTTCCGCGGCACAGTCCGACTTTGCCAGCTTGCAGGCAGCCTTCTCTCAGGGCGCCAACAGCACTGCCGCCGCTTCGACGGCGTCCGCTTCCAATCCCCTGGCGCAGGCCTTTAACCAACTGGCCACCGATCTCCAGTCGGGCAACATTGCCGCGGCGCAAAAAGATCTTTCCACCGCGCAGCAGGATATTCAGAGTCAGGGTGGACCGTCCGCCAACCATTTCCATCATCCCCACCATCTCGGCGGCGGGGACGGGAGCAGTTCGAACAGTCTGAATTCCCTGCTGCAGGATCTCAGCCAAGTCAGCCAGAACCTTACTTCCAGCAGCCTGACCAGCGCTCAAACCGCCTACGCCACTCTGCAGCAGGATCTGCAGCAGTTCGCTCTCGGCGGCGGCAGCCTCTCATCTTCACAGACCAACGCTCTGTTAGCACAGCCGCTGATCTCGCTCCAAGCTTAGCGATTCTCGATCAATCGAAAGACAGCAAAACAGCCATCGCCGCCAGTGTAAATCCTGACGGCCGATGGCTGATCTCTAATACCAACGCCACACCGAATACTTGTCGGCAGCCGTGAACTGCGCTTAGTGCGCCATCCGAGCCGCTTCGATCGCTTCGTGCAGTTCACGTTCCGCTGCCCGCAGATGTTCTTCCGCCTTGGCTCCGTGGCCCGCCATGTCGTAGTGGTTGGCGGCGCGGGCGTGGTCCATCTCTTTGATTGCTTCTTGCGTATGGTTATGGGCGGCCGCGAGGTCGGGCCAGTCATGAACCTTTTCGGCAACCGCGATTCCAGCAGCAAACGCGAGACACGCAGAAAAAACTCCGACTAACATCGCTTTTGTCATAAACTTCCTTTCCAATTTGTGGATTTATTTTCCCGGCACGCACCGATAGGACGTATTGTCGCCAACCAACTGGCGGCATGTCAAAAACAAAGCAGCCCCCCCTAGTGTATCGTCAGGTTCGTCGAGAAAGTGCAGGCCGCGATTGGTTCATGGCGATCACAAATTCCTCGCCGCAGTGGGCACACTTGGCCGGAGCAAACAGGATCCTCTCGCCGGGCCAGTCGCGGACCCCATGCTTTCCGCAGCGTGGGCATTTGATCAGATGCCGATTGAGGCGAAGAGGAATTTGATCGCTTTCCGGCATAGCTTGCTCCAAATCCACTGAAGAGCAACGGTTCGAAAAGGGGGACAATACGGAATGTCGGCTGATGCTATCCGCGAGCCGGGAACGTGTCTGTACGATGAACGACTGCCAAATGTGCGATGGCGAGCACCCGCCTACTCGGCTTCGGCCTGCCATTCCCTGACCTGACGCTGCATGATTCCATAACACTGGCACGTCGCTTCTTCCAGTTTTCGCCGGTCGATGATCCTAACGTCTCCGCGAGTGTACGCGATGAGGCCTGCTTTCTGGAGCATTCCGGCGGCCACGGTCACGCTGGAACGGCGAGTGCCCAGCATCTGCGCAATCAATTCCTGCGTTAAGGGCACTGAATTCGATCCAATCCGGTCGGCGCTCATTAACAACCAGCGGGCCAGCCGCTCATTCACCTCGTGGAGACGATTGCAGGCCGCGATCTGGGTCACCTGCATAGCCTGAATCTGAGCAAACTGCTGCAGACGCCGCTCCAGGATTGGGCTTTGCCGCAAGATTCTCATCAGGATGTCGCCATCGACGCGAAACACCGATCCCTCGATCTGAGCAATCGCCCGCGTCGGCGCCGTGCGGAAGCCCACCACCAGCGGCAATCCGACAAACCCCTCCTTGCCCACCAAACCGACTTCCACACTCTTTCCATCGGAAAAGACGCTCAAAACGGATACTAACCCGCTGTTGGGAAAATAAGCCGACTTCAGAGTGTCGCCCGGTTCATGCAAGACGTGGTGCGTCTTCAGGCGCATGAATTCCAGTTTAGGGAACAGCACGTCGCGCTCTTTTGGAGGCAGCGCAAGCAAAATTTCGTTATGAATTGGATTGCCGTCACCATCGGCAGTGGGTGGCCTTGAAGAGGTCTTAGTGGGCGGACGGGTCTTGTTGGCCATTGGACGGGCTCCTCGCGCAGCGCAGTGCTGTCTGATTTCGCAAGGAACCGTCACCGTACGGTGCGGAGGCAATATGCTAGAAGAGACGCTATTAGAGTACCTTTTTTGCGATCCCAAGACTGTGCGATAGAGCACAGTTCTCGGCTAATGTCTGAGTGGCCCCGTGATTACCTCGCGGATGTGGCGGCGTCTCCATCGGTGCTCGCGGGTCGCGTGATCTAGATCACAGCCGGCTATCCGACATTTCCACTACAGTAAGCTCTAGCATGGTCGAGTTTTCCATCTTGACGAACCGCAAACGCGCCGTCGTTGCCCTCGTGCATTCGGTCGCGTTTCTCTTGATCGCCGTCCGCCAGTTGATGGCGGCCAATCCCGCCGCCGGCATCTGGGTAGCCTCCGAGGTGTCGAAGGGCACATGGATTCTCTGCGCCATCTTCACCGTCGTCTCTTCCATTCTGCTGTGGCTCTTGCTCATTTCCCGCGGCTGGCTGGAAAAATTTTACTTTGGATTCTGCACGATCAGCGCTACCTCGGGTTTGATCAGAACCGCGGCTGGCGACCAGGCCTTTCACGCCGGCCTTTACATTCGGGTGGTCATGCTGATCAGCGCAGTTTTGGTCGGACTGCTGATCGTACGCGTGCACTCCCGCAACCAATCCCGTTTACAGCCGGAGTATGCCGAAGAAGCCAACTAAGTCGCAGACTCCTCACCAGGTTCAAGCCGACAAAGGTTTAAGCCGGGCCACGCCACATCATTCCCCCGACCGATGTCGACAGCCTGCTTCGATGGCCTACATGTGCGAATCGGAGTTAAAGGTATCCGCGATCGCCTTCCAGCTGCCGTCGGCCTGCTTGGCATAGACGGTCAAGAATTTGCCCTTGTCCGTTATAGGCTTCTTGGTCTTCGGATTGGTCGTGGTCATGGTGTAAGTGCCTTCCGTATAGACCATGTCGCCCCCCTTGGAGGCCACTGCCCGGTTCGACTGGAAACTGAGTGAAAAATTGGGATCGGCCAACATGGGCGCCATCGCCGCCTTGATCGCCGCCTTTCCATTCAGGGTTGCAGCACCGGGGTAAAGCCCGCTGCCATCCTCGGTAAAGTAACTGGCCCACTTGTCAGCATCCTTGCTGGCCGCGTCCTTCATCCAAGCCGCCTCGACGTCCTTGACTGCCTGTACATCCGCGGCTCGTGTGTCCGGAGGGGCAGTTGGTGCCGGGGCGGGCGCGTTGGCACAGGCGACGGTAAGCACGCCGAGCGCCAAGCATAGAGTCAACAAAGTAGTACGCATCTTCTCTCTCCTCTTTAATCCAAATTTATCGAACGAGATCTGGGAGTCGAATCGCAACAGTATAGCCCAACTGTTCCCTGATCGAGCCGGGATAGAGAAGGGAGTTAGATCAGTACAAGGGAAACCCAGCCCCATGGGCCGGTATCGAGACTGCCTTGCGCGCCACTCTCCGCGTCTCGGCGGTGAAAGGCTCCAACTCACACAACGAAATACTTAGCCCCCGGATGGTGCACCACAATCGCCGACGTGCTTTGCTCCGGCTCCAGCAGGAAGGCCGAAGTAAGGCGCACTCCCACGTTCTCTTCCGGCTTAAGCAGGGCGAACAGCTTGGTCTGATCCTCCAGGTGTGGGCACGCGGGATAACCGAACGAATAGCGCGAGCCACGATATTTCTGATGGAAGAGATCGCGAATGTGCGGCGAGTCCTCGCCGGCAATGCCTAACTCTTCGCGCATCTTCTTATGATGGAATTCGGCGAGCGCTTCGGCAGTCTCCACGCTCAGCCCGTGGAGATAGAGATAGCGTGTGTATTCCCCGCCTTCGAACAAGCGTTGCGTTTCTACCGAAGCCTTGGGGCCGATGGTCACCAGCGACAAACCGAGCACGTCCATCTTGCCCGACGACGGCGCGGCAAAGAAGTCGGAGATGCACAGGCGGCGGCCTTCCTTCTGGCGCGGGAAAGTGAAGCGCAGGAGTTCCTTGGGCGGCAACTGCCGGGCTTCGCTCGACTCCGACAGGCGAGAGCGCCCTTCCCCATGCGAGCTATACGAGCTTGGGTCGTAAACCACCACGTCGTTGCCGTCGCCCTGCGCCGGGAAATATCCGTACACCACTTTTGGCTCGAACCATCCCGCTCCAATAACGTCTTCTTCCAGTTTCTTCTTGATCGGACGGTACTTCTCCTCCACCAACCGAACGTAATCTTCCTGCGACGCGGTCTTCAACTGCCATTGGTTCTTGAACAGGGCGGTGTCGTTGATGTAATTGAAGAGCTCGTTCAGGTCGTAATCCTTGACCACCCTTACGCCCCAGAACGGAGGCTCGGGAATATTGGGCGCATCGGTCACTACCGCGCTGCGCTCGGAAAACACGGGGCCGGTCTCTTCGTCGACCGCCGCCGCTTTGGCATACTCCTTCACCGTGCGTCCGTCTTTAAGGCGTGCTTCGCGTTTGCCGTTCTCTCCGGCCAGGTCTTCCATGACGTGCAGGCCGGCGAATGCGTCCTCTCCGTAGAAAACCGCATTCGAATATTCGCGCCGCAGATCGTCTTCGACATACTTGCGGGTGAGGGCCGCGCCGCCGCAGATTACGGGATAGGCCAGTTTCTGCCGTTCCAGCTCCTGGATCACATACTTCATTTCGAGTGTGGACTTCACCAGCAGGCCGCTGAGGCCGATGGCATCCGCCTTGTGTTCCTGCGCCGAGCGGATGATTACGTCGCCCGCCTGCTTGATGCCCAGATTCACAACCTTGTATCCATTGTTGGACAAAATGATGTCGACCAGGTTCTTGCCTATGTCGTGGACATCGCCTTTGACTGTCGCCAGCACGATCGTTCCCTTTTGTTGCGAACCAGTCTTCTTCTCCATCTTCGGTTCGAGATAAGCGACCGCAGCCTTCATGACTCCGGCGGAATCAAGCACCGATGGCAACTGCATCTTGCGCGCGCCGAAAAGGTCGCCCACCGTCTTCATTCCGTCCAGCAACACCGTGTTAATCAGATCGAGCGGCTTGTAGGGCACCAGCGCTTCGTCCAGCAACTCTTCCAGGCTGCGCTTGGTCTTGCCCTCGCCAACGGACTTTTCGCCGTTGATAATCGCGTACTTCAGTTTGTCCTCGATGGAGAGCGTCTCGACATGCGCCGTCGTCTGTGCCTGCGCCTTGCCCTTCATGCCCGTGAAATGCTGCATGTAAACCTGCAGCGGATCGCCCTTGGAGCGGTCCTGATAGATCAGCTTGCGCGCCAGTTCCACTTCTTCCGCCGGAATCTTGTAGAGCGGATAGATCTTGGTGTAGTTGACGATGGCCACATCGAGACCGTTCTCGACGGCTTCATGCAAAAACACGGAGTTCAACACGCGCCTCGGATAAGCATCGAGGCCGAAACTGATGTTGCTGACGCCAAGCACCGTTTTCACTTCCGGCAGTTCGTTGTGAATGCGCTTCACCGCCGCCAGGGTCTCAACTCCCGCCGAGCGATATTCTTCCTGGCCGGTCGAAATGGGCAGCGTCAGCGTGTCGAAGAGCAGATCGACGGGACGGATACCATACTTTTTTGTGGCTAGATCGAAAATGCGATGCGCGATGGCCACTTTCTTATCCGCCGTCAGCGCCATGCCTTCTTCGTCAATGGTCAGCGCAATCACTCCCGCGCCGTAGCGCTTCGCCATAGGCAGGACTTTCGAAGTGCGCTTCTCGCCGTCTTCCAGATTGATCGAATTGATGATGGCTTTGCCCGGGATGCGCTTCAACGCCTCTTCGACTACGTCTGCTTCGGTGCTGTCGATCAGGATCGGCGCCGGAACCCGGGTAGCGATCTTTTCCAGGATGGCCGAAATGTAGCCTTTCTCGTCTTCCCCTACGATGGCGCAGCACAGGTCGAGCATGTGCGAACCTTCGTTGGCCAGCTTTTTCGCCAGCGCCAGAATGTCGTCATACTTTTTCGCCTGCACCAGTTTCCGGAAATGATCCACCCGCGTAGTCGTATTCATCTCTTCGGCCACGATCAGGGGCTTTGGTTCCAGATCCAACGGGACCGAAGTATAAGCGCTCGAGGCTGCGCCCACGGGCCTCACATCGCGCCCTGCGGGCTCGACCCCCGTCACTGCGTCCACCACCGCTTTCAGATGTTCGGGAGTCGTGCCACAGCATCCGCCGACGATTCTTACCCCGTAGTCCTTTACAAAATGCCGGTGAAAATCGGCCAGATCTTTGGGCGCGAGTTTGTAGACCGCGTGCCCGCCTTCGTTCTGCGGGAGTCCGGCGTTGGGCAAAACCGAGATATATTTTGTGCAGTTCAACCCAAGATAGCGAACCGCCTCATTCATCTCAGCCGGGCCGGTGGCGCAGTTCAGTCCGATGATATCGATGTCGTAAGGTTCGAGAGCCGTCAGCGCCGCGCCAATCTCGGTCCCCAGCAGCATGGTGCCGGACTCCTGCAAAGTAACCTGCACCTGCACCGGCAGGCGCTTGCCGGCTTTGCGCATGGCTTCCAGCACGGCCACGGTGGCAATTTTGGCCTGCAACAAATCCTGGCAGGTTTCGATCAGCATCACATCGACGCCGCCTTCGATCAGCGCCAGCGCTTGCTCCTCGTACGATTCGAGCATCGCGTCCCAACCGATGTGCCCTAGCGACGGCAGTTTTGTGGTTGGACCCATCGATCCGGCCACGAAGCGCGGCCGCTCGGTTGTGCTGAACTGATCCGCCGCATCGCGGGCGAGTTTGGCCGCGGCCAGGTTGATCTCGCGCACTCGATCGCGCAGATCGAACTCACCCAGGACAAGACTGGTTCCGCCAAACGTGTTGGTTTCCACGATGTCGCAGCCCACCCGGAAAAAGTCCGCGTGAATGTCGCGAATAATATCGGGACGGCTGAGCACCAGAACTTCGCTGCAGTTCTCCTTGCCCCAGTAGTCGTCCAGAGTGGGGTTACGCTTCTGGATATTGGTGCCCATGGCGCCGTCGTAGACCACCACGCGTTCCTTAACGGTTTGGAGAAATCTAGACATAGTGTCGGTCGTTTTCGTGGCTTGCTATTCGCTATCCGTGTTGAATCGCGGTTCGCTTTTGTCGTTAGTGCTGCCCCGGTCATCTCGGACCACGGGCCTTGCAGGCTGCGCGATCGACTGAAGACCAACACGCGGAGACCAACGACTCCGTCCCATACAACAACGCCGGTCCGCTTCGGGACCGGCGCCTGGAAAAGAGTCTCGCAGTTCGCTAATCCCCGGTCACGCCCGCGTCTGTTTCCGATTGCGCAAACACCTGGTTCGCCCCCATATGCGCCGGCGCCGGCGCCAACATCTGTTCTTTGCGGTAAATCAGATTGCTCGCGTTGAAACTTGCCAGCTCAAATCCATGCCCATGCGTAATCGCATCGGTCGGGCACGCCTCCACGCAATATCCACAAAATATACAACGATTATAGTCAATGTTATAGACACGGGCGTAACGTTCGGCGCCTGAAACCCTCGCCTCGGCGGTGTTTTCCGCCGCTTCGATATAGATGCAATTCGAAGGGCAAGCGGCGGCGCAGAGAAAGCAGGCCACACACTTCTCCAGGCCGCTTTCGTCCCGCTGCAGCACGTGCATCCCCCGGAAGCGCTCCTGAAATTTCGCGCCTTTCAGCGGGCCTGGACCATCAGGATAGTTCTCCACGATGGTCGGCTGAAACATCTCCTTCAGGGTAATGGTCATCCCCTGAGCAATGGCTCCGATGTTCTTGATGACGGACATGCTTGGATAGTATAGCGGATATCGGGTGGCGAAAGCAGCTTGGTGCGGCCACGAGAGATGGGCAGGTTTGAACCTCAGTAAAATTCTCGAGGGCTCTGGAACCGCCATTACTCCGGAGCGTACTCGACCAGCAATGCAGCCTCAGCCGGGTTGGGAGGATCGGTTAAGGCCAGCATTCCGTGTTCCAGTCCTTTTTCGAAAGCCTTCAGGTTCAGCTCGCGAAAACTCGCGGGCACGGAATCGGCGACTGCTTTGCGTACCGCGTCGGGCTCCAGCAGATGCGTCACCGCGGTGAAGAATCCCACCATAACCGAATTCAGGACCATGCGTTTTCCCAGGTCCTCCGCAATACGGGTCGCGGGGATGCCATACACCCGGATTCCCGGCTTCACCTCGGAAACTCGCACCATATCCTGCTCGACGATCATGATGCCGCCATCTTTCAAGTCGGATCCAAAGCGCACATAAGCCTCTTGCGACATTACAACCAGGATGTCCGGCTTCGTGACATAGGGATACAGGATCGGCGATTCAGAAAGAACGAGCTGCGCGCTACAAGCGCCGCCTCGGGCTTCCGGGCCAAAGTTCTGGGTCATGGTGGCAAACGCGCCCTGAAAAATCGAGGTCGCCTTGCCCAGCACGATAGCCGAGAGAATGACTCCCTGGCCGCCGAAACCTGCTATGCGGATTTCCGTTAGCTGCATACCATCTCCGTTGGTTCCACGAATCTCTCACCCAGCGATTCCGTGTATTGCGCTTTCATCATGGTCTGATAGTCGGGACGTTCGCGATCGACAAACTTGCCCACAATTATTTCTCCAGTCATCGTCATTCCGACCTCGCTGGTGGGCGCGCCGTGGCGGATTTTGCTCTTCTCTTTGTAGAACTTCATAGCGTCGAGAGCGTCGCCCATCTTGTTGCGGCGCTGGTAAAGCGTGGGGCAGGGCGAGATGACTTCGATGAATGAGAAGCCCTTCTTCTTGAACGCCTCGCTGATGGAGCGCGCCAACTGCCGTACGTGGAACGTGGTCCAGCGCGCCACGTAGACTGCGCCCGCCGCTTCGACCAGGTGCGGTAAATTGAAGGACGGCTCGAACACGCCGTAGGGGTTTGTCGAAGTCGTCGAATGATCTGGCGTCGTGGGCGCGGTCTGCCCACCAGTCATGGCATAAATCAGGTTGTTCACGCAGATGACTTTGAGGTCGATGTTGCGGCGGGCGGCGTGGATCAGATGATTGCCACCGATCGCCGAAAGATCGCCGTCGCCGGAATAGACGACCACGTTCAGCTTCGGATTGGCGAGTTTCAAACCGGTGGCGAACGGAATGGCCCGGCCGTGCGTCGTGTGGAAGGAATCCAGCTTCACATAGCCCGCCACGCGTCCGGTGCAGCCGATTCCCGACACCAGCGCCAGCGATCCCAGGTCAATCTTCGATTCGATCAGGGCGCGTGCGAACGAGTTCACCGTGGTCCCGATGCCGCAACCCGGGCACCAGATGTGGGGCATGCGATCGCTGCGCAGAAAGCGCTCAACCGGATTCTCGACTGAAATGCTGTTGTCCAGCAGGTCGGTGTTCAGCCGATCGTCTCCCAATGGATCGTCCAGCAGATCCGTATTCAAGCAGTCCGTCATCGCGTAGCCTCCACAATCACCTTGAGGATGTCATCGGGGTTATGAACTCCCCCGCCAGCGTGCGACACAGCGAAGGTCTTGGCCTTGCCTGCGGCCGCGCGCTCCACTTCGCGCACCATCTGGCCCAGGTTGAGTTCGGGGACAACGAATGCTTTCACTTTTGCCGCCAAGTCGCGAATCTTCTTCTCGGGGAACGGCCATGCTGTGATCAGGCGCAACTTGCCGACACGCAAACCTTGCTTTCGGGCAACCTCAATGGCGCGTTGCGCCACGCGGGAAGTGATTCCATAGGAGACGACGATGACGTCCGCGCCCTCGATCTCCTCTTCTTCGAACATGGAGATGCGATCGACCGCATTCAGAATCTTGTTCTGCAGGCGGCGCACCAGTTTGTCCTGCACTGGCGGAGTCATGTTGGGATAGCCGCGCTCGTCATGCGTCAAGCCGGTGACATGAAAGTTGTAGCCGTCGCCAGCGTGCGCCATCTCCGGAACCAGGTCGCCATTGGTTCCGTACGGCAGATAATCTTCGACCGACTTGTGCGTATGCCGGCGCGGCACCACTTCAATCTCGTCGGCGGGCGGAATGACCACCTTCTCGGTCATGTGCCCGACCACTTCATCCATCATGAACATCACGGGTACGCGATATTCCTCAGCCAGATTGAAGGCTTTGATGGTGAGGTCAAAACACTCCTGCGGAGAATTCGGACAGAGCGCGATCACTTCATAGTCGCCATGCGATCCCCATTTTGCCTGCATCATGTCGGCTTGGGCGGGGAGGGTCGGCAGTCCGGTGGACGGGCCTCCGCGTTGCACATCGACAAATACGCACGGAGTTTCGGTCATGGCCGCGTAGCCGATGTGTTCCATCATCAGAGAGAAACCGGGGCCGGAGGTCACGGTGAAGGCTTTGGCTCCGCCCCAGACACCGCCTTGCAGCGCGATGGAGGCCGCGAGTTCGTCTTCCATCTGGATAAACGTTCCACCGACGGTCGGTACGCGCGAAGCGAAGCGTTCGACCACCTCGGTGGAGGGCGTGATCGGGTATCCGGCAGCAAATCGGCTGCCGGCCGCCAGCGCGCCTTCACAGCAGGCGTGGTCGCCATCCATGAAATGGATGCCGGTCAGTACACCCTTAGGGTCGGCCTTCATTTGTCACCTTCCTTTGCCGGGTCAGCCTTCTTGGGGGCGTCCGTCTTGGTGGCGCAGATGGCGAAGTCGGGGCAGTACATGCCGCACAAGTCACATCCGCTGCATTTTTCCGGATGCACCGCATGGGGTGGGTGGTATCCCTTGGAATTGAAAGTGGAAGAGAGCGCGAGCACGTGGGACGGACAAAACTCCACGCAGAAGCCGCAGGCTTTGCAGCGCTCAACGACGATCGATACACGTCCTTTTGCCATGGAATCTCCACGTCAAGGTGGTAAGAACCCACCACAAAATATGATCGTGATTATGGCGTGAGGGAGGTACGGCTGGGTGTGACAACCGTCACTCATGTTCGTGAGGCCACGCACGTCCGAGTCTCGAGCTTTGTCCCCACGCTGCCACTGAACACGCAGCCTCATGCTGACCGGATGGTGACATGAGGCACAACTGTTCGTGCCTTTGATCACAGCCATTTGCAGACTCCGGACCGAGAATGAAGAGTTGATTGATATTTCCGACTTTTCTATAAGGGGGCTACCATGTTTGAAGCAGAAATTGAGATGGAACGACGGTCATCGGTCCTGCCGCTGATTCTCATGTTGTGTCTGGTAGCGGCCATCGCGGGGCTCGCCACCTACATCATCATGCAAGTCCGGGAGCGCACCCCTCTGAATGCGGAGCAGGCGAGCGGGGTTGTCGCCGCGACGGTGCAGGAGCGAGGTCCAGTCATGATCCACTTCCGTACCGGCCTGGTGAAGCCCAGTGCGGATGAAAAACCCGGGGATCCCAATTACCGGTTGCTGGAAAAGGCGGGAATCGTCAAACTAGGAAAACTGGCGCAGGGCAAAGTGCAGGTTTCCATCACGCCTGCGGGAGAGCGCCTGCTGGCCGGACTGCCGGATTTCAAAACAACGAAAGAAGACGATGGCACGATCCTGTACCAGGCGTCTCTGGCGCGACGGCAGTTCGTCGGCATCGCCGGCGTCACCATGATGGGAGTCAACAGCGCGACCGTCGACTACAACTGGAAGTGGGTACCCAATCAGTTAGGAGACGTGTTTGACGCGGGTGGCCCCCTGGTGAAAAGCTTTAATCTGTGGGATCGTCAGACCCTGATCAATAAGTATGAAGCCGAGTTCTATCACGGGGACCCGACGAGATCCACGATCGCGCTGGTGCGGAACGGCAAGGAATGGAAAACCGCAGCCCAATAAAAAATGAGACCGGCAGCGGAGGCTTCAAAGAAAGTTGGCGTGGGTTTCGGTTCCTGAGTAGGCTTAGGTTTCGGAACAAGAGGGCTTGGTTGAAAAGGAGAAAGCGATGTCCATAAAAAAACTGATTTTGATGTTCGCCGCGTTGACCATGTTCACTTACGCGCTTTCGGCGCAGGACCAAATGGGCCAGCCCGAGAAAACGATAAAGCACGTTCCCGTGAAGCCCACCTCGCCCGTGTCGGGCAAAGACATGTACACGGCGTACTGTGCCGTTTGCCATGGAACCGACGGCAAAGGTGCAGGCCCCGCAGCCAGCGCGCTGAAGGTTCCTCCCACCGACCTCACTCTACTGAGCAAGAATAACGGGGGGAAATTTCCCACCATGAAAGTTACCTCCTCGATCCACGGCGAATCCGCTAATCCCGCGCATGGATCGAAGGATATGCCGGTCTGGGGAAATTTGTTTTGGAGCATGAGCAGCGGGCACGAGGGCGAGGTGCAGCAACGGGTGTCCAACCTCACCAGGTATATCGAAACCCTGCAATCGAAGTAACTGGTTGGGTAAGCATTTTCAGGGCACACGCTTCGGCCTGTGCCCTTTCTTTTTATCGATCGCTGTTTATCGATCGCTTTTTATGGATCGCTGTTTATCGAACCTGTTTTATCGAACGCAGTTTTATCGAACAAAGACCGCCTTCGCGAAGCCGGTCCGATCCGAATGGCATCGGGCACATGCCGTGAGCCTACTGGTTGACCCCGCTGGCCAGAAAACCTCCGTCGACAACCAGCGTCTGACCGGTCACGAAAGAAGCGGCGTCGGAACAGAGATAGACGGCTGCTCCGACCAGTTCTTCGGTCTTGCCAAAGCGCTCCATCGGCGTGCGCAGCAGAAGTTCCTGTCCGCGCGGCGTGTGGTCCAGCAGATCGGCATTTAGGGCGGTGCGGAAGACGCCGGGCGCGATGGCGTTCACGGTGACGCCCAGCTTCGACCACTCCACGGCAAGGGACCGCGTCAAGGAGACAACCGCCGCCTTGCTGGCCGCGTAGGCGGCGACTTCGGTGAGCGCCACGAAGCTGTTGAGCGAAGCGATGTTGACGATGCGCCCCTGCCGCCGTTCCAGCATGGGCTTGCCGAAGACCTGGCAGGCACGCAGAGTTCCTGTGAGGTTCGTGTCCAATATGTCGGCCCATTCCTCTTCCGGCATGGTGAGCGTGGGCATGCGCTTAATTTTCGCAGCACAATTAATAAGGATGTCAACCTTGCCAAAACACCGGAGACAGCCCACGAGCAACTGTTCCAGTGAATCGCGCTGGCGCTGATCACATGCGATGCGCAATGTCTGGCGGCCGCGACGTTCGATCTCGGCCGCGGTTTCCTCAACCAGTTCGCGGCGGCGCGCGGACGCAACGACGTCGGCTCCGGCATCGGCCAGGCCGAGGCTTAGAGTGTGGCCAATCCCGGAGGTGCCTCCGATGACAACCGCAGTCTTGCCCTCCAGACTGAAGATCGATTTCGTCATTGCTGTGAGTTCTCCATCGCTATGCTTTCTCCGCTCAGCTTGCGCCCCAGAAATACCTGCGCAATGTGGCGGTCGTAGAGATTCTCCGTCACGTTCCTGGCGATTACGTCTTGGTTGCGGTCCAGCAGGTCGAGATAGCGCCGTCCCATCTGAGCCGCGATCTTGAACGCGACGTGCAGCAATTGTCGAAAACTGCCGTTGAACGCCGCTGCTCCCGGAACGTGGCGCAGAGCGGAAGTATATTGCTGCGACGACCAGCCCCGAACCTCGCTCGCGGATGGGAGTTTTGCGGGATCGATATCGATTACGCTGGCGTACGGCGCGCACAGCTCCTCGCGGCGCGCGCAGGCCTCGGAATAGATCTCCTTGCACACTTCCAGGCCATCCCCTCCGGCCTCCGCCAGGCCGATCAACTCTTCCAGCCACGTGGTTCCCGCGGTCTTGAGGTGCACTCCGGCGTTGAACCGCTTCATCGTGGAATGAACAGCCGGATAGATGGAGAATTTGTCGCTGCCGGAGTGAACGCTGAGCTTAAGATTCTCAGGCAGGCCATATTGCCGGACGGCGTATGCGATGACCGCCACGTCGAGCGCCATCTCCCGTTCAAACTGCGCCACCTCGCCAACGTAGTCCACACCTTTGTTGAAGCAGCCGCTGAATTTTGGAGCGATCGTCTGGAGAGGGATCTTCTCATCCGCCATCGCCGCCAGGATGATCAGCAACTCCGCGGGAGTCTGCGCGCGGTCGGTCTCGTCCATCGAGACTTCGGGAATAAAATTGCCGACGCCTTTCGCCGTCTCGATCCTGCGGTAGATTTCCGCCGCCTGCCTCACGGCGGCGAGAAACTTCTTCGCTGTTCGTTGCAGATGGTCCGGAGTGATCTCGAAACATTCTTCCACGCCTTCCAGCTGAATTCGCCCGCGCAGCTCCGGGTGCCGAGCCACGAAGCTTTCAATGTCGCTTGTTCTCGCCGGCTGGCCAATCGAGTCAGCAACATCGATGGTGTAGAAATCGCAGGACGCTAGAAAGCGGTCGACGGTTTGCCATGTGATATGGTCGGCATCGCAAAAGTAAGGTTTCTTCCAGCGCAGTGCCTTAACGGCAGCGTCGGCCGCCTTCCGAACCGACGCCGGCTCGGAGCCTATGATCGTATGCTCGCGATTCGACTTGTTCCATACCGGAATTACTTCCACGCCTTCCGCCAGCGCCTGCGCGCAAGCCTGCAACTGCGCTTTGGCCTGATGTGCGAACCGGTCTCCGATCCCGACCGAATACTTGCCGAGCCTCAAGCGGTCAGATTCCACTTCCAACCTCACTGTGCAATTTCCCGCGGCAGGCCCACAAACCGAGCCCGGGATTGGCAATGAAAAACACCTCTTCGCCACCGTCCGTCCGATTGTAGCCGTGGCCGA
>PLBE01000118.1 GCA_003134435.1 Acidobacteriaceae bacterium
GTCTGCGGGACGACCCACGCCTTTGCGGGCCTGCGCCAGGCCGCGGCGAATGCTCGCCACAACCTCGAAGTGAACTTTTTCTTTGCGCTGAAGATACTCGACAATTTCGAACAGGTTGCGGGCCTGCGGGTTGCCGGAGGGGCTCAGCATCCGCATCAGGCTCTTGGCAGGATGGTGCGTGACTTCTGCGAGTTCGGCGAAACCAATAGTGGCGTTGATGTAATCGCGCAGCACGGCCTTGCCGGTCTCGATATCTCCCAAGACAAAGCATTCGACACTTTCGCGCAAGAGTTCCTTGCGGAACGCTGCGTCACGGCGAACGCGGGCTTGGATGGTTTCTTTGAAATCGCGGGTTAAGGGCATGGTTGAATTTCGCGTCGCATTATGGTAACGCAAATGATACCATAATCAGCAATTAAATGCGGTAGCCTTGAGAGGTATTGAATCGAAGCCGCCAATCTGCGAAAATGGACCGGAATTGCAAGGCGAATATAAGGCGAATATGGTGCGCTCCGTCTTACAGTTCGATGAAATCGGATACTGGTCAGAAATCAAGCTAGAGATCGTGCGTGACTACGCTGCCGCGTACTCCAGAATTCTAAACAAGAAAAACCTGCCGCATATTTACGTTGATGCATTTGCAGGGGCGGGGCAGCACATTTCTAAGAGCACCGGCGAGTTTGTTCCAGGTAGTCCGTTGAATGCCTTAAACGTTCAACCTCCTTTTCGCGAATATCACTTCATCGATTTAGACGCTGCTCGGGTAGAAAGCCTTCAGCGCATCGCAGGAACCAGGAATGACGTTTATATCTACGAGGGCGACTGCAACGAAGTGTTGATCAAAACAATTTTTCCGACTCTGCATTACGAAAGCTATCGGCGCGCGCTTTGCCTCCTGGACCCTTACGGGCTGGATCTGAATTGGGAAGTGATGCTGCAGGCAGGTCAACTCAGAACGATTGACATGTTTCTCAATTTCCCAGTTATGGATATGAACCGTAATGTGCTTTGGAGAAATCCGGACAAGGTGTCTGACGAGCAACTCTCTCGAATGAATGCGTTCTGGGGCGGAGGTTGGAAAGAAGCTGCCTATACGACAGAGCGGAGTCTGTTCGGTGAGCCTGAGAAAGAGTCAAACAACGCCATTGCGGAGGCCTTTCGGCAGAGACTGCACAAGATTGCCGGGTTCAAAAGAGTGCCTGATACCTTGCCCATGCACAACAGCAAGGGAGCGATCGTCTATTATCTGTTCTTCGCTTCGCAAGTGGGCGTCGCCGAGGAAATCGTTACGGACATTTTTACAAAGTACCGAACTAGGGGCGGGACCTAGTGTCGCTTAACTCTCACATCGAGTGGACCGATGCCACCTGGAACCCCGTCCGCGGCTGCGTCAAGATCAGCCCTGGCTGCAAGCACTGCTATGCCGAGACGTTTGCGGAGCGGTTTCGCGGGGTTAAGGGGCATCCTTATGAACAGGGGTTTGATCTGCGGCTAGTGCCGGAGAAGCTTACGGAGCCTTTTGCCTGGCGGTCTCCCAAGCTAGTGTTTGTGAATTCGATGAGCGATCTGTTTCAGGCGGGAGTTCCGGATGAGTATGCCGAGGCCGTGTCGCGGGTGATGGCTACGGCGAATTGGCATACTTATCAGGTACTGACTAAGCGATCGGAGAGGCTGCTGGAGTTGCTGTCGGGACGGTTACGGTTTGCGGCAGACCAGGAAAACATCTGGTGGGGAGTCAGCGTCGAAGATCGAAAGCATGGCTTGCCCCGCGTGGATCATCTTCGGCAAGCGCCTGCGAGGGTTCGCTTTTTATCCATCGAGCCGCTGCTCGAAGACCTCGGCGAGATCAATCTGTCGGGCATCACCTGGGTGATTGTCGGAGGCGAGAGCGGGCCGGGGGCGCGTCCCATGCAGCGCGAGTGGGTCATCTCCATTCGTAAGCAGTGCCGGGAACAAAGAGTTGCGTTCTTCTTCAAACAATGGGGCGGCGTGCGGAAGGCCAAGAATGGGCGATTGCTGGATGGTCGGACATACGATGAATATCCGGTGCGCCGGTTGAGCGCAGTGCCCGATCGGCTGGATTGCATGAAGAGTGCGGCGGAGTTTCTTGAGTCGGTTGGAGTGGGCTTCAAGGAGCGCTTGGTGCAGCTGACCGCATAAGTTTTCCTATGGCGGCATTCCCCCAGCGGCTGAAGCCGCCGTTGATTATGCTGTCGTTACGGCACGACTGAAGAGGGTGCGGAAAAACTCAATATCCGACGCTCAGCCCCTAACGGGGCGCTTGATTTCGAAGGACTTGTGGTATCGCTTAAAACGATACCCCTGATACGAAACCGGAGTTTTTCCGCGGCCTGTGAAGTCGTGCTCTTCCGGTTCGTGCAGGGGAGTTGTAGCTAGGGGGCTGACGGTAGTGGTAGTTCGGGAAGAGACTGACGGCTGATGACTGACAGCTGAGGGCTGCCCCAAAACGTAGAGAGTCCCGAGGTGGTGTTGAACTCATTCCTCTCGGCCAGTAGCTCGCGTTTAGACCCTTGCTGACCTTTTCTTACAACTCCCTTGCGGGTTCATTGCAAGTCGATCTTTGCTTGGGCTCCGGGCTCACCGCCAACCGGATAAATCAGTCCAACGCCTCGGGACTCTATCCTGCCTTCAACAGAGGCTCCTGTTCTCCTCGACCAGCGCTTAGCTATAGACCCTCGCTCGCCCTCCCAGACTCACCTCGCGGTTGTCTGAGTGACTACGCTTGAGCCCCGGACGCTGCACCAACCGGAAAAACTTCAGAACGTGTCAAAGAACGATTATGGTTTTACCACTCCTATTTTTAACGTCAACGAAATTCATGCGTCTCTAACTACTTAGCGATCAATCGAGTGCAGCCCGTGCACAGGCGGGTGACACGGAAATTGTGCAATCCTCGTGGCCCGACTTGAAATCCCCAGCATTCATGCGGTTTTATCGGGGTTCGCGCGGGCCTGCGCGCAATCCTCACCTGAGATTGTGATTGTGCAAATCGACGGCTTAACCGCATGAATACTGCGTTTCACGCGGACCGCGCTCCGGTTCTCACCCGGATACTTACGTCTTACAATCGCTTTCTCTACAATTCCGTGATGGGTGGACGATGAGGAGATGGTTGGTGGAAGGGGGTTTTGTCATGCGCCGGCTGGCTTTGGCAACGTTTTGTTTTCTGACTCTTGTTGTGTGGGCGCCAGTTGCGTCGGGGCAGGCTCGGGCGCAGGCTTCGGCGAACATTGCGGCGCCCACTTCCGAGGCGAAGGCGGCGAAGTACATGGAGTCGGTGCGGCGCCAGCCGGGCCTGCTGCTGGCGTTCCTGCAGAAGATGCCGAAGGGGGGCGACCTGCACGTTCATCTCTATGGCGCGATCTATGCGGAGAGCATGATCGACTGGGCCTCGGAGGGGGCGCTTTGCGTCGACCGTAGTACGTCGAAGCTGATTCATGCGGCGTGCGATTCGTGCGAGCCTTACAAGAACAAGCCATCGGTGCGCTGCGCCTATCAGGATCCCGTGCTTTACGGCCAGTTGGTGGACGCGTGGTCGATGCGGAACTGGCATCGCGAGGAGGAATCGGGGCACGACCACTTCTTCGCGACCTTCGACAAGTTTGGCCCGGCGTTTGATCAGCACATTGGCGAAGCTCTGGCGGAAGTGGCGTCGCGGGCAGCGGCCGATCATCTGCAATATGTCGAGTTGATGCATACGGCCGATGGCGCGCAGGCGGCTAATCTGGGCAGCAAGGTGGGATGGGACATTCCATCGGACGGCTTCAGCCAGCTCCGGGACAAGCTGCTGGCGGGTGGAATGGCGGATTTGGTGGCGTCGGTGCGCCGGCAGCTCGACGCCGATGAAGCGCGCAAGAAGGAAGTGTTGCATTGCGGGACGGCACAGGCCGCGGCGGGATGCGATGTCACGATCCATTATCTCTACCAGGTGCTGCGCGGGCTGCCGCGGGAACAGGTGTTTGCGCAGATCCTGCTGGGATTTGAGCTGAGCAAGGCTGATCCGCGCTTTGTGGGATTGAACCTGGTGATGCCGGAAGACTATTACGTGCCCATGCACGACTTCGAACTGCATATGCGGATCATCGAGGCTTTGCACAAGTTCTATCCGGCGACGCACGTGTCGTTGCACGCCGACGAACTGTGGATGGGGCTGGTTCCACCCGAGGGCATGAGGTTTCATATTCGCGAGTCGATAGAACGCGGCGGCGCGGAACGGATCGGGCATGGCGTGGCCGTTATGAGCGAGGATGATCCGCTTGGGCTGCTGCGGGAGATGGCGAAGAAAAATGTGCTGGTCGAGATTTGTCTGACGTCGAACGATGTGATTCTGGGCGTCAGTGGGGATCGGCATCCGCTGCCGGTGTATATGAATTACAAAGTGCCGGTCGCGCTGGCGACCGACGATGAGGGGGTTTCGCGGAGCGATCTGACGCATGAATATCTGCGGGCGGTCGAGACGTATGGCTTGTCGTATGGCGATCTGAAGCGCATGGCGCGCGCCAGCCTGGAGCACAGTTTTATTCCGGGTGATAGTCTGTGGAGCGACGGGCGCGAATCGCGGCGTGCTGCGGCGTGCGAAGACGATAAGGCGGCGGAGGATCGCGTTTCCCCAAAGTGCCAGAAACTGATTGGGGCTAGCGAGCGGGCTCGCGTGCAATGGCAACTGGAGCGGGCCTTGGCCGCGTTTGAAAACAAGTTTTAGCGTAGTATCGCGGAACTTTGTCAGGTTGAGCGAAGCGAAAGAACTGTGCAATTCTTGGCTGTCCAGCAAATGCATAGGTCCTTCGCTGCGCTCAGGATGACACGGTGTGGATTTATGAACTCAGACTTATTTACCCGCGCGGAAACGGCGGCGGCGTTTGTGTGGTCGCAGACTACGCTGCGGCCGCAGGTCGGGCTCGTCCTTGGATCGGGTCTAGGTTCATTTGCCGACGATCTTACGGAGGCGGTTCGCATCCCCTATTCCGACATTCCGACGTTTCCGCGATCGACGGCGGTGGGTCACGCGGGGCAGCTCGTGATAGGAAAGTCCGGCGACGTGCCTGTGGCCGTGATGCAGGGGCGGGTGCATCTTTATGAAGGGTATTCGGCGGCGGAAGTTGCATTTCCTACGCGCGTGCTGGGGCGAGCCGGCATTCGCGCTCTGGTTCTCACGAACGCGGCCGGTGGCATTAACGTCGAATATGGACAGGGCGCGCTGGTCCTCCTGCGGGATCAGATTAATCTGCAGGGACAGAATCCGCTAACTGGGGCGAATGACGAGCGCTTTGGGCCGCGCTTTCCCGACATGAGTTACACCTATACCAAGCGTTATCGTGAGATCGCGCTCGAGGCAGCGAAACAGCTTTCGATTCCGCTGCGCGAGGGCGTCTATGCGGCGGTGGCCGGGCCGAGTTATGAGACTCCGGCGGAGATTCGATTCCTGCGCACCATCGGCGCCGATCTGGTGGGAATGTCGACCGTGCTGGAAGCGACTGCGGCGCGCCACATGGGGATGAATGTTATGGCTATCTCGTGCGTCACGAACATGGCCGCCGGAATCATCGATCAGCCGCTCGTCCACGAAGAAGTGCTTGAAGCGGGACGGCGAGTGATGGGACAGTTCATCGCATTGCTCAGAGCGGTGCTGCCGCGGATTGCTGTGGAGTTGCCCCAAGCGGGCTAGAGCGACTCCAACCTCTTAAAAAATCACTTTCAATGCCAGTTGTATGACTCGCGGGCCTCCTCCGCCGAGACCGGGATTGGTTTGAGCTACGTCGGGGGTCTGGGTGATGAGTCCCTGGTTTGCCGGACCGCCGGTCGGAGTGCCGTCGGCGAAAGTTGCCGGCGTCACGAAGAAGTTTGGCAGGGCAAAGTTAGGGTGATTGAAGAGATTGAAGAACTCGGCTCGGAGCTGGAGGTCGACCCGCTCCGCAATCTTCGTATTCTTCGCGAGCGAGAAGTCGACGTTCCAAAATTTGGGGCCAAAGATCGCATTTCTTCCGAGATTGCCAAAGCTGGGTGCGTCTCCGGTGGGGTAGAGCGGCTGGGTAAAGGCCGAGGCGTTGAGGTAGCCGATGCTATCCGGGGCCGACTCCCAATTGGAGACGACAGGATTGATGCCGGGGACAAGATTCGGGCGCTGGTGGCTGTTGGCAGGCTCCGGGTAGCTGTTTCCGCTGGTATCAAGTTCGCTCACGATGGGCACGGGGCGGCCACTTTGGGCGGTGATGATGGTGTTGAGCTGCCATCCCTCGGACAACTTGCGCGGGCCCGCCAGGCGCGGAAACTGATAGGTGAAAGCCGCGGTGAAACGCTGCCGGGTATCGAAATTTGAGGGGCCGTGTTCGGCTTTCAGATTATTCGAATCCTGCGGCAGAGCGACGGTGGAGGAATTGAAATCAATGCCGTCGGAAGCATCGTCCAGCGATTTCGACCAGGTGTATCCGGTGAAGCCGGCCAGTCCATGCCAATTTCGCAAACGCAGCGTCGCCTGCAAGGCGTGGTAGGTGGAACCGCTAATGGTGGCGAACTCGTCCATGAAGCCGTAATTTGGATTCGGACGGCTGCCATCCACGAGGGCTTGATTGGCATCGCGCAAACGGACAAGTTTGGTGCCCTTGCTGCCGACGTATCCGAGTTGCGCCGCGACGTTTTGAACCACTTCGTGTTCCAAGTTCAGATTCCAGCTTTGTACGTAGGGGGTGGCAAAGTCGCGGGGCGTAAAGAAGATGTCAAACGAGTAGGGCAGGGTCACGGGTGTAAAGACCGGCGCTCCCACCTCAGATCCGTTAAAAGCGTTGGAATCAAAGTTCAGGGGTTGCACCGGTTTTGGTCCGATAGGGGGCGTGGTGAGGCCGGCGTCGTTGGTGTAATTGGTAGTCAATAGATGCTGAGGGATGTAGTCGTAATACACGCCATAAGAACCGCGAAGCACGGTGCCGGGATGGGCGCTCCAGGCGAAACCAAAACGCGGGCCGAAGTTGTTGAGGTCTCTCTTATATGCGCCATTTACTCCATCGCTGCCGACCAGCGCCAGGGTTCCATCGCTGCCCAGGTTCGCCAGAATGTTATGGGATTCACGGATCGGGCCGAAGTACTCCCAGCGCAAGCCGAGGTTCACGGTGAGATTGGAAGACACGCGAAAATCATCTTGCGCGAAAAACGCGAGGCCGTTATTGGAGGTCGTGCGCTGGGTGTTCCCCGCATCGGCTTCGGTGAAGTAATCGTAGCCGAGATAGTAGGCGGCCAGAATGTCGGTGCCGGGATCGGGATCGAATCCGTTGTCGGTGCTGAAAACGATACCGCCGCGCTCCAGGTTGTCGTTGAAGGAGTCAACCACCGCCCGACGATACTCGCCTCCGAACTTGAAGTCATGGCGCCCGTGGGTCCAGATGAAGTTATCGAGCAACTGGTAGCTTTGGCTGGTGCGACCGCGCGGAATGCTATAGGCGGTTGCGCCCAGGTTGTCAAAAATACCGCCGAAATCAATTTCGGGGAGTCCCAGCTTCCCGGTTCCAAAATCAATTCCAGCCTGGGCGGGATTGTAGTTGGCGTCGAGCGAACTGAAGGAGGTGCGGTAGCGGCTATAACCGAAGCGAACCTCGTTCAACTCCGAGGAACTCAGGGTGGTGAGATGGCTAGCGGAAACGACCTGGACGCGGGTGGGAGAGGTCTGGGAAAACTGGGCCAGGCGCGAGGCGGCAAGCGTTCCCAGACCTCCCAGGGGGAAGGTCTGGCTGCTCTGCGCGAAGGCGTAGCGCGCCGCGAACTGTTCCTTGCCGGTAAAGGCGTGGTCGATCTTGGCGATGAAACTGTCCACGTTGTTCTGGTCGCGGACCGAATCGGCGACTGTGCCGGAGGTGCCGTTAAATCCGGTGGGCTGGGGGAAGAAGCCGAGGAACGTCGTAAGCGCGGCGCTTGGTGTCACACCGTTCGCGATGGCGTCGAGCTGGGCCTGCGCGATCTGTCCTGGAGTCGGCACGAGCAAGGTGAAATCCGATCCGACGCGTTCGCGCTGGCCTTCGTAAGCGCCGAAGAAAAATGTCTTGTCTTTGATGACGGGGCCGCCAAGCGCAGCCCCGAAATTATTGTTGCGGAACGCGCTCTGCGGCGCCGGAGAGCGATTGAAGTAATTCCGCGCGTCAAAGAAGTCGTTGCGGAGAAATTCGAATACCGAACCGTGAATCTGATTGGTCCCGGACTTCGTGATGATGTTGACCACCGATCCGCTGTTGCGTCCATACTCGGCTGGGAATTGCGACTGCAGGTTGAATTCCTGAATGGCGTCGATGGGTAGCAGGGAGCCCGGCGCGCCACCGATGCCGGTCTGGTTCAGCGCTGAGTTGTTGAAGAAGGGATCGTTGTTGTCGGTGCCGTCCAGAGTGTAATTGTTGGAGCGGTCGCGGTTACCGTTGATGGAGAACTGCCCGAATCCGCTCTGAATTGCGGCAACGCCGGAAGGCTCGACCGTGGCGCCGGGAACCAGCGCTACAAGTTTGCCAAAGTCCCGCCCGTTCAGGGGCAGATCGACTACGAGTTCGCGGTCCACCACTTCACCGAGCACGTCGCGGCTCGCCTCCACCAGCGGTGCTTCTTCGGTCACCGTCAGCTCCTCCTGCTGCTGCCGCACGCGGGTGAGATCGAAATTCGCGGAGGTGGCCAGTCCGACGTTGACCTGAACATTCTGCGCGCTCGGAGAAAGTCCGGCAGACTCTGCCGTAACGGTGTATTCTCCCGCGGGCAGTTCAGCCAGGACGTAGCCTCCATCCGGGCCACTCGCGGCCTCGCGCTGCAGGCCGGTGCTGATGTTTCGTGCAACCACCTTGGCTCCGGCGATTACGGCGCCGCTGGGGTCGATCACCGTGCCGCGAATGGATCCCCGAAAGCTCTGCGCCCATGCCGGATTTGCGATGAATATTGCTGTGAAGATTGCGAAGATGAAGATTGCCAGGATCGAGATGGGCCGTGTCCGCAGGCTCTTGCCGCCGCTTTGCATGATTGCGTCCTCGCGTGAAAATCGGTGATGAAGCTCCGTTTGTTACGAATTGCTGCATTGCCCTTGAAACTTAGGGCGCCTTGCGGGGTATGAAAATCGGCTGCGGCGGCTTGATGTCATAGGCCGCCGCGAAGCTGGTTTGGTTGAGCGCGAAGCTGGCTCGCCCGCGCGAATCGATGAAGAGCAATGGCTGTTTTAGCGGCACATCGCTGAAAGTTCTGACGAACGGCATCTCCACCTCGCGCCCCGCGATGGTGACCTTCACCCGGTCGCCGCGCTGGTAGCCGAGTTTGAGGAAATCGTCCGCGCCGATGTTGGTTATCAGGTTGCCGAAGGGACCATCGAGGGCGATGACCTCTCCGCTCAGACCCCGGTCATCCACGGTCGCAGGTTTCAAATCGAGCCGGACCAGTTCCTTGACCGTGGGGCCGACCTGGGTCCAGTCGTCGCCGCGGGCGAGATGGGCGCCGACGGGAGAGAAAATATCGCGGCCGTGGAAGGTGGAGGAGATCCTGGCTCCGACCATCCAATCTGGATTGGTGATCTCGCGAATGGCTGCAATGCCATCGCGGTCCTCGACCATGGTCATCAGTCCGTTGTCGGGCAGCACGAAGAATTGGCCGCGCTTCGATTTGACCACCACTGCTTTGCGCGTACTACCCACGGTCGGATCGACGACGACCACAAACACGGTCCCGGCAGGGAAGTAGGGGGTGGCTCCGAACAGGAAGCGGGCGCCGTCTCGGACTGAAAAGGCGTTGACCTGGTGAGTGAGATCGACGATGCGGAGGTTGGGCGCTATGCCGTACATGACGCCCTTGCAGAGAGCCACGGAGTCGTCCACGATGCCAAAATCGGTCATGAAGACGACGGTTGGCGGAGGCTGTGCCGCCGTCTGCTGCGCCAGAGCAGGGCTCGCGAAAGAAAGTAAGAAGGCGGTGGCTGCGACCAGTGACAAGATCGTCGGCCATGACGTTCGTGCCGATTGCTCTCTCCGGGTCCACGGCATCTTCATCTTCTGGATCGTCATCCGCATAAACACGCATTCTCCTTGGAAAGACTACTATTTTACTGGGGATTGTGAAAAACGCAAGCTACGACTCCTGTTTGCCAAACCGGGAACCGATTCAATGGAGCTGACTATTGTATCCGTTAGGCGGCCGTGACCGAAAGGCAAGCCATGCGGCATGGTGGGCTTGCGGCATCTATAATCGGGGCGTCGAGAAATGGTATGTGCTGGAGTTTATCTGGCCAATCCACTCCAGGCAACGCACAATTGGCAATGAATTCGTGAGGAGAGAACCAGCAATGTCCAATGTCATTCCTGAAAAATACGCAGACCTTTTCCAAAAGCGCGCTTTTGCCAGCCTGGGCACACTCATGCCCGATGGACGGCCGCAGGTGACTCCCGTATGGTGCGATTTCGACGGACAACATGTCATCTTCAACTCGGCTCGCGGACGTCAGAAGGATCGCAATGTCCGCCGCGATCCTCGAGTGGCGCTGGCTATTGTCGATCCCGACAATCCCTATCGCTATCTGGAGATCCGGGGAACGGTGGTTGAGATTACCGAAGACGGAGCGGCGCAACATATCGACAAGATGGCGAAGAAGTACATGGGAGTGGAGAAGTATCCCTACGCGCAGCCGGGTGAAGTTCGCGTGCTTTACAAGATCCGGCCCGAGCACACCACCGTGATGGGCTGACTGCTGGGGAGTGGCGCGGACACTCTTGTCCGCGAAAGCGTGGCGGCGATTGCAGGTTGACGGGGGACTGGGGCGAAAGCAACGGCAAAGAGACCAGCAAAAAGCAACCGCCGCGGACAGGGGTGTCCGCGCCACACGAGGTGGTGACCTTCCTCCTCGAGATGAGTCCAACTCCTGATGGAACTTCGGCGGATCGCCTTGCGTATCTAGCGGAGGAGGAGTTTATGGAAACCGAGGAAGAGAGCCGCGAGGGTTTGCATGCAATCGATGCAACCGCGAATCGAATGCCGGCGCAGCAGGTAGTGAAGGCGGCGCACGAAGAACTCCTCCAACTGATGCGGCAGCGGGCTGAGATCATGAGACGCATCGGCACGGTGAAGCAGACCATTGCCGGGCTGGCGGATCTTTTCGGCGAGCAGGTGCTGGGCGACGATTTGCTGGAACTGATTGACCGCAAGCCCAATGGCCGCCAGCCGGGTTTTACCAAGGCGTGCCGGAGGGTGCTCATGGAGGTCCGCCGTCCGCTGGGGGCACGCGAGGTCTGCATGGAACTGGAACGATGCGCTCCCGCGATCCTGGCGCGGCATAAGGACCCATTGGCCTCAGTGACTACTGTCCTTAATCGTCTCGTCGACTATGGCGAGGCGCGCAGCCTCAGCAACGATCGTGGGCGTCGCGTCTGGGAGTGGATTAGCGACGGCGAACCGACGGCGGACGAGATTGCTTCCCGAAAAACGGCGTGATCGCGGCCCCTCGGCGGCTTTCTACGCCGGCAGCAAGCGGCCTTTTTCCAGATGCCGAGTCACGTGGGCGTATCCAGCGGCGTGCGGATCGTGGGTCACCATCACGATTGTCTTGTTGAAGCTTTCATTCAGCCGCTTCAAAATCTCCAGGATGTCGGTCGCCGAATTGCTGTCGAGGTCGCCGGTAGGTTCGTCGGCGAGGATCAGCGTAGGATCGCTGACGATGGCGCGAGCGATGGCCACACGCTGTTCCTGCCCGCCGGATAATTGTTTCGGAAGGTGATTGACGCGGTCTTCCAGTCCGACCAGTTTGAGCGCGGTCAAGACATGATCGCGTCGTTGCTGGGGCGTCATCTTGGTCAACAGCAGCGGCAACTCCACATTCTCAAACGCGGTGAGCACGGGGATAAGATTGAACGTTTGAAAAACATAGCCGACGTGGGTATTGCGCCAAGTGGCGGACTGGCCATCGCTCAGGCGAAAAATGTTTTCGCCCATCACCAGCAATTCGCCGGACGTGGGGCGGTCGATGGCGGCGATCATATTCAGCAGGGTCGTCTTGCCTGATCCGGAAGGCCCCATCAGCGCCAGGAATTCACCGGCGGCGATGTCGATGGAGACGTTGTCGAGCGCGGTTACTTCGAAAGCGTCGCGCCTGAAGATCTTGCTTACCCCACGGGCCTGCACCACCGTGGTGCCCACGGCGGGTTGATTTGGCGTTTGCGTTATCGTGCTCATGATTGCCCCTTGATTCGAATCTTCTGCCCGTCCTGCAAATCCGCGGGTCCGGCGGTGATTACGCTTTCGCCGCCGACGAGCGAGTCCACCAGATAGCCTCCCGACCGCTGACCCTCGACGTGAACATCGCGGCGAAGAGCTTTGTCCTTGAACGCGAGCAGGACAAACTTTTTTCCGTCTTTATCGCGCACGGCGGCGGCAGGCACGAATACATAGGTCTGTTTCGCGGCGGCGCTCTTATCGTCGCTTGGTTTTGCTTTGAACTGCACGGTCGCGTTCATTTCCGGGCGCAGGTAGGAATCCGGCTGCAGAATCTGAACCTTCACCTGGACGGTGGCTTTTTGCCGGTTCGCTTCGGGCGACATTTNNTCAAAGTCGTCCTGCGCGATATCGAGCTCGACCTGGATGTCGTTAAGGTCGGCGAGCGCGACCACCGATCCGCGCGGACCGCCTTCGGCGCCGCTGGCGAACTGTGCCGTGACCAGTTCACCCTTCTCCGCGGTGCGCTCGAGGATTGTGCCGCTCACGGGCGCGCGAATCACCGTAGCATCGAGCTGAGACTTGGCGTACGCCATCTGGCCTTCGGCCTGCAACAGGTCACCCTTGGCGCGTTCAATTTCTTCCGAGCGCGGGCCGAGTTGCATCAGGCGAAAGGCCCGCTCGAGAGAATTCATTCGTTGCTGGGAGGCGTCGTTCCTGGCGATGGCGTCGTCCAGACTCTGCTTGGAGGCGACACCCTGCGCGAACAGATCCCGCTGACGGTCAAGGTTGATCTTGTCATTTACCGCGGTGGCACGGGCTTCCGCCAGATTGTGATCCGCCTGCTGAATTTCCTCAGGACGCGAACCATTCTGTTGTTCCAGCAGCCGCGCCTTGGCGCTGGCGACCGCGCCGCGGGCCTGTTCGTACTGGGCGCGGAATTCCTCATCTTCGAGGCGCACCAGAACCTGACCTTCTTTGACCTTGTCGCCTTTTTCAACGCCAATCCAGGCTACGCGGCCGGTGACCTTGGAATTCACGCTGATCTTGTGATGAGCGACGATGTATCCGCTGGCCGAAAGTACGGTACTGCCAGCAATGTCGCTGCCTTCCGCGGTGGCGCGCGCAACTTCCACCTCGGGCGTGTCCGAGGCGAGGGCGCGATATCCGAGGGCAGCGATCCCGAGCAGGACGACCACCGCGATTCCGCCGAGAATGAAGCGGCGCGACCACGGGGGCGTCGCTCCGCCGCCTTCGCGCAGCGAATGGTCGATGCGCAGGCTTCGCAGATCGTCGTGCTTAGTGTCCGAAGGTCCGAGGTCCGTGGGCATTGATTCTAAATACGCTCCTGGCGCCTTGGTGGTTCCAAGATTCAAGGCACCAGACAATTGTACGAATTATGTATGAATCATGTGCAAAATCAGGCTCGCAGAGAGGTCAGAATATCCTGTCGGGCCGCGTGCCAGGCGGGCGCGAAGCCTCCCAGCAAACCCATGATGAGGGCGAAGGCGACCGCCGCCAGCGCCACTGCCCAAGTCAAATGCAGACTGAAAACGGTTTCGCTGAAGGTGACCTGGTTGCCGATTCCCGTGCTCATGCCGTTGAAGGGCAAGATCAGGACGATCCCGACCACCGCTCCCAGCAAGGAAAGCAGGAGCGCTTCGATGACAAACGACGTGAGAATGCTGGGGCGGGAGAATCCGATGATCCTCAAGGTTGCGATCTCTTTCGAGCGATAGGCAACGGCCGCATACATCGTGTTCATGGCGGCAAAACTGGAACCGATGGCCATGATGACGGCGACAAAGGTGCCGATAAATTTGATGGCACCTCCGGAACTAGTCTGCTTCTCGTAATATTCCGTTTCGAGCGTGCCCTCAAGTTTCAGGCGCTGATCGTCGCTGACGCGGTGCATGAGCGCGTCGGCGGCAATCGGGTCGGTGGCGCGCAGGTAGGCGGAGGCATAGCCTCCCTGGCGGTCGAAGTCGGCGGCGATCTGGTTGACGTCGCCCCAGATTTCGGAATCGTAGGCGGTGCCGCCCGAATCGAAAATTCCCACAACCTTCCATTGCCCCTTGGCGAAGTCCATCGAGTCGCCCACGTTGGCGCCGGAGAAGCGGTCGTGGATGGACTTGCCGACGACAACTTCCCGCTGTCCCGGCGTGAACCAGCGTCCCTCGACCAGTTTTGCCCCGGGGCGGAGGGTGAGCCCGGCGGGCATCAGGCCGCGGACGGAGACATTCACTTCGCCGGTTCCATCTTTGCGTGGGAGCACGACGACGACCACCCATTCGCCCGAGGCGATGGGTTGGCCGTCTTTGTCGCTGGCGATGCCGGGGAGCGTTTTTAATGTGGGGAAAAGATTGGCGTCGAAGCCTCCCGACAGTTCGGCGGTGGATCCTTTGCGCATGACGAGCACGTTCAGCGGATCGCCGCTGGCCATGAAAGCCTTCTGCAGACCGGCCAGGAGCGCCATCAGGAAAACCGCGGTGGTCACGGTCAAGGCGATCCCGAGGGCGGTCATGATGGTAAGGCCCTTGCGCAGTTTAAGATTGCGAATGTTGTAGCTGATCGGAATGGCCATCGTTTCCCTTCGCTAGCCGATGTAGCGCAAGCCCTCCACAATATCCAATTTTGCGGCGTGGTAGGCAGGCACAATCGCACTCAGTAATCCCACCATGCCGGCCACGAAGATGGCGAGCAGCAAGGTTGCGGGCGTGACCGTGACCCCACCAAAATACAGACCAACCCCCGGAGCGTGGGCAAGACCGGTGACGAGCAGCGCGGCCAGCAGGCACCCCAGGGCACCACCTGCTAAAGCCACCATAACCGCCTCTCCAATATAAAGCCTCAAGATCGACTGCCGGGTGAATCCGAGCGTCTTCAGAACTGCAACCTCGCGCGTCCGTTCGCGAATCGACATCGCCATAGTGGTGGCCGACACCAGCAAAGTGGCGAACACCACCGCGAAACAAATACTGAGGATAAACGCTTTTACGTTGCCAATGCTGTTGATGAAGCCCAGCTCGAATGCCTTTTCGCTTTCGGTTTTGGTCGGCTCTGGAGAGTTGCGGAAACTGGCGTCGACGGCGGCGGCAATTTTGGAAACGTCATCCGGCGAATCCGCCAGGATGTCAAAGGTGCCCGCCGTGCCTTTGGCAAACGAGACCGCTTCTTCAACATATTTTTCATTGAAGTAGACGGAGTTGGTGGCCCGCGGTCCGGTATAAATGCCGCGAATTGTGAGCTCGAGATCGACCGGGTAGATCGTGCCCTTGAGGGTGATGCGATCGCCCAGCTTCCAGCCATATTTTTTGGCGAGTTGGTCGTCAACGATAACGCCGGCCCGATCACGCTGCCNNTGGGCGAAGAAATTTTCCGGCTTGTTGTCCTTGTAGATGCCACCGAACCAGTTTACGGGAGCCACGGCCAGCACTCCGGGAATGACTCGAATCTTCTCCCGGTAAAACGACGGCAGGGCCTGGGTGAGCGAGACGCGATGACGGGTAATCAAACGCTGCGCCGACTCGGCGCTGCCTTTATCGATATAGAAGGCATGCCAGATGGTCATCATCAGAGTCAGCAGCAGCAGCGAGAAGGCGATGCTCAGCACGGTCAAGGTGCTGCGCCGCTTGTTGCGAAACGCGCTTTTGGTCACAAAGCGGGTTAAAGTCATGCGACTCCTGAGGACCGTCGGTTTAACAGTT
>PLBE01000044.1 GCA_003134435.1 Acidobacteriaceae bacterium
GATGGTCTTGAACCTTAACCGACTTCTGTGTGTCACGCTAGATTTGCCACTCGGCTATGGAGGGTGGAAGGAGCAGCATTTGCGGGATCTTTATGTCTGGATGACGGCTGGATACAAGCCTAAACAGGCCGCTCTCCTATGAAGCCAGTTCGAAAAGATCGGTGGGCGTCTTACGTGCATGTGAGCGGAGACGGGGTGCACACTTTCTTGCAGGAGCATGTAAAAACTCGGGACGGTAACAACAAAAGCTGCTTGATTGTGGGGAAGGGTTTTGATCCGAGGATGCTCGGCGGTGCTACTGCGCTCACCGCAGTTCTGGACCCACGGCAGCTTTCGATTATAGTGTTGGTTTTTGACGAGGGGCCGACTTCACCGTCGCGCAAATATGACAAGCTTGTTCAACAGAACATTGATACTTTGATGCGGATGGTTCCGTCAGAGCAAGTCAGAGAGCGTACGATTAAAATGTTTTCGTCCGAAGGGCGACGAGTCACATCCCGCTCGGCAGAATCGGTATTTCGTTCAGCGGACGAATTTAGTGGGTTCAGCGATATCTTCGTTGATGTCAGTTCCTTACCGCGCAGCGTCTATTTTCCAGTGGTAGCAAAACTTCTGCACTTGCTCGATGGAGTGAAGGACGGTGCCGCTCCTAATCTCTTTGTAATGGTGAGCGAGAGTGCTGAACTGGATCGTCGCATCGTGGAAGAAGGAATCGATGAGGATGCGGACTACATTCATCCATTCCGAGGTGCGGTGGAGAGGGAGTCGGCTGCTGGTCGCCCAAAGGTTTGGTTCCCTCTGTTGGGCGAGAATCAAAGTGTTCAGCTCGCGCGTATCTATGACCTGATCAATCCTGCGGAAATCTGTCCGTTATTGCCGTCTCCATCAATGGATCCGCGCAGGGGTGATAACTTGGTGCTCGAATATCGAGAACTTCTGTTCGACCGGCTGAGAGTGGAAACTAGGAACTTTATTTACGCCTCTGAAACGAATGCATTCGAGGCGTATCGGCAGCTAAGACGAGCAATTCTGCACTACGCCGAGGCTCTGGAACCGTTGGGTGGATCAAATGCGGTGATTTCGGCAAATTCCAGTAAGCTGCTTTCAGTCGGAGCATTGCTGGCAGCCTATGAGCTAAAGTGCGACGGTGCCGATATTGCTATCGCACATATTGAGGCGCACGGATATATGTTGACGGATTCGGAAGACGATCTCGATCGGTTAGCTAGCGAGAGCAGGCTTCAATGTCTTTGGCTCTCCGGGGGTTGCTATGCATAAAGCAAAATCACCTCGAAAATCAAGGATAGTGGCAGCGGGGTTTTGTGCTCTGGATGTTGTATTTGGTCTTGATGACCCGGCACCGAAATTTTACGCTGGAGGTACGTGTGGAAACGTCGTCGCTGGTCTCGCATTCCTGGGATGGGATGCTATGCCCCTTTCGCGACTGGGTCACGACGTTGCCGGAGAATTTGTACGACAGGATCTCGAGCGATGGGGCGTCGACACTAGCTTGCTGGGCTTGGTACCTTCTGGCGCGACCCCGGTTGTTCTCGAGAAAATCCAACTGGGCAAGAACGGTATTCCGAGGCATCGATTTTTATGGAACTGTCCCGAATGTGGCTCGTATTTCCCGCCGTTCAGGCCCGTGTTGCGCACCCAAGTCGAAGATTTGAAAAAGACGCTAGGACATCCTGAAGTTTTTTATGCTGATCGAGTTTCTCGATCAACAGTTGAATTAGCGAAATATTTTCGCGAGGAAGGATCCTTGGTCTACTTTGAGCCCTCCGCAGCCGGCGACCCTAAGTTGTTCCGAGAGATGTTGCAATTGTGCGATGTGCTGAAATACTCGGCTCAACGGGCGCGATCCTTCTCGGAGTTGCTGCGAGAACACAAAGCGTATTTGGAAATCGAAACTCTTGGCGAAGACGGACTTCGGTTCAGAACACGCAAGGCTTTTGCATCGTGGCACACCATACCGGCATATGAGGTAAAGATTAAGGACACAGCTGGATCGGGAGATTGGACATCGGTTGGCTTTGTGTCCGAGATGTTGGCAGATGGCAAGAAGGGCCTTGAGATGTGCACGAGGCAGAAGGTCTCTTCTTGCCTTGAGCACGCGCAAGCCATCGCGGCGTTGAATTGTCAATTTGAGGGACCAAGAGGAGCAATGTATCAACTATCGAAAGAAAGGTTTATGGACTCGGTGGCGGCGCTAGAAGCCAAGAAGCCGCGGGATACAAAAGAGAGCAGAATTTCCTTAGGCCGACAGTTATCGACTGCCGCCGTCTGCCCAAGTTGCGGCCCGAAGGATAGCCACAGGCTGCACCTCGACAGTGAAAGAGAGATCCATGTTGCACGGACTGGGACCGTTTGAGCGCTCCGAACGGACGAGCGTGTCAGACCTATCCACGCACTGTGGTTCCGAGATCACGCAACTTGCCCGATCCTCGAAGGTTTCAGCTCAAAACGCGCGGTACAACAACGGTACAACCAAAACTGGTTCTTTCGTGTTCTCAGTGGCTCCTTACAGGGCATTGCAGTGCGACCGCTGCCTTGTAATTACTACCTGATCCAATAGATCCGCGCCCTTTCACGGCGGTAACATGGATTCAAATCCCATCGGGGACGCCAAGATTCCAAAGAGTTTGTCCCATTTCGCTTGTTTCGGTAAGCCGTCCGGTCACGATGGGATCACGATAGATTCGG
>PLBE01000247.1 GCA_003134435.1 Acidobacteriaceae bacterium
ACTCTCTCCGCCATATTTTCAACCACTTGGCTGACCTGTGATCCGTAGCGCGATCCATTAAGCGCGTGGCAGAGCCAAACCCACGATCTTGCTGTGTGCTTCTGACTCCTGGTTCGTCACCACATCGCCATAGATATTCATCGTTGTCCGGATGTCCGCATGTCGCATTAGCTTCTGCTGCACGGCTATCGGCGTTCCCACAGCGTCAAGCCACGATCTGTAGCTATGGCGCATCGTGTGAGTAGCCAGCTTGCCGACTTTCGCTGCTTCTGCTGCTTTCTGGAATACTCCCCAGACTCGCGGATAGGACCACGGAAGACGGCCTAGCCGTGTCGGGGAAGCGAAAACCCAGTCTCCCGGTGAGGAAAACTGCGTTGTTTGCTTCCACGTCTTGAGCACGTCCAGCAGACTGCCATCTATGCTCAAGTGCTTTCTGGAACTTGCGGTCTTTACGTCATCCACTCGTTGCCGAACAATCGCACGTTCTACGCTGATCTTGCTTGCAAGCCAGTTAATGTCTGCCCACTTGAGTGCTAGGCATTCGCTGATTCTGAGTCCCAAACACAGACACAGCAGAGCCATCGTGCGGAATGGTTCCGGGAGTTCAGAAACGAACTTCTGAAACTCCTCGAACGTAAGACTACGCGGAGCATTCGTCCTTTTGGTTGCGCCGCGCACAGTGACCAGAGTCATGGGATTGCGCTCTGCCGGCACATCACCGCGCCACATAGCGAACTCCCAAAGTTGATGCAGAACGCCCCGAATGTGAACTCTGCTCTTGGGAGACAGCGTGAGAGAATGCAGCCACAATTCAACGGGACGCGGTTGTACGTCACTGATCGAACCCTCTCCCCAGTGAGGAAGTATGTGGTTAGTCAACCACTGATCATAGCTGTAGCGTGTGCTGAACCGTTGCGGCATTCGTTCTGCCCGATAGACCTCAACCAGGCTGCTGACCGTGATCCCGATCGCGTGCTTTGGTTTCTTCGGCATCAGCGTGCTTGCTGACTTCCACGCTGCTGCTTTGGTCGGCAATTCCTGCTTCGTGCCGAGTGTTTGTGATCGTCGCTTGCCGTCCACCCACTGCAGGAATCTCCAAGTACCTCGTCCCTTGTCGAATAAAACACTTCCAGTACTGTGCCGTACTCTTCTCATTTGATCCTCCCATCAATCGAGAGCACGGCGGGCACGCTCAGCATAGCATCCAAGTCTGAGGTTTTGAATCTCCAAACGTGGCGTTGTGTGCCGGAGAGGATGTAGGCGCGGACCTTTCCTTGCCGTACCCACTGCAAGAGGGTGCGCCGTTCGATTCTTAGGTATAGCGCTGCTTCGCCGCTCGTCAGCCATTCATTTGCCACGCCGTAACCGTCTCTTTTTTCGGTTGTGTTCTGCATTTTCTACTTCTCCTTCAAAAACAATTTTTTTCTTCGCGAAACCCGCGACGGTTTGGTGGCGTTCAGCGGCGCGGACCTGTCAAGGGCGCGGTTTCTCACGCGTTCATCGAAGACCCTTGACAGGGAGCACCGCTGGAATAACGCCGGTTTTGAAAGGCGCGGGTTGAGTGGGGAAAAAAATGGAAAGAAAAACGTCTTCGGCTAAGAACACCAAATTGGAACAGAACTCCGGGCGGTGAAATGCTGCCCTGTCGAGAATGCCTGGACGGTATCCAACTGAAAGCACGCGAAAATGGCGCGGACCCTTCTATGAGCCGTTGAACTGCCGGAGATGTCGCTAAGCAACGGGCAGTTTGTTTTGGGCTGCAGCTAGTTTGTCAGCTAGCTCTTGCTTCTCGCCTTCGGTGGAGAGCGCCATATCTACGACCTTCGCGCGCGTATAGCATCGCTGCGTATGCCCCCCGCTGAAATCGAGCGTTCGCACCCGGTACGCATTGACTATTGTTTCGTTTTCCTGATAGAACTCGGCGATCTTTTTCAACCCCCTCTCACCGAACGTGGCAACCATGCGCTCTTCTTTGCAGCCTCGCCTGAAAGTCGTATCGAAGGCAGGAACACTGCCAAAAACTCCGAGCATGATCTTCGTTTTTAGGGTATCGGTCCCAGACACGCCAGGTAGAGCAGTGCAGATCTTATTTGCTAATTCCCTGAGACGCTGGATATTCGTTGAACTGTAGCAATCGGCATCGATGTCCCACAGAGATGCGTCGGCAGTCGCGATCACTTCTACAACGGGGACTAGGTACTTGGCGTTCTTTCGCAGCAACTTGGAATTCCGAAGCATACCCCAGCTCGCGAGGTAGAAGCCCAGGTGGAGACAACTGAGCTGCACGTTGCCGGAGCTTGCCAGTTCGTGTGTGTTCCCCGCCTCGCGGTACGACTGGAAGTAATTGAAGCAGTGGTCGAACGATACGTTCCGCTCCGTCGGATCGCGTCCGTCAGGATTGGTGTTGTTGCCGCCGAGATACCTTTGCAGGTTGGCTTCGAGATTTATTGCCATTTGAATGCCCTCCCGTCGGAAGCTTAGGTTTAAGGGTACCGAAAACAAAGACAAATATAGAAACAAGAACAGTTGTTAAAACAAAACTCTGTGATAAGATAATGTAGATAGTTTGTGGAGGGCAGATGGAGAGAAGACACGACGAAATCCTGACCGCTCGGCTTGAGGATGTCCTGCTAAACGGGTGTTCCCACATCACCTGGGACGAACTGTATCTCTGGTATGGAGTGCAGAAGATTGCGGCTGGCACATGGCGCGATCTGAAAATACGCTGGGAAGAAGCCACGGACGGACGAAAGGCGGGTCCGTTAAAAAGGGTCAATGGGCGGGGCGGAATGTTTCTGCACGATGGTAGCAAATCCGAATTCGTCGATCCTGATAGGTAGGTGTCGAGCCTAGAATGCTGCTGCTATCAAAGGAGCAAACAGATGCCGCTGACAGTTGCTGATCTCGAAACCCTCGAACAATATTTGGCAGGTGTGATGAACCGTTCAGGTCATCACGCAGAAACAGTCGGCGCCGTCGCGCTGGCATTGTTAGGAGCAGTCCTCTGGAAGAAGGACCCAGAAACTGAGATTGAAGTTCGCTCGCATGGTGGTGCACCCGCGAATGTGCTTTGGGTCTACATCGGAGGACGGCGGTACGCGCTCGCGTACAACCACCACGACGAGTGCATAGAACTTCGCGATCGGACTCAGAGTGGACCAGCCCTACATCGATTTACTAACCAAACTCCAGTGACCGAAGTTTGGCAGGTCTTCGAGAATTTAAGGCCGACCACGCCTTAAATGGAACAGCCCCATCTGACCAGATGGGGCTGTCGAATGTCCTTGGGGCCGAGTCTTCCGCTTGCCCCTTGTTACCACTCAAAAGCGGAAATCAACAAGGGTCAAACATCGCTCCCGAGTGGTGCTCATAACAAGGGAAGCGCGTGGTCGTGCACCGCGAGTCCTCACGGCCCCGTTTGGACTAGATCGCTCGCCAGCCAACGATGGCCCAAACGGATTAAACGCTGGCGAAATTTCAGAATATCAACACCGCAGATGCACTCGCAAGAGGGCTCTAAAGCATAGGTGAACAAAATTCGAACCTTACTAACATCTGCCCTTCAGAAATGCACCACTTGCGCAGCAGTTGTCCTGATTTTCCACATAAACTGCACTGTTTCTGTAGCGTTTTCCTAAGGTTTTCCACAGATGCACTTAGCAGAGTGCTGATCTTCGTCCCGAAAACTCTTGACAGCGCTGACTTCAGTGCTAAGTTCTGAATCAAGCCCATTAGCTAAGGAGGTTTTTGTCGTGCCACTTCAAGACGCTGATGTAAAAGAAATCACTGGCCGCATGGATATAATGATTAGGTTGATGGCTGCTCTCTTTGCCAGAGAGTTCAGCAACATCGATGCCATCGTTAAACTGGAAAACATGAAGCTTAGTCGCGAGCAGATCGCCGAAGCTCTTGGGATCACCACTCAGAACGTTCGACAGCAGTTGTACATGGCGAGCAAGAAGGTGAAGAAAACCGAAGGGCAAACCGTCGCAGCGGAACCTTCAAGAGATGCTTCATCCGTCGCTGCGGAGGAGGCCAAACCGTGACGACCGACGAGGCACTCACAATAATTGCTCAGCAGAACAAGACCCTGACCTCGCAGAACGAGATGCTGATTTTCCTTGCGGCACGACTTGTCTGGAAGCCGGAGGAACTCGTTGAAGTCGTGATGGCGAACAAGAAGAAAGATCCCGAGGCGTACGTGACCGTCTACAACGCGTGCGATGGTCGCACAACGGGAAAACAGTTGGCGGAAATAGCCGGAGTGTCCCAGCCAGCAATGTCCGGCGTGCTTCAAGGTTGGCTTGAAGATGGCATCGTCTTAAATGTCGGCACGGAATCACAACCAAGGTATCGACGGCTGATGAAGCTACCAGAGAAGAGGAAGACGGAGAAGAAAGCGAAGCAGTCGAACGCCGAACCTGCCCAGACCGAAGCTGTGCAGGCAGAACCAATCCCTCAAGAGACTGAGAAGAAAGTGGAGGTTCAGCAATGACGACAGACGAGGTCTTCGCAGTTATTCGCCAGCAGAATGAGACCATCATCGCGCTGTTGGCTCGTCTCGTCTGGACACCAGAGAAGCTCGTTGAGATGGTGATGGCTAACAGGAAGAAGGATCCCGAGGGGTATGTCAGCGTGTACAACGCGCTTGACGGCGAGAAAACTGGGAAGCAGTTGGGAGAAATAGCTGGAGTGAGCCAGCAGGCAATCGCTTATGTCCTTGCAGGCTGGCTCGAAGATGGCATTGTGCTGAACGTGGGCACAGATTCCCTACCAAAGTACCGACGTTTGATGAAACTTCCAGAGAAGCGAAAAGCGAAAGCAAAACAAGAACCACAACAGGCCGTACCTGCAGAACCGCAGGTGATGGCGACCCAGGGGACAGAGATAACAAATGGCAACGGAGAATGAAGCGATTCTGCGGAGCATCGACGCGAAACTTGATCACATGCTCAGGCTGGCAGCTCTGCAGTTGACGTCCAACATGAAACAGGTTCAAGCGATCCACACGCTCAGTGCTGCTGGTTTCGAACGTAGATGGATTGCCGACCTGCTCGGCACGACTCCTGGCACAGTGAGCGTAACGCTGGCGAAGGCCAAGGCGAAACAGAAGCCTCGCGAAATTCCAACCACTGATCCAACCACGCTCGTCCCGGCAGGAGAAGGCGAGGAGTAAATTGACGATACAGCACGTAACCGAGTTCTCCGCGTCTTCGGAAGAGACCATACATAAGATTGCCGAGGAACTCGCAACATCGGAGCGCAAATTAAAGGTTTTCGAGGCGGTCTACAGTGGAGGAAATAGCCCGAAAAATGCGGCTGCTCTGGCTGCATTAACTGGGTTCACCGAGACAGTTGTACTGCAGCTCGCCACTCCCATGGCGCACCAGCAGTACTTTGAAACCTTGAAACATGAAGGACGAGTCTCGTTCAAGAAATTCCATCACATTAATGCGAAAAAAGACAAGATCCTGCGATTGGCGAAGAATCCGGCCCAGTTGAAAAAGCATGTGACGACCCGTACGCCGCGACAAACAGTATTGGTTCAGGTGGATTCACGGAAACGCACTGAAATTTCAGTGAGCGAAATTTTCATTGATGATGTTGAGGAATTCAAGGACGTGCTGGACTTGAAACCATCGAAGCTGCCAACGCTGGTGCCTGCGCGCCTGCCAGAGAAGATTTTCAAGTATGGCATCGCATCTGTGCTCGGGAACCAGGGTAGGTTTCAGGATTGGGGCGGCGAGAAGAATGATCTTTATTCGACACATGTGACGATCGGCGGTCGTCGCATTTCCACTGCCTTTGCTCTCAAAGGCCCAGCTACTGCTCCTCCATTGACGATAGCGAAGCTCGGCAAGAACGGAGACCAAATTCCCCGTTTGTTCTCGACCACAGCCGAGGCCTTCTTCGTGCAGTTTGAAGGACAGATCGAAGAAGCAGTTAAAGAAGACATGGTGGCGCACGCGATCAAGAAGTCCAAAGAGACAGGCAAAGAGATTCTCTACGGTCTGATAGCACTGGAAGATTCGTATCGCTTGCGCGTGTGTTATGCCTCTCATTTCACTGAGGACAGTATTCCCAACGACGAACCTTCTCAGACCCAGCCTGCCGCCGTTGCGGTTCCCGTTGATCAGGCCACGCTAACGCCGACGACCGAGGAGTGAGAACTACATGGCTGGGAATGCTGACATTCGGAATCTGCTCCAACAAAAACTCAAAGTAGAACGGGCTCAGCTATACAAACGCGCTGAGACAATTGCGAACTCTCTGTCTATCAAGACTTCGGATGCAATCTTGGTGCTGGCTGCGAAGAACAGCATCAACCTGCATAAGCACGGGATTGCGAGCGCAAAGCTGGAAGAGATTCGCAAGCTGCTTCCCCATCTGTCGGCGGCGACCCCATCGGTAGCCGTGCCGGTGGCTACAAGTTCCAACAACAAACGTGGGAAGGCGAAATCGAAGAAGGGTTTCAAGGTGAAAGTACAAGATGCTGTGGACGACCCCATTCTCTCGAAGGCGACACATGCCGAAATGCTGGCGATGATTCCGGTCTACCAAACTCTCTATACATTGGAAAATTCCATCCGCCAGTTCATCAATCGAGTGCTCACGGCGACACATGGCAAAGAATGGTGGGACAAGCTGGCACCGCGCGGCCTAAAAGAAACAGTCGCGAAGCGTACAAAAGAAGAATCGGTTAATGCGTGGCATCAAAAGCGAAGCTCCAACTCGATTGATTATCTCGATCTGGATCAACTACCGGCATTGATACGTGCAACCCAGGCAGACTTCGTGCCCACATTCTTCAAGACTGTTGAGTGGTTCCAACACTTCGTGGATGAGGTTTATCAGTCTCGATGTGTGGTGTGCCACATGAACCCACTTATCCAAAACAATGTGGACGGGGTCGGCCTTCGATTCAATCACTGGGAGAATCTTGTCAAGGAGAAGATTGATGAAGTACGGAAACTTGAAAGGGAGGGCTCGGCAGCGAATGTTCAGGCCTCGCCCGTTCAGCCAACTCTAGCGGTTGCAATTCCCGCCTCTGCTGGGGCCGACGCCTCAGGAAGCGGGGGTGAGGATTCGACGAAAAGTCCCGTTATTTCATCTCAGTCTTCTTAACAGACAACAAAATCTCGTCCCTGTCCCCTATGACAATTGCACTCGGAATGAGAATTGGCGACGGCCTGATATTCGCAGCGGATCGGTTGCTTTCCACTGACAGACATCAATTCATAGATCGCAATCGAAAGGTAACCGTCTATCCTTTGAATCACGGCGCAATTTTCTTTGCGTTTGCCGATTCTCCCGTGGCCGCAAAAGAAGTACGACAGAAGATTGAAACGCGTCTCGTTGCTTTAGACACTCCTGACTATTCGCTTAGCATTGCTGACATCGGTCGAATGACCGAGACGGTGATTAACGAAGTGTACGCTAATCGACTTGGCTCGATGCCCTTGCAACTATTAATCGGTGGTACAGTTCCTGGCGAGGGGACGCAGATGTGGGTCTATGACGGAGAAGGAGGATTCAACATCGGCGGTGAATTCATAATCCTAGGAGCGGGAGAATCCTCATTGATTCGATATCTGGAAGCCGCCTACTCGCGCCGGGACTCTCTCGAAATAGGCAAAGACGTGGCAATATACCTCATACACCAGGCCGAGCAATTCATTCCCGGTTGCAAGGGTATAGATGTAATTGCAATTCCGAACGCCGAGAAGTCAGAGACCGAAGATTGGGATTGGCTAGGCGAGGATGAAATCGCCGCACGACTTGAAAGGATAATTAGCCGGGAAAAAGATCTCCTTCGTAAAATCGTAACGGGCTAGGTCAAGATTTTACTTTTTTCTCGTTTCCTTCGGCTCCAGCGTCGGCAATGCGGATTGAACGGATCAAAAATGGTCTGGATTTATAGCAACGATGAAGGTACGCCGCCCCGCGACTAAATCTGTCGAGAAGGAGGTCTTAACGGCGTCTCGAAGACGTTGCTGCCTCTGTGTCTTCCTGACGGGTCGGGATGATGTCAAAAAAGGTCAAATCGCACATCTGAACCGCGACCCAAGCGATTCACGGTTTCAAAATCTCGTCTTTCTGTGTCTTGAACATCATGACGAATATGACGGTCGAACCGGTCAGTCCAAGGGATTAACGCTAGAGGAAGTAAAAGAATATCGTGATCGACTCTACTCTCGGAACGGTGCGTTACCAACGCCAGTTGAACTCGCAACGCTGGCACACTCTACCGAACTGAGCCCACTACCCGACACATCAGAGTACGACGAGGTGCGCACTCGGTTTTCGAAGGATCTGGAGTTCACGAGGAAGCCATGGCGGTATCCGCTCTGGCAGGTCGCAAATGAGCCAGAGTTGTTTGCTTACAAGGCAGGAAACAGAGCAGACGGCGTGTGCTTGGTTGAACGGATTGACTTACCAGACGGGAGGATCGTCATTTCGTGCATCGCGGTCACCGGTAATCCGGGGAACAGCATAACTAATTGCGTTGAAGAACTGTGTTTCCAAGTATGCGAGCGCTTTGAAATTCCTGCCGAGAAGTTAGTATGGCTCGAACATTACGACTACGACGACGATGCCGAATGGAATATGGTCGAATTCAAACGCATGCCACCCGATCGCCCATTCGAAGATCCGACATGGATACGAATGACTCCCGAGATGTGGCGCGATTTGCGCCTTAAGCCAAAAAAACGACTTCAGCGCCGCCACAATAGCTACCGGTCAAAGATTGCGAAGCTGTTCCATTGGCCCGACGAGGCACTGTTATAACCTCTATCGTTATCGGGCCAGCGAAGGACGCCCTTTCTAAACGGCCGGTGAGGACCCGGTTGAGCGGCAGCCAGTCCATTCCATCCTTGGCGCGATCCCCAAAACGTCTACCGCATAGTGCACATTAAGATCTTCTTCGATGAAAACCGGCCGCTAGGTGGCATAATGTTCCATGATGGTGTTGCAATATGTCATTAGTTATGATTAAGTAANNGGCCCCGCGATATCGAGGCCATCGGCCTTCCGCGGCAGTATCTCGTTCGTCTCCACCATCAAGGCAAACTCAAACGGCCTGGACGTGGAATCTACACACTCGCGGACGCCAAGGTCACGGAACGCCACTCTTACGCTGAGGTTGCGAAGCGTGTACCCAAGGCAGCTATTTGCCTGCTTTCGGCCCTTGCATTTCACGAGATCACAACTCAGAATCCTGCTTCGGTTTGGATAGCTCTCCCCAAAGGGGCAAGAAAGCCAGCCCTCGATTCGCCTTCACTGAAGATCGTACGACTCTCCGGACTATCGCTGACTAAAGGAATTGAAAACCATCAGGTCGACGGAGTCCCCGTCCGCGTCTATTCGGCCGCGAAGACTGTCGCCGACTGTTTTAAGTTCAGGAACAAAATCGGACTCGATATCGCAATCGAATCCCTAAAGGATTGTCTTCGCCAGAAAAGGGCCACCATCAGCGAAATCTACCGCTACGCCAAAGTGTGCCGGGTTAGTCATGTCATTCGCCCCTATATGGAGGCGCTGTGATAGAGCTCTGAAATACCAATTGAAATTGAAAAGATCGTGATGGGCAGAAAGCATCCTCCCGCACTTCGCGGGAGGCAAGAATTCTACAGACACTGTCTGAAGAATCCATAAGCCTTCTTGATTCAACAAAAAGCTCGCGTGCTCAATAATTTATGCACTGAAGTCGGCTTGGCCGGTATGAGTTCGGTGTGTTAATGGTATTACCTTCAACCAGCAGAAACATAAGTAGTTATGCTTATTAATGCATGAAATATTAATAAAACAGTTGACACATCGAGGTCTTGAAGAGTAGCCTAACCGTGGAGGATCAGGGAAATGCGGAGGAGCACGCTTGACCTGCTGAAGCGACATCTTCGGCCCGGACGTGTCTACCGCAGAGAAGACCTTCTGCCCTGGTCCCATAGTGTTGATCGACACCTCAAAGAACTTACTGCCGACGGGACCCTCCAGAAGCTCCGCACCGGCTTGTACTACAGTCCTCGTAAATTTGAATTTGGAGAGGCTCCGGCAGATGAGCACGAGCTGGTGAAAGCGTTCTTGAAGACGGACCGTTTTGTCCTGACCTCCCCGAATGCCTACAACCAGTTGGGACTTGGGACAACGCAGCTCTACAACAAACGGGTTGTCTACAATCAGAAACGGCATGGGACATTTCCGCTCGGCAATCGAATGGTCACTTTCGAGCGCCGCATGAATGTTCCAAGGCAACTCTCTCCCGAGTTTCTGCTGGTCGATCTTGTTAATGAACTAGGCGACCTTGCCGAGGATCGGGACGCCGTTCTTTCTCGCGTTCGCGAAAAAGCGAAAGAGATGGACCCGAAAAAGCTTTCACGCGCGGTTTCTCTCTACGGCAAATACTCCACACAGAAAAAGTTTCAGGAGATGTTGCAACATGCCTGACTCTTTTCTGCATGAGCGAAGCGATTTCAAGGCACTTGTCGCGTCCGTTGCCGACACCGAGAAGATCAATGATCCAGCTCTCGTGGAAAAAGACTACTGGATCATGCACGCCGTCTTTGGGCTCAAGCAGCTTGGCTTAACGTTTGAGCTCAAGGGCGGGACTTCGCTTTCCAAGGGCTTTGGAATCATTCAGCGATTCTCTGAAGACATCGACATTCGCATCGACCCCTTCGATGGACTTAAGGTCGATACCAATCCAAATCACGAGAGGCCCACGCAGATTGAGTCCAGACGAGTCTTTTATGAAAAGCTGCGGGACAAGATCAAGATCCCAGGGATTACGACCGTCGAGAGGGATACATCCTACGATGACGAAACGCTGAGGAACGCCGGCCTTAGGCTAACCTACGAAACCCTCTTTGGTTCAATCGCTGGTCTCAAGGATGGAATTCTTCTGGAGGTCGGATTCGATCAGACCGCCCCGAACCGCGATGTCACAATCTCCTCTTGGGTCGTCCAGTTCGCCGATGCTCGGAAACTTCAATACACGGACAACCGCGCCCTCGACATCCCCTGCTATAACCCCGAATACACTTTCGTGGAAAAGGTACAGGCTGTGGTCCGAAAATACGGCCAATTCAAAGTGGCGGGGAAAATCCCAACGAATTTCTTGAGGCACTACTACGACATTCATCAGCTACTCGACGTGGAAGCAGTGCAGAAATTCATCGGGACTCCGGAATACTTGGCGCACAAGAACAAGCGTTTCAAGTCTTTGGACCTAAACGTCGCAAAAAGCGGAGCCTTCACCGTTGAAGACGAGAACATCCGCAAGCAATTCGAAGCGGAATATTCAAAGACAGCCCCACTTTACTATCGCGGACAGATCGCTTTTGACGTGATTCTTACCCGCATTCAGCAAGACCTTGCGCGTTTGTAGCGGCCCGGCAAGGGTGACCTGACACTCAGTCGTTCGTGTTCAGCCATCAGGAACGGCATGTCTAGCCAAACGCAAATGCTACTCGGCGCAGCACATTTCCCGAAAGACCCTCGATACCTTACTCCCAGGTCGAGGTCTTGAATCCTAGGCTCTTTGCATTCTCTGATACCGCGCGCCTGATCTGGTCAGAGGCTCCATTTGGAAAATTGGCGTTGATCTCGACCGTTATCTTGAGCTCTGCTAGAGGATCAGCCACGAGATTGCTGATAATTTCTTCTGCCAGTTGGACGAGACGCATCTTCGCTGTCGCCGGGTTCACGTCGGCAGAGCCATAGAAAGACTTTGGTTTTCCTGAGCCAGTTTTTGCAACGGCGTCCAGCCCGCCAACCGGAGGCTGGAACAAAGTAGATTGACCGAGTACCGCGGTCTGTTGCGGCGTGCCACCTTCGACGATAACGGAACCTGGCTTCGGACTCACAGATAGGTTCGCTTCATATCGCCGGGCAGCCTCGGGTTCGATCAACAGAAGGGTATCGTCGAACTGCACATTGGCATCGCCAAACTTGAACCCCTCAAAAACTGCCCCTGTTTCTCCATAAGCGGTCCCGAAAAAGTCTTTACTGCCGGCGCCCTTCGTGATCGCCTGCTCCAACACATGCCTGTCGTCGAGACGTGGCAAGTAGAGGTACCGCTGCATGTCCTCCCAGAAGGCCATAGCGCCCACGGCATCTTTGCCGTCCCTCCAGTAGAGCTTCTTCAGTGTGTCACGCAAATGTATTGGAGACCACGCGCTTATAACTAGCTCATTGTCGTGACACACCTGCTGTATTTCAGCGCCTAACGCTGAGCCACTTGTATTCAGCGAAAATGCTTCGATGCTGGCTTGGCGATCCTCCGGCGTCGTCTGGACCGGGCACAGGAGCCACTTGTAGCACTCACGGGCAACCCTGGGCAGTACGTCTTCAGCGGACTGGAGTTCCTTCTTCGCTTGTTCCTCTTGGAGGCCGTCGATGTTCAGCCGTTTTTCTTTAACATCCAAGACGATAGAGTTCCAAGCAAGCGCTGTGCGGACACAGTCGCGCACACGAGGCAAGGAGGCATGTTCGGGAGCTATGAAGATAAGCCTATTCCCACGGTAACGAGGTTTTGGGCCGTGGTTACGCAAGAACTCCATGACCTCATCGGAGGCCACGCGCATCTCTTGCTTCGTGTAAAACTTGTCTGGCGGAAATATCACAAGGCGCAACGCGCCGTCATCTGGAACGTCCGCGTGGGGTGTGAAGATGTGACTGCCCTCGAAGAACGACACTCCGGGCATCAGTTTGCGCAGTACCTCGGCCAGCTTGTCACGCACATCAATATGGTCGTTAAACCGTCCTTTCCGGTCTTCCATTTCCCGACGCAAGTTGGCACGGGTATCAAACCAGAATCGAGTCGCGTCTTTTGTCTTATCACCAGAGGAGTTGAGGTAATGTAAGCGGTCAGCCAATCGATTGAGTGCGTCGGAGAAGGTCGAAGACGCCTGTCCTGGCTGCAAGCAACCTAGTAGCACACGGGCGCGATCCAAGCCGCGAACAACGCCTTTCTGCATTCCAGCAGCGGATGGTGCGCTACCCAGGAAAATCGTTCGAGCCACGCGGCATGCAGCATTGATGGCACCAAATCGTGGTTCCTTAGTTTCGAGTTCTGTAGTCTCCGCGCGCTCACCGTCGATATCTTTTTCCAAAACAGCGTCCCAGCCAGGAGCTAGATAGTACGTCAGCTCATTGCGCGTGTTACCGTCATAAAGCGGCAGACTGCCAGGCAGAATCATCAGATCCTGATTTTGATCCTTCCATAGCCGGTAAATCACCTTGGCCATCAGTTTCAGGACCCCGCGCGTTCGTTGGAAACTCTGAAGTGTCGTCCAGTCTTCGTAAAGGCGATCAAAAACTTCAGGATGAATTGGGTAAGCCTGCACCAGACGATTGAAGTATCGTGCTTCTTGCGTCTCTGACGGCATCTTAACGCCTTCAGTCACGTAGGCGTCAGCAAAGGCTCGGCATACAGCGTCGCGGGCCGAGGCATCTCGAACTGGTTCGAAGAGTCGTCGTCGGACGATCTCGAAAGCCTCTTCAGTCGCGACTGGCTTCCAGAGCGCCTGCAACCTGCCGAAGGTCTTTTCCAGCGCTTGCAACGCCGTCATCCCGCGATTACTTCCAGCCTCGATGTCCGATTCCGGTAAGGATGCGAGCAGGATGGCGTTCGGCACAAGCTTGATCGCTTCGGTCAAGGCCTGCACAAAAGAGAGATTGCTGTCGTAGCTCCCGCCGCTCAAAGTCTGGCCGTTTGGAAACTGGCGAATATAAGCTACGAGCTCGTCCACAAGCACCACACATGGGGCGTACGTTTCGAGCAACGTTTTCAAAACGTTCTTGCCCGGTGATGTGCCTGTCGTATCGGCGTCTTTAACAAGCGCATAGCCTTCGTTGCCACCTAGTTGCCAGGCCAGATCGCCCCACAGAGTATTAATGGCTTGATTGCCATACTTCCATGCTTGCCCAGGAGCACGGGCAGTGCCGTCGAGCACCACAACTCTCGCTTTAGGCACGTCCATCATGCCAGCATGATCGAGCAGGTCCGGAATGCCTGGGAGATCCTTAAGCGGGCACTGGCGAGTAGCCAAGTGATAGACCGCAAGCATGGTGTGGGTCTTGCCGCCGCCGAAGGCCGTTTGCAATTGGATCACGGGGTCGCCGCCCTTGCCGTTCAAACGCTGGGCCACCGAGATGAGCAACAACCTCATGCCTTCCGTGATGAACGTGCGTTGAAAAAATGCTGAGGCGTCCTGATATTCGGGCGTTGCTTTGCCCGTGTGCACGGCGGTGATGTCCGCCGCGAACTCCGATTGAAGAAACGTACCTTCGAGCACGTCGGGATGAGGAACGGCAATTTCGCGCCACGGTTTCATCGATCTATGCTCCAGTCCAAGGACAAATCACTCAAAAAGGCTGCCTTGCGTCTTTTCTGTTGGCACCATACTCGCGGCTACTTCAATGCCGCTCCAGGAAGTGATCAGCTCGTTGTAGGCACGCGCATCCTCGGCCCAGCCCTGGCGTTCACACAGGGTATGAAGGCGATACGCCAGTTGTCGAGTTGCTTCTGACTTCCCCTTCGTTGCAGCGAGCAGAGTGCCCGCGCTGGCTTCGCCCTCATTCTTCAGGGTACGAATGAACTGATGAAGCACTTCCCAAATCGGCAGGCGTGTGTCCTCCAGCGGATTCCAGTCGGCAGGATATTCTGACCATTTTCGCAGGCGAACCACTCCACCACCCGATTCAATTACGCCCGCATCTCGCACGCCATCAACACTGGTGCCCTTGGCGCGAGAGAGTGTGTCCGCATCGCCGAATTTACCCTGGCCCCAACCGTACTGCTCAAACCAGTGCAAACAAAACTGAGTGTCGGGGTCGAAGTCATCTTCAGCGAGAAAGCGATTGATGAGTAAAAGAGCGCTATGCACGCTCATAGGCGACCCGTCAGCCTCCAGCACCGCGGCGTACTTGGAAAACACCGCCATACCCGGTCCGATGATGGCCTGGGAAAGATCGACAGGAGCGACGGGTGAGCGATCATCGCCAGAGCCTTTGGTCATCTCGTCGAGTGCTTCGGGGAGCACAACGTTCAATTCCCGAAGAAACTCTCTTCGTGAAATGGTGGCGGCAGTTGAAGAACGCTTGCGACAGACAAGGATGATGCTAGATGCCAGGGAATTTGTGCCGATACCAATTGCACGCGACTCACGCTCAGTTCGCATCGGCCATGTGCCGGTCAGTTGAAGTCCGGAACGCAGAACAGCTTCAAGAAATGTCACCCAGCCTTTCGAGGAAGTGCCACCCTGCTCCTTCGTCTCTGACTGCTTGAACGCGTAATAAATTGTGATGGGGCCCTCGGGATGAGCCTGCACCGCCAGATTGCTCATCGCCTTAGTCATACCAGCGAGAAAAAATTTCTCCGCCTCGTCTTTGCCGCCGTGACGGTAGGGGTTCGCTACAAGTTCTTCGGCTTTCGGAACTGAAATTGTTGAGAACAAACTCGGCAGGAATGATCGAAGAGCTCGTCTCAACCATATATAAAAAAAATCAGAGAGATCAGCGTAGCCAATATTGTCATAGTAAGGCGGGTCCGTGGAAATCCACTTGCCACGGCTGATCGTTTGGTGTTGTGCGTCGGCCTGCACTGCACAACCTGGAATGCGGTTAGTGTCGACTTTTATTGAACGACAGATCCCCTCTAGCGAGACACCAAAATCGCCTGCAGCTTCAGCGAATGGATTTACCTCTGCGAAATCCCACACCATTGGCAGCCCTTGCCGCGCGAAAGTCGTTTTAGCCTGATCTCTAGATGGACTCCACGCAACAAGAGCGCTGTTATAGTCTGAAGACTTATCCACTGCCAATGCCAGGTAGATGCTCACAGCCTCAGCATATGCAGTGGCCGACGAACCGCCGTCTTCAATACCCCGAGTATCGTCGTCCCTCCCTTTATCCCGAGCATCATTGCAGATCTTCTCTCGCGCTTCAGTAACCAAATCGCTGAGTGCTGTAAGCGCTACTAGCTGTCGTGGCGTGAATATATCTCGGTAGTGTGTTATCCCGTAAAGAGGAGTCCAAAATGCCCTTATATCATCCGGCAACGGAAGGTCAGGCTCCCAGGTCGGTTTTGCACTGTGAGCGACAGCCTCCATCTCTGGAGTGGGCGGAAGGTATATACGGCCTTGCGGGGTTTCGGCCACGATGGCCAAGAGGCGCGTGCCATTCCTCTTGGCCATTCCCTCAGCCTTGATATAGCTAGGCTCAATTGGCACTCCAGACATAAGACACGAGAAGTTAGCACCACGGGCCAGCTTGGTTCCGTTTCTTGCTGTTGGTGGCGGCAAGCCTTTCTTGATCCGGAAATAGTAACGATCATTCTCGACGACAGGCTCGACGAAAACTTCATTGCCTTCCTTGCTGGAGAGAATAAAGGTAGAAACCAAGGGAACTTCGATGTTCGCAAACGCTGGGTTTGGACTCTTAACCGTACGTGCCCACAGGCATGCTATGACAGTGAGCTTCTGCCCAACAAGATGCTTGATGTCCGCTCTTTCGCTCGCCATCTCCCTCGTTATTTCGACTGGGGGGTAAAGATGACCGATGCGTTTGTGTGCTTCGGCCCGCATCCATGCCCCGTAGCGGCGCACATCTTCCGCGAGGCCAGATGCGCCCGGCCACTCTTTCGAAAGCTCAAGTCTTTGGCCTTGTTCATCCGCCGGAATCGGTCCCACAGGTGCGTATCCGGCGAACTTGGGTGGAATTTCAATCATCGCCTTGTTGATGAGTACCGCCACCGGATTTAGATCGGAAGCGTATGCCTCTAGCCCCAAACGTTGCGCTTCCAATGGAATGGCACCACCACCTGCGAACGGGTCGTGCAATGGCGGCAGTCTTTCCGGGTTGAACAGTTCGGCTGCTTCGGGATGATCTTTGTTTAAGTCGCACACTTCTCGCCATGAGCGGCGGATCTCAGCGCGAGCGGCAGTCAAGACAGCACCATTATTGGTGTTCTCCCATAGCACGAGATCCTCGATGATTTCGAACAGCCGCTTTCGCTCAATGGAGGCTTCCTTCTTGTTCTTTCCGTATTTGAATCCCCCGCCTTGCTGGTAGCCTGGGTCGTTGACCAGTTGTGCAAAGATTACCGCCCCAGCCGCTGCAAGTGGGCGTCGCGCCCACCACAGGTGCAGAGTAGACGGATGTCCATACCTAATGGACTTCTCCTTCGCCGCCGCGATGTTAATCGCATCGAGTGGCAGAGCGACCTCGATAAGTTTGCGAGGAGATCTTACGGGGTACGCCATCAATATGGCTCCGTGAGTACGTGCCGGATCGCAGTAGAAAACGGCTCTGTCCCGGCCTGGGCCAATTCCGCTGCAAGCAATTCCTGCAGTTCACTTGCTGAAAAGCCTTCACAATCATCAATCATTCCGACGTACCCTGACAGCACCGCCTTGCGCATGTGCCTCAAACGGCCCCGTTGCGGGTTAAGGTTGAAGACACGTAGAGTTTCTTCTGCCCTGTGCACATCTGTCTTCTGAAGGCCATAGCGAACGCTAATCGTTCCATCCGCACGGAATCGAAAAAATGTATCCGGATCGTCAATACTCGGTTCGACAAGGTCCCCAATGTCATACGGCCCCGCTCCGTGGTCCTTGTAGTGGCCACAAGAATCTTTCTGGTCGCATGACCAGTAAAGGTTGCTCCATTCAAACGTAAGAGCTTGAAAATGATGTTTGCGACGAAAGTGCTCTATATGTTGCCCTAGCGCGTCTAATGCACCCTCGCAATATGCGCAACGCCGACCCTGCATCTGCTCCAACCGAACCCGAATCTGAATTCTATCTTCGTTGTTCACGTCGTCCCATTTGTCCCGACCAGGCAGATAGTTCGCGAGGCAAGGCGGCGACGGGACAGCCGCTCGATCGAGTCTTCGCATCCTACCGCTCCTCCGGACGATTCCGCTTGAGTTTGAAGGCCTGAAAGCGAATGAGGCGGTTACATTCGACAATTACGGGATGAGTCTCCCCAAAATGAGAGATCAGTTTGTCCTTTAGTGAAAGGGCGTCTGACGATTCGGCTTTGCCATCCTCTATTAGCGCCCGGTATTCGCGCAGCCACCGCGCCTCTTCTATTGGGGGTTCCGCATCCACCGCCATAATCGCAGCCAAAGCATCCGCGCTTTCCACGCCCCTAGTCTGCATAGTGGGAGTGCCGATCAATCCTTGACCGCCATCACCAAGACTAACGATCCGGATCGATCCTTTGTCGACAGTTGAAAGCACTTGTGGACTGTGAGTGCTCAATACCATTTGAAGAAGAGGAAAAGCTTTCCGAAGCAGCTCCACAACTAATTGCTGCCAACTGGGATGAAGGTGCATGTCCACCTCGTCAACCATCAGCATGCCAGGCGTTTGTCGGGCGGCTTCACTGCCAAGGTGCGGGTTAAGCATGGCGCAGCGAGAAGCAACGTCGGCGACGAGAGCTATTGTGTTGCGAATGCCGTCACTGAGAGCTGCAATCGGCAGACGACCGACTTCGGTATTCTGGACCGCTAACGCTTTTCGGTCGAAATCCCAGTCCAAGTCCTCCCATTTGGTTGGCCCAAGCACCACGCGCGTGGCATCTTTGACCGCGGCCACAAGTCTCAGATTGTCGGCGAGTGCTCTGGAAAAGCGTGGATCACCGATCTCGGTCGCTTTCTGCTCAAACCAGCTAACTAAGCCACTGAATGACGAGCCCTGAGATAGACAGTCTGTGTAGGCATTTAGTCGCCCTCTGGGAATATTGGCACCTCTCGCTCTTGATTTCATTGGCCAGTGCTGCTCCCAAAGCCGGGCCGTTCCATAAAAAACTACGAGAGGTAGAGTGTTGCCTCCCTCTTCGGTCGAAGCCCGATTTTCAACGCGCTCGCGAAGGTCCACCGCTGCGTGGAGAAGATCTTGAGCAGTCTTGTTGGTTGTACGAGGTCTAGGGCCGTAACTCTTGAGCGCGCGGCTCCAATGAATCGGTTGCCCTGTGACATATCCGTCCGCAGCGAACCCAGTCGGTAACGTTGGGACCATTTCAGCATTCTCCCCGCGCATAAGCCGTACGTCCGAGAGCGCGAAGCCGATCGACTTCTTGGGCTTGGCGACGCCGTTCACGAACAGTCCGAGTGCAATTCGTATGGCATCGAGAATTGCGGTTTTACCACGACCATTTTCTGCCACTAAGACGGTGAGTTCCGGATGCAGGTCAATCTCGCACTCGGCGAAGCACCGGAAATTGCTCAGGGACAAACGGTCTAACCGCAGTTGAGTTTGCGGGCTCATCGTCGCTCCGCGCGCTCAAGGAGCGCCTTAATCTCAAAATTGATAGAAGCTACTCCCCAGCCCGGTTCCGACTCAAAGAAATTGCGCAGGTAGTGCGGACCGTCTACCGCTTCATTCTCACCTACAAAAACTATCGCGAGAAGGAACTTATCAGCCTGATTGAGGCCGTAAAGCATTTCATTGCGGGTGATAGTGACCGTGTCTGCACCCTGAATACGACCCTTGACTTCGATATGCCGAACTTCTGGCGACTTACCGCCCACGGCAGCGGGATACGAAGAAAGATCCCAACCGCATTTCTGAGCCGAGACATCGACCACGCGGCATCCGCGCGCTTCCTCAGCTTGACGGACAGCGTCCATGGCAAGTTTTTCGACGCGAGCACGTGCTACGGGGTCAGTTGAAAAAGCGGAACCGTACTCTGTAGGAGATTCGCCTCGCAGGCGACGGAGCAAGCCTACGGGGACAACAAGCGCCCCCCCGAGGGCCACGGGTGTGGCAGAGGTGACGTGACGCATGGAAAGCAGTTCTTTCTTTCGATTTTCAAGACGACCTTCGAGGTCGGTGACTGTGCGGCGGGCGTTTTCAAGATTCAGTCGCACGTCCTTGCCCGCTTCTTGATCCTCTTTGAGCTTGATCCAACGATCGGACCAGAAGGCGATTTCTTTAGTGAGGCGTTCGTGGACGGCCGCAAGAGTCTTATCGACGTGAGCTATGCGTCGTTCCGCGACTTCCTGAAAATGTTCCGGCACAAGAGTGACAGCTGCGAGGCCGAGAGCTCGTTGCTCTTGGTCCGCACGAATCCAGGGCGCGGAAATCACATCATTCAGCAGTGCACGGTCGGCCGGTACGAGAACCTCCAAATCAAGGTGCGGCGCCCAACCAGCAAAGGTGGCGGATCCATCGGTTGCGACGCGGACAAACTGTAGGCGCTTGGAGAGAACCTGGCCGTCGCCGGATTTGATTTCGTGCGTGAGCAAGAACAGTAGGTGAGGCTCTTCGCCATCATCGGCAGGGTCGACAAGAATTGTGCCCTGACGGAGGAGGTTGCCATGCTGCTCCAACAACATGTCACTGATGGCCAGCATCAGCGGGTGTCCTGGATGGAGCATTACGGCAAAGGCTGCACCCGGCTTGTCGAGCGGCCGAACAGCTTCCCGCGTAAAGCAGACGCGCTCGTAACGCTTAAGCACGGGAGCAAGTTCGCGGCGATTGCGTCCCGTAATCACGCGGTCGCGCTCCCGAATGGAGGCCGGAACATGCGTGATCTCGAAACGAGCAGC
>PLBE01000172.1 GCA_003134435.1 Acidobacteriaceae bacterium
GGAAATTCCCAGTCGATATCGATGCCGTCATAGTCGTTGGTGGTGACGAAGGCTTGCAGGTTTGCGAGAACGGTTTGGAAAACCGCTGGGCTGGATTCGATCGCTGCAAAATCGCCTCCGGTCAAAAGCATGACCTTCACGCCGTTGTTGTGGGCCTTGCGGATGAGGTCGGGTTCGACGAAGCCTTCGGGCACGGAAAGGCTGCCATCGGAATTCCAGGGAACGCCGGCGTGGATGATGTGAGTCAGCTTGTTGAAAGGTATTTGGGCGACGTCGTAAGGGGGGTCGAGATACTTGCTGTAAGCCGTGTAGTCGGCTACCAGGCGCTTGGGAAGGCGGGACTGGTTGTGTTGGGCGAACGCAGGCTGGAGAATGAGTGTGGTTGCGGCAGACAACAACAGAATACCTAAAGACAGTTTTCGCGATGGCATTGCAGAATACCCCCGGGTCTAGCCTGGCCGGAAGCGGGCGCTGTTCGCCAAGCTTCCACTGGGGAGAAAGTTTACTACGGTCGTGAGGCGATGGCAGCATGAAAAGTGGAAATCGAAGTGGGGACTGGATTTAAGTGCATTCGCAACTGGAATGACCCTGAATCATGGTGGGCGGCAGTTTCGGAGGCTGACGTCTCTTCGAGAACTAACGTCAAGAACTAAGGGCAAAAGCAAGGGCAAGGGCGGCGGACAGGAGTGTCCGCTCTGGGCGTAACTTGAGAGCCGAGACCTCGGTAACCTCGTCAATCCCGACCTTCTGCAACTAACCTTTCGGCTGGGGGTTTCCATCTGCATGAAAAACACATTCAGTAAGTCGCTGTTAGCGTTGGCAGCCGGGGGACTGATGCTTGCTGGTTCCGCGGTTGCTCAAACCTCAACCACTACCTCGGGCGCGGGGCCGGGCGTTGTCGATCCGGGGCATCCGCGGGTGAATCAAGTGAACCGGCGGGAAGAAAACCAGCAGCAGCGAATTGCGAACGGCGTCAGCAGCGGGAAGCTGAATTCGCGGCAGACGGCCAATCTCGAGAAACGCGAGACGAGCGTGCAGAATCGTGAGCAGAGAGATATGGCGAAGAACAACGGCCATCTGACCAAGGCCGAGCAGAAAGGGATCAACCGGCAGCAGAACCGGATCAGTAAGAGCATTTACAAAGACAAGCATCAGTAGTCGGCGAGGTTAATGCTGGAGTCTTAGAGTTTCGAACGAGAAGGACAGCCGCGGGAACACTGCGGCTTTTCTCTTTGGCAGCGGGAGACGGAGTCTGGTCCCATCAGTATTTTTTTAGAGAGCGAATGTACTTCACTACCTCGGCGATTTGATCCTTCGAGAGCTTGCGGTCGTAAGGCGGCATCTTGTTTCTGCCTTTGCCGATGACGGTGGCGAGTTCATCGTCGGATTGCTTTTGTACGTCGTCGGAAGCGAGCGGGCGAATCTTGAGGTTCCTGCCGAGCATGGTGTCGCCCGCGCCGGTGGCGCCGTGGCAGGCTGAACATCTCGTTTTGTAGACATCGGCTCCGGTTTCGGCAACGGTGAAGGTGGAGAGCAGCGCCAGCAGAATCAAGGCGAGCGCTGAGCGCGCGAGTAAAATACTGCCCAACGGCCGGGAAGGGCGATGGCATTCATGCGGCTCGGCGGCACGACTGCAGTCGTACTTTTCCCAAAACTCTGGCGCCATCAGAGCCCGGCTACAGTTCGTGACGCTTCGGCCCTTCAAAAAGCTTGGTCCCTTCAAAACTGTCTACCTCAGTCCCATGACTAGTCCTATCGCTCGATTTTACCAGTTCACTTTCAAGGCGAACTGGAACTGGCGCGGGTCGTAGGAAGCGGTAGCCTGGCCGGCGTTGGTGAAGAGGGGGCTGACGGCGGCCACGTTGTACACGTTAGCGAGGTTGAACATGTCGGCGATGAGGTCCATGTTAAAGCGCTCACTGAAGTAGACCTTCTTGGCGATACGGAGATCGTTGAAAACGTTCCACGGCGTGATGCCGGCATTGCGGCCGAGGTTGCCGTCGAGGTAGAGCAGGGCGTTGGGCGATGCGAGTTGAGCGGGCGTGACATCGGCGAAGCAAGGTTCTTGAAAGTAACCGGTGCTGGAGAACTTGGAAGGCACGATCGGGTAGCCGCAGGCGTTGGTGGGAGTGCCCGCAGGAACAATATTGGGGCGAGCGGTGAGGGAGGAAATCTGGAGGTTGTCTCCATTGCCGGTGATGATGTTGAAGGGGCGTCCGGCACCGAACTCGATCTGGGGAGCGATGGTCCAGTTGCTGAGTAGCTTGCTGGCGAAGCCGTTGCCGCTAACCTTGCCCGTCTGGTAGACGCCGCTGAAGACGAAGCGGTGACGCTGGTCAAACAGAGAGGTGGAGCGATCAAGGCCAGGGTAGTAGCTATCCTGAGGAGTGAGCGTCGATTGCAGGTCGGTGGAGTCGTCGATGGCGTGCGACCAGGTGTAGGAAGCGAGGAATTCGTAGTGGTTGGTGAAGCGCTTGCGCAGATTGGCGGTGAAGCCGTGGTAGACGGAACTACCGTTGGAGTAGTTGGCGTCCATGTCGCCGAAGGGGACGCAGTTGGTGTAGTCGAAGGTGGGCGGAGCCGGATTGCACTTCGCGTTGAAGCCGGGCAAGGTGCCGAGCAGAGCCTGGGCCTGCTGCACGCAAGCGCCTTGACCACTCAAATAGAAACCGGCGGCGATCGATGGATTGAGTCCGCCGGGGCGGAAGAAATTGGTGAGCGCGGGATCGACGTAGGGTAGGGGAGCTCCAGTTGGATTGCAGCCGCTGACGGTGAATGGGCTGGAAGGAGGCGTGATGCCAGCGACCTGAGCGTCGTAATAGGCCGCGTCGTAGTTGGCCGTCATTAAGTCGCCGCGAACGGTGTTGGCATTGATGGGGCGGTTGATGTGGCGTCCGCCGTTGAAGTTGTAAGCCAGGCTGAGGGCAAAGCCGTTGCCCAGGTCGCGCTCGATGGTGAGGTTGGCTTGTTGGGCATAGGCATAGACGAAGCCCTTGCCTTGGGGATAGCCGAAGGGCTGGAAGCCCAGCGGCAGGAATGTTCCTTGCGCGAGGTTAAGGTAGTTCTGGTTGAGGAACACGGAGTTCGGAGTATTGAGAGACTGGAATTGCTGTTGATTTGGCTCGTAGAAAAGATTGGCATTGCCCTGTGGGAAGGACGAGGGGGCACACTGCGGCGCGGCGGGATTGATGAGGTTTCCCTGGAAAATCGGGATTGCGTTAAGGTTGCCGGCGCTACCCGCACCGGAGCAGAATCCGGTGCCGACGAATGCCAACTGGCCGCTCGATGAGCCGTCGGAAGCGTTGCCGAGGAAATAGAGGCCGAGCAAGGGGTGGTCGTAGAACATGCCGAAGGAAGCGCGGACTACAGTTTTTCCGTCTCCCTTGGGATCCCAAGCGAGGCCGATGCGGGGCTGGATGTTGTTTTTGTCAGTCTTGATGCCTTTCTGCAATCCCAAAGCGTTGTATGCGGGCAGAGCCAGTCCTTGCGGGGGCGTGAACTGCGGCGGGAATTCCACGTCGTAGCGCACGCCGTAGTTGAGCGTGAAATTGTGATGGACGCGCCAGGAATCCTGCCAGAAAAGGCCCAGCGGTTTATTGGAGAACGAGTCGCTGGGACTGCCGAGGCCTTGCACGAAGTCTCCGGGCATGCCGAGGCCGTAGGCTTGCACCGGGCTAAAGGATGGGAAGCCGGTTGGAAACAGGCTCTGGGTGCCGAAGTCATAGACGCCGCCGTAATTCACGGTGAAGGTGGCCTGGAGCGGGAGATAGCTGAAGTCGCCTCCGAACTTGGTGCTGTGGGTTCCGATACTCCAGGAAAAATTGTCGACGAACTGGTAGCGCTTTTCGACGCGCTGAATGTAGGAGTATGGCTCGCGTCCGAAGTAGCCGTAACCGGGGATGTTGACGGCCGGGTCGGTGCCGCTCGCGATGTTGGTGTTGTAAAAGTAATTCAGACCGCGGCGGGCATACTGGAAGGTGAATTCGTTGACCTTGCGGGGGCCGAGAGTCCAAGTATCTTGCACAATTCCGGCGACGTCGCGGTAGCTCTGTTGGGAAGTGCGCGAGTAGGCATTTTGGCCGAAGGGCTGATCTTGTCCGCTGCCTTCGATGCCGGTGATAGTGCTGGGGCTGGCATTGACGCGGAAGGTGATGCGGTTGTCGCTGCTTATGTTGTGATCGAGGCGGAGGGAGTAGAGGCTGGTGCCTTCAAAGACGGGGAAATTGCCTTCCTGCGAGGTCAGCGTCTGGAAAGAGGTGGGTAGTCCGGTGCAGTAGAACGGGAAGTTGGCACCGGCGGGCGAGGCGAATGCGGGATTGCAAGAAGAAGGAAACTGCTGCAGTCCGGCGGGGACGAGGGATGGGGGAAGATTTGCGAACCAGGCGGGATAGCTTCCGTTGAGAGCGATGCCGGAAGACGCGCCGACCATGAAGGCATAAAGCTGCAAGGTGGAAAGTGGGACGCCGTTTGGAGGAGCGGTGAGGAAAGCGGCTTGAGGGCCGGTGGCCTGAATGTCGGGGAAGGTTCCCGGAGCCTGTCCGAAGTAGGGGGAGATGTCAACTCCGGTCAGGCCGAAGTTGCCTTGGCCGACGCTGGAGAAACCGGTTTCGTGGCGGCGGGTGACTTCGTAGGAGAAGTAATAGTAAGTTTTGTCTTTTTTGATGGGTCCGCCGAAGGCTGTGCCTCCCTGAACGCGGGTGTAAGCGGGATTGGGCGTGGTGCTGAAGGGGTTGACGGCCTGGAAGTTGCGGTTGCGGAGGTATCCGTAGACGTCGCCGTGGAAGTCGTTGGAGCCGGAGCGGGTGATGATGTTGACGACGCCACCGGCGGCGCGGCCGTATTCGGCGGCGTAGTTGTTAGTGATGATCTGGAACTCCTGCACGGCTTCCTGGGAGACGGTGGAACGGACGCCGTTGGTGGAGTTGTCGGTGGCGTCGGCGCCATCGACGTTGACTAAGTTGGAGCGTGCGCGCTGGCCGCTCATGTTGAGTCCGGAGGTGGGCGCGGCGCCGATTTGGGGAGCGCTGTCGCGCTGCACCTGGGAATCGGTCAGGGTGAACTGAATGTAGTTGCGGCCATTGATGGGCAGATTGTCGATGCGACGTTCGCCGATGGTGTCGGTGGAAGAGCTGCGGGAAGTTTCGACGAGTTCGGCCTGGGCGCTGACTTCGATGATTTCCTTGCCGCCGGCGACGGAGAGAGTGACGGGCAACTCGACGAGTCCGCCGACGGTGATGGCGACGTTGGTGAGTTCGGACTTGGCAAAGCCCGGGGTGTCAACGGTGACGGAATAGATGCCGGGAGCCAACTGGCGTACGTTGTAGCCGCCCTGGCCGTCGCTGCTGGCGGCGCGTTCCAGGCCCTTGGCGACCTCGCGCGCGACCACGGTCGCAGTGGTCACGGCGCTGCCTTTCTCATCTTTCACGGTGACGTGGAGATCGCCGGTGGCTGCGCCCTGGGCAAAAGCAACTTGAGGGACGAGGAAGGATAAGACCGCAAAACAGAATAGACGCAACGAGGCGGACGCTTTCATAAGGCTCCTGGGAGCTTCCGCGACATCGCGGTCGCGGAAGGCGGGAATCAGAGTGCGCGGTTTTTCTCCAGCTACCTGAACTTCGAGCACGTGGGCAGGTTGGGATACCGAAGATATGTACATCACGAGAGGGTGTTTAGGCAAGCAATATCGGCGTGCTTAATAAGTGCGTCGCCAATTAGAATCAAGGGGGAGAGATTACCGCCGTGCCGGAGATATTTCTAGTGCCTGCGCTTGTCACTGCTGAAAATTTCAACGGACATTCCATGAGTGGCGAACTGCAGCGGGTGATGGTGTGTCCGCCGGTCAGCGCGGGCTGGAATGTTTCCGCAAAGGCTGCGGCATGGCAGGAGCTTGGATTCCAGCATGCGCCAGATTTTGTGGCGGCGCAGGCGCAACATGAGACTCTGTGCGGGTTGCTGGGGGAGAGCGGCGCGGAGGTTCTGATGCTGCCGACGACGGAATCGCTGACGCTCGATGCAGTGTATGCGCACGACGCTTCGCTGGCGACGGACTATGGTCTGGTGCTGATGAATCCGGGAAAGAAGAATCGAGTGGCGGAGGCGCGGGCGCATGCCGACTATGGCGGGCAGTTGGGTATTCCGGTTTTCGGCGAAGTAGAACTGCCCGGGACGTGCGAATCGGGCGACGTGGTGTGGCTTGATGCGGAGACGCTGCTGATTGGAAACGGGTATCGGACGAATCAGGCAGGGATTGGCCAGATGCGGGACTTGTTGTCCGCGAAGGGGGTTGAGGTGCTGTCGGCGCCGCTGCCTTATGGGGCGGGGCCGTCGACTTGTCTCCACCTGATGTCGCTGATGAGCGTGCTGGATGAGCGGACGATGCTGGTCGACCTGCCGTGGCTCGCGGTGGAGACGGTCGAATTGCTGAGGGCGCGTGGCTTCCGGTTGATTGAGATTGAGTATTCGGAGCGCGATTCGATGGCGTGCAATGTGCTGGCACTAGGGCAGAAGCGGCTGATTGCGATCGAAGAAAACGGCAAGACAAATCAGCAATTACGCGATGCGGGTTTTGAGGTGCGGACGTTTCCGGGGTCGGAAATTTGCATTAATGGAGGGGGCGGGCCGACGTGCTTGACGCGGCCGCTGCTGCGGAAGTAGCTGGCAGGGTTTGATGACGGGGCAGTCAACGCGACATCTTTTTAATTCTCTTTTTCCAATGCAGCATTCAGGCGCACGCTGCTGCCTGCGGACACCTTCACTTTTCGCTCCCAATTCCTGAACCCCGCTTTTTCACGGAAATCGAGTGATCGCCCTCCAAGAGTTGCAAATCGGACGGCGTATTCCCGACGAAACTGCCGTCGACCTCGATGTCAGCCCCGTCTGGAACCGAAACCACGGACAGTTTCGCTGTAGATGGGGACGCCGGAGCTAGTATGGCCGCAGCCAGAGGTTGGGCAACAGCGGCGGATTTACTCTGGGCTGCGGCCGCCCGCATCGCGGAACCGTGTGACGCCCAATCGTTGCTAATGGCCTCACATGCGTCCTGAACTGATCCTCCGAGAGAAAGTGTTGATCTGCTCACGATGGAATCCCCGCTAACCCTTGCGAAGACCGCGACTTTATTCTTGTGCCGCAAAGCACCCTTTCCACCCTCGTGATCAAGAAGGACGATATAGTCAGTCTTTTCTGGGATGTTATTAACTGTGACACCCGGGCAGCGCTCTCCAAAAGTCTATATGATTTCGGCCGTCTGCGGACGAGCTCCGCCGCTGAAGCTGGTGCCGTATGATCCTCGGGCCCCACCTCCCCCTCCGGCTGTCTCCCAAGATTGGCTGTCAGTAATAAAGACTCGAGCCTTACCCAAATCATCGGATGCTGCAGGCTTATCTTGGGCGTTTCCTGGAATCACAGCACTCAGTAACAGAATCAGTAGAGGGAGACTACGCATAATTAGTGTCCTGAAAAACCGCGAACAGTGTACACCCAGCCGTAGTCGTCGGCAGCTCCGCGGCCCCATTGCGCTCGCCTTGGTAGAATCAAAGGGCAATGCTCTTGCCGTTCGTCCGCGAAATTTTTGCGGAGGTGGAACAATTAGCTGCCTTCACGCGTGCGGCCTCCCATCTGCGGGAGAGCGCGGGGCGGATGCGTGTTACTGGGCTTTCGGCGGCGGCGAAGGCGCTGATCGTTGTTCTGTTGCGGCGCACTGTTGAGCGCCCGTTTGTGCTGGTGGTGGCCGACAACCGCGCGGCTGAAGAGTTGATACCGGTATTGCGCGCGTTCTGCGAGCTTACGGGAGCGGCGGATCCAGACTCGGTCGTCAACCTGCCGGCGCGCGATGTACTTCCCTTCCAAAATTTGTCGCCGCATCCGGAGATTCAGGAAGAGCGGGCCACGGCGTTGTGGAAGGTCGCGACCGGGCGCGCGGCCATCGTTGTTTCTCCCGTAACTGCCACCACAATCCTGCTGCGCGGACCGGAGTACTATGCCGACCTGGCGCGGGTTCTGCGGCGGGGTGAGGTTTTCGATCTGGAGAAACTGCTGCAACACCTGAACACGGTTGGCTACAGTTCGACCGATGTGGTGGAGATGCCGGGGCAGTATGCGGCTCGGGGCGGGATTCTGGATGTGTATTCTCCGGAAGCGGATCGGCCGGTGCGAGTCGAGTTTTTCGGGGATGAAATCGAGTCGATGCGCAAGTTCGACCCGGCCAGCCAGCGGTCTTCGAACCCGGTGGATGAAGTGCTGCTGTTGCCGTTGACGGAAACGCCGGTGACGGAAGAACTGCTGGGTTCGATCAACGCGCGGCTTTCGGGGAAGCGCATTACGGGGTCGGCGGAAGTGGTGGAGCAGGCGGCGCGCGATTCGGGCGCGGGAGTGTTTCCGGGCTGGGAGTTTTATGCTCCGGTGGCGGGGGCGGACCGCACGATTTTCGGGTTGCTTCCGGATGCGCGGGTGATTCTCGATGAGCCCAAAGCGCTGGGGCAGGAACTGGACAAGGTGTGGGCTCGCATTGAAGAAGCGCACGAGCGCAGCGAAGTGGGGAATCTGGTGCGTCCCGGCGATCTTTATTTGACGCCGGGAAGCTGGCGAGAAAAAACCGCGGCGCTGGCGGGCGCGGATTTTGAATATCTGGGGCTGGCTCGGGAATCCGACCAAACCGAGGGATCAAGACTGGAAGCCGCTTTTCTTTCGCAGCCTGCGACGCGTTTCCATGGCGCGGTTCCGGCGATGATCGAGGAAGTTCAAAAGCTGGTAGGCGGCGGGACGCAGGTGGTTCTGGCCGTGCCCAACACGGGTGAGGTCGAGCGCCTGGCCGACATGTTCACTGAATACAACGCTTCGTATCGTCTGGGCAGCCGCACGCGGAGTGGGGAGAGCTACGCCGACGAGACTTCTTATTTTGCCGGGGACGTTCTCACCACCACGCTGCTCAAGGCGTATCTTCCCGACGGATTTGTATTGCCGGAAGCGCATCTCGCGATTTTTGGGGCGCGGGATCTGTTCGACGAATCGGACCTGGTGGCGGCGCGGCCGCAACGGCAGAAGTCGAAAGTCTCGGCGTTTCTTTCCGACTTCCGCGATTTGCAGGTGGGCGATTACGTGGTGCACGTGGAGCATGGGATCGGTCAGTATCAAGGTCTGAAGGAAATCAACCAGGGCGACGGCGCGGCGGAATTCATGCTGCTGGAGTATGCGGACGCGGCGCGGCTGTATGTTCCGCTGACACGGCTCGATCTGGTGCAGAAGTACCGTTCGTCGGAAGGCGCGAAGCCGGTGCTGAATCATCTGGGCAGCGCGGCATGGGGAAAGACGAAAGCCCGCGTGCGCAAGGCGATGAAGGATATGACGGACGAGTTGCTCAAACTGTATGCGCAGCGGCAGGCGGCGCGCGGGCATATATTTCCGGCCGATACGGAGTGGATGAAGGAGTTCGAAGACTCGTTCGAATACAACGAAACCGAGGACCAGGCGCAGGCGATCGCGGATGTGAAGCGCGATATGGAATCGCAACTCCCCATGGATCGGCTGCTGTGCGGCGATGTTGGTTATGGCAAGACGGAGGTGGCGATGCGGGCTGCCTTCAAGGCGCTGAGCGATAACAAGCAGGTTGCGGTGCTGGCGCCCACGACGGTGCTTGCGTTTCAACACTTCGAAACTTTTAAGCAGAGATTCGCGCCGTTTCCGCTGACGGTCGAAATGATCAGCCGCTTTCGGACGGCAAAGCAGGTCAAGGAAATCCTGCAGAGAGTGGAAGCGGGCAAGGTCGACATCCTGATTGGCACGCATCGCCTGCTATCGAAGGACGTGAAGTTCGCCGATCTGGGCTTGCTGGTGGTGGACGAGGAGCAGCGTTTCGGGGTGCGGCACAAGGAGCGCATCAAGCAGATGCGCACCGAAGTTGACGTACTGACCATGTCGGCGACGCCGATCCCGCGCACGTTGCATATGTCGCTGGTGGGGCTGCGCGACATGAGCGTGATTGAGACTCCGCCCAAAGATCGGATGGCGATTCAGACGGTGGTGGCGAACTGGGACGAAAAGCTGATTCAGTCGGCGATCGAACAGGAACTGGATCGGGGTGGGCAGGTGTATTTTGTGCACAACCGCGTCGATACGATCTGGGAGATTGCGGCCAAGCTGCAAAGCCTGGTTCCGAGTGCGCGTATCACGGTGGGCCACGGGCAAATGGGCGAAGGAGAGTTGGAAAAAGTGATGCTGAAATTCATGCATCACGAAGCGGACATCCTGGTGTCGACNNTGCTGTTGCCCGCTGAAATCGAGTTGACGCCGATTGCGCGGCGGCGTTTGGCGGCTTTGAAGGAGTTCTCCGATCTGGGCGCGGGCTTCAAGATCGCGGCGCTTGATCTCGAATTGCGGGGCGCGGGAAATCTTCTGGGTGGAGAGCAGAGCGGGCACATTGAAGCGGTGGGATTTGAGCTTTATACCCAGATGCTGGAACGCGCCGTGCGGGAGATGAAAGGCGAGACGGGCGTGGAGGCGACCGAGATTCAACTTAATCTTGGTTTGAACATTCGCATTCCGTCGGACTATATAAAGGAAGAGAACCAGCGGTTGCGGATGTATAAGCGGGTCGCGGGGGTGGAGACGGAGTCGCAGTTGCACGACGTGCGTTCGGAGTTGATCGACCGGTATGGCGAGCCGCCCAGCGCAGTGCGCAACCTGTTGGATTATGCCGCGCTCAAACTGCAGGCGATGCGAGTGGGCGCCAACAGTATCGAGCGCAAACGTGAATTCGTGAGCATCAAGTTCAGCCCGACGGCGGCGATTGATCCGGGGAAGCTGGCGCGTTTTGTGGCAGCGCAGCGCGGGACGCAATTTACTCCGGACGGGACGTTGAAGTTTTCGATCAAGATCGATAGCGCCGGCGGAATCCTGCAAACGCTGCGCGACCTGCTGGAGGAACTGGAAGCGCGGGAAGATGTGGTACGGCAGGTGTGAAGGCGAGCATTTACAATCAATCTGCGATGATACCGAACAACGAACGAAGAACGAATGGCGAGCGCCGCAAGGTGCGGAAAGTCCGAAAAGCGATTTTTCCGGCAGCCGGATTAGGCACGCGCTTTCTGCCAGCCACGAAAGCTCAACCCAAAGAAATGCTGCCGCTGGTGGATAAGCCGATTATTCAATATGGCGTGGAAGAGGCGGTGGCGGCGGGATGCGACCAGATCATCATTATTACTGGACGCGGCAAGAGCGCGATTGAAGATCATTTCGATGTCAGCTACGAACTGGAAAAGATGTTGGAGGAAAAGGGCAAGTACGACTTGCTCAAGATCGTGCGCCAGATTTCAGACATGATTTATGTCGCATACGTGCGTCAGAAGGAAGCGTTGGGACTGGGACATGCCGTGCTGACCGCGCGCGAATTGATTGGTGAAGAGCCGTTCGCGACCCTGCTTGCCGACGACGTGATCGACGCGAAGGTGCCGGTGCTCAAGCAACTGGTCGATGTATTCGACGAGAAGCACTGCTCGGTGATCGCCACGCAGGTAGTCGAGGGCCCAACGATTTCCTCCTATGGCGTGCTGAAGGCGAAAGAGGTTGCGGGGACGGGCGGCAGACTTTACGAAGTGCTGGACCTGGTGGAGAAGCCCAAGTTCGAGGATGCGCCTTCGAATCTGGCGGTGATCGGGCGCTACATTCTGACCCCGACGATCTTTGAAACGCTTTCGGATATCAAACCGGGCGCGGGCGGCGAGTTACAGCTTACGGACGGACTGCGTGGGTTGCTGCAGCGCGAGAAGATGTACGCCTACGTCTATGAAGGACGCCGCTTCGATACGGGCGATAAGCTGGGGTTTCTCAAAGCAACGGTCGACTTCGCGCTGAAGCGGGAAGACCTGGGCGGAGAGTTTCGGGAGTATCTGAAAAGTCTGAAGCTGTGAAGCGGTGGAAACCTGGCTAAGGGCCGATTTGCGGGGCGGAGTCCGGCCCCACACAAGAACAGCCACACAAACTTCGGAGTCAGTCTTTCCTTCGGGTAAGTCCTTCCTAGGGGTCAGTTTTTCAGAGTCGCTTTCAGCTTGTTTGATTTCTCTTCCACTCCGCGCGCGAGTTTCACCTTGTGGTCGGCAAGCTTCTTGGCGACCGATGCGTCCGCCGCGCCAATGATTTGTGCCGCGAGGATTCCTGCATTGGTAGCGCCGGGCTTGCCGATGGCGACGGTGGCGACGGGAATGCCGGCGGGCATTTGCACGATGGCGAGCAGCGAATCCATGCCCTGCAGGGAAGTTGACGGGATGGGAACGCCAATAACGGGAAGAGTGGTGTGGGCCGCGATTACGCCGGCCAGGTGCGCTGCTCCGCCGGCGCCGGCGATGATAACGTGAAGGCCGCGGGTAGCGGCCTTGCGAGCATACTCCGCGGTGCGATCAGGCGAGCGATGGGCGGAGGTTATGTCGATCTCGTAGGCGATACCGAATTCATCGAGAGCTTTGGCGGCTTCGCGCATGATCTCGAGGTCGGAGTCACTGCCCATGACGATGGAAACGAGTGGCGTGCTCATGATTCGTTTTGTTGATCCCCTTTTTGAAAGTCGTAATGCAGTGATGACATTTTAATCGGTATCGCGAATCCGCACGAGCCGGCGCTAGTCCTTCTTCAGGGCGCGCGCGGCGATGTCTTTGCGATAGTGCGCGCCGTCGAAGCCGATCCTGGCGCACGCGTCATAGGCGCGCTGTACGGCCGTTTCCAAGTCCGCGGCCCGCGCGGTTACGCCGAGCACGCGTCCGCCCGAAGTATAGGAATACTCATCGCGTTTCGAAGTGCCAGCATGAAAAATCTTCACGCCCTCGACCTGCGCGGCTTCCGCCAGGCCATTAATTTTCTTGCCTGCCTCGTAGGCGCCGGGATAACCGCCCGAAGCCATCACGACGCAGGCGGCGGAATCGTTCGACCACTTGAAATCGCCGTCACTGGTGCGGCCGTCGATGGACGCTTCCATCGCCTCGAGCAAATCGCTTTCGAGACGCAGCAGAATGGGCTGAGTCTCCGGATCGCCGAAGCGGCAATTGAATTCGAGCACCATGGGGCCACGCGCGGTCATCATCAAGCCGCAATAGAGGACGCCTTTGAATTCGGCGCCTTCGTCTTTCATACCCGCGACGACGGGCCGCATGATGTGGGCGAGCAACCAGTCGCGCATCTGGTCATCGATGATGGTCGGGGTGGTGTAGGCGCCCATGCCGCCGGTGTTGGGGCCGGTGTCGCCGTTGCCGACGCGCTTGTGGTCCTGGGCGGCAACCAGCGGCGCAACCCGCTCGCCGTCGCTGACGACCAAGAACGAGAGTTCGTCTCCTTCCAGAAACTCTTCGAGGACGACACGCGCTCCGGCTTCGCCGAGCATTCTGCCGCTGAGCATTTGGTTAGCGACGGTCGAGGCCTCGTCTTTGCTCTTGGCGATGACCACTCCCTTGCCGGCAGCCAATCCGTCGGCTTTCACAACGATTGGCGTGTGGAAGTGGGGCAGCGCGTCGCGCACCTGTTCGGGAGAATCGCAGATCGCGTAATGGGCAGTGGGGATGTGATGGCGGTGCAGAAATTCCTTGGCGAAGCTCTTGCTGGTTTCGAGCTGTGCGGCCGCTTGAGTGGGACCGAAAACGCGCCAGCCACGCCGCGTGAATTCGTCGACGACGCCGAGCATCAGGGGTAATTCCGGTCCCACCACCGTGAGGTCGGGTTGAAGCTGGTGGGCAAGAGCCACCATGGAGTCGAGGCTTTTGACGTCGGCCGCAACGCACTCCGCTTCATCGGCGATGCCACCGTTCCCCGGCGCGCAGTAGATTTTCGTGACGCGCGGGGATTGCCGGAGTTTCCAGACCAGAGCGTGCTCGCGTCCGCCACTGCCGATGACGAGGACCTTCATAATTGAACATTCAAGGGTAGGGGTGCGATGAGATGATGTCAAACGGAGGAGGTCAAAAGTGTGAGGTCAAATTGAAGAAGTTCGGGTTTGCCCCAGCCATCTGACCTCTGACCTTTGGCCTCATCCAGCCTCTGCGATCTTCCAGTTAACTATGCTTAATCCCGCCGTATAATACAGTTCACGTGATTACTGTTTCCAAAGAGGACTACCTCAAAGCGATTCTCGAGGCCGAGAGCGAGGGGGAAACTGTCATTTCGGCGACGCTGGCGCACTGGCTCAAGGTGTCGCCTCCGGCGGTAACCATGGCGGTGCGCCGATTGAAGAAAGACGGCCTGGTGCGGGTGAATGCCGACGGGCGGGTTCGCCTGACATCTGCGGGGAAGAAGATAGCCCGCAAACTGACAGTTCGCCATCACCTGATCGAGCGCATGCTGGCCGAGATTTTCGGGATGGAATGGTACAAGGTGCATGACGAGGCGGAACGGCTGGAGCACGCCGTCTCACCCGATTTCGAGGCCAGGTTGCTGGCTAAACTCGGGCGCGGAGTTGCATGTCCGCACGGCAACCTGACCGAGTTAGAGAGTCCCGCGAGTCGCCGCCGTCGGGGACTGCTGCTGCTGGCTCAGGCCGAACCGGGAGAAAACTTTCAAGTGAGCGGCATCTACGAACGCGATCGCCATTTGCTGGAGTTTCTGGAACAGCGCGGCATTCGGCCGGGAGCGAAAGTCCACGTTGCGCACCGCAATTACGATCAGACGCTGACCCTGACCACGGGAGCCGGCCGGGTTTCGCTAGGGGTATCCGCCGCCGAAAAGGTGTGGGTGAAAGCGGCAAAGGGCGCGGCCAAAGAGTGACGCCCGAAAGCTATTAACTGTAGTTTACGCTCTGATGTATACTTGCGCTAACTCATCGGCAAGTGCTGGCACCCCGCGGTTCCTTTCGTGCGGCATCGGTGGCATGAGCGATTCATGGAATGAACGATTCAAAGACAGGTTCGGAGTGTCGAGGGGAAGCCGTATCCCAATCGGGCGTGGTCATCACGCACGAGGACATCGATCGCGCGCACGACCGCGAACGGGTTTCGGCGACGCGGGCGCGGCGCGGACTGCGGTCCCGGTTGCGGTTGTTCTGGTTGCTTATTGGCCCCGGCATTCTGGTGATGCTGGGGGAGAACGATGGTCCCAGCATGCTTTCGTATGCGGCGACCGGGGCGCGATTCGGGATCGGGTTCTTCCTGCCGTTCGTCGTGTTGACATTTCTTATGGCGTGCGTGGTGCAGGAAATGACCGTGCGTTTAGGCGCGGCCACCCACCGCGGACACGCGGAGTTGATCTTCGACCGTTTCGGGCCGTTCTGGGGCTGGTTCTCGATGGCGGACCTGATGGTGGGAAACTTTCTCACACTGGTTACCGAATTTATTGCCATTCGCGCGGGGTTGGGATTCTTCGGAGTGCGGCCGGCGGTGGCGGTGCTGAGCGCGCTGTTAGTGCTGTCGGTTGCGCTCATGACACACCGCTACTGGACATGGGAACGAATCATTCTCGGCGCTGCCATGTTCAATCTGATTTTTGTGCCAGTGGCGCTGCTGGCGCATCCGGCATGGCGAGCGGTGGGAAATGCGCTGGTGACCTGGAGGCCGCTTCCGGGCGGGCTGACGCAGGAGACAGTTCTGATCCTGCTGGCGAACATCGGCGCAACGGTGACGCCGTGGATGTTGTTTTTCCAGCAAAGCGCGATTGCCGATAAAGGTCTTACCACGCGAGACATTCGTTTCGGGCGCGTCGACACGGTGCTGGGAGCGGCTCTGGCGACGATTGCGGCCTTGGCGACGATGTTGGCAACGGCTCCTCTTTTCGTGCATCACATGTCGACCGCGAACTTTGAAGCTGCCGAATTCGCCCAGGCGCTGCGACCGTTTATTGGACATTGGGGAGCGGCGCTTTTCGCGCTGGGCATCTTTGAGGCAGGGATGGTGGCGGCGATCACTATTTCAACTTCGTCGGCGTACGCGTTCGGAGAAGTGGCGCGGCGACCGCACAGTTTGAATCTTCCGTTCCGGCAGGGACGCACTTTCTATCTCGTGCTGCTGGTCGAGGCGGCGGCCGCGGCGGGACTGGTTCTGATCCCGGGAATCCCGTTGGTGTACATCGTTCTGCTGGTGAACGTGATTGCAGTTTTGGCGATGCCTCCGGCGTTGCTTTTTCTCTACATGCTGGTGAACGACCGGGAGATTATGGGCGCGCTGATCAGTCCATTGTGGGCGAATGTACTGGCCCTGGCGGTTGTATTCGTTTTGATTGGCGCAGGCCTTTTGTTTGGCATCAGCGTGATCGCGCCCAATGCGTTGGCGATATTTGGAGGCGGGTAATGGAAAAACAGTTTGAATCTCCACAGGCCGATCATGTGAGCCGCGAAGAATTGACCTCGGTGATGACCGCGCTGGAGCCCGATCAGCTTATCTCCGCCAAGGAACACCATCATTGTCCGCGGCGCCGGCTCACGCGGATCGAAATGCTGGTTTTTTGGGCGTTGCGGATTTATCTCGTGTTTATGGTTGGGGTTGTGATCTATCAGATTTGGACGAGTGTGCGGTAGTTGAGAGTCTGGAAGGCCTGGACGGGGCAAAACCCCGCCTTCGCACTCGTTTCTGCACAGGCAGTATCCACACGACACTGGCGAAACCAATTACACTATCAGGTTACGAACTTTTTATCGCGCTCCGGTGCAATGCCGGAGCCAGTGAAGGAAGGTCCTCATGTCATCGGACAGCTTTGGCGCGCGCGCGACATTCAAAGTCGGCAACAAAGAATACGAACTCTACCGGATCGACGCTCTCGACCGGCAGGGCATCTCGACGAAACACCTACCGTTTTCGTTACGGATTCTGTTGGAGAACCTGCTGCGCACCGAGGACGGGCGCAATGTAATGAAGGGCGAAATTCGCGCGCTGGCGGCGTGGAACAGGAGTTCCAAGCCGGAAAAGGAAATCGCTTTCACTCCCAGCCGGGTGCTGTTACAGGACTTCACCGGTGTCCCCGCGGTTGTGGATCTGGCGGCGATGCGCGACGCCATGAAGCGACTGGGTGGCGACGCCAAGCTTATCAATCCGCTGCAACCCGCTGAACTGGTTATCGATCACTCAGTGCAGGTCGACGAATTCGGCACGTCGAGTGCTTTCGATGCGAATGCGCTGTTGGAATTCCAGCGCAATAAAGAGCGCTACGCGTTTCTGCGCTGGGGGCAGACGGGCTTTCGCAATCTGGCGATTGTGCCGCCCGACACCGGGATCGTTCACCAGGTCAACCTTGAATATTTGGCGCGCGTCGTGTTTGTGCACGAAGAGGGCGGGAAGCGTACCGCTTATCCAGACACGCTTGTCGGCACCGATTCTCATACCACGATGGTCAACGGACTCGGCGTGCTGGGCTGGGGTGTGGGCGGCATAGAAGCCGAGGCGGCAATGCTGGGGCAGCCGGTCTCGATGCTGATTCCGCTGGTAGTCGGCGTGAAACTCACCGGACGCCTGCGCGAAGGCGCGACCGCAACCGATCTGGTTCTTACCATCACCGAGATGCTGCGCAAACATGGCGTGGTGGGTAAATTCGTCGAATATTTTGGTCCGGGGTTGCAGGACTTGCCGCTTGCCGATCGGGCGACGATTGCGAATATGGCGCCTGAATACGGCGCGACTTGCGGCATCTTTCCGATTGACAAAGAGAGCCTGCGCTACCTGAAACTGACAGGGCGCACAGAGGAGCAGATCGCGCTGGTCGAAGCGTATGCGCGCGAGCAGGGGTTATTTCACGATACCAAGACGCCCGAGGCCGAGTACTCCGAACTGCTGAGCCTTGATCTCGGGACCGTCGAATCGAGTCTGGCTGGGCCGAAGCGACCGCAGGACCGAGTGGTGCTGTCGAAGGCGGGCGAATCGTTCGAGAAGGCTTTGCCGGGCTTGATGAAGGCCGCGAAGGGCGATCCGAAAACCCCCGTCAACGGGCACCTGCATCACGGCAGCGTGGTGATCGCAGCGATCACCAGTTGTACGAATACGTCGAATCCATCGGTGCTGATTGCCGCCGGCCTGCTGGCGAAGAAAGCTGTCGAACGCGGGCTCGAAGTGCCGGCATTTGTGAAAACCTCGCTGGCTCCGGGATCGAAGGTTGTCCTTGACTATCTGCAAAAGGCCGGCCTGATGCCGTATTTAGAGAGGTTGAAATTTAACATCGTTGGCTACGGTTGCACCACCTGCATTGGGAACTCGGGGCCGCTGCCGGCTGAGGTCTCGAAGGAGATCGAGGAGAAAAATCTGGTTGTCGCCTCGGTGCTCTCGGGCAATCGCAATTTTGAAGGCCGGATCAATTCCGAAGTGCGCGCCAACTATCTGATGTCGCCGCCGCTGGTGGTGGCGTTCGCCCTGGCTGGGCGGATCGACGTTGACCTGAGGAAAGATCCCGTGGGCCACGGCAAGGATGGTAAGCCGGTTTATCTCGTCGATATTTGGCCTTCGCGGAACGAGATCGAGCAGGCGATGGAGAGCGCGATTACGTCCGAGATGTTTCGCAAGAGTTATGCCGAGGTCTATGCGGGCGACGAACGGTGGCGGGGGCTGCCGGTGCCGAAGGGCGAGACTTATGGATGGGAAAAGGACTCGACCTACATTCGTCAGGCGCCTTACTTCGATGACATGGCGCTGCAGCCTTCGGCGGTCGAGGACATCAAAGACGCGCGGGTGTTGGCGGTCCTGGGAGACAGCGTCACCACGGACCACATTTCCCCCGCGGGGTCGATCAAGAAAGACGGTCCAGCCGGCAAATATCTGATCGCCCACGGCGTGCAGCCGGGGGATTTCAATTCTTATGGATCGCGCCGCGGCAATCATGAAGTCATGGTGCGCGGCACGTTTGCCAACGTGCGCCTGCGTAACAAGATGGTGAGTACGGAAGGCGGATTCACGCGGCATCTGCCCGACGGCGCGGAGATGTCGATCTTCGACGCGTCGGAAAAATACCATGCCGAAAGGGTGCCGCTGGTCATTCTCGCGGGCAAGGAATACGGCTCGGGAAGTTCGCGCGACTGGGCGGCGAAGGGACCGCGGTTGCTAGGGGTTCGGGCCGTGGTGGCCGAAAGCTACGAGCGTATTCACCGCTCTAACCTGGTGGGCATGGGTATTTTGCCGCTGCAGTTTCTGCCCGGAGACAATGCGGAAACGCTGAAATTAACGGGAGAAGAAGTATTTGAGATTGCGGGGATTCGCGATGTGGTCGAGAAGTTTACTTCCGGACGCAAGATTACGGTGCGGGTGAGGGGCGGGAAGACTTCGGAATTTCAGGCGATCGTCCGCATCGACACGCCGCAGGAAGCGCTCTATTACGCCAACGGAGGAATACTGCAGTATGTGCTGCGGCAGTTGCTGGCGGGGAAGGCGCAGCCGGCAGCGGTGACGGTATAGCCTTTTCTCGCTCTACACAACGCATCGGATGTGGTTGGTGGTGGCTGCGTGCTAATCTCAGAAACCCATGGCTATCGCGGCCAACTACGTTCCCGCTGTTTATAGCTTGACGGCAGTCGGGGTCTGGGGCGCGAGTGATTTTCTAGGCGGAGTGGGCGCACGCCGCGCGAACGCGTTTCTGTTTACCGCGATCGTGCACGTCAGCGGCATGGTTGTGGTCGGCGCTTTGGCGCTGCTGGTCCACGCGCCGTTCCCGGGGATTGTAAGCGTGGTCTGGTCGCTGCTTGCCGGAACGCTCGGGGGCGTGTCGCTGGTTTTCTTCTATCGCGCGTTGGCTCGCGGGAGTATGGGACTGGTCGCGCCGGTGGCAGCGGTTCTCAGCGCCGCGATTCCTGCCATCGTGACCGCATTTGCGCAGGGCTTGCCCGGCACTCGCCAGGCGCTCGGATTTATTCTCGCCGGAGTTGGCGTCTGGCTCATCTCGCGAACTAAAGGCGGCGCGGGGCGTCCAAAAGGGTTGGGCGTGGCGGTATTGGCTGGAATCGGGTTCGCCGGCTTTTACCTCTGTATCCACCGGGCGGGCGACGCTTCGGCATTATGGGTGGCGACGTGCTCGCGATCTGCTTCTTTTCTCATTACCGCGACTATCGTCGTGTTCGGAAGACACGTGCGCGCGGTGTCCGCGCCAGTCTTGGCCATGGCTGTATGCGCCGGAATTCTCGACATCACCGGCAGCGCTGTCTTTATCCGCGCGAGCCAGATCGGGCGGCTGGACGATGCCGTGGTGCTCAGTTCCCTCTATCCGGCGGTTACGGTTGTGCTCGCTCGTATTTTTCTGGACGAACACTTCAGCCGCACGCGGACCATTGGCATGGTGGCTGCGCTGGCGGCGGTGCCGATGATTGCGGGATGAAGAAGAGAGTTGCATTTCATATTCGGGAATGTGGAAAGTATCTAAAACTGATGGGCAGGAGAAAGTAATCCGTGGCGCTGGTTGAAGTTCGCGATCTTTCGAAGGTGTTTCAACTCGCGGAATCGCCATTTGGCGGCCAGCGTTCGGGAGAAGTGCGCGCGGTGGAGGGTGTTTCCCTGGATATTCACCAGGGTGAAACACTGGGTTTGGTGGGCGAATCCGGCTCGGGCAAGAGCACGCTGGGGCGGCTGATTCTGCGGCTGGTCGAACCGACATCGGGTTCCATTGTCTTCGATGGTGCCGATCTGTTGCAGGCGAACGGATCCCAGGTGCGGCGGCTTCGTCGCGATATGCAGATCATATTCCAGGACCCGTTTGGATCGCTCGACCCGCGCTACAGGGTGGAGGATGTAATTGCGGAGCCACTGCTTCTGCATCGGACCGCTGGTGGAAGCCTGAGCCGCGATGGCCGCCGGCAGCAGGTGCGCGAGCTTTTGCGCGCCGTTGGGATGGATGAGTCGGCCATGGCGCGTTATCCGCACGAATTTTCCGGAGGCCAGCGGCAGCGCATCGGTATTGCCCGCGCTCTTGCGCTGCGTCCGAAGTTTATCGTCGCTGACGAACCGGTTTCCGCGCTCGATGTGAGTGTGGGCGCTCAGATTGTGAATCTGCTGCGGCAACTCCAGCGCGAATTCGGCCTCACCTACTTGTTTATTTCGCACTCCATGCCGGTGGTTCGTTATCTCTCGAACCGCATCGCGGTGATGTATCGCGGCAAGATTGTGGAAGTTGGAAACACGGAGCAAGTCATCGCCCGGCCACAGCATGATTACACGCGCGAACTTTTGACGGCGACTCCGGAGGTGGCGGTTTCGTAGCGCAGTTTTAGTGGGTTGTACTTCCTGTTGTCCTTGGGGAGAAAGGAAACTACAATCTCTTGCTGTTCGAGGAGGACCCATGGCAACCAACCCTTCCGTGCCATCCCAGCCTACACAGTTATCGCAGGTACCAGCGCAGTCTCCGCAGGAATCCCCACACCTGTCGGAAGTACAGCGCGTCATCAATGTTTTTTTTGCGCCCACCAAGACCTTTACCGACCTTAGGAGGAGCGCCAGTTGGTGGCTTCCGTTTCTGATCGTCGCCATCATAGGCGTCATGTTTAATTACGTCGTCGATCAGAAAGTCGGCTTTCGCAAGGTAGTGGAGAACCAGATACGAATCCAGCCGAAACAAGCCGCCCGCATGGATAGTTTGCCGGCAGATCAGCACGAAAATGTGATGCGGCAGCAGGCCAGCTTCTGGAAATGGTTTTCTTATGTAGCTCCCCTAGTGGGCCTGCTTTACTACCTCATCATTGCCGCCGTGCTGTTTGGGACTTTCAAGTTTGCGGCGAGTGCGGATATCCGATTCAAGACGATGTACGCTCTCGTGGTCTTTGCCTGGCTGCCTGCGATATTTGTGTATTTGCTGGCGATTCTTTCGCTGCTCGTGGGCGTGAGCAGCGATGGATTCCTGATTCAGAATCCAGCTGCCACCAACGTCGGGATCATGATTGATCCGAACTCGTCGCCAGTGCTTTATGCGCTCTTGAGTTCGGTCGATATTCTCACTTTTTGGAGTTTGGCCTTGATGGCCATCGGCGTGACCTGCATCAGCAAAGTGAAGCGTTCCACGGCGTTCGCCATCGTGTTCGGATGGTTTGGTTTCTGGGTGCTGGTCAAGATAGGTCTTGCCGCGGCAACTTCCTGAGTTGTGAGAGCGAAGCGGTAGACGATCCCGCGGGCGATCGTATGGAGCGACGGTGCTCTCGCCCGATTTACAATTGCTCCGCACCCATGCAAACCGCGGACGTCGTTCTGATTGGCGGAGGGATTGTCGGCTCCAGCATTGCGTACCATCTGGTTGCTTCCGGCTGCAAAGATGTTTTGGTGATCGAGCGGGAGACGGCGCAGGGCAAGGGATCCACGGGCAAGAGCATGGGCGGAGTACGGGCGCAGTTCTCGACACCCGTCAACATTCAGATGTCGCTGTACTCGATTCCGTTCTATGCGAACTTTGAGGAGCTGCTTGGCTATCCGTGCGACTATCGTCCACAGGGATATCTTTTTTGCGCGACCAGCGAAAAGCATATTGCCTACCTGAGAGCCAACTACCAAAAGCAAGTCGCCATGGGATTGAAGGACGTGCGGCTGGTTGATGGCTCGGAAATTCGTGGCCTATATCCGCAACTCCGCGGCGACGACATTATCGGCGGCAGTTTTTGTTCCACGGATGGCTTCGTCGATCCGTATAGCGCCATGATTGGATTCATGACCTGGGCCGGCGATCGGGGCGCGACGTTGTGGAAGAATGCGAGCGTCACGGGAATTACTCGCGATCAAGGGAGCTTTAGAGTCCTAACCACTCGCGATACGGTATCGACTCGCGCGGTTGTCAACTGCGCTGGAGCATGGTCGGCAGCGATCGCGAAGATGGTCGGCATTGATCTTCCGGTCGAACCGCTGAGGCGCATGCTGGTTCCGACGGAACCATTCGACCAGTTTCCGCACACGGCGCCGATGATCGTCGATATGTCAAACGGTTTCCACTTTCGACCCGAGGGCCGCGGATTTCTGCTGGCTTGGAACGATCCGGCGGAAACGCCGGGCTACAAGGCTGATTTTGAAGCGAGCTTCATCGAGAAGATACTGACCCGCGCCGCGGATCGCGTACCTGTCTTCAAGGAAGTCGCGGTCAATCCTAAGCGGGCCTGGGCCGGGCTTTATGAAATGACTCCGGATCATCACCCCATTCTCGGCGAATCTCCCGAGGTCCCCGGCTTTTTCTTTGCGAATGGATTCAGCGGGCACGGCGTGATGCACGCGCCGGCCACCGGAAAGATTCTGAGCGAACTGATTCTGACTGGGAAGACTGGTTTGATCGATGCGTCGCTGCTGAATTTTGCGCGCTTTGCGGAGGGACGGACGATTCACGAGACGGCGGTGCTGTAGTTTGCGTCTCGATTGGGCGAGCGATCATTTATGATGGCGGCGACAGAGCCTCACCCGAGATCACTAAAACGAAGGAGCATTTCCCGGTGATCTCGTGGGTAGAGGTTTTCCAGGACATGCCCCAGGAACTTAATTACTGGCTCACTACGGTTCAGATGCCAGCCGCCCCGGCGCAACCGCTTCCGGAGAGCGCTGACGTTGCGATCGTTGGCGCCGGATTTACCGGGCTGTCGGCTGCGCTCGCGCTGGCCAAGCGCGGCGCGAAAGTGGTAGTGGTGGAATCGGAGACGATCGGCTGGGGCGCGAGTTCACGGAACGGCGGCATGGTGCTCACCGGACTCAAGCTCGGCGTCAACAAACTTATCTCCATGTATGGACGCGAACTCACGCGCCGCATGTACGCGGCGTCGCTGGAGACGATCGATGCGGTGGAACGCATCGTAAAAGAGGAAGATATCGCTTGCGATTTCGAGCGCACCGGGCATCTCGAAGTCGCCTGCAAACAAGCGCATTTCGACGACTATGCGCGCCAGGTTGACGTGATCGCGCGCGAATTCAGTCACCAGTTGCGGGTCGTGCCCCGAGAGCAACTCCGCGACGAAATCGGTTCCGACATTTATTACGGCGGCATGGTCGACGAAATTTCCGCCGGACTCAATCCCGCGCGCTATGTTGCAGGACTCGCCCTAGGCGCGATGCGAGCGGGCGCGCGGATCTGCGAACGCACACGACTGCAAAATATCCAGCGGGAATCGCGCGCTGGGGGGCCGGGCTTCCGGCTCAACAGTTCTCGGGGCGCGATTTGGGCGCGCAACGTGCTGGTGGGGACGAGTGGATATACGGGCGCGGCGACTCCCGCGTTGCGAAAAAAAATTATTCCCATCGGGTCATTCATCATTACCACTGAAGTTCTTTCTGAGGCGCTGGCCCGCGAGCTGAACCCGCGTAATCGCCAGATCTACGATTCGAAAAACTATCTTTATTACTACCGTTTGACTCTCGACAGGCGTCTTTTGTTCGGCGGCCGAGCGGCTTTTTTCCCGGAAACCAGCCAAACCGTCCGCAAGAGCGCCGAGATTTTGCGTCTCGGCATGATCGATGTCTATCCGCAACTGCGCGACACGAAAGTGGAGTTTGTTTGGGGAGGCACGCTCGATTTCTGCTTCGACATCATGCCGCACGCCGGTCAGGTAGATGGCGTCTATTTTGCGGTGGGATACGCGGGACACGGTGTTGCCATGGCCACGTATCAAGGCCAGAAAATGGCCGAGTGGATTGCTGACGGAAAGACTGACAATCCATTTGCGGAGATTCGATTCCCGGGCGCGCCGCTGGGCCTGTATGACGGCAAGCCATGGTTTCTGCCATTTGCGGGTGCGTATTACAAGGTTCTGGATTGGGTGTCGTAAACGCCAAGCGGTCTTATGCTGTGAGCTCTGAGGTTCAGGTGGCGTGGGAATTTCTGCCACAGAGAACCCAAGGACCACGGCGGCGAGCACGACTCACTGGAGAATCGCATGTCAATGTTTGGCCTTATTGAATACGCCGATGCCGCTCCCGAAGTCCGTGCCATTTATGACGACATCATGGCCACGCGCAAGACCGATTGGATTAACAACTTCTGGAAGGCGATTGCGCACGATCCCGTGATGCTCAAGCGAACCTGGGAAGACATTAAACAGATCATGGGTCCGGGAGCGCTCGATCCGCTGACGAAAGAGATGATTTATGTGGCCGTATCGGTCACCAACCAATGCGAATATTGTATTGCGTCGCATACGGCGTCGGCACGCAATAAAGGTATGACGGACGCGCAGTTCAAAGAACTGATGTCGGTGGTGGGCATGGCGAATGAAACCAATCGCCTGGTCGCGGGGTACCGGGTGGAAGTTGACGAACGATTCAAAGCGCCAGATGGCAAATGACATGCAGCGTGCTGGTGTTCCCCAGAATCTGCGCTTTCCTCGGGCGGCCACCAGGAGTTTACCGTAGAGTACACAGAGAAAGGTCGCGCCGGGATTGGTCGCGCGGTCTATAATCACTGGGTTTGTCAAAAGCGAGTCGCCAGACGGGGATCAAAGCAGAAATTCTGAGGACGCGAATCGCGAGCGCGATCGAAAGAGGTAGAGTATGTCCGAGATGACGGTGGCTCCGGTTGCAACCCACGGTGTTTTTCTAGACGGGAAGTGGCTGGAAGACGGTGACATCGTCGATGTTCGGGCGCCTTACGACGGTGCTCTCATCGCCCATGTTCACCAGGGACGGCGCGAGCATGCGGAAGCCGCGATTGCCGCCGCAGTCAAGGCCTTCGGAACCACGCGGCGGCTGCCTGCCTTCGAACGCCAGCGTGTCCTGCGCCAGATTGCGACCGGTATTCACGATCGCAAAGAGGAATTTGCGCGCACGATTGCGCTGGAAGCGGGCAAACCCATCAAGAGCGCTCGCAGCGAAGTTGACCGCGCCGTCTTTACGTTTAACATCGCGGCGGAAGAGACGGTTCGCGGGTATGGCGAATATTTACCGCTGGACTGGCAGCAGTCGACCGCCGGACGTTGGGGCATCGTCAAGCGTTTTCCACTAGGACCCGTGGCGGGAATTACGCCCTTTAATTTTCCCTTGAACCTGGTCGCACACAAAGTTGCGCCAGCGATTGCGGCTGGCTGTTCCATGGTGATCAAGCCCGCGCCCCAGACGCCGCTGACGGCGCTCTTGCTGGCGGAAGTGATCCAGCAGGCGGGATGGCCGGATGGAGGATTCAACGCTGTCTTACTCTCGAACGAGGATTCCAGCCTGCTGGTCACCGATGAACGCGTCAAGCTCATCAGTTTCACGGGGAGCGCCGCGGTGGGGTGGGCCATCAAGAACAATGCGGGAAAGAAAAAAGTGGTACTCGAACTGGGGGGCAATTCGGGGGTCATCGTGCACAGCGACGCTGATCTCGCTTATGCGGCCGAACGCTGCGTTACGGGAGGCTTCGCGTACGCGGGACAGTCCTGCATTTCGGTGCAGAGGATTCTGGTTGAGCACTCGGTCTACGGAAAATTCACCGAGTTATTCATCGCGGGGGTGCGAAAACTGAAAGCCGGAGATCCGCTGGACGAAGCGAGCGATCTCGGCCCGCTCATTCGCGAAAGCGATGCCATTCGCGCTGCCGATTGGGTTCAGGAAGCGGTACGCGGGGGCGCGCGGCTGCTTTGCGGAGGCAATCGCAAGGGTTCCGTGTTGGAGCCCACGGTTCTAACCGGCACCAAGCCCAACATGAAAGTGAATTGCCAGGAGATTTTTGCGCCGGTGGTGACGGTGGAGCCCTACAGCGATTTCGCTTCGGCGCTGAAGCAGATCAACAGTTCCGCGTATGGATTGCAGGCGGGGCTTTTCACGCGCGACGCCAAACTCATCTTTCAGGCCTACGACGAGCTCGAAGTCGGAGGTTTGATCGCGGGCGACGTGCCTACGTTCCGCATCGACCATATGCCTTATGGAGGCGTTAAAGATTCCGGGCTGGGCCGGGAGGGTCTGCGCGATGCGATTCAGGAAATGACGGAACCAAAACTGCTGGTCATGCATCTGCGGTGAGGTTGCCAGCGAGGCGAAAGCCGCAATTTTCGCGGGAGTTAATTTCTCAAGTTGAAATCGCGCAGTGTCTGAAAATAAGCAACAGAAAAAAAGCTGCGCGGCCTATTCCATTTCGCCAATCAACTGTTATACTCTGCTGTTTCAGTATCGTTTGTCACAGCAACAGGTGACGCAAATCATAGGAATGCGGTCAGCCGAAAGCGGCGCAAGCCAATTTCGCAGCACTAAAAGTCCCACAATCAATGCAGATTTTTCCACGCAGCAGCAATGCGATCGCACGGGCCTCGATGGTCCTGACCGTTCTTGCCGTGGCTGGCCTGTTTTGGGCCATGGTGCAGATTGAGCGATCGCCCTACATTACCTATGCTGGAGTCAGGAAGTCGCAACCCGTGCCCTTCAGCCACCAGCATCACGTGACCGGGCTCGGGATCGACTGCCGCTATTGTCATACGTCGGTGGAACAATCGAGCTTTGCCGGCATCCCGCCCACCAAGACCTGCATCAACTGCCACGCGCAGATCTGGACCAACGCGGCTTACCTGGAGCCGGTGCGCGAGAGTTTTCGCACCGGGCGCTCGCTGGAATGGACTCGCGTCAACCAGCTACCCAACTTCGTATATTTCAATCACAGCATCCACATCAATAAAGGTGTCGGCTGCAATACCTGCCATGGTCCGGTAGACCAGATGCCCTTGATGTATCAATACGCGTCGCTGCAGATGGAATTCTGTCTGGACTGCCATCGCAACACTGAAAAGTATCTGCGTCCGCGTGAACAAGTGTTCAATATGCGTTATGAGCCGCCTTCGACGGGTGAGCCGGTGATTGTGAACGGGACAGCGTACTCCGACCAGGAAGCGCTGGGGAACGCTTTGAAGGAACAGTACAAGGTGCGGTCGGTCAGCGACATCACGAGTTGTAATACTTGCCATCGTTAGGGGCGGGGTTCGGTCGTAGAAATCGATCGCAGAAATCGATCGTGGAAGTCGATCAGAGAAGTCGATCAGAGAAGTCGATCCTAGACACTGCTAGCTGAGAATTGAGAGTTGACAACCGATTCAACGATGAGCATGGACGAGCAAAAAGCGAAACCGACCGGAGCTGCGGGAGCCGACGTTTGCCCGAGCAAGCGCAAGCAGCTTGATCTCGCGACTGTCAAGGAGCAACTCGAGGAGACGACGGGTCCCGAATATTGGCGGAGCCTCGAAGAACTGGCCGGCAGCGAAGAGTTTCAGGAGATGATGCACCGCGAGTTTCCCAAGGGAGCTTCGGAGTGGCTCGACGACTTTTCGCGCCGCGGCTTTCTGAAGACGATGGGCGCGTCGCTGGCGCTTGCCGGGTTGACGGGATGCACGCGGATGCCGATCACCGAGATCGTGCCTTATGTGAGGCAGCCGGAGAATGTAGTTCCCGGGCGCCCGATGTTCTATGCGACCGCGTTTACGCTCGGCGGCTACGCGTCGCCGATTCTGGTCGAGAGCCACCTTTTCCGTCCGACGAAGGTTGAGGGCAATCCGCAGCATCCCGCCAGCCTCGGCGGCACGGACGTGTACGCGCAGGCGTCGGTTCTCGATCTTTACGATCCTGACCGGGCGCAGAACGTCACTTACATGGGCGATGTGCGGTCGTGGAATGCCTTTATGGAAGCGGCTCGCGGACCGATGAGCGTGCAGAAGAGCATGGCGGGCAGTGGCGTTCGCATTCTGACGCAGACGGTTACTTCACCGACGCTGGCCGGGCAGATTCGAGATTACCTGGCAGCGTATCCGCAGGCGAAGTGGCACGTTTACGAGCCGATCCATCGCGACAATGTTTACGAAGGCGCGAAACTGGCCTTCGGCGAAGTGGTCGAGACGCGCTACGACCTGTCGAAGGCCGACGTGATCGTTTCGCTCGATGCCGATTTTCTCTACGCGGGATTCCCCGGATCGGCGCGCTACACGCGCGATTTCGCCGCGCGACGGAATCCTGACGCGAACATGAACCGGCTGTATGTAATCGAGAGCACGCCGAGTTCTACGGGGATGAAGGCGGACCACCGGCTCCCGGTGAAGGCGAGCGACGTTGAAAGGGTTGCGAGGGATATAGCCGCTAGCGTTCGTGTCCCCGGAGTCGTGAGCGAGAGAGAAGGCTGGAATCTTGCTGCGGTCGACCTGCTCCGCCATAAGGGTTCGAGCGTCGTCATTGCAGGCGATCATCAATCGCCGGTGGTGCACGCGTTAGCGCATGCAATTAACGATGTCCTTGGCAACGTAGGGAAAACCGTCTTCTATACCGAACCCGTCGACGCCAATCCTGTGAATCGCAGCGAGTCACTGCATTCGCTGGTTGAGGATATGCGCGCGGGAAAGGTTGACTTGCTGCTGATCCTTGGCGGGAACCCCGCTTATGACGCGCCCGCGGAGCTTGAATTCGCTTCAGCGTTAAAATCGAATGCGGTCAATCTGAAAGTGTTTCTTGGTACGCATCGCAACGAGACGGCTGAACTTTGCCAGTGGCATGTTCCCGAAGCGCACTATCTCGAGTCGTGGAGCGATGCTCGCGCTTACGATGGCACAGTTAGTATGGTTCAGCCACTGATCGAGCCGCTCTACGGCGGCAAGACGGCGCACGAGATGATTACGATTCTCGCGGGACAGTCTGGCTTGACGGGACGCGAGCTGGTTCAGAGTTACTGGCAGAAGCATGCAGGCGCTGACTTCGACGCGTTCTGGCGCAAGTCTCTGCATGATGGCTGGGTCGGCGGCACCACCTATGCGCCGAAGAATGTCACGCTGAAAGCTGCGAGTTTCCCCGAATCGCCCGCCTCGTCGGGCGGCGATTACGAACTCAACTTCCGCCGCGATCCATCCATCTATGACGGGCGTTTTGCGAATAATGGGTGGTTGCAGGAGCTCCCGAAGCCACTTACTAAGTTGACCTGGGACAACCCCATCATGATTGGCCCCGCGATGGCCGAGCGCTTGAAGCTGAATTTCAAAGACGTCGCCGAACTCGAAGGCAACGGGAAAAAAGTCAAAGGGGCAGTCTGGATTCAGGCAGGGCATCCTGACAATTCGATCACGGTATTCCTCGGCTATGGGCGCACTCATGCTGGCCGAGTCGGCAGCGGCACTGGTTTCGATGTCTACCCTCTGCGCACCAGTCAGACTCCGTGGTTTGGGGCGGGCGCGAAGCTCACGGCCACCGGCGAAACCTACGATCTGGCCAGCACGCAGGGTTATCAGACGATGGAGACTCCCGTGGGCGAGCGTCCGCTGGTGCAGGAACGCAGTCTGGAGGAGTACAAGAAGGAGCCGAACTTCGCGAAAGAGGGCGAACCGCGGGAAGATCTCACACTCTACAAGCCCTTCGATTACTCGAAGGAGACTTACTCGTGGGGCATGGCAATCGACCTGAATGCTTGTGTCGGATGCAATAACTGCATCGTCGCCTGCCAGTCGGAAAACAACATCGCCGTGGTCGGCAAAGAGCAAACTCTCAAAGGCCGCCATATGCACTGGCTGCGCGTGGACGCTTATTACAATGGGCCGCGCGATAATCCGAAGGGCTTTTTCCAGCCCGTGCCCTGCATGCAGTGCGAGGATGCGCCCTGCGAACTTGTTTGTCCGGTGCAGGCAACCATTCACAGCAGCGAAGGCCTGAACGACATGGTCTATAACCGCTGCGTCGGCACGCGTTATTGCTCGAATAACTGCCCATATAAGGTGCGACGGTTTAATTTTCTGCTGTTCTCGGACTGGGAGACGCCGCAGTTCAAACTTATGCGTAATCCCGACGTCACCGTGCGCAGCCGTGGCGTCATGGAAAAATGTACGTACTGCGTGCAGCGCATCAGCGAGAAGCGCATTGACGCGGAGCGCGCCGACTCCACGATTAAGGAAGGCGATCTGCAGACCGCATGCCAGCAGTCGTGTCCGGCGAATGCGATTGTCTTCGGCAACCTCAATGATCCGAACAGCCAGGTGAATAAGTGGAAAGCACACGCGAGGAATTACTCCTTGCTGGGCGAATTGAATACGCGGCCGCGCACGACGTATCTGGCAGAAGTCCGCAATCCTAACCCTGAGTTAGAGACAAAGGCATCAGCGGAGCGCACCTAAGGCATGGCTACCAATACGCAAATACCCGTGGCTGACAGGCGAGTGCCGGTGATCGCGCCGGGTCATACCTTCTCCACCATCACCGAGAAGATCAGCAACATCGTGCTGAGCCGCCCCGTTTCCCTGGGATGGATATTCGGCTTCCTGATCGTGTTCTCGATGATGAACGTGCTGATGATGGCTCTCGGGTATCTGTTCATTAAAGGTACGGGGATCTGGGGCATTAATATCCCCATCGGGTGGGGGTTTGCCATTGTCAATTTCGTGTGGTGGATCGGTATCGGCCACGCGGGCACGCTCATTTCCGCGATTTTGTGCCTGCTGCGCCAGACCTGGCGTAACTCGATCAACCGTTTTGCGGAGGCCATGACTTTGTTTGCGGTGGCTTGCGCCGGCATTTTTCCACTCGCTCATACCGGGCGTCCGTGGCTGGCATACTGGCTGTTTCCTTATCCGAACACGATGCGCTACTGGCCGAATTTCCGCAGTCCGCTGGTTTGGGATGTGTTCGCGGTCTCGACTTACTTCACCATTTCGCTGGTCTTCTGGTTTGTAGGATTGATTCCCGATCTCGCCACCTTGCGCGATCGCACCGAGAATGTCTGGGTGCAGCGTATTTATGGCTTACTCGCCATGGGCTGGCGCGGTTCCGCTCGACACTGGCACCGCTACGAGACTGCCTACTTACTCTTGGCCGGGTTGGCAACGCCGCTGGTGCTGTCGGTTCATACGGTCGTCAGTTTCGATTTCGCCGTCGGCATCGTCCCCGGTTGGCATACGACCATCTTTCCACCCTATTTCGTGGCGGGCGCCATTTATTCCGGATTTGCCATGGTGCTTTGTCTGGCGATTCCGATTCGCGCTATCTATGGGCTGCAGGATTTTATAACCATGCGGCATCTGGAGAACGCGGCCAAGGTTATGCTCGCCACCGGCCTCATAGTCGCTTACGGCTATGGGATGGAAGCGTTCATGGGCTGGTATAGTGGAAGCCCGTTCGACTCTTTCCTGCTGTGGAATCGACTCCACGGGCCCTACCGGCTGTCATACATGGCGCTGCTGGGTTGCAACATTTTGATCCCGCAGGTTCTCTGGCTGAAGAAGTTTCGTGTGTCCACGGGCTGGCTCTGGATTATCTCGTTTGTTGTACTGGTGGGCATGTGGCTGGAGCGCTTTATCATCGTCGTGGTTAGTTTGAGCCGCGACTTCCTGAATTCTTCGTTTGGCATGTATTACCCGACAAAGTGGGACTGGATGACTTTCGCCGGAACGATTGGCATGTTCCTGACGGCGATGTGGCTGTTTGTGCGGATCCTCCCAATGATTTCCATCTTCGAATTGCGCACCTTGTTGCCGGAGTCGCACGTGCACGAGGCCACGGAGGTGAAACAGTGAGCGATTTTTCCAGCTCGGGCCCGGTTTACGGCCTCATGGCGGAATTCGACTCGGCGCAAGAGTTGGTGGCCGCCGCACATAAGACGCACGAAGCGGGTTATCAGAAGATCGATGCCTACAGCCCGTTTCCTATCGAGGGCCTGGCGGAAGCTATCGGTTTTCACAAGAACAACGTGCCTCTGGTGGTTCTGATCGGCGGGATCATCGGCGGTCTCTCGGCGTACGCGCTGCAGTATTGGGTGGCCGTGATCACTTATCCGGTCAACGTCGGGGGGCGTCCGTTCCATTCCTGGCCGTCGTTTATTATCGTGACCTTCGAGTTAACGATTCTTTTTGGCGGTCTATCTTCCGCCATCGGCATGCTTGCGCTGAACGGCCTTCCGATGCCATATCACCCGGTGTTTAACGTGCCCGAGTTTGCGAAGGCCTCGGAGAACAAATTCTTTCTGGTCGTGTTTTCGAGCGATCCAAAGTATGATGCGGCCCGCACGCGCTCGTTTCTCAGTGGCCTCGCACCACGCATGATCGCGGAGGTGCCGAGCTAGTCATGCGCGCCCATCGCAACCTACGAAGAGTTTTGCCCGCAGTGATCTTGCTGGTTGGCGTCACTGCGGGATGCCGCATTGACATGCACATTCAGCCTTATTACCGGCCCATGGCGAAAAGCGATTTTTTTGCCGACAAGCGTTCTGCCCGCTTGCCGGTCGAGGGCACGGTCGCGCGCGGCGACCTCCATGAAGATTCATATTTCTACACCGGCAAGATCGGCAATGCTCCCGGCGAATATCTCCCGTTCCCGGTATCCGCCGAAGTGCTGGCCCGCGGGCGCGAGCGCTTCAATATCAACTGCACACCCTGTCACGGACGCGTGGGGGATGGTGGCGGCTTCATTCCCACCCGTGGATTCCGCCGTCCTCCGTCCTATCACATCGAGCGATTGCGCAAGGCTCCGATCGGCTACTTCTTTGACGTGATGACCAACGGCTTTGGCGTGATGCCTGAATACGGCACGCAGGTGACGGCGCGGGATCGCTGGTGCATTGCCGCTTACATTCGGGCGCTGCAGTTGAGCCAGGATGCAACCTTGAACGATATTCCTTCAGGACAGAAAGTACCCTCACCGCCGCCGCAGTTCCGTGATATCGGCAATGGCGCTACATTGCCTGAAATTGCGCCGCCCAGCACAACGGAAGGGGATGTGAAATGACCACGGCCACCATGACTAAATCCGACCTGATGGCCCCGCCGGTGGTTCAGATCATGCAGCAGCGGTCGTTGATCATAGGGGTGCTTGGCGCGATTGCCTCCATTGCCGGTGCATTTTTGGCTCCCGACAGCTTTTATTCGGCCTATCTCGAAGGCTTCATGTTCTGGCTGGGCCTATCGCTGGGCTGCATGGCGATCCTGATGCTCTACCACCTGGTTGGCGGGGCGTGGGGCACGGTGATTCGGCGCACGCTGGAATCGGGCATGATGACGCTGCCGCTCATGTTCGTCTTATTTGTGCCGATTCTTCTGAATCTGCCGAAACTCTATTTCTGGGCCCGACCCGACGTGCTTGCCGATCCGAAGGCCGATCCCAAGATCGTGGAGATTGCGCACAGTTACTTAAATTTCAATGGCATTCTGGTGCGCTACCTGGCTTTCTTTGTTATCTGGATCGCGATGGCCTATTTTCTGAATCGCTGGTCCACGGAGCAGGACTCGACGGCGGGTCAGAGCACACTGCGCTTTCGCGCTTTGAGCTCCATTGGACTTGTCATCTACTCGCTTACAATTTCTTTCGCGGTGGTCGACTGGGTGATGTCGCTGCAGGCGCGGTGGATCTCGACGATCTACGGACTTCTCTTTATTGCCGGTGAAGCGCTCTCCGCGTTCTGCTTGAGTGTGGTCATTGAGAGTGTTCTCGGAACGCGCAAGCCGATGTCGGAGTATCTTAACGATACTGAAGTCCACGATCATGGCAAGTTCATGCTGGCTTTCGTGATGGTCTGGGCTTACTTCAATTTCTCGCAGTGGCTGATCATCTGGGCCGGCAACCTGCCGGAAGAAATCCCCTGGTATGTAAGTCGCATGAAAGGTGGATGGGAAACGGTCGGCTTGTTTCTGGTGGTGTTTCACTTTGCAGTGCCGTTCGCGCTGCTGCTGTCGCGCCAGTTGAAACGCAAGGCTCGCACACTGGTGCGAATCGCCTTGTGGCTTCTGTTGATGCGCATGGTGGACATTTTCTGGCACATCGAGCCGGTGTCGCATCCCACGTTTCATCTGAGTTGGGTACACTTTGCGATCATCGCCGGGATGGGTGGTCTTTGGCTGGCTTACTTCTTCCGCAACCTGAGATCGCGTCCGCTGCTCGCCGTCAATGCGCCGCAGACACTGAGACTCCTGGAGCCGTCGCATGAGTAGTGAAGAGATGAACCACGGCCACTCCGGCCACGAAACCGAGTACGAACACGAAGACCTGGGAACGCGGGCGGTCTTCGCCTTCATGATCGGCCTGGCGATTTTTGGCGTCGTGATTTATTTCATCATCGTGGGCATGTACACGTTTCTGGACAATTACGAACGCTCGAAGATGGCGACCGCCAGCCCGTTGATTACCTCGAGGGGTGCGATCTCGCGCGTGGTTACGCAGGCGGACATGGACCGGGACTTTAAGGACAATGGCGCTCCCATGCTCGAGATCAACGAACGCGGGCAGATGCGCGACTTCCTGATGAATCAGGAGAACCAGCTCCACAGTTACGGATGGGTGGATGAAAAAGCTGGAGTGGCGCACATTCCGATTGAGCGCGCCATGGAGTTGACTGTGCAGCGCGGATTGCCGGTGTATTCGCCGGCGAACGCGGAGGCGGGCGCGAAGGCGGAAAACAAGGGGTCCGCAAAAGCGGCAGCAGCAATGCGGCAGATAGCCAGCCCTTAAAGGGATCGAGTCAGGAAGAAACATAGTTAGAGCTGATAAAAGAGATTAAGCGAAACAACCGCTCCGGCCGGATAGCCGGAAGAGGAAAACGCAGTGCTTAGTGGAAGCGGTATCGCCAAATCGAGTGTCCTGGGAATCATCGTGCTACTGCTGGCGGTCGCTCCGCTGTTTGCGCAGGGGGCGCGCGGTCCCATCATGGGCGGCGGCATCATGAGTCCACCTGCGAACCAGCGTCCACCGGGGCTTGAATTCGTCGGCATCGAGCAACATCTCAACGCCGAGGTTCCCGTCGACCTTGAATTCCGCGATGAACTTGGCAACCCGGTTAAACTCTCCGACTATTTCGGCCACGGTCGCCCCGTAATTTTGAACCTGGGCTACTATCAATGCCCGATGTTGTGCAGCGAACTGCTGCAAGGGCTGGTTGGTTCGATGAAGGCGCTGACCTTCAGTCTGGGTAAGGATTTCGACATCGTGACGGTGAGTTTCGACCCACGCGAAACTACGGAAATGGCCGCCGCAAAAAAGCGGGACATGATGAAGCGCTATGGTCGTCCCAACTCGGATCAGGGATGGCACTTTCTGACCGGCAAACCGGACGCGATCAATGCGCTGACCAAGTCAGTGGGCTTTCAATATCAGTTTGATCCGAAAACGGAACAGTACGCGCACGCAACCGCGATTGTGATGCTGACGCCCGACCATCACATCTCGGGATATTTTTATGGAGTGGAGTTCTCTCCCAAGGACCTTCGCCTGGGACTGGTGCAGGCTTCGCAGAACAAGATCGGCAACATCGGCGATCAGGTGCTTCTGTACTGCTATCACTACGACCCCAGGACCGGGAAATATGGCGCCGTGATCAGCAATATATTGAAACTGGCGGCGCTCGGCACGATGCTGATCCTGGGAACGTTTATGTTTGTGATGTTCCGCGCCGATCGCCGTTCGCATGGCGGCGCGGCGCACGCGCATTAGGCGAGACGCGACAGAATCAGACGTTGAGTCAGGTCCTGTGCTGAGTTAGTGAGTCAGGTGTCGAGTTAGGTAACTATGTCGAAATTTCTACCATTGTGGCCGGATTCGGCCTCGACCATGTCAGGCCAGGTGGATGCACTCTATATCTACCTGCTGCTGGTGGCGGGCATCATGACCGCGCTCATTTTTATCTCGGTCACGGTGCTGGCAATCAAGTATCGTCGCGTCGCGGGACGGGAAGCCACTCAGATCGAGGGCTCGACGATTCTCGAAATCGGGTGGTCGATTATTCCATTTTTTGTAATGCTGACGTTCTTCATTTGGGGCGCGGTTATCTACTTTAAGGAGCGCACACCTCCCGCCGATTCGACGGAAGTGTATGTGGTCGCGAAACAGTGGATGTGGAAGATCGAGCACATGGAGGGGCAGCGCGAGATCAATGAGTTGCACGTTCCGGTGGGTCAGAACGTCAAGCTGATCATGACTTCGCAGGATGTAATTCACAGCTTCTTTGTTCCGGCATTCCGCATTAAGCAGGACGTGTTGCCCGGCCGCTACACGACGCTGTGGTTCAAGGCGACTGTTCCGGGCCGCTATCATCTATTTTGCGCAGAATATTGCGGGACGATGCATTCGGGCATGGGCGGAGACATCGTGGTCATGGAGCCGCAGGACTATGCGCAGTGGATGGCGGGCGGAGCGACGGCGCCCTTGCAGGAAACCGGGAAGGAGTTGTTCGCGCAGCTCGGATGCGCCACTTGTCATCGTTTCGATGTGCAGGGACGCGGACCGAATCTTACTGCCATCTATAACAAGCCGGTTTTGCTCGAAGATGGACGCACGGTGATTGCGGATGAAAATTACGTTCGCGAATCGATTCTCAATCCGACGGCCAAGATCGTGAGCGGATTCAAACCAGTGATGCCGACTTTTCAGGGCATTGTCACAGACGAGCAGTTGAACGCGCTGGTGGCTTACGTTAAGTCGTTGGCCCAGCCTACTCCCGGAAGCGCCGGGTTGCAGAACCAGCCCGCAGCTTCCCCGGACCAACCTCAGAATATGCAGGTGCAATAGTCATGGCGAGTACAGCAGTTACGGCGAATCAGGCTCCGAAATTGAACTATCTCAACAACGGGCACAGCCTCAAGTCCTGGCTGTTGACCACCGATCACAAGCGGATTGCGATCCTCTATCTGATTTCGGTGACGACGTTCTTCTTTCTCGGCGGCTTCTTTGCCATGCTCATCCGGCTTGAGTTGCTGACTCCCCAGGGAGACCTGATGCAGGCCGACACCTATAACAAGGTGTTCACCATGCATGGCATGATCATGGTGTTTTTCTTCCTGATTCCGGTAGTGCCGGCAGTGCTGGGCAACTTTCTGGTGCCGTTGATGATCGGGGCGAAGGATCTGGCGTTTCCGCGCATCAACCTGCTGAGCTGGTATCTCTACGTCGTGGGCGGGCTGCTGATTTCACATGTTATGTTGACGGGCGGCGTCGATACCGGCTGGACGTTTTATAGCCCCTTCAGCACGGAGTACACGAATACCAAGATTGTCGAGGCCGGGCTGGCCGCTTTTGTGGCTGGTTTTTCTTCGATTTTTACGGGCCTGAACTTTATCGTCACCATTCACCGCATGCGGGCTCCGGGGCTGACCTGGAATCGCCTGCCCTTGTTCATCTGGGCGAATTATGCGACCAGCATCATCATGATCCTGGGTACGCCCGTCGTCGCCATCACGATTATTCTCGTGGCGGTTGAGCGACTCTTCCATCTCGGCATCTTCGATCCCCGGCTGGGCGGAGATCCGCTGCTGTTTCAGCATCTTTTCTGGTTTTATTCCCATCCTGCGGTTTACATTATGATTCTGCCGTCGATGGGGGTGATCAGCGAACTGATTACCTGTTTCTCGCGCAAGCGCGTGTTCGGCTACAACTTTATCGCGCTTTCGAGTATCGCCATCGCCGTGATCGGTTTTCTGGTCTGGGCCCACCACATGTTTGTCGCCGGCATCTCGCTCTATGCCGCGATGATCTTTTCTTTTTTGACTTTCTTTGTGGGCGTGCCTTCAGCCGTGAAGGTGTTTAACTGGACCGCGACCCTTTACAAGGGATCGATAACTTACGCTACGCCGATGCTTTACGCTTTCGGTTTTATGGGACTATTCACCATCGGCGGCCTTACCGGACTCTTTCTCGCCACTCTGGGCATCGACGTCCATGTTACGGATACTTACTTCGTGGTCGCCCACTTCCACTACGTCATGGTTGGTGGAGTCTTGATGGGGTATCTCGGAGGAATGCATTTCTGGTGGCCGAAGATCAGCGGCCGCATGTATCCCGAAGGCTGGGCGAAACTTTCGGCCCTGCTAGTGTTCGTTGGATTTAACCTGACCTTCTTTCCCCAATTCATTCTCGGCTACGTAGGTATGCCGCGGCGTTACTGGCAGTATCCGCCGGAGTTCCAAGTGCTGAATGTGCTTTCCACGGCTGGCTCCAGCGTGCTTGCCATGGGCTACCTTTTGCCGATGATTTACTTCCTGTGGTCGCTGAAATACGGACCGATCGCCGAAGCGAATCCGTGGCATGCAGCGGGCCTGGAGTGGAAGACTACCTCGCCGCCGCCCACGTTTAATTTTGACGAAACTCCCGTAGTTACCTGGGAGGCTTATAACTACGACGAGATCCCAGACAAGGAACTGGAGGCTCCCGTTGTCAGATAGCCCAGTAACCGCCGGTTCAGTTACGACGATGGAACACGAAGCTCATAATCCAGCGCTGCTGCACCATTTTTCGGATGCGCAGCAGCAGAAGAACGCCGCCTCGCTTGGGATGTGGCTGTTCCTGGTAACGGAAATCATGTTCTTCGGCGGCATGTTCTGCGCCTACCTTGTCTACCGTGTCGCCCACTTCAATTCCTTCGCGGCGGCCAGCCAGCAACTGAGCATCGGAATGGGAGCGTTCAATACCGCTGTGCTGATCGTCAGTTCGGTGACGGTGGTGTTGGCGGTGAAGGCGGCGGAGGCGGGCAAGCGCAAATTGCTGGTCGGCTACCTGGTCGTTACCGTGCTGCTGGGCATGACCTTCCTGGTAGTCAAGGGCTTCGAGTATCGGGAGAAATTTGAGCGGCACCACGTTCCTGGCCCGACCTTCAAGTTTACCGACACGTTCGACGACAACGGCAAGCAAATTCCGGTGAACCCGAAGGAAGCCGAGTTATTTTTCTCGCTCTATTTCGCGATGACCGGCATGCACGCCCTGCACATGATTATTGGTTGCGGACTGTTCAGCGTGCTGGCGATCTTCGCATGGAAGGGCCATTACTCGCCCGGCTACTTCACCCCCATAGAAAACGCGGGATTGTATTGGCACCTGGTCGATATCATCTGGATCTATCTGTTTCCGTTGTTGTATCTGATCAGCCGGCACTCGTGAACTGAGAACTTATCACTGAGAACCTGTCTATGTCCGAACACGAAGAACACACGACTCACTCGCAGGGATTTTATCTTCTGATTGGCGCCGTCCTGCTCGTACTGACGGCGACGACCGTGGGCGCGGCGTTCGTGAACCTTGGTCCGTTCAATCCCGTCGTGGCGCTGCTCATTGCCACAGTCAAAGCGACGCTGGTGGTGCTCTTCTTCATGCACGTCAAAGGCGCGAGCGAAAAGCTGACGGGGGCGGTGGTGGTTGCCGGCTTCTTCTTTCTCGCCATACTGCTTTCGCTCTCGCTCGCCGACTACCTGACGCGATCCTGGCGCTAGCCTCATTTTCAGGAAGTTTTCCCTGGGGCATTCCTCTGGGTGGGACACGGATTCAGCACCGCGTCACGCAATCCTCTTGCGCCTAACGGCGCGCATGATCGAAGATGTTCTGTGCCTTATGCCACAAGACATTGCCCCACTTCCGGCGCATTTCACCCAACTTGATGCCTTGGCGCTTGAAGCCTCGCTCCGGCGGCACTTGCGCGGAGAGGTTCGCTTTGATTCCGGGAGCCGCGCTGTTTACGCCACCGACGGCTCCAATTACCGCCAGGTGCCGATCGGAGTTGTCATTCCGCGCGACAAAGAAGATGTGCTCGCGGCCGTTTCGCTGTGTCGCGACCACGGTGCTCCGCTGCTGGCGCGGGGCGGAGGCACGTCGCTGGCGGGACAATGCTGCAACGCGGCCGTTGTGCTCGACTTCTCGAAGTACATGGCGAACATCCTGGAAATCGATTCCTCTCGCCGCATCGCGCGGGTCGAGCCGGGAGTGGTGCTCGACCAGTTACGCGCCGAAGCCGAGAAGCACCACCTGACGTTTGCGCCCGACCCGGCTACGCATGACCGCTGCACGCTCGGAGGCATGATCGGCAATAACTCCTGCGGCGTGCATTCGATCATGGCGGGCAAGACGGACGATAACATCGAGGCGCTTGAAATCCTCACGTACGGCGGCCAGCGGTTGCATGTGGGCGCGACCAGCGCGGAAGATTTCGAGCGCTTCATTCGTGAAGGCGGTCGCCGAGCGGAAATCTACAACGGTCTCAAATCTCTGGCGGACCGTTATGGCGAGCAGGTTCGCCGCCAGTTTCCCAACATTCCGCGGCGGGTGTCGGGGTACAACCTCAACCACCTGCTTCCCGAAAGCGGGCTTCATGTGGCGCGGGCGCTGGTCGGGTCGGAGGGAACGTGTGTCACGATTCTCGAAGCTACCTGCCGATTGGTGGAGAGTCCGCCAGCGCGGGTGCTGCTGGTTATCGGGTGGCCCGACATCTATATCTGCGCCGACCACATCCCGCAGATCATGGAGCATCGTCCGATTGGCCTCGAAGGCTTTGACGACATTATGGTCAACGCCAGCCGGCGCAAGAGTGTGAATCTCGATGGACTGGCGATGCTGCCCGAAGGGGCCGGCTGGCTCATGGTCGAGTTCGGCGCCGACACAGCCGCCGAAGCGGAATCGCAGGCGCGCCATCTGATGGATGCGCTGGAGCGGTCCGCGATTCCGCCTAATATGCGCTTGTTCACCGACCCAAAACAAGCCAAGCGCATCTGGGATGTTCGCGAGTCCAGTCTGGGTGTGACGGCGCACGTTCCCGGTGAGCCGTTGCGCTGGGAAGGGTTCGAAGATTCCGCCGTCGGGCCCGACAAGCTTGGGGCCTACCTCCGTGACCTGCGCAAGCTGATGCAGGCCTTCCACTATGACGGTTCGTTTTATGGACACTTCGGCCACGCCTGCGTGCACACCCGCATGGACTACGATCTGGAATCGACGGAGGGCATCCGTAAATTTCGTCAGTTCATGGAGGAGGCGGCCGATCTGGTTGTGGGCTACGGAGGCTCGATTTCCGGAGAGCATGGCGATGGGCAGTCTCGCGGCGAACTTCTGCCGAAGATGTTTGGGCCGGAATTGATGCAGGCTTTCCGGGAGTTCAAATCGCTGTGGGATCCGGACTGGAAAATGAATCCGGGCAAGCTCATCGAGCCTTATCGTCTCGACGAGAATCTGCGGCTGGGCGCGGGATACGATCCTTGGCAGCCGGAAACCCATTTCAAATTTCCCGATGACCATGGCAGTCTGGCGGCCGCCACTCTGCGCTGCGTGGGAGTCGGCAAGTGCCGCCATGATTCTGGCGGAGTCATGTGCCCGAGTTACCGGGTGACGCGCGAGGAAGAGCACTCTACTCGCGGGCGCGCCCACTTACTGTGGGAGATGACGAAACGCGACGTCATCAAAGACGGCTGGAAGAGCGAAGCGGTGAAGGAATCGCTCGACCTCTGCCTGGCTTGCAAGGGCTGCAAGAGCGACTGCCCCGTTGGCGTCGATGTCGCGACCTACAAAGCGGAATTCTTGTCGCATTACTACGAGAGCAACCGCCGTCCGCTGAAAGCGATGGGGCTCTCGAATATCGATCTGTGGATGAGAGCGGCCTCGCATGTGCCGGGACTGGTGAATCTGACGACCCAACTTCCCGGGCTGCGCGACCTTGCCAAGCTGGTGGGGGGAATCCCAGCCCAGCGCCGTATTCCGGCGTTCGCGCCGGAGACATTCAAACGATGGTGGGAGCGGCGAGGCGCTTCGCTGGCCGGGACGGACGAGGGCGTCCGTTCCCAGGCGAACTCTGGCAATTCTGTGCTTCTCTGGGCCGACACTTTTAACAACCACTTCCTGCCAGCTACTGCCAAAGCGGCTGTCGAAGTGCTTGAATCCGCCGGGTTCGATGTTAGCGTGCCGCGTGCGCACCTCTGCTGCGGACGCCCGCTTTATGACGTCGGCATGCTCGACCGCGCCAAGAGCCTGTTGCTGCAGATCATGGATGAGCTCTTGCCGGAGATCGAGGCGGGGACGCCCATTGTTGTCTTGGAGCCGAGTTGCGCGACTGTGTTTCGCGACGAACTGACGAATCTTTTCCCCAAGGACGAACGGGCGCAGGCACTCTCGAAGCAAGTGTTCCTGCTCAGCGAATTTCTGGAGCAGCGCGCCAAGGATTTTGCGCTTCCGAAACTGCCGCGTCGGGCTCTGGTCCATGGCCATTGCCATCACAAGGCCATCATGAAGATGACTGCCGAAGAGGGCGTCCTGAACCGTATGGGCGTCAACTTTACCTCCCCGGCGCCCGGATGCTGCGGCATGGCGGGGGCGTTCGGCTTCGAAAAGGAGAAGTACGATGTCTCCAAGGCCATCGGTGAGCTGGAGTTGCTACCGGCTGTAAGGCAGGCTCCCACCGACTGGCTGATTGTCGCCGACGGTTTCAGTTGCCGGGAGCAGATTGCTCAGGAAACCGACCGCCACGCCCTCCACTTGGCCGAAGTGCTCCAGATGGCCCTGCGCGAGGCTACCGAAACGCCGGAAGGCTTCCCGATGTTCGACGCGGCACCGCAGCACTATCCCGAAGACGCCTGGGTAAGGCCGCACCGGGCCGCTATCGAGAAATCCATGAAGCGGACCGGGTTGGCTGTGGCTGGACTCGCCGCCGGAGCGTCTCTCCTGCTGGCTTTAGCGCGAAAACGTTAGGTTCTGGCGGGACGGACGAGCGCGTCAGTCCCTAACGCAATCCGTCCTTGCTTCAGTTTCGTCTCTACGTAATCTACTGATAAATATACAGTTATTTCACTACTGCCAATCCTTCCCGGTTTCTGGGACAATAGACATAGACACTAGGCCTCCACGTAGCGGCTTTCTGGTCCCCAAGGCGCCTCGCACTGGCGCCAGCGCGCTACGAGAAGAGGCTGAACCCTATGGAAACCGCAAACCCAACGACGCTATTGGTGCCAACGGCGATGCCATCGGCGGTCGTTACTTTGAACAAGTCTCTGCAAGGTTCGGTCTTGGTGCTGATCCAGTTCGATGTTTGCGAGGAGATCAACCTCGACGGGCTACGCGACATTTTTGGAGCACGGCGCCAGGAGGCCAGCTTCAAGCATCCGGCTCCGGGATATGTTCGTTTTCAGCGCGCTCCAGTGGTCGAACCGGTCGAACCGCTGGTGCTCGAAAGCGGCGAACGGCTTGATGTCCAGATCAAATACTACGATTACGGCGTCCTCAGCGTGGTGTTTGAACTGCCTTTTTCGGGCGACTGGGATACCCTGGTCCGCCTGGCTGGCCGTTGGGTTTGGGATACGGATTTCACCAGTTTCGCGCAGAAAATCGTCAAGGAAAAGATCGAACGCGCCCGTCCGGCGCTGGTCAAGCTGTATGACACCTGGCTGCATGAAGATTATTTCGTTTTCCACGTGCGCGATATCGCGGGCAATCCGTCGGCGGCCGAACTGCTCCATACCGAAGGTGGGCGCATTGCGCAGATCGTGCGCGGCGAGAATATGCCGCTCTCCGACGGCGAGCAGCAGGAGATCATGCAGTCGAAAATCTCCTACTATCCGAACGACCTGGCCGTGATCAGTTGGAACGGGGCATTTCTCTACGACTCGACGGCGGGCGCGGAAACCGTGATTCAACTGCTCGAGTACGCTAACTCGCAGCTCCTCGAGTTCCGCCATTACGACGAACTGCTGACCCGCGAACTGGCCAGCGTCTACCAATTCATGGACCACGGTTCGATGGGCATTCTCGCCCGTTGGCGCACCGCGAAACGAGCCAGCCGCCTGCACACCGTCCTGCTCGATGTGGACGAACTGACGGAGCGCGCGGACAACGCCATCAAGTTTCTAAGCGACATGTTCTCGGCGCGTTTGTATAAGGTCGCGGCGTCGAAGATAGGTGTTACCGACTACAAAGATCTGGTCAACCAGAAAGTCCACACGGCCGAAGAACTCTACCGCTTCATGGTCGACCAGTTCCACCAGAGCCGGGCGTTTGTGCTGGAGCTGATGGTGGTGATTATTCTGATCATCGATCTGATCTGGCTGTTTAAGGGCAGCACGCCGATTTAGCTGTCAAGCGTCAGTCAGGCGCGAATCGGGGTGCGGGCAATATTGCGTTTTCCCAATTCTCCGCAGCTTGGCAGCGCGCCAACACTTGCTGTCACCGCCCCCGTCATTACTTTCTGCCATGCGGTCTGGAACTGCTCCATCTCGGGCGCGGTACCAATCGTAATGCGCGCGTAGGTTGGCCAGGCCGGCCAAATGCGTCCAATAAATACATTTTGCCGGGCCATGGCGTCGATTGCCGCCTTGGCCGGACCTTTGGTGTCGAGCATAAAACAGTTGGATTGCGAGGGGACGTAGGAGTAGCCGTTGCGATCAAGCCAGGCGAAGACCTGGCTGCGGATGGTGGCGTTGATGCGCCTGCGCTCGGGCACGAGTTGCGCGTCTTTCAGGCTGGCCAAGGCGGCGGCCATGGCGGTGATCGGCATGAAGTTCCAGCCGCCGTAGTTATCGACTTTTTCGAGCAGGTCGGGGCGGCCGAAGATGGCTCCGCAGCGCAGGCCCGCCATGCCATAGATCTTCGAGAAAGTGCGCAGCAGGAGGACGTCCTTGCCGGCTTTGACCAAATCCCTCACCGACACCGCGTCGGCAAAATGAATGTAGGCTTCATCCACCAGCACGACGGAACCTTTGGGCTTGTTCTCGACGAGAAATTCGATATCGGCATGACTGGTCAGAGTGCCAGTGGGGTTGTTGGGACTGCAGACATAGAAGACGCCCGCATCGGGAGCGGCGGCCAGCATGGCCTTGACGTCGTGGGCGTAGGTCTTTGTGAGCGGTACTTTCACCACCTTCGCGCCGAGGACGGCAGCGGCGTGCATTCCGGCCTCGTATCCCGGATCGGCGGTGACATAGCTGCGCTGGGGCGAAGAAAAGGCGGCGACGGTATGATGCAGAGGCTCGCTCGATCCGGCATAGACGCGAATCTGTTCTTGTTTCAGCCCTTCGATTTCCGCCAGCAGGTTGGCGAGATCGTCGGTGAGGTAGTCGGAATAGCGGCCTCCTTGGGCGACCATGTCGGCTGCCGCTTCGCGCGCCGCGGAACTGGGGCCGAGGGGATTTTCGTTGGCATCGATCCGGATCGCGTCTTTGGGGAAACTGTGCACGCGCGCGTGAGCGAGCATCGGTTCGGTCACAATGCGTAAGGCGAACGCGGCGGACGCGGCAGCCGAAAGGCCGAGAAACGAACGGCGGGAGGCGGAAGGAAGGCGGAGATCGTTATTAGCGAGATCGTTTTTCGGGAGATTGTTGTTCTGGTGGAGGGCCATGGGCTTACCTCGTGCGGCTCATCTTACAGCAAAAAAGTGTTCGATTTCGCGTTTCTGTGAACCCCAGTGCAATCTGTGGCTAAGACTTTGCGCGCAACGTCGGAGAATTCAGAGAGGAACGTAAAAGCCGGGGCAAAGGGTTCATTTTTGTGTTAATCTTCCGCCTCGGTTGATCGCAGAAAGCTGATCGCGGAAAATCGCATGGTACGAGATGGATCACCGGAAATCGATTCTCCGCTTTTCCCAGGAGGCGCCACGTGAAACGTGTATTCGCAGCAATGATGTTGATGACCTGTGTCGCATTTGGAGTTGCGGTTTTTCTTCCCGTCGCCCAGCCGGTACAGGCGGGCAGCGCGAAAAATACCGCGAAACTTGCGGACTCGCAAGCCGACAGCGAACTCATCAACGCTCAGAAGTATTGCGTCAAGAACGGCGGGGAAGTCGACGTTCGCGCTCCTTACTTCAACACCAACGACGATCCGCAGAACTGGCTGCGTCTCTCGGGCTCGCGCAATTTCTGCAAATTTACCTCCAAGAAAGACGGATCGCGGATTCACGTGTTGCTCTCGACTCTTTACAGCGATCAGCCTACGATGGCGGCCCTGGCCTATTATGCGCAGGTTCCGTATAACGGGGTATGCAACGGCAATCCCGCATCCTGCTACTGCTCCCAATTGGGCGGCACGGATCTGTTCGGAGGCATCAACATAAACGGCGGCGGATGGGTGCAGTTGTCCGATCCGATCGATACTGTGCTCGAAGCCTGCATCTTTCCAGATCTGTCGTCTATCGATTCCTGGGGACTGACGTATTACCAGTTTGGAATCGTACGAGGGAAGAATCTGAGCAAAGTGCTGCGCTATCCCAATCCCTATACAAAGTCAAAGTAAGGAAGATTAGCTGGCAGCCGGCTGTTCCGCGGCCGGGGTGGCGTGCTTGTGGGCTTTGTGCTCGCGCCGGATGGCGAGCAGATCTTTCTGCAGCAGATCGAGCGCGTTCGAAGGTATCTCCGAACCCCACTCATCGATTTCTTTTTCGTCCCAATGTCCGTTGAGCCGGAGGGCGGAGTCGGTCATGTCCTCGGGAAAGGCCAGCCGGTACGTTCCCTCGCGCAGCAGCACACCGCCAACCTGGCGGCCGGTGTGCAGCTCGTAGATGCGTCGTGAGGAGTTGCCGCCGTTATTAACAAACGCCAGCAGCACTTCCCCTTCTTCCCCGTAATCGGGACGATAGAACCAGGCCTGCGGCGCATCCGCCTTGGGACGCGCCCGCTTTCTGCCGGTGACGGTCACGACTTCCTGCTCTGGCTTCACTTCATTGGCGGGATTGAAGTAATAGACTCGGGAGCACGATTCGCAGACCATGATCTTCTCGCCATTGCGCACTTCGTTGTAGGTCTGCGGCCGCAGCATCACCTGGCAGCCCATGCATTTCTGGTCGCGCACCTCGGCCAGTCCGGTGCCGCGGAACTTCGCTACGCGCTCGTACTGGCGGAGAGTATCCTCTGAAATTTCCCGCCGCAGCGCATCGCGCTTGGCGTTCCACTCGGCCAGCTTTTTCTGATCTTCGGCGGTAACTCTTCGAGCTTCCTCTTTTTCTCTTTCGATCGCGGCCGTCTCCGCCCTGAGTTCGGCTTCGGCCGCCTTGACGTCTTTTTCGCGGGCGTCGACGTTGACCATCACTTCCAGGATGCGGTCTTCGTTGAGCCGGATCTCCTGTTCGGCGAATTGGATCTCATGCTGCAGAGCCTTGTATTGGTCGTTGGTTTTCACGTCGAGGGATTGATCGCGATACTTGGAGATCTTGCCTTGCAGGTCTTTGATATTGGCTTCGAACTTCTTGCGGTTGGCCTCGTCGCCCTTGGCTGCATTCCGCGCTTTTTCCAGATGCGCCTTGGTTCCAGCCAGTTTTTGTTCGATCACCGCCACGCGTTTGGGCAGCGCCGCGACTTCGTCCTGCAGTTTGCGGATTTCCTTATCTGCAATCTGCAGCTCCAGCAGTTTTTCGATATCAGGAAGCATCGGCTCGGGCAGTCACAATAACGATTCTACCATGTATGGCAGCGGGCTTTGGCCGGTTCCTGCGGGGCCGAGCCCGGCCAGCACACGACGACGTTTGTTCGGAAGGGCGATATTAGGCGCCCTTTCCTCCTGGCGACGCCGCTTTGTGATAGGCTGCGGAGTCTTATTGGTTGGAATCTTGGTTGGAATCGAGCGGAGGCATTTCTTGAAGCTGTCTTATTACGCGCAATCCAGTTTGTGTCTGATTTTGCCCATCCTGTTGGTGGGTACCCTCCTCACGCCGGCGCTGGGCCAGGCAGGTAAAGCCGGCGGTGTTCTGGTCGAGCGCGTGGGCGACACGGCGTTTATTCAGTTGCACGCACCCAGTTTTGAGGCGCTAACGCTTCGACAGCAAATCCTGGCGTACTGGCTGACGCAGGCTTCGATTGCCATCGACCCGATTATTTACGATCAGTTGTCGGCCTATGGATTGCAGCAAAAGCGGTTGTTCGAGGAAATCACGGCGCGTCCGCAGGGGATTGATCCGGCGGCGCTGGCAAAGATTGCCGAATTCGCGAAGCTTTTCTGGGCCAGCCGCGGCAATCACGACGAACTGACGTCGCAAAAATTTCTGCCCGCCTTCACCTTTGAAGAACTGGAAAAGGCGGCGCTGATGGCGCAGCATAACGGTGCCTTTCAGACGGCGTACGCCGATCTTCCAGCACTCAAGAAACCAGCAGATCTGAAGCGGGAGTTGGAGTCGTTGCGCGCTTCGCTGTTTGATCCCGCGTTTGAACCGATGATTACGGCCAAGAATCCAGTAGGGGGAAAGGACACGATCCAGGCCAGTTCGAACACTTTTTACACCGGTTTGAGTCAAGGCGATTTGGAGGGATTTCAAGATAAATACGCGCTGAACTCGCGGGTCGTGAGAGGCGCGGACGGCAAGCTGACCGAACTGGTGTATCGCTCCGGCACGCCCGACGGCAAGGTCGCTCCAGGGCTGTATGCCACGTTCCTGAAGAAGGCAAACGACTACTTCGAAAAGGCGCGCGCCTATGCCGAACCGGGGCAAGCCGAAGCGATCGACCATTTGATTCGCTTCTACCAGACCGGCGAATACGCGGAGTGGGTGGCATTTGGCACGGCTTGGGTGCAGAACGATGCGACGGTCGATTTCGACAACGGCTTTATCGAGGTCTATCGCGACGCGCGCAGCGCCAAAGGGAGTTCGCAGAGTTTTGTCACCATTACCGACAAGCCGGTTACGACGGCCATGAAAAAGCTCGCCGAAAATGCCGCGTATTTTGAAGAGAAAGCTCCCTGGGACGCCAAGTATAAGCGCGAGTCGTTCAAGCTTCCGGTCGTGAAGGCGGTCGAGACGCTGATTGAATCGGGCGATTTCAACGTGGGCACAATTGGAGACAACTTGCCCAACGAAGACGAAATCCACGAGAAATACGGCTCGAAGAATTTTCTATTTACGGGGAGCAATCGCGCTCTGGATGAAGCCACGGGACGGACGGCCATCGCAGAGTTCGCCGCCGGCCCCGTTGAAATCGGGCGCAGTGAGAAGTACGGCAAGGAAGCGGGCAGTCTGATGACCGCGATGCATGAAGTGATCGGCCACGGCTCCGGAAAACTGAGCGATCGGGTGAGCGGCGGCGCGCAACCTTTTCTGAAAGAATACTTCTCCACGCTCGAGGAAGGGCGCGCCGACCTGATGGCGCTGTGGAACGTGTGGGATCCTAAGCTGAAGGAGTTGGGGCTGATCTCGGACCAGGAAGAAGTGGCGAAGGCGATGTACGACAGCGCGGCCCTGGTTGCGTTGAATCAGTTGCGCCGCATTCCGCGCGGCGACATGATTGAGGAAGACCACGAACGCGACCGTCAGTTGATTGCGCATTATGTTGCCGACAAGGTTCCAGGCTCGATCGAGCAGTTCACCCGCGATGGCAAGACCTACGTTCGGGTAGCCGACTATCAGAAGATGCGCCAGGGAGTGGGTATGCTGCTCGCCGAACTCATGCGCATCAAGGCGGAAGGCGATTACGACGCCATCAAGGCGCTGGTTGACAAATACGCCGTGCATTTCGATCCGGCGCTGCGCGACCAGGTGCTGGCGCGTTATAAGAGGCTGAACCTGCCCACATATTTTGCCGGCATGAACGCCCACTTGACCGCGCGTTTTGGGAAGAGCGGCGAAGTCGAGAAAGTCGGGATCCGCTATTTGGACGACCCCGTCGCGCAGTATCTGGATTACGGCGCGATGTATGACAAGGGCATTCGCCGGGGAGAGAAAGAGTAAGGGAACTTTGGGTATTGTCCTAAACAATGGCCATTTTCAATAAAACAAGTTCTAAGTGTGATTAGTGGCCCAGCCGTGATACATGTAGTATTTGAGCTTGCCAACCGCAATCTTCCTGTTTTTCGCCAGCGCGCTTGGCGGTGCGCTGAACGCGGTCGCGGGGGGCGGGAGTTTTGTCGCCTTCCCTGCCCTTTTGTTTACTGGAGTCGCGCCCATCGCGGCCAATGCCACCAATACCGTGGCGCTGTGGGTGGGAGTCACGGCGAGCACAGGCGCGTATTGCAAGCACCTCGATATTTCGCGCCGCGTCATGGTTCCGCTGGCGGTCACGAGCGTGATTGGAGCGATTGCCGGGGCTTACCTTCTGCTGCACACACCGGCCCAGACCTTCCTCCGCGTGATGCCCTGGCTGATGCTGGGAGCGACGTTGCTGTTTATGTTTGGCGGTCGGCTGGCGAGTCGCACTGGAGGGTCGATCTCCCGCGATGCTTCCACCACGGCGTTGGCGATTGCGACAATTTTTGAGCTGGTGGTCGCGGTCTATGGGGGTTACTTCGGCGGCGGAATTGGGATTTTGAACCTGGCTATGCTCGCCGCACTCGGCATGACTGACATCCATGCCATGAATGCTTTGAAAGTGGTGCTGGGAGGAATCATCAACGGTATCGCGGTCATTACCTTCATCGTGGCTGGCGCGGTGGTCTGGAAGCAGGGCAGTGTGATGATCGGGGGCGCACTAGTGGGCGGATACTTTGGCGCCAAATATGCGCAGAAGCTACCGGCGGCATGGATCCGCGGCTTTGTGATCGCGGTGGGAACGGGAATGTCGGGGTACTTTTTCTGGAAGGCCTACCACTGACGCACCTCCGGAGGCTGACTTTCGTAATCTGCCGTGGGTGGGCCACGTGATGCAAAATTGACGCAGGATGCCAACCCCTACACAAAAAGGACAACGAGGGTCGCGCGTCAAGCTCGGGGGATCGATTCTGGTTTTGATCGTGCTCGAAAACGGGCGCCAGATCCGGGGTGGTATGAATCAACTCTCGGTGAATGGCGGGCTGGGATCCTTTGAGGATCCACTTGACGAAGGCATTCGCGTGACGGTCTTGTTCCACCTCGGATGCACCAGCGTCCGCTGCCGTGCGCAAATGATGTTTCCCATGTGGGCTACGAAAGGATGCCTGCAGCCTTTTCGTTTTCTCGATTTACCCGCGGACACCAGCGCCAGTCTGAGCCGGGAATTGGACGCCCTGGTGCAAGCGGGGGCTTCGGAGGAAGAAGAGGAAAGCGAGTAGCGCAAGCGGCGCGAACTCCTCGATTCGCAGTCTCCGAACTTTACGCGCCAGAGTTAGTTCCTTACCTCCCAGAGCGCCGAACCGCACCAAGGATGACTACTTTCCGGCGGCGGTGAGAATCTGTTGCAGCGAGTATTCTTGCAATTCCCCAATCCGTTCCAGGGTAATATCGGGTTTCGGGTACTGCGCCACGAGCGCCGCATCGAGCGCGTAGTGTCCCTGGCGGGGAAAGATCGTGGTCACCCGCGCGCCCCAACATTTCTTGATCGCCGCCAGGATACGTACTTTGTCGTCCACCATCACGTAGTGCGCGGCCGGATACTTGGCCTCAGCGTCTTCCAGTTCCTGTTCCTTATGGATGTAGATTAAGACGCGGCCTTCGAAAATCTCGTGGAGGCCCGACCGGTCTACTTTGCGCGGCTGAAATACCACGTCGCCGTCGCTCAAAATCACGACGCGCCCCAGTTGCTTGGCGTATTCGACCGCATCCAGCGACTCGGGAAAGAGTCGGTTGGCGAAGGGATAATTCACCATGAAGTGGGAGACGGCCAGCAACTTGGGATCGCGGGGCCGCTCGATGCGATAGCGTTGCAGGGCCCCCAGATAATCGGCGTATCCTAGCTCGTTCCGCAACTGCTCAAAGATCTCCCAATAGCGTTGCTGACTGGACGCGCCCACTTCCCTGGTCAGGTACTTTCTAAGATCTTCGGACACGCGATCGTTATCGAGCAGAGTATTGTCGACATCGAAGAAGAAGACGATGCCTGGCTTGGCATCAGCGGGATTCACAGGATCTCCGGGCATGGACAGGCTCCCCAGGCAACGAAATGCGGATCGAAGCGTCGCCCTATGATGCCAGAAATCGCCAGAAATCGGGAAAGACGCTGGGTCGTCAGCGCAATTGACAATCGATTTTCCTGTCTTTTGCCCGTTATTTTCCAACCTGGCCCTCGCGGGAGGCAGCAGGTTTGCGCCTGCCACGAGGGGCTTGCCAGCATCTTCCCCTTGTAGTACAAAAGCGTCGTTAAGCAATCATCCAAATTGTTCGAGGCGGAGTTGTATGACTCTGCCTCATAGTCGGGCGAATCCGTTTTCGCCTCCCAGGAGCCGCTCTTCGTGGAACACATTGACCCCGCCGTCATCTATCGTTTTGACACCCGGTCCAGCAGGCCTTGTGAGTTCTGCCGGGAACTCGATCCGCAATTCCCCCAGCGCCGTCCGGTCGATCAGATGGTGACCACCAGCCGCAAAGCTTGTGCCTCCGCGCATTTGACAGAGGATGGCTATGTCAGGCACCGGATGCTCGAATTGCGCCGGATAGCGTCCGATGCGCCGCTGACTGCGGCTTGATTCTCTGCTGATGCGGTGGTGCTCAGGCAGCGCGGCGAGAAATGCGTTTCTCCGATTCTGTTTCTGCACGCGGAGAAGAGTGTCCGCGCCCCACGGGCTTAGTCGTATTTTTCCTTGAGCGAGCGGGCCATCTCGTCGCGCAATTGGCGATAGTCTGAGTGTGCGGTGCGACGCAACGCGGCTTCCGTGGAACTGCCTTGGGCCAGAAGTTCGAGGATGCGGTTGATTTCGCTCATGCCGTAGGTATCGCGAATGTATTCGGTCGCGGTCAGAGATTCGGCATAGGCGACGGTGGCTTCCGGGGCGGAGAAATTCATGAAACTACCTTCCAGCATATTCAACGGAATCTCGTTACCGGCGGCGTAAAGTTGTGCCAGTTGGGGACCGGAGGAAGCGGACGACTTGCCTTCCTCCAACTGCGCGATGCCTTCGTTGAGCCAGGTAGGGCAGCGGTTGCCGGACATCTGGGAGACAAAAGAGTGCGTCAGTTCATGCTTGAGGACGCGGGCGAGGTCGCGCGTGACGCTGGGGATACCGCTGACCGGGATGCGCAGTTTGCCATCGTTGATAGCGCCGGTCCAGGAGGGCGCGCGGGTTACGTCGAAGAACGCCTGCTGCGTATAGAGCGTGACGGCGATGTTGCTGTGGGGTGAGTAGCCGAGATCACGCACCAGATCGTCGTACTCGGAGTCGAGAGTGGCGAGCAGGTCGCGACGGAAGGTCTCGGAGGTATCTTTCCCTTCGAAGTGGAGGTTGAAGTGGCTGCTCTCGCGCTGCGAGAAATCCGATTCTGCGCTGGATTCTCGTTCGGCGCGCGCGAGATATTGGCTGACGGTCGCATCGGGACGCAGGGCGAGCGACTTTTTCCAGGAGCGAATGGCGTCGGGAGTGTGATCGCTGGCGAATTGCACAAAACCGAGCATGGCGGCGGCATCGGGCGAGTTGGGATCAACGCTGGCGGCGTGTTCCGCATAGGGCAGCGCTTCCACGGCATGGCCGGTGCGCATGAGCGTGGCCGAGTAGTAGATCAGGAGGGTCGAGTTATCCGGCTGGAAACGGAGCGCGGATTCGTAATAGCGCTTGGCCTGCGGAAAGTTGCCATGATCGGATTCGTGTTTTCCGGCGAGGAAGTAGGCGGTGGCGGCGAGTTCGGGATTCTCCGCCCGCCCCAGGCTGGCCAGGGCCTCGGTATCGACCTTTCCGTCGCGAATGACTTTTTCAGCGACGTCGGCTTCGTGATGGAACGACGGGGTGGGCGGAGTGATGTCGGGAGTGTCGGGGTTGCTCGACGGTCCGGCTGAGTTTCCGGCGTGAACGGGCGCGATACCGCCGGCTTCGATGCGCTCTACGGTAGATTTTGGAATCGCGTAAGTATCCTCGCCCAGATCGTATTCGACGTGATCTTTATTGTCGCGGACCTGGTCGGCCCAGATGGTGCGACCATTCTTGAGGTGAATGATGTCCGCTGGCGCGGGCAGCGTCGTTAAAAGAACTAGAATGAGAGCAAGAGGTCGCACTGGGCTGATTCTAGCAATGGCGCGACCGGGCCGGTAAGGTGACCAAGGTGCTGGAACTCAAACGCGCGGTTCTCAGTTCCCGGTTCTCAGTTCTCAGCCGAGAATCGGAACGTTCTTCGGGCCTTTCCTGGAACTGAGAACTGCGAATTGACAACCGAGAGCGGTTTTATGAAGCTCGCGCTGGTTCGATCGCAGTGGGTGATCAGGTTGGTCTGGTGCCTGACGGCCGCCGCTACTGGGGCGCTGGCAGCGGAGCCGAGTCAGCAGTGTCCACAAACGGCGGGCGGTCTTTACGCGCGGCTTCGGGCGGTGGAACTTGATCGGCAACGCGTCTACCATGTGCGCGACGCTTCGATTGACCGGCCGAATCTTCATCTTGACCTAGATGACGGCACGCTGGCGTTTACCGAAGATATCTGTGGGCGAATCACGGGCGCATTTTTCGAAGGCGAGGGCGAGATACGGCTGCGGCCTCCCAATCGCGTTGAACGCGGATCGATGGCGCTGTTCACCGGGATGGCGATTCTGGAGGAACAGTTCACGTCAGGGTATCTGCGCTTTAACGACGACACGGCAGCGGTTTTGCAGCCGTTTCTGACCCCAGCGGACGAGGGTGGGGACTTCATCAAGAAATGGAACGATACCAGCCGCAGTCTGGCGGATTTTGATGCGCTGCGCCTGCTACTCGACTTCAGTCATTTTCTTCCCACTGTACCCGCGGAGGGCGGACCTCCGGCGCCGGGCGGACCGCGGCGTCTGCCGCTGCGCGAGGAGGGCCGAGAATTTCCACGGTTGCTGCACGCGCATCTGCTGGGCAGAAAGCTGGGTAATTTTGAAGTGGTCTGGGATGCGGCCAGTCCGGAGCCGTTGTGGGCCGGTCAGTCGCGGTTGAAGGACGGGATCCTGTTCTTCGACATTTGGACTTCGTTTGCGCCGAGCGGAGGCGCAACGGCCGGTCCAGCGGCCGACGCGTCGATCTCAGCGCTCCGCATTCGGGCTTCGGTCGAGCCTCCGACGAGGTTGCAGGCAGCGACGGAGATGAATGTGCAAATCCGCAGCGGAGGAGAAAGGGCACTGGTTTTTGAATTGTCGCGTTATCTGAAGATCGATGCGGTCGAAGCGGATGGGCGGCCGGTGGATTTCATCCAGAATCCGGCGGTGGAAGGAACGCAATTACAGCGAAAAGGCAACGACCTGGTGGCGCTGGTGTTTTCCATGCCGCTCCGGCCGGGGCAGGCATTGAAACTGCGCTTCCGCTATGCGGGTGAGGTTCTGTCGGATGCGGGGAACGGATTGCTGTATGTTGGCGAGCGCGGGACGTGGTATCCGAATTTTGGTTTAGGTTCGGCGCAGTTCGATATGGAATTTCACTATCCGGCGAGCTGGACCCTGGTGGCGACGGGAAAACGGCAGGTTGCGCCATCCGGTGGCGGGGAGGCGGCAACGAATCAGGAAGTTGGCACAGAGAAGGTTTCCCGGTGGATCTCGGAGCGTCCCATTCCTGTAGCTGGGTTCAACCTGGGCAAGTACGTTCGAGCGGAGGCCAAGACGAAGACGAAACCGCGCGACATTCCAGTCGAGGCGTACGGCACCAGGGTGGTGGAGAAATCATTTCCGAAGCCGAAGGCGGAAGCCATCGAGCAACCGGTGTTTCCCGGTGTTTCGGCGCCACGTTCGATGGTGCCGCTGATGGTAACGCCGCCGCCGCCGTCCCCCGCTCGCGATGCGCAAGCAGTGGCGGACAGGGCGGCGCAGGCGATGGAGAGCTTTTCGCAGTGGTTCGGGCCCTATCCGTATGACTCGCTGGCGTTGACGCAGATGCCGGGCGAGTTAAGCCAGGGCTGGCCGGGTCTGGTCTTTCTGTCGAGTTTCGCGTTCCTCAGCCCCGAGGAGCAGGCCGATCTGCGCCTGGATCCAGTGACGCGGGAGCTCGACCGTCAAGTTCTGGTGCACGAGACGGCGCACCAATGGTGGGGCGATCTGGTGGGTTGGAAAAGCTATCGCGACCAGTGGCTAATGGAAGGTCTGGCGAACTATGCGTCCTTGTTGATTCTGGAACAGGAGAATCCGGCTCAATTCCGGCAGGTCCTGGACCAGTACCGGCACGATCTTCTGAGCCAGAACAAAGACGGAGAGCGGCTGCGCGACGCTGGACCGGTGACGCTGGGGCAGCGCCTGGAGTCGTCGCATTTTCCCGCGGGATACCAGGCGATCAGCTACGAACGGGGTACGTGGCTGTTTCACATGCTGCGCTGCATGTTGCGCGACTCGACGCTGCACGGTGCCATGCTGGGCGGTTCAGCGCGGCGCGATTCCGAAGCGGTATCCCATCCCCGGAAGGGACCGACGAGTGCGCCGTTGGATGCCGAAGAGCCCTTCTTCCGCGTGCTGCGAAAGGTCAGGGATCGGTATGCGGGAAGAAGCATCAGCACGCCGGAGCTTATGCAGGCTTTCGAAGAGGAATTGCCGCGCCCACTTTGGTACGAGAAACGTCCCAAGTTGGACTGGTTCTTGGAAGGGTGGGTCGAAGGGACGTCGATACCGGTGCTGGAAGCGAGGGATATACACTTCGCGGAGAAGGCTGGGGTGACTAGGGTGACGGGTGTGATCGTACAAAAGGACATACCCGACGATCTGGTGACTGCGGTTCCGGTGTATGCCGTCACCGTGGGCAACACTCAAGTATTTCTGGGGGAAGTGCTGGCGGACGGCCCGGAGACTGGGTTTCGGCTGGTGGCTCCCAGCGGGACACGCAAGATTGTGCTGGATCCGAAGCAGACGATTCTGACTGCATTGAAGTAGATTCCGACTCATAATTCGAAGACATACCTGTCAGTGCGCCGCGCGCCGCTGCTACGGGAGGCAGCGAGGCCACGCGATTGCTGGAGAGTTTCAGGAAGTGAATCGGGGTGACCTGTGACTCTTCAACCATTTGTATTTGCCAACGACCGGCCACGGCGGCGGATTATTCTGCTAGTGGAAGACGAGCCTTTTGTTCGGGAGGCCACGTGCAGCATTCTGGAGAGCGCGGGTTTTGAAGTCTTGCCGGCTGGCAATGCGCTGGCTGCGATGAAGGTTTACCAAGAGTGCAAACGGCGAATCGACCTGGTGATGACGGATATGGTCCTTCCAGGACGCTCGGGCGAGCAACTGGGGCAGGATCTGCGGCAGCATTTTCCCGAAGTAGTGATTCTAGCGACGTCGGGTTACAACAACCCGGAATATGAGACGGAAACGCCCGGCTCGCACTCGTATTTCCTGGCGAAGCCGTATTCCAGGCGAACGCTGGTCGACAAGATTGAAAAGATTCTTGGGGCGTCTGAATTACGGCGACCGGCGACGCAAACCGGCTGATACCCTCAGGGAGCTTCGACCGGCGCCTTGCCAATGTCTTCTTTGATGCCCCGTCCTCGGGGGAATGAAATCTCTGCAGTGCCTGTCCCCAGCCAGCACCAGAGAAACGCCCACCAGCGCGCTTCCGTGACGTTATAATCCTCGGTTCAAAGCTGCAGGTCTTAAAAACGATTCCTAGAAAGGCCAAGAACGAAAACGAGGAAAGTAAGGAGCACCGATGAAACTCGAAGGGCGAGTCGCGCTGGTTACGGGGGCGTCGCAGGGCATCGGTCATGCCTGTGCGCTGGCCCTGGCGCGCGAGGGCGCGGCCGTCGCGGTGGCGGCGCGCAACCGGCAGAAACTCGACGAACTGGTCGCGCAAATTGCAGCCGAGGGAGGCAAGGCGGCGGCCTTCGTCATGGACGTCGAGGAGGAAGAGCAGGTGAAGTCCGGCATCAAGTCGGCGATTGCGCAATTCGGCAAGCTCGACATCCTGGTCAACAACGCCGGCGTAACCCGAGACCAACTGGTGATGCGTATGAAGCGCGCCGACTGGGACACGGTACTGAACACGAATCTAACCTCGGCATATCTGTGCATCCAGCAGGTGATCGGCTCCATGCTCAAACAGCGCTGGGGACGGATCATCAACATCACCAGCGTCTTTGGGCAGACGGGGCAGGCTGGGCAGGCGAACTATGCCGCATCGAAAGCGGGGCTGATTGGCCTTACGATGGCCGTGGCGCGGGAGGTGGCGTCGCGCAATATCACCTGCAACGCGGTGGCTCCCGGCTTCATTGAGACCAATATGACGGCGGCGCTAAGCGAGGAATTCAAGCAGAACGCGGTGAAGACAATCCCGCTGGGACGAGTGGGCGCGCCACAGGATGTAGCCAACGCCGTATGCTTTCTGGCTTCGGAGGAAGCATCGTACATCACGGGACATGTACTGAATGTGAATGGCGGGCTGCTGATGGGATGAGTGTAGGGCGGACACTCCTGTCCGCCGCGCTTGACCTTAGAGTTTTTGGCCAAGGATGGACGAGAATTGCCGCTCACGTACACTAGAATCATCGTGCAACTTACACAAACGTCGTAAGGCTCCGCTCAATGAGCGGACCTCTGAGCGGCCTAACAACGGGGCGTTCGTATTTGGAGCATGTTCTTTTTGAGTCCGATTTGTCGACCCCGCGGCTAGGCGGGAGTTTTTCTGAACAGGGGGCGGAGGCGCTCGTAGAGGCCTTCGATGGCATGAAAGAGGCCTTCCAGGCCTTTGGTTTCGAGGCCCAGTTCCAGGGACTCCAGGTCGATGGTCAGATCTTTCGTGATCTGGGTGGTGCGGCGGACGCGCTCCTCCGCCAGGATATCCATCAGGGTGTAGGGGTCGCGATGTTGCCGTTGCAGCTCAATCCATTGTTGGACGGCCCATGCGGTTTGGCGAATGCTGTCGACGGCGCCGCGGAATTCGCTTAGAACGCGGGGCGAAGAGTCGCCGGAGAGGACCAGTTTTTCCAACTCCTGCAGTTCATCGGTCGCGGCTTGCAGACGCTCGGAGACGGAACGGGCGCCGGTTTGATTTTCGCCGAGATTTTCGGTGTATCTCATAATTCACACTTCAACTTGTTCACGCCGCAACGGTTTGAGCGCCTGCCCAAACGGCTGAGAATTACAAGTTCTTCCTCGCAGGTAACCATCGGCGCTGACCGGGGAAAACTTCAGTTGGAAACGCTACTTTCGTAACGTGAGGGATGGGCGGCGCGTAACCGGAAGTTGGGCTGCTTCTGTGGAAACCAGGGTATGAGCTGGCGGTTAGCGGCCTTCGCGAACGATCAGGACCATGCCGGGACGAAGCGCGGCGAGATTGCGGTTGTCGTGCCTGAGGGCGGAGACGGTGGTGTTGTAGGTGCTAGCGATCGATGAGAGAGTCTCGCCGCGTTGCACTTTATGATGCTTCACGGTGGAATGCTTCGCCACGGGATGGGCAACGGTGCTGGCTGATGCAGTTTGACTTCCAGCGCGGTGTTTGGAGTTGACCGAGTGTTTCGAGGCGGTCTGCGTTTCGGATGCGCCCTGGGTCACGGGCAGATGGAGATACAGGGTCTTTCTTCCCGTCAGGCTGCTGCCCTTGAGGTGGTTCCAGCCGCGGACGAGTTTTTGGGAAACGCCGAAGTTCTCAGCCACCGACTCAACGGTATCGCCTTTGCGGACTTTGTAGCGGGTAATTGAGCGCGCATAGGTGCTGGTATCGTTTTGATTGCCGGGGGCGATCGGGATGATGAGACGGGTTTCCGGTGGGAGGGCGCCGTTGGTCCTGGCGTTGTCGAGTCCGTCGTAGAGGTCGTTGGCTTCCGCAATAGCTTTCGGAGTTGTGTGATGGGTGCGCGCAATGGAGGCCAGCGTTTCTCCAGCTTGCACCTTGTGATAGCGCCACCAGACGCGCTTGTCGGCTGGGATCGAAGCGACCGCAGTCTGAAATCTGGCGGCGGTTCCGGCCGGCAAGTGAAGCTCGAATTGCTGGTCTGGTCCGGCCAGCTTCGGAGTGGTCATGCGGAGCAAGCTGGGATTCAGATCCGATAGTTCTTCAGCGCTAGCATCCACGCATTCGGCGGCGAGCCGGAGATCAATGGGATAGTCGATTTTCACGGTGTCAAAGGGAACCGGCTTTTCTTTCACTACCGAGTCCAGTCCGTATTGCGCGGGATTCTTGGCCATGATGGTGACGGCGACGATGATGGGAACGTAGTTGCGGGTTTCCTTCGGCAGCACATTGCGGCGGTAGAGTTCCCAGAAATCGGCGTAGCCGGTGCGCTTGACCGCGCTTTGAACCGTTCCCGGGCCGGAGTTGTAGGCGGCCATGGCCAGATACCAGTCGCCAAACTGGTTGTAGAGGTCCTTCAGATGGTGAGCGGCGGCGCGGGTGGCTTTTTCGGGATCCTGGCGGTCATCGACCCACCAGCTGCGCTCGAGTCCGTAGCCAGCCGCGCGGCTGCCCATGAACTGCCACATGCCGCGAGCGCCGGCGCGGGAAACGGCCAGAGGATGGAAGCCGGACTCGGCCTGGGCGAGATAGATGAGTTCTTGCGGGACGCCTTGTTCGCGCAGGATGCGGCGAATCATGTCTTCGTACCGTCCGGACCGGGCCAGTGCGCGCTCTAGAGTGCCGCGTCCGCGGTTGGAAAAGTAGTTGATGAAACCGGCGACTTGGTCGGTCATCACCAGCGGAAGGTCGGAATGGGTGGACTTGATCTCGGCTGCAGCTTTCGCCTTGACGTTTTCATCGACCGTCGGGGTAAAATCATTGGCTTCGTCGATAGGAGCCGGTTCTGACTTTTGCTCGGCAAAACCGTCGCCCTGTTGCAGCGCGGCCAGTTCGAGCCCGTTGATGCCGTCGAGAATGCGGTCGAGCTCACGCTCCAGCCGATCATCGGATTGGGACTGAAGATCGAATCCGCTGCCGAGCAACTGGTTGAAGGCGGAGTCGAAATTCTGTTTGGCGGCCTCCATGTGTCCAGCGCGGTAGTTATCCTGCCCGGCCTGGTATTTCTTCTCGACGCGGGCAATCAAAGCGCCGACGGGATCGACTTGAAGCACCTCAGGCACCGAGGGCTTCGATTGAGGCTCAGGGGCGGCAGTTGCCATGGTCTGCGGACGCGGATCGGGTGGACCAGCCTTCGCGACCAAGGCTGGAGCCTGGGCTTGGGCGGGGGGCATAAAGGATTTCTGGGTAGTCTGGCAGGCGAGGGTTGCCAGCAGAGCCGCAGTCGCCGCGGAGAGGGCGGCGGAGAGAATGAATGCCCGATGCCGGTGAGAATAAAATCTCATATTTGCAAAAACTTACCGCAGCCGTCCCCGAGCGTAACCTGCCTTTTCTGATGATCTGATTCGATGGTACTATCGCAAAATTCGTTGGGTCAACGTATCTGTAGGCCCATCAACGGGTTCACTTTGGGATCGGCAGGGGATATTACCTTAAGGGTCCGGGTGATGGCAACGAGTCTTTCGCAGTTTGTAGATGCTCCAAGATAAT